>CAVVAT010000005.1:0-508888 GCA_963746215.1 uncultured Solirubrobacterales bacterium
GGGCGGCGTCAGCGACTCGGCGACCAAGGGAAGGAGATCGCCGAGGGTGCCGCGGATCGTGTCGGCGGCCGCGGCGTCCCTTCGAACCTCCTCGCGCAGAAACCAAACGCCGTAGCCGATGTGACGAGTCTCGTCGTGGTGGATCTTCGAGTAGCCGTCGACAAACCCGGGCAGCAGGCCCTCGCCATCGAGGTACTGGGTGATGAAGCGAAACGAGGTGAGGCCGAGCGTTCCCTCGAGGATCAGGTGGTAGAGCGTCACGAAGCGGATCTTCGCCGTGAGGTCGTCGGGGGCGGCGACGAGCTTCTCGTGCGCCTCCACCAGCGCCTCGTCGAAGATCGCGCGAAACGCCGGCGAGACCTGCTCGCGCGCACGCTCGACATGCGCGGCGATGACCGCCGGCTCGCCGACCACATCGTCGCGATAGCGCGCGTAGAACTGCATGTGGCGCGCCTCGTCGACCTGCTGGGTCGACAGGAACGTTGCCTCCTCCTCACTCCCATGGGCACCGACGAGGCCGGAGAACTTCGTCGTGATCCGCTCCTCGGCGACCATCAGCGACGAGAGCGCCCAATAGATGAGGTCCTTGTCGGCGGCCTCCATGGAGCCCCACTGCTCGCGGTCGCGGTCCAGGTCGACCTCGAACGGGTTCCACTGCGAGTCCTCCCAGCGCCGGTAGAGCGTCTGCGGATCGTTGAGCTGGATCTCGGCGGTGGTCATCGACCGAGCCGCGCGCGGATGATCGCCGACGCAGCGTGTTCGTGGACACGGTGCGTCTCTCGGATCTCGACATCCTCGAACCCCGCCGCTGTGAGTTCGCGCTCGAAGTCCGCGTGAGTCAGTGCGCCGGCGATGCAACCGGTCCACTGCTGCATGTCCTGCCGCGTCGCCTCGTCCATATCCGGGTCGGCGACGACGTCGCTGATGGCGAAGCGGCCGCCGGGCCGAAGGACGCGGGCCGCTTCTCGGAAAACGCGCGGCTTGTCGCCGGAGAGGTTGATCACGCAGTTGGAGATGATCACGTCGATCGAGTCGTCGGGCAACGGGAGGTCCTCGATCGTGCCCTTGACGAACTCGACGTTCTCGACTCCCGCCTCGGCCTGGTTTCGCCGGGCGAGCTCAAGCATCTCGTCGGTCATGTCGAGGCCGTACGCCTTCCCCGTCGGACCCACACGGCGAGCCGAGAGCAGGACGTCTATGCCACCGCCGGAGCCGAGGTCCAGCACGGTCTCCCCCTCATGGAGATCGGCGACGGCGGTCGGGTTGCCGCAGCCCAAGGACGCCAGTTGAGCGGCGTCGGGAAGCGCGTCCCGCTCAGCGTTTTCGTAGAGGCCGGGGCCGAAGACGTCGCGCTGATCGTCGGTGATCACCGCCTCACTCCCACAGCATCCCGACGAGCCGGTGCTCGCCGCGACGGCTGCCGCCGCATACCGTTCGCGGACGGCCTCACGGATATCGACCGCCTCTAGCTCAGCCATGCACTCAGCTCCTTCAGCGCCTCAGGTTTGACGTAGTAGTAAGCCCACAGGCCCTGGCGTTCAGAGCCGACGATGCCAGCGTCGCGCAACTTCTTGAGGTGGTGCGAGACGGTGGGCTGCGAGAGGTCGAAAAGGGGCACGAGCTCGCAGACGCATACCTTGCCGGCGTGCTTTCGCAGCACGTCGACGAGCTGCATCCGCACGGGATCGCCGAGGGCCTTTGCGACCTCGGCCATCCGCTCGGCGTGATCGCGCTCGATGTCGGGATAGACCACCGGTGCGCAGCAGGGCTCGCCCTTGGCTCGCTTCTGTTTCGGGGCCAGTTCCAGATCGACAGGCATCTATATACATATATCTATTGAAATGACGTTTGTCAATGGATTAGGCTGCGCGCATGTCCGATGACCGCCCCTCCGTCCTCTTCGTCTGCGTCCACAACGCGGGTCGCTCGCAGATGGCCGCCGGGCTCGCGACAAAGCTCGCGGGCGACCGTGTCGCGGTTCGATCCGCGGGCTCCGACCCCGCGGATGAGATCAATCCGGCGGCGGTCGAGGCGATGGCCGAGGTTGGCGTCGACATCCACGAGGAGCTCCCCAAGCTGCTCACCACCGATGCGGTGCGTGAGGCTGACGCGGTGATCACCATGGGCTGCGGCGACGCGTGCCCGATCTTTCCCGGTAAGCGCTACGAGGACTGGGATCTCGAGGACCCGTCCGGTCGCGACCTCGAGAGCGTGCGCGCCATTCGCGACGAGATTGAAGGCCGGGTGAGGACTCTCATGGACGAGCTCGGCGTTGCAACGTAGGCTTCTCGCCGAGTTCCTCGGCTCGGCGTTTCTCGCCGCGACTGTCGTCGGTTCCGGCATTGCCGCGCAGCAACTCTCGCCCGGCGACACCGGCCTGCAATTGCTCGAGAACGCGGCCGCGACCGCGGCGGGGCTGTTCGCGTTCATCCTCATGTTCGGCCCGATCTCGGGCGCGCATTTCAACCCGGTCGTCTCGTTGGTGGACGCCTGGTTCGGCGGGCTGAGCTGGCGACAGGCGTTCGCCTACATCCCCGCCCAGGTCCTCGGTTGCATCGCCGGCGCGATCGCCGCGAACGTGATGTTCGATCTGGCCGCGGTCAGCATCTCCGAGACCAATCGCGCCTCCGATGCGCACCTGTTCTCGGAGGTCATCGCGACGCTCGGGTTGCTCCTGGTCATCTTCTCGCTGGTGCGGACGCACCGCACCTCGTTCGCGCCCGCCGCGGTGGGTGCCTACATCGGCGCGGCCTACTTCTTCACGAGCTCGACGAGCTTTGCCAATCCGGCGATCACCATCGGCCGCATCTTCTCGGACACCTTTGCCGGCATCGCGCCCGCAGCGGTTCCCGCGTTCATCGTCGCTCAGCTAGTTGGCGGCTTGGTGGCCGTAGTGGTGATCCGGAACCTCTATCCGGACTTCACGCCAGAGGAGGCCGCCGAGGCGGTCCTTCCCCATTCCACGCGCTAGCCCTCGGCGAGCTTGTATCCGACCCCGCGCACCGTCAGCACGAGCTCGGGATCCTGGGGGTCGTGTTCGACCTTCTGGCGCAGGTTGGAGATGTGGACGTCGCACGCGCGAACGTCGCCGGAGAACTCCGTCTGCCAGAGCTCTTCCATGATCTCGCGACGGCTGAAGACCTGGCCAGGGCGCTCGGCGAGCAGGCGCAGGACCTGAAACTCGGAGCGGGTGAGGTTGGCCGGTTCGCCGCGGATCGAGACGAGGTGGCGAGCGAGGTCGATTCGCACGGCGCCTGCCTCAATCGTCTTCGCCTCGGTGACCGAGCTGGTGCGGTCGAGGTCGCGGCGGCGTAGCTGGGCGCGCACACGGCCGATGAGCTCGCGGACGGAGAAGGGCTTGGTGACGTAGTCGTCGGCGCCGACCTCGAGCCCGACGACCTTGTCGACCTCCTGGTCCTTCGCGGTCAGCAGGATGATCGGCACCGGGCTGCGGGCGCGGACGTCGCGGCAGATGTCGAGACCGCTGCGCCCCGGCATCATGATGTCGAGGATCAGCAGGTCGAAGCCGGGGTCGGTGCCACCGAGCTTGGCGTCGGCGTCCTCGCCGTCGACCGCAAGCGTGACGTCGAAACCCTCCTGGCCGAGCGCGTAGGCGACGGCCTCCCGCACAGAGGGCTCGTCGTCAGCTATGAGAATCCGGTCCATCAGGCGTCGTCACGCTACTGGAGTAGATGCCGGTTGCGCCGCACGCAGACGGACGGTGAAGGTCGCGCCCCTGCCCTCGGTGGACTGGACGTCGATCTCTCCGCCCATCACGTCAACCATCCGGCGCGCGATCGAGAGGCCGAGGCCGAAGCCCTCCTTCTCGAGCGAGCCCGTGCCGCGGTAGAAGCGCTCGAAGATCCGGTCGATGTCCTCGGGCGAGATCCCGACGCCGGTGTCGGCAACCGAGATCCGCACCTCGCCGTCGATCTGGTCGGCGCGGATCTCGACCCGGCCGGGAGGCGGCGTGTGCTTGAACGCGTTGGTGAGCAGGCCGATCAGGACCTGGCGCAGCAGAACGCGGTCACCGCGCGCCGACGGCTCGCCCGAGTACTCGACCATCACGTCGATCCCCTCGGGAACCGCGACCGCCTCGGTCGCCTCCTCGATCACCAGCGCGACGTCGAGAGCTTCAGCGCCGCCCTCGCCCACCGCTTCCATCCGTGCCAGCGTGAGCAGCGACTCGGTCAGGCGGCTGATCCGCTCGGAGTCCTCGGACAGGCGGCCGAGGAAGTGGTCGCGGGCGATCGGATCGTCCTTTGCGCCGGCGCGCAGAACCTCCACCGCGCCAGAGATCCCAGCGATCGGGTTGCGCAGCTCGTGCGCCGCGTTCGAGACGAAATCGCGTTCGGCCACCTCGCGGCGAAGCTCCTCGCTGCGGTCGCGCACGACGGCGAGCACGGCGCCCTCGGCCGGCAGCAGGCGTGCGTTGAGCGAGTAGACCTCCTCGCCGATTCGCAAGGCGTCGTTCTCCACCACCGCCCTGATCGCGGCGCGGCGCAGCCAGGGTCGCAGGGCGTCGATCGCACGCCCGTCGGAGTCGATCAGCGTTCGCGCCGCCGCGTTCGAATAACGCACCTCACCGTCGGGCGAGACGACCATGACCGCGTCGGACAGGGCCTCGAAGATTGCCGAGAGACGGTCGCGCTCCTCACGCAGGGCGCTGAAGGTCTGGCGCAGCGCGCCGCGCATCGTCTCGAGCGCGCGCCCAAGGTCGGTGATCTCGTCACGCCCGCCGGTTCCTTCGAGCGGCTCGTCCAGCTCACCCTCGCTGATTCGTGCGGCGCTGTCGGCCAGGCGCTTGATGCGCGAGGTGATCGCGCTTGCCGTGAGGAACGAGATCAGCACCGCGACGAGGACGGCCACCCCGAGTGCGGTCAGTCGTGAGCGCCGCAGCTCGCCGATGGCCGCCTGCACGTCGGGCGGGCGGAACGAGCGGCCGAGGATTGCGCCGTCGATCGCACCCTCGCGGAGAATTGGCACGGCCACTACGGTCACGCCGCCGGGAAAGTCCTCGACGTAACGACTGCCGATCAACGCCGACTGCACGGCGCGCCGAGCGCCCGGTACGGCGAGCAGCTCCACCCCGTGCGAGCGCCGCTCGGTCTTGAGCTGCGCGTCGCGATTGAAGACCCAGGCCGAATACCCCTGCTCGGTGATCCCGGCGAGGGTCGCCGCGGCATTTCGCGGCGGCCGGTTGCCAATCTCGTCAGCAAGGCCGACCGTGCGCCCGACCGCGAGCTGGGTCAGGTCCTCATCGGCCGCCTGCTCACCGGTGTCGGAGACGAGCAGGTACGCGAGCCCTGCCGTGATCAGCGCGACCGAGGCAAAAGCGAGGGCGAGGTAGAGCCGAACACCGAACGGACGACGCCTGACCGATTTTGGACGGGTTCGCGCCATTGACGCTGATTATCACCCGGTGACGCGGAAGCGAAAGACCTCGGTCACGCCGGGCCGCCCGCTCGGGGCGATCGCGCGGTAGCGAAACGTGTGCCGACCGCGGTCCGCGACGACCTTGCGCTGGCTCGGGCAGTGCCTGAGCTTGCGGGAGTCGAGGCGGCATTCGAAACGCGCGCCGTTGCTGCGCGAATGAAGCTCGAACTCGACTGTCGCGTGCCCGCTCTGCGTGCGAACCAGAGCTGGCGGATGGGCCCGAAGCTTCGCCACGGGATCCTTCGCGGCCTTGACGCGCGCGGCGAAGAAACCCATGATTGCGGCCGTTTCACCGGCGCTGTCCGTTGGTGAGCCGACGGCGTCGTTGATGCCCTCATGGTTGTAGGGAGCGAGAAAGACTCCGGCCGGGTCCTGGCCGAGCTCACTCGCCATCCGCTGGTTGTCGGCGATCCGGTTGGCGCTCCTGGCCTGCGTCACCAGCAGCTGACGCGGGTCGTTCGCATCGGCCCAGCGGACCGGCGAGGCCGCTGCCCAACGCGGATCGGCGGACTCTTCCGACGGGCTCCCAAATGCGTTGTAGAAGAGCGACCGGTCCGACTCGTCGAGCTCGCCGATCCGGTCCGCAACGTCGAACGCGTCGGTATCGAGCGAAACCGCCCCGATCAGCTGCCACGGTTGAACGCCGTAGGCGTCCACGTACGAGTGATCGGTGGCGACTAGCGATACAAGGTGCGCACCGGCCGAGTGGCCGACCAGGAGAATCCTCGTTGGGTCACCCCCGTAGCGCGCCACGTTCTTGGAGATCCATCCGATTGCCTCGCCGACGTCGTGGGGGTGGTCCGGAAAGCGGAGTCGCGCCGGGTCGAGCGTGGACGGGTCGGTCGGAGACAGCCGATAGTTGACACTCGCGAAGACGTAGCCAGCGCCGGTGAAGAGGGCGACCTTGCTGTCAATTGAGTTCGACTTGTCTCCGATCCGCCAGCCTCCGCCGTGGACGTAGACGACAACCGGCCGTGCGTCGGTCCCCGAGGCACCTTCTGGCGTGTAGATGTCGACGGCGTTCAGCCCGGGGTCGAGTGGCGGCGAGTCGATGTCGTACGAGACGTCGGGATGCTCGACCACCGCTTCGGCGACGGCCGCGAGGGCGCCGGCTATGGCGAATGCAAGAAGACAGAAGACGATGCGCATTGACTGCTCCAACACCGCACGAGGTCCGAAGGATCGTCCTTCAACCCTGGGTCAGCAGGTACTCGATACGGAAGACGAGCGCCTCCAGCGCCAGCGTCTCGGAAACGTTGACCTCGAGACGGCGGCGGGTGTCCAGAACCAGCTCGCCGGCGCGGCGCGCACGGCGGGCGTCGATGCCGGCGCCGATGCTCTCGAGCAGCTCGATCCGGTCTGCGTTGAGAGCGAGCTCCGATGCCCCCTCCCCGACCGCGGTCAGGTCGCGCATCCACGCGCCCAGCAGCGCCAGGCCGAGGTCGAGCGTTTCCGTGCGCGCCCATCGCGATGCTCGCTTGGCCGTCTCCTCGGCCTCGCGCGCGCGACGACGCGCGGCCGGGCCGGTGCGCTCGGCCTCATCGGCCTCGGATTCCTCGAAGCGGGCGCGGACGGCCGCGGCGTCGGCTTCGGCGGCGGCGTCGGCCGCGGCGGCGATCGCCTGCCAGGGTGAACCGGCGAGCTCGCCGGAGCGAGCCGCAACCGCGACCGCCTCGACGGCCTCCCGCAGCGCCTGTCCCTCCTCGGTCAGCAGAAATCGCGCGCGTGAGACGTCGCCGCCGGCGAGTCGGGCGGCAGCGGTCCGCTCGGGACCCGGCGGGTGCTCGTCGAGAAGCTCCTCGACCGCGTCGGGCCCGAGTCGGGCGAAGACAACCTCGCGACAGCGCGATCGAACCGTCTCGAGCAAGGCCTCGGGCTCGTTGCTGACGAGGATCAAGTGAGCGAAGGCAGGCGGCTCTTCGAGCGTCTTCAGCAGGGCGTTCTGGCTCTCCTCAGCCATGGCATCCGCCGCCTCGATCACGAAGACCCGACGGTCGGCCTCGAACGGGCGATAGGCGACCTGGCCGATCACCCGCTCGCGCACGTCCTCGACCAGGTGTTGCGTTCCGCGCGGTCGCAGCCAGACGAGGTCCGGGTGCGGGGACGGATCGGCGAGCACCCGCCGGCGCGTGTCGTCGGGGTCGTCGGCGCCCTCGGCGAGCAGCTCGGCCGCGAGCGCGCGGGCAGCCGCTGCCTTACCGGCACCCGGCGGCCCGACGAGCAGATAAGCGTGAAACGGCGCTGTGATCGCTGCGCCCAGCGCGACCCGAGCCGACGGCTGGTTGGAGGTCGCCTCCTCGATCGCGGTTGTCATCGGCGGGCCTCGACCAGCGCGCGGATCTCAGCCGCAATCTCGTCCGCATCGCCCTGCGCGTCGATCACGGTGATGCGCTCCGGGTGGCGCCTCGCAAGCTCGTCGTATGCGGCGGCGACCTCGCGCTGAAACTCGATCCCCTCACGCTCGAACCGGTCGTCGCCGTCGCTGCGGCGGGCGGCCGCGCCGTTGGGATCGATTCGAAGCAACAGCGTCAGATCCGGAATGCATTCGCCGATCACGAGGCCGTTGAGCTGTTCGACCAACTCAACTCCGAGTCCGCGGGCGACTCCCTGGTAGGCGACGGTCGAGTCGATGTAGCGGTCGCACACCACATCGGTGCCCGCCTCGCGAGCGGGAGCGATCACCTCGACCGCCAGCTGGGCGCGAGCTGCGTTGAAGAGCAGCAACTCGGCGCCGGCTGCGAGCTCGAGCTCGGGATCCTTGAGCAGGGCGCGTATGCGCTCACCCGCGTCCGTCCCGCCAGGCTCTCGCAAGAGCAACGTGTCGGGCCGAGCGCCTCGGCCAGCATCGCGGCCTGCGTGGACTTGCCGGAGCGGTCGATGCCCTCGAGGGTGATGAACACTCGGCGAGACTAAGTCTTGGACTTGGCCCGTTTGGTGCGAGCCGTGGTCGGCGCGGGCTTCTTTGGCCCTCGCCTGCCGCCGCGCTTGGCCGGAGCCTTCGCGTCGCCATCGGAGTCGGCGGGCGGCGGCTCGCCGGCTGCCTTTGCTGCCGCAGCGGCTTCCTTGGCGGCCTCGCGCTCGGCGCGCTTTTCGCGCATCTCGACCATCGTCGGGCAGTCGTCGTTGAGGCAGAGCTTCCAGGGGCGGCCGGGACCGCGCTTCTTCACGGTCAGGCGCGGGCGCTCGCCACAGACCGAGCAGACCTCCTCGAGGCGCCAGAGCTCGTAGAAGCGGCCGGGCAGCGGACCGCTGACCGGGCAGGAATCGGGGTTCTGCGGTGGCGGTTCCTGACCCTCCTCGACGGCCGGCGGCCGGATCCAGCCCTCGCAGCCATACATGCGCTTGCCGCCCTTGAGGTCGATGATCCGCAGGCGGTTCGGTTCGCCGTTCTCGCGCTTGCGCCCGGCCTCCTCGCAAACCTTGCACGGGCCGAGGAACTTGTCCTCATCCATGCCCTCCCAGATCTGCTTGGCGAAGTCCTCGCGCTTTTCCTCGAGGTCGGTGATCGTCGGATGCAGCATCTCGCGGCTGATCCGCACGACCTCGTCCTTCGAGGTCTCGCCCGCCGCGATCTTGTCCATGTCGGCCTCGAGCTCGGCGGTCATCTCCGGCGTCGCCATCTTCGGGACGTACTCGTGGAACGCCTTGTACATCGCGATCCCGGTCTCCGAAGGCTCGGGCGGATTGCGGTAGACGTAGCCGCGGTCGTAGAGCTTCTGGATGATGTCGGCGCGCGTGGCCTTGGTGCCGAGGCCGCGCTCCTCCATCAGCTCGATCAGCTTGCCCTGGCTGATCCGCGACGGCGGTTGCGTCTCCTTGTCGACGATCCACGGTTCGCCCTCGATATCGAGCGACTGGCCCTCCGCGAGGGCCGGGATCTCGTCGTCGGAAGAGCGCGCGTAGGTGTAGATCGCGGCGAAGCCGGGGTCGACCACAACCGAGCCACGCACGAAGTAGGTCTCCGAACCGGCCTCGATGTCGGCGCGCGTCGACTCGGTGATCATCGGCTCGGAGAAGGTCGCCAGGAAGCGGCGCACGACCAGCTCGTAGACGCGCTTCTTCGGCCCCTCGAGCGCGCCTGGGTAGACCGCCTGCGTCGGGTAGATCGGCGGGTGGTCGGTCGTTTCCTTCTTGCCGCGGGTCGCCTCGAGCGGCTTGTCGAGCAGGCCCTTGGCAGCCTCGAAGTCGGGGATCCGCACGAGCGACTGCACCAGCTCCTTGGTATTCAGCGACTTCGGGTAGACGGTGTTGTCGGTACGCGGATAGGAGATGAACCCGTCCATGTAGAGGTCCTCGGCGATCCGCATCGCGGCCGCCGGCGTGATCCCGAGCCGGCTGGAGGCGTCGGTGGTGAAGGCGGTGGTGTTGAGCGGGGTCGGCGGCTTGCGCGTGTTGCGACGCGAGCTCACCTCCTTGACGACGCCCGGGCTCTTGGTGCCCGCGAGCGCGGCCTCGGCCTCGGCCTTCTCCCAGAACTTGTCGATGGAGTGATGCGCCTCAAAGGTCCCGTCGGGATGGGCGAAGTTGGCGAAGAGCTCCCAGAACGGCTTCGGCACGTGGGCGCGGCGCTCGAGCTCGCGCTCGACGACCAGCGCGAGCGTCGGGCTCTGGACGCGGCCGACCGAGAGGAAGTTGGAGCCGAAGCGGCGGCTGGCGAGCGAGACCGCGCGGGTCAGCGTCGCGCCCCAGATCAGGTCGATGTCCTGGCGGGTCGAAGCGCGGCGGCGAGGTCGTAGGAGAGCTCGTCGAGGTTCGAGAACGCGCGCTCGATCTCGTCCTTAGTTAGTGCGGAGTAGCGCGCCCGCTTGACGGGTGGGCGCTCCGAGATGTCGACCGAGGTGATCTTCGGGTTCGCGTCCAGCGCCTGCTGCAGCGCCTCGAGCCCGATCAGCTCGCCCTCGCGGTCGAAGTCGGTCGCGATCACGACCTCGTCGGCTTCCTTGGAGAGCTTGCGCACCGCCTTGACGACGTTCTTGTCGGTCGGCTCGGGCACGAGCTCGGCGTCGATCAGGTCGTGGAGGTCGGTCTCCTGCCAGTTCGAATAGCCCTCCGGGAAGGCGACGCCCATCACGTGGCCCTTGAGTCCGACGGTCATGTGATCGCCCTCGGAATCGCTCCACGTGTAGAACGGAACCTTGTACGTAGCGTCGTCTTTCGCCTCGCCGGACGACAGGATCTCAGCGATTTTCTTCGCCGAGTTGTTCTTTTCGGTGATGATCAGCCTCAAGCGGCGCGAGAGTAGCAGGGGGTTCGAACGGCCCCGGACGCCTGAACGAGGACGGGCGTAGCCCGTCACTAACCTCTATGTGATGCCAGCCCAGCAATACGCAGGCAAGGAGTGCGTCTGTCAGTACCATCGCGGCATCTGCGATCAGAGCTGCGTTCGGGGCATGCTCGAGACGCCTTTTTACATCGCCTGCCTGCGCCTCGAGGGCCGTAACTGCCTGGTCGTCGGCGGCGGCGAGATCGGCCTCGAGAAGGTCGAGGGCGTGCTCGCCTGCAACGGCGACGTGACGCTCGTCGCCCCCGAGGCCAACGACGCGCTGCGCGCGCTCGCCGCCGAGGGCTCGATCACCTGGGAGCAGCGCCCATATGAGTCTGCGGACCTCGAGGGCAAGTTCATGGCGATCGCCGCGACCAACGACACCGAGGTCAACATCTCCGTCTACGAGGACGCCGAGCGGCGGGCGATGCTCGTCAACGTCGTCGACGTTCCCTCGCTGTGCAACTTCATCCTGCCGGCGATCGTCCGCACCGGCCCGCTCGCGATCGCGATCTCAACGGCCGGCGCCTCGCCCGCGCTGGCGAAGCGGATCAAGGCGGAGATCTCCGAGTCATTCGGGGAGCCCTACGCGCGCCTCGCCGTGATCCTCAACGACGCACGCGGCTGGGCGAAGGGCAACCTCCCCACCTACCAGGACCGAAAGCTCTTCTTCGAGGGGATCGTCAACGGCGACCCCGATCCGATCGAGCTGATCCGCGAGGGCCGCGATCGCGACGTCGTCGCACTGGTCGAGGCGGCCAAGCAGGCGACCGACTCACCCGTCGCGTCGGGCGGCTAGCCCGTTGGACCCGCTGACGATCTACGTACTGCTGTTCGCGATCTTGCTCGTCCTGTCGATCGGCGTCTACATCAACCGCTACTACGCGACCCGCAAGTGCCATCTGTGCGGCGTCCAGGTCGAGCTCGGGCGGTCGAAGTGCCACGCCTGCGCCTACCGGTTCATCAACTAGGAGGACGACATGAAGCTGCGACGACTCGGTGATTCGGACCTCGAGGTCTCGGAGATCTCTCTCGGCTCCTGGCTGACCTACTCCGGCGGGATCGAGCGCGATCAGACGGAGGCGTGCACCCGCGCCGCGTTCGACGCCGGGATCAACTTCTTCGACACGGCCAACGTCTACGGCACCGGCGCCTCGGAGACGGCGTGGGGCGAGATCCTCTCCGACTACGACCGCGATTCGTACATCCTCGCGACCAAGGTCTACTTCCCGATGTCCGAGACCGACTCGGGTCTTTCGGCCGAGCAGATCGCCAAGCAGATCGACGCCTCGCTCGAGCGCCTGCAGACTGACCACGTCGACCTCTACCAGTGCCACCGCTTCGACTCCGAGACGCCGATCGAGGAGACGATGGAGGCGCTGACCGAGGTCGTCAACTCCGGCAAGGCGCGCTACATCGGCTTCAGCGAGTGGACGCCCGAACAAATCCAGGCCGGCCTGAACGTCGAGGGCGCCGCGAAGTTCGTCTCGTCCCAGCCGCAGTACAACGCGATCTGGCGCGCGCCCGAGGACGAGGTCTTTCCGCTCTGCGCCGACAACGGGATCTCGCAGATCGTCTGGTCGCCGCTCGCCCAGGGCGTGCTCAGCGGCAAGTACGAGCCGGGCGCCGAGCCGCCGGACGATTCGCGCGCGTCGAGCGACGACATGAGCGTCTTCATCAAGAGCTATATGGCGGACCCGGTGCTCGAGGCGGTCCAGCGCCTGCAAGCCGGTGGCCGACGAGGCCGGGATCGCATGGTCGAGCTCGCGCTGGCCTGGACCCTGCGCCGGCCCGAGCTCGCCTCGGCGATCATCGGCGCCTCCCGCCCCGAGCAGGTCCACGCAAACGCGGCGGCCTCGGGCATCGAGCTCTCGCAGGACACCCTCGATGCGATCGACGACGCGCTCGGCGACGTCGTGATCTCAGGCCAGCGCCTCGGCAACAACGCGACGGCGGAGATCAAGCACCGCTAGTTGACGGCCGCCCGGCGGGACTGGCTGGGTAGGGGTGGCGGTTGCAGATCTCGGTCGAGTGGTGACTTATGGGGTCTATAGGACCCTTAACTCACCACTCGATCGGTAGCCGTCCCGCGACAACGGTACGAACCCTGACGGCACCGGCACCCGCCGAGCGCCCGATGCGGTGGGCGCCCGGCGGACCGGTGTGAGAGGAGACCTAGTTGAACGCGTACTGCTCGTACTCCTCGACGTTGTCCTGCGTGACAACCGCCGCGGGCACGATGACCTGACGCGGGACCTCCGGCGGCACGAGCTGATCGAAGCCCTCGCCTAGGGCGATCAGACGCGCCATGTTGACGGCGGAGGCCGCCATGTTCGGGTTGTAGAGGAACGTCGCTCGGTAGAGGCCGCCCTCTGCAATCTGGTCCATCGCGTCCTGCGAGCCACCGACGCCCGTGAGGAACATCTCGTCCTCGCGGCCGGCGTTGCGGATCGCCTGAACGACGCCCTGAGCCATGTCATCGTCGTGCGTGTACACCGCGTCGATCGGTCCTCGGCGGTGAGGATGTTCTCCATCACCTTGAGGCCCGTGTCCGGGTTGAAGTCACCCGGCTGCTGGGCGATGATCTCGATTCCGCCATCCGGGCAGAGCTTGTTGATGCTCGTCCTCGAAGCCCTTGGTCCGGTCGGTCGTTACCGAGATACCGGCGAGGCCCTGGATTTCGACCACGTTGCCCTCACAGCCGAGCTCCTCGGTGATGTACTCGGCCGCGAGCACACCGATCTGGTAGTTGTCGCCGAGAATGGTCGACGTCGCAGCGTCGGGCTCGGAGAACAGGCGATCGACGTTGATCACCGGGATTCCCGCGTCCTCGGCCTTCTGGGCGACAGGCGTCAACGCCTCGCCGTCCTGGGGCAGTACGACCAGCGCGTCCGGCGGATCCGAAATCACCTGCTCGATCTGCTGAGCCTGTGAGTCGGCGTCGGCGGCCTCGAGCAACTCGAACTCGACGTCGTCGTACTGATCGGCCGCGGCCTGCGCGTTCTTCGAGATCGCGCCGAGCCAGCCGTGGTCGGTGGGCGGAACGCTCGCGACGATGCGAACCGTTTCGCCCGAGCCGCCGCCGCTATCGGTGCCGCCGGCCTCCGTGCCGGTGCCCGAGGCGGTAACGGTCGTCGTCTCGGTGTCACCGCCGCAAGCGGCAATAAAGACCGCCACGACTGTCGCCGTAGCGATCGAGATGAATAGTCGCTTCAGCGACATTTGGGGTACCTCTCCTCCTGTGGTGTTTGAAACGTCTTGGTGCGCAAGTTGTTGGCGCCGGGGCTCATTTGAAGCGAGCCTCCGGGCGCTGGAGCAGCACGGCTCCAAGCACGATCGCTCCCTTGGTGACCTGCTGGACCTCGGTCGAGAGGTTGAGCTGGGTCATCAGGCTGAAGATCAGCGCGAAGGTGAGGACGCCGAGGAACGTGCCGACGATCGTCGCCCGGCCGCCCATCAGGCTGGTGCCGCCGATGACGACGGCGCCGATCGCATCGAGCTCGTAAAGGTTCCCGCTCACCGGCGAGGCGCTGCCGAGGCGGGCGCACAACAGCACCGTCGCGATGCCGACCAGAAAGCCGGAGAGCACGTAGACGCTGAAGATCACCTTGCGCACGGGTACGCCTGCGATTCGAGCGGCCTCGCGGTTGCCGCCCACCGCGACGACATGGCGGCCGTAGCTCGTGCGGTTGAGCAGGATCCAGCCGCCGATCGTGATCCCGAGGAACACGAAGACCGAGACCGGGATGCCGGCGATCCGGCCGGTCCCGAACCACAGCAGCGAGAAGACCGCCGGGTCGCCGAACGAGCCACCGTTCAGATCGAGCAGCCCCACAGGCTGTTTGTCGTTGAAGAGCAGGGCTAACCCCTTGGCTATCGAGAACATCGCCAAGGTCGCGATGAAGGGGACGACACGTCCGAAGCTGATCGAGGTCGCGTTGATCGTTCCGAGCAACGTCGCGAAGCCGACAGCCCCGAGGATGAAGAGCCAGGTGCTGCCCTCGGGGTCGACGAGGATGCCGCCGAAGACGCCGGCCGCCGCCAGCATCGAGCCGACCGACAGGTCGATGCCGCCGGTCGCGATCACGAAGGTCATTCCGATCGCGATCACGCCGATCACGCTCGCCTGGGTGAGCATGTTGCGCACGTTGTCCCAGGTCGGGAACGTGTCGGGCTTGAGAATCGCGCCGACGACGAACAGGACGATGACGACTATCGCCAGCGCGTATTCCTGCATCTGGAGGCCGCGCAGGCGGCCGAGGGCAGCGGTCACAGCAGCGGCCTCAACGGCGGCCGGACTCCGCTCCGTCCTATCGGACTCCGCGTCATAGGACCTCCTCAATCAGGTCTGGGGTATCGGTTGGTGCAACGGCGTGGCGCAGCAGTGCGCGTTCGCTGGCCTCTGCGCCGTCGAGCTCGGCAACGATCTCGCCCTCGCGCATGACCAGGACCCGGGTACAGATTCCGGCGAGTTCCTCCAGCTCGGAGGAGACAACGATCACGCCAAGCCCGGACCGCGCGAGAGCGCCGATCACCCGGTAGAGCTCGGCCTTCGTCGGGATATCGACGCCGCGGGTCGGTTCGTCGAGCAGCAGCACCCGGCATTCGCGCAGCAGCCAGCGAGCGAGGACAACCTTCTGCTGGTTGCCGCCGGAGAGCTCGCGCGCGATCCGGTCGGGGTTGTCGGGAACCGTGTTCAGCGACTTCAGCCGCTCGTGGGCGGCGCTGCGCTCGGCGCGGACGTTCAGCAGGCCGCGGCCGAAGCGGCGCAGGTCGGCGAGGCTGACGTTCTTGGTGAGATCCCAATCGAGCAGCAGGCCCTGTGATTTGCGGTCCTCCGGCGCGAGCCCGAGACCGGCGGCGATCGCGCGACCGGGGCTGTCCGGCGCCAGCCGGCGCCCGTCGACCTCGACCTCGCCGCTGTCAGGGGAATCGATCCCGCAGATCAGGCGCAGCAACTCGCTGCGGCCCGAGCCGACAAGGCCGCCAATGCCCAGCACCTCGCCGGCGCGAACCTCGAGGCTGACGCCGCGGACCTCCGGGAACCGATTCATGTCGGTGACCTTGAGGAGAACCTGTCCGGTCGACACCGGACGCTCGGGATAGAGCTGTTCGACGCGAGTACCGACCATCAGCTCGACCAGGTCGTCGGTTGAAGTCGTTGCGGGGATTCCGGAGGCGGTCGTCGCGCCGTCGCTGAGGACCGTGACGCGGTCGCCGATGCGGCGGATCTCGTCCAGGCGGTGGGTGATGTAGACGACGCCCACGCCCTCGGCGGTGAGGCGGCGAACGACGCCAAACAGAGTCTCGATCTCGCCCTCGTCGAGAACCGCGGACGGCTCGTCCATGATCAATGCGCGCGCGTCATGGGAGAGAGCGCGTGCGATCGAGACGATCTGCTGGGCCGCGGGGCGCAGGGCGCTGACCCGCGTGCGGGGATCGATCGCCTCGTGACCGAGGCGCGCCAGCAGGGCCGCCGACTCCTTGCGCATCAGATCGAGGTCCAAGAAGAAGCCGCGATGGCGTGGCTCGTGCGCGAGGAAGATGCTCTGCGCGACCGAGAGGTCCTCGACCAGGTCGAGCTCCTGGTAGATCGTCGCGACGCCCCGCTCGAGGGTGCCGGCCGGATCGCCCGGCGGCAGCGGCTCGCCGGCAACGCGAATCTCGCCCGCGGTCGGCGTGGTCGCTCCGGAAACGCATTTGATCAGCGTCGACTTGCCCGCGCCGTTGGGGCCGAGCAGGCAGTGGACCTCGCCCTCGAGCACTTCGAAATCCACGCCGCGAAGCGCCTTGACGCCCGGGTACTCCTTCATCAAGCCGCGGACCTCGAGCACCGGCTTGGCGTTCTCGGCGGGCGCCATCAGCCGGCCACCAGCGGCTTCAGGGTGTCGCGGGCGAGTTCGAGGCCCGCCTCAATCTTCTCGGGCGTTCCGCCGTGAAC
This sequence comes from uncultured Solirubrobacterales bacterium, assembly GCA_963746215.1. GTDB lineage: Bacteria > Actinomycetota > Thermoleophilia > Solirubrobacterales > 70-9 > WHSW01. Next base: position 16,641 of record CAVVAT010000005.1, read on the forward strand.
CGGGTCCTCATGCTCGACCGACAGCACGCCGTCGAAGCCGCCATCGCGCAGCGCCTTCACGTAGCCCTGCCAGTCGACCTCGCCGAGACCGGGGATCCGAAACTGCCACCAGCCCATGTCCCAGGGGTCGGACTCGCGCGTCGACATCCGGCCGAAGAAGCCGAACTGGTTGCGCTTGTCGGGGAAGGTCTCCGCGTCCTTCGCGTGCGCGTGGATGACGCGGTCGACGTACGGGGTGAGCGCCGCGACCGGATCGATGCCGATCCACAGAAGATGCGACGGATCGAAGTTCAGCCACAGGCCGAGATCGAACATCCACTCCCAAAGCTCCGGCGAGTAGGCGAGGTTGCCGGGATAGCCGTCGGGATGCCAGCCCTCCATCACGCAGTTCTCGATCATCAGCCGCACCCCGCGCTCGCCCGCGTAGTCGACCAGCGGCGGTAACACCCGCTCGGCCTCGCGCAGGTTGTCGGCGACGCTGAGCGAGTTGTCGCGCCCGACGAACGTCCCGACGGGCACCCCGCCGAGCCCCGCGGACGCATCGATGCATGCGCGCAGGTGGGTGTGGATCGCCTCGCGCTGGGCGGGCTCGGGATGCAGGTTGTTGTCGTAGTAGGCGAGCGCCGAGAGCTCGAGGCCGTTTTCGGCGAGGACGCTGTTCACCCGGTCGGCCTCGGCCTCGCTCCACTCGTCGGCGAAGAGGTGGCGCGCGACGAACGGGCGGTCGCCGAGCCGGGGCCACGCCGCCAGCTCGAGCGCCTCGTAGTCGTGGCTGCCGGCCCAGCTCGCGATCTCCTCGAGCGAGCGCTCCGGCATGCAGGCGCTGAGCATCCCGAGCTTCATGCGGACACGTCCACCCACTGTCGGCTCCGCGCCGACTCCAAGACCGCCTCGGTGATCCGGGTCGCCCGCAGGCCGGCGTCGAGGCCGGGCAATCCGTCGGCGGGAGCCTCGCCGGCGATCGCGGCGTAGGTCTCGGCGACGAAGGCGTCGAAGCAGTCCTGATAGCCCTGCGGATGACCGCCGGGAAGGGTCACGTACGCGGCCGCCTCGGGAGCAAGGGTCCCGAAGTCGCGCGGGATGCGCTCAACCCCGGCGCGCCGGCCGACCCAGAGTGTCTCGGGCTGCTCCTGGTCGAAGCCGACCGCCGCCTCGGTGCCGCCGATCTCGAACCAGAGGTGGTTCTTGCGGCCGGCCGAGACCTGCGAGATCACGGTCGAGCCGATCAGGCCCGAGGCGGTCTCGAACATCACGACCGCGATGTCCTCGGTCTCGACCGCCCGCGCGACGCCGTTGCCGCCGCGCTCGAACGAGTGCGCCTCGGAGCGGATCCGCTCGGCGTGCGAGACGGCGGTGCGGGCGGACACAGTGGCGACGCGCTCACCCGAGACGAACTCGATCAGGTCGCACCAGTGCGAGCCGATGTCGGCAAAGGCGCGCGAGGGTCCGCCGAGATCGGGCTCGACCCGCCAGTTGTCGTCGGACGCCTCGAGCAGCCAGTCCTGCAGGTAGCCGCCATGGAGCAGGCGCAGGTCGCCGAGGCCGCCGGCCCGGACCCGCGCGCGGGCCTCGCGAACGGTGGGGTAGTAGCGATAGACGAACGGGACGGTGGCGACGCGGCCGCTGGCGGCGGCGAGCTCGACCAGCTCGGACGCGCCTGCGCCGTCGAACGCCACCGGCTTCTCGCAGACGACGTGCTTGCCGGCCTCGAGGGCGGCGCGAGCCAGCGGCAGATGGAGATGGTTTGGCGTGCAGATATGGACGACATCGATGTCGTCCGCGGCGATCAAATCGTCGGCCGTCGCGTATCCGCGCTCAGCTCGCAGCTCGTCGCGCGCAGACTCGGATCGCTCGGGCGAGGAGGCCGCCGCACCGGCAACCACCGCTCCCGCGAGCCGAGCGGAGCGCGCGTGTACGCGGCCGATGAAGCCCGTTCCGATGATGCCGGCACGCGGTGTCGCCACTCCGCTGGCTCCGTCCGACGTGACCTGCCCCTTCGTGACAAGGGGCACGCTCTCTCCCATGGCGCGAACCTATTTCACTTATGCGTACATGTCAAGCAAAAGTTTCGTGGTGATCCTCCGGAAGCCCCGAAATAGGCGCAAATGACGCTGACTTATGCATGCTTGACAAGCAAAACGCGCACTGATTCACTCCCGCGCATGGCGGATCGCTCCCATCCAGCGCATCCGCTCGGCGCCGGCTCGATGCTGCAGATGATCCGCGAGGGCGACGGCGCGACCCGGGCGGACCTCGCCGCGCTCACCGGGCTCGCGCGCTCGACGATCACCCAGCGCCTCGATCAGCTGCGCGCCCGCGGACTGCTGCGCGAGGTGGGCGAGAGCGACTCGACCGGCGGCCGGCCACCGATGATGTTCGCCTTCAACGAGTCCGCAGGCGTCGTGCTCGCCGCTGACCTCGGTGCCACCCACTCGCGCCTTGCCGTCACCGACCTCGGTGGCACCGTGCTCGCCGAGGACAGCGGCGACATGGAGATCGCCGCCGGGCCCGAGGCGGTCCTCGACTGGGCCGACGAGCGATTCGCGCGCCTGCTGACCCAGATCGGCCGCGACGCCGCCGACGTGAGCGGGATCGGCATTGGAGTTCCGGGCCCGGTCGAGCACGCGACCGGCCGCCCCCGCAACCCGCCGATCATGCCCGGCTGGGACGGCTACCCGATCCCCGAGCGCTTCGCCGACCGTTACCGCGTGCCAGTCCTGGTCGACAACGACGTCAACATCATGGCCCTCGGGGAGCACTGGGCGAATTGGCGCCAGGTCGATCACCTGCTGTTCGTCAAGGTGGCAACCGGGATCGGCTGCGGGATCGTCGTCGACGGGCGCATCCACCGTGGCGCCGAGGGCGCAGCCGGGGACATCGGTCACATTCGCGTTGCCACGGCGGACGACGCCGAGGAGATCACCTGCGGTTGCGGCAACGTCAACTGCCTCGAGGCGCTGGCGGGCGGCGCGGCGATGGCGAGGCAGCTGAGCGACCGCGGTCTCGACGCGACCGACTCACGCGCTGTCGTCGAGCTGACCCGTGCCGGCGAGCCCGCGGCGGTGCGCCTGGTGCGCGACTCGGGCCGCCTGATCGGAGAGGTCCTCGCCGCGTCGGTCAACCTCTACAACCCGTCGGTGATCGTCATCGGCGGCGATGTCGCCCAGGCCCACGAGCAGCTGCTCGCCGGGATCCGCGAGGTCGTCTACCAGCGCTCGCTACCGCTTGCCACCCGCCATCTGCGAATCGTCCGCAGCCAGCTCGCCGACCGGGCGGGCGTGATCGGCGCCGCGGTGATGGTGATCGAGGACGTCCTCTCCCCCGGCGCCGTCGACGCCGCGATCGCGACGATGGCGCCGCCCGGCTAGCAGGTGCGCGCTCCCGCCGGCTAGGCCGGCAGCGCGAACAGCGCGATCGCCGCGAAGTGCGCCGCGGCGGCGGCGATCACGAGGACGTGGAAGATCTCGTGGTAGCCGAATACGGCCGGGCTTGGATCCGGTCGGCCGGTCGCGTAGACGACCGCGCCGGTGATGTAAAGCGCTCCGCCGCCGGCGATCAACAGTCCGGCGGCGATCCCGGTCTCGGCGATGATCGCTGGAAAGCCGATGGCGCCGATCAAGCCGACACCCACATAGACGGTTGCCGATACCCACTTCGGCGAGTCGGTCCAGACCAGCTCGACGATGGCTCCGGCAACGGCCCCAGCCCAGACGGCGATCAGCAGCGCGGTCGCCAGCGGGCCTTCCATCACCAGCAGGCAGAACGGCGTGATCGTGCCGGCGATCAGGAAGAAGATCATCGTGTGATCGAGGCGGCGCATCCACCGGCGCGACTCGGGCCGCTTCCAATCGACGCGGTGATAGAGGGCGCTCACACCCAACAGCGCCGAGAGGCTGGCGGCGTAGATCGCGACCGCGACGCGCGCCTCGGCGCCCTTGGCGAGGAAGATCAGCCCCACGCCGAGCACGAGGGAAACGAAGAACGCGTATTCGTGAGAAACGCCGCGCAGCCGCGGCTTGACCTTCGCGATCTGTTCGACGGCGGCGGCCTTGGCGTCGGCGACCTTCTCCCCCGCAGCATCGCGGGCGTCGGAGATCGCCTCGAGCGTCGCGTCGCGACGGTCGCCCATCGCCTCCATCGCAGCGTCGCGGCGCTCGCCCATCGCTTCGATGGCCGCGTCACGACGCTCGTTGAACTTCTCTCGCGGACTCATCGGTGCTCTGCCTAAAGGGTATTCCCTGAAGTCCGGCGCTGACGCGCTTGCCCAACTGCTGACAGAGGACGCTACATCTAGTGGCTTCTTTCAGAAGGAGAACACCACTCCTAGTAGAATCTCCTTCAATGGATTGTCCGAGCTGCAATCGCGCAACAACCGTTTTGGAGACACGCCGGGCCGAGGATGGCGCCGCCACCAGGCGCCGCCGCAAGTGCCCGGCGTGTGGCCATCGCTTCACCACCTACGAGCGGCGCGACCGCGAGCCGGTCTTCGTCCGCAAGCGCGACGGCGAGCGCCAGCGCTTCGACCGCACCAAGTTGCGCGCGGCGCTGCTGCGCTCGACCCACAAGCGCCAGGTCAGCGCCGCGGACGTCGAGGCGCTCGTCGATCGCGTCGAGCTGGCGATCGAGGCGGACGGGCGGTGAGCTCGGCGCGGATCGCATCGGCGATCTCTGCCTGCAGGGCCTGCGCGACCTCGACCACGGCGCCTACCTGCAGTTCCTCGGGACCTTGCCGTCGCCGAACGCGGAGTTTGCGGAATCAGCTCCGGACAGTTCCGTCCGAGGCGCGCGGGAGAGTGCATCGTTACCCGCTCAAGCCGGGTCGAAGTCTTAAGTAAGTCAGTTGGAGAGGAGTCTGAGGATGGCGGAAATCGCTGCAAACAGCGCAAAAACGGACCAGGGAGGCCTGGTCTGCGAGCGTCGGCACACAACCCCCGGTGTGCATCCGTTCGACGAGATCGAGTGGGAGACGCGCGACGCCGTTATCGGCGACCCCGCCAAGCCCGCATTCGAGCAGTACGGGGTCGAGTTCCCGAAGAGCTGGTCGCAGAACGCGACCAACATCGTCGCCCAGAAGTACTTCCGCGGCCGCCTCGGGTCGGACGAGCGCGAGAGCTCGGTCCGCCAGATGATCTCCCGCGTTTCGGGGACGATCGCCGGCTGGGGCCGTGACGGTGGCTACTTCGCCTCCGATGAGGACGCAGACGCCTTCGAGGCCGAGCTCACTCACATCCTTCTTGCACCAGAAGGCCGCCTTCAACAGCCCCGTGTGGTTCAACGTCGGCTTCGAGGAGACCCCGCAGTGCTCCGCCTGCTTCATCCTGAGCGTCGAGGACACGATGGAGTCGATCCTCGACTGGAACACCAAGGAAGGCCAGATCTTCCGCGGCGGCTCCGGCTCGGGCATCAACCTCTCCAACATCCGCGGCTCGGTCGAGCACCTCTCGAAGGGCGGTCTCGCCTCCGGTCCGGTCAGCTTCATGCGCGGCGCCGACTCCTGGGCCGGGACGATCAAGTCGGGCGGCAAGACCCGCCGCGCGGCCAAGATGGTCGTCCTCGACGTCGACCATCCGGACATCGAGGACTTCATCTGGTGCAAGGCCAAGGAGGAGAAGAAGGCCGAGGCACTGCGCCAGGCCGGCTTCGACATGTCGATCGACGGCGAGGGCTTCACCTCGATCCAGTACCAGAACGCCAACAACTCGGTCCGCGTCTCCGACGCCTTCATGGAGGCGGTCGAGGCCGACGCTGACTGGGATCTGCTCGCGCGCAAGGACGGTTCGACCACCAAGACGCTGCGCGCGCGGGATCTGATGGAGCAGATCTCCGAGGCCGCCTGGCAGTGCGCCGATCCGGGCGTTCAGTACGACACGATCATCAACGACTGGCACACGTGCCCGGAGTCGGGGCGGATCAACGCCTCGAACCCGTGCTCGGAGTACATGCACGTCGACGACTCGGCCTGCAACCTCGCCTCGATCAACCTGATGAAGTTCCGCCGCCCCGACGGCTCCTTCGACACCGAGGAGTTCGAGCACACGGTCGACGTCGTCTTCCTCGCGCAGGAGATCGTCGTAAGCCCGAGCTCGTATCCGACCGAAAAGATCGGCGAGAACGCCCGCGCGTTCCGTCAGCTCGGACTCGGCTACGCCAACCTCGGCGCGCTGCTGATGAGTGACGGAGTCCCGTACGACTCCGACGAGGGCCGCAACATCGCCGGCGCGATCACCGCCCTGATGACCGGGCGCGGCTATCGCAAGTCGGCTGAGATCGCGGCGGCGGTCGGCACCTACGAGGCCTATCCGCCCAACCGCGAGGCCCACAACAACGTCATGCGGATGCACCGCGACGCCTCCTACAAGCTCGACGCCGACGGCGTCAAGGGCGAGCTCGTCGAGGCCGCGCAGCGCAGCTGGGACGACGCGGTCGAGCTCGGCGATGAGCACGGCTACCGCAACGCCCAGGCGACGGTGCTGGCGCCGACCGGGACGATCTCGTTCCTCATGGACTGCGACACGACCGGCATCGAGCCGGACTTCTCGCTGGTCAAGTTCAAGGAGCTCGTCGGCGGCGGCTCGATGACGATCGTCAACCGCACCGTGCCGATGGCGCTGGACGCGCTCGGCTACTCGCAGGCGGACATCGAGCAGATCGAGGCCTACATCAACGACAAGGGCACCATCGTCGGCGCCCCTGGCCTGAAGGACGCGCACCTGCCCGTCTTTGACGTGGCGGTGGGAGAGCGCGCGATCTCGCACATGGGCCACATCAAGATGATGGCCGCGGCGCAGCCGTTCCTCTCGGGAGCGATCTCGAAGACGGTCAACCTGCCGCAGACGGCCACCGTCGACGACATCTCCGAGGCGTACACCGAGGGCTGGAAGCACGGCCTCAAGGCGCTGGCGATCTATCGCGACGGCTCGAAGACAGCTCAGGCGCTTCGCACCGATGCTCAGAAGGGCGTCGAGGAAGAGGTCGAGGTAACGGCCAAGCCCGAGCGACGCAAGATGCCGAAGACGCGCGAGTCCGTCACCCACAAGTTCTCGATCGCCGGCCACGAGGGCTACATCACGGCCGGCAGGTACGAGGACGGCTCGGTTGGCGAGATCTTCCTTACCGACATCGGCAAGGAAGGCTCGACGCTGCGCGGAATGATGAACGCGTTCGCGACCGCGATCTCGATCGGGCTCCAGTACGGAGTCCCGCTCGAGACGTTCGTGAAGAAGTTCAGCTACATGCGCTTCGACCCCGAGGGGATCACGGGCAACCCGGAGATCCCGTTCGCGAAGTCGATGCCCGACTACATCATGCGCTGGCTCGCCAGCCGCTTCATCGAGGACCTCGACGAGCTCGAGGATCTCGGGATCCTCACCCCGGAGGTGCGGGCGCGCAAGGAGGCGCAGCTGGCGATCTTCACCGACGACACCGCGGGCCCGGCAGCCCCGGCCGAGCCGGAGAAGAAGGCCAATGGCAACGGATCGAACGGCCACACCAACGGCGGCAACGGCGCCGCCAAGGCCGAGACCATCCACCAGCCCGGCAAGACGGTCGCCGCCGCGTCGGCGATGACCGACACGCCGCCGGTGGTCCCGGCCCGCATGGTCGGCGGCGACCTCGGCCCGGCCTGCGAGCAGTGCGGCGGCATGATGCAGCGCACCGGCTCTTGTTACACGTGCTCGAGCTGCGGCAACAACACCGGCTGCGGCTGACGGTCTGAGCGCGAGCCGGCCGGTGTCCTCGCCGGCTCGCTTGCGGCGCGCTCGGGCCGCGGATAGCGTGGGGCCCATGCGAACACGGTGGCGGCTGAGAGGTTGCCTACTGATCGGCGGGGCCGTGCTGTTCGGGATTCCGGCGGGGACCGCCCAGGCCGCGAACATCGTCACGACCACGGGCACGACGATCTCGCCGGCGGAACAGCAGCAGACAGGGATTCTTGAACGGGACAACGTGCCGAGTGATTGCGTGGGCACCCTGAAGCTTGCTCCCTCCCTCAACAACCAGGACCCACGGCGTTATCGCGTCCACACCTTCTCGAACTCGCTCACCAATCCGGTCTGCATTACCGCCTCATTTTCGACGTCGTGCTCGGTCTTCAGCGCGGCGTACTTCGGCCAGTTCAACCCGGCGGACATCCTCGAGAACTACGCCGCCGACATGGGCTGGTCGACGCCAACCCGGACTTCGTACGCGTTCGCGCCGGGCGGGGGTCAGCGATTCGCCATCGTCGTCCACGAGGTCAGCCCCAACGCCGGTTGCGCCGGCTACAACCTGACGGTCACCAGCGACAGGCCCTGGGCGAACTCGGTACCGACAATCAACGGCGCCCCGACCCCGGGCTCGGTGCTCACGGGCACCAACGCGACTTGGAGCGTGACCCCGGTGGCGCCGTCCGTCGAGCGGCGCTGGGTCCGGTGCGACGAGGTGGGGGCAAACTGCGTCGACATCCCAGGCGCAACGGGGGCGACCTACACGGTCACCGATGCGGACGTCGGCCAAACGCTGCGCTTTCGCAACCACGCGACGGACGCCGGTGGAACGAGCACGTCGCAGTCGCCTGCCGTTGAGCCGTTCATTCCGTTCGAGAGCCACGATGGCTCCCTCGGTCCAGGCGATCGTGTCCTCAAGGGCGTCTTCATACGAAACAGCGTGGAGAGCCGATGCGTGACGCCGAACGCGGCACCGACGATCCTTAGTCCCGCTTCCTTCTACCTGTACGACGCGTATCCCGTGACCAGCCTCCTGAACGAACCCGTCTGCCTCGGCGCGCGCATGGTCCCGACGGCGTGCATCAGCGGTACAGCGCTGCAGATCTACAACCCGGCGTTCGACCCGGTTGCGGGTCTCGCGGCCAACTACGCGGGCAACTCGGGCGGAGACCCGCTCGCGGTCGGGACGGCATCGGTCCCGCTCGGGGCCGGCGGTGGGAGCGAGGTCGTCGTCAGCGAGGGGCCCTCCTCCGGAAGCTGCAATTCCTATGCGGTCACGATCGGCGCGAACGCACCGTTCGCAACCGCCCGGCCGACGCTCAGCGGGACGCCGGTCGAGGGCGGTGCGCTCACGGCCACCGACGGCACCTGGTCAGGGGCTCCTGCGATCGGCCGTTCGTGGCGGCGCTGCGACACGGACGGCAACGCATGTGCGCCGATCGACGGGGCGACCGGAGTCTCGTACACCCCGACGACCGGGGACGTCGGCTCGCGGCTGCGCGTCCGCGTCACGGCGGTTCAGGGTAAGAGCGTCTCGTCCGACTCAGAGCCCTCGGAGATCGTCGCGGCGGCTCCAGGCCCGCCAGGCCCGGGCGGCGGGGAGAGCCCCCAGGACCGCGATCCCCCGGACGGACGCATCCGCAAGGTCAAGGTCAAGGGCGACGGCGTCAAGGTCTACTTCCGCTCGGACGAAGAGCCCTCGACGTTCCAGTGCCGGCTCGACAAGCGGCGCTTCAAGCCCTGCACGTCACCCAAGCGGTATCGCAACCTCCGCGAGGGCAAGCACAGGGTCTTCGTCCTGGCGACGGACGCCGCCGGCAACAAGGACGACAAGGCGGCCAAGGCCAAGTTCAAGGTGCGGTAAGAGGACTACGGTTGATTTGGTGCGGCTCGACAAGTTCCAGCGCCAGCTGACGCTCCCCGATGGGTTCGACCCACCCCGGCGGCTCGAGCACGACGGCATCGTGGCAACGGTGCTCGGTCGCGAGGATCTCGACGACGACATCCGCGGGATCAATACGAGCCTCGAGTTGATTGCTCGTACACGCGGCGGCGGCTGGCCCGAAGGACCGGTGACGCCCGAGTTCAACCTCGACGATCTGATCTGGCACGAGGTCGAGTTCCGCGAGGGATTCTCGTTCTCATACGTGCTGCGCGACGACGATGGCGTCTACCTCGGCTGCGCCTATCTCTACCCGATGGGGCGCCGGACCGAGCTGACCGAAGCGCTGGCGCATCACGACGTCGACGTCAGTTGGTGGGTGACCGGCGACGCGTACGAGGCCGGCGACTACGAGCGTGTCTACGAGGCGCTCAAACGGTGGGTGACGGTGGACTTCCCGTTCAGCGCGCCGTACTGGTCGAACAGCGAGATTCCGGGCTGAGGGCTACTCGCCGGTCAGACTGTTCGGCTCGAGCACGGCGGCGCCGGCCGCCATCACCCCGCAAAGCGCCAGCCAGCCGAGGCTGATTCCGAACAGGACCAGCCCGACCTCGAACAGCCGCCGCCCCTTTGCACCGCCCGTCATCGCCGCGGCGATGTCGAGGCCGGCGGCGATCAGTGCCAGCGCGGCGGGCGGGGCGAAGGTGACCATCACGAGCGCCGGCAGGTCGCCGATCTCAATCGCTGTCGCGGCATAGGCCGAACCGGCGGCGAGCGCCAGCGCCAGCAGCGCCATCGTCACTGCGCCGGAGACGCCTCGTGTCGCCGTGTGAGCCATATCGCGCCGCGAGATTATCTGCGACAGGCCTGAGGCGTGTCCACCGTGGTCGCGCTCATGGCCGAAAATGCCGATGGGAAAGCCAGATGGAAGGAAATCCCACCTGGCTGTGCCCCACGCAGTTCGATCGCGATCGCATGGTCGACATGGAGTCGAAGCTCCAGCGTGCCCGCACGATCATGTACGGCTCGCTTGGGGTCGTCTTCCTGATCGCAATCCCGTGGATCGGGCCGTTGATCCTGCTCCCACTAGCGGGATCGGTCGTGATCTACGCGGGGCTGAAGCCTTTCATCGCTCGATCGGAGCGCCCGGAGTACCCGCTGGCGGCTTCGGTCATCGCCGCCCAGGCGCTGATCGGAATCGGAATCGCCCTGACCGGCGGGCCGCTGAGTCCCGCGATTCCGATCCTGCTGCTGCCGATCGTCACGCTCCCGGCCCGTTTTCCCACCCGCGGCGTAATCGCCGGAGTCGGGGTCACCGTCGTGGTACTGCTCGCCTCGACCATCGGCTCGGACTTCGCGGCGTTCGTGGACGACCCGACCTACACGCTGGTCTCGCTCGCCGCGATCTTCGGCCTCGCCGCGTTCTCCCACACGCTGATGAGCTCCGAGATCGAACAACGCGCCGAGGCGACGATCGATCCCCTGACCGGTCTCCTCAATCGCAACGCGCTCGCGACGCGGTTCGCCGAGATCGCCGAACAAGCCGCGAGGAGCAACGCGTGGGTCGCGATCATCGAGTGCGACCTCGACAACTTCAAGCGCATCAACGACCGCTTCGGACATGGTCGCGGCGATGCGGTTCTCACCGACATCGCCTACGCACTGCGCCGTAACCTGCGCTCGTTCGAGCTCGTCTACCGCCTCGGCGGCGAGGAGTTCTTGATCGTGATGCCCGGCGGCGGCTCCGAGGAAGGGCGAGCGGCCGCGGAGAGAATCCGCCACGAGGTCGAACGGACCGAGCCGGGAGGACTGCGCGTCACGGCATCGCTGGGCGTCGCGGCCGCGCAGGGGTCCGAGGTCAAGTTCGAAGAGATCTTCCGCCGCGCCGACTCGGCGCTGTACGCGGCCAAGCACGCCGGACGTAATCGCGTTGTAGTTAGCTCTTTGGCGTGCCCGACCTCTTCACCATCGGCGTCTACGGCTTCACCGTCGACAGCTTCCTCGCCGAGCTTGATCGCGCCGGCGTCAACCTGATCATGGACGTGCGCCAGCGCCGCGGAGTTCGCGGCCCGCAGTACGCGTGGGCAAACTCGAAGCGGCTGCAGGACGCGCTCGCAAAGGCCGGCGTCGCCTACGAACACCATGCCGAGCTCGCACCGACCACGGCAATGCGCAAGGCGGTCTACGCCGAGGACGACCGCCGCGGGATCGCCCGCCGAGACCGTTTCGACCTCACGCCCGAGTACATCGAGAGCTATACGCGCGACATCCTGGGCAACGCCGACCTCGACTCAGTCGCGAAGACGATCGCCGAGCGCGGGCCCGCGGCGCTACTTTGCGTCGAGCGCGTGCCCGAGGCATGTCACCGCTCGCTGGTTGCGACGCGGCTGGCCGACCGCCATGGCCTGACGATCGGGCATCTCCTCCCGGACGACTAGGCCTTACCCCAGATCATCACGACGTTCGGGTCGTCGGGGTCGACCTTCACGTTCACGTCCTCGCCCGCCGCGAACGGCGCGGAGGGATAGACGTATTGGTTGAAGGTCGCCTGGTAGGCCTCGCCGCCCACCGGCTTGACCGTGACGGTGATGACGTTCTCGGCCCCACCCGGCGTGTCGGTGGTGCCGGTCGGCTCCATCGAGTCGATGTGACCGGGCGTGTCGACGCCCGAGTCCATCAGCTTCTTGGCCTTGTTCGCAATCGCCATCTGGTCGCCCGAAGCACCGACGCCGACCTTGCTGGTCTGCGCCTGCACCGATTCGGCGGCTCCCTTGAGCTTGTCCATGAATCCCATGTGGGCACCTTCCCCTGGTCGTCGTGCTGGTTCGGGCGACCATACTTCAGCCATGAGCGCACCGGACAACGAGTCACCCATCGACGAGCAGCCCGAGCGACCGCCGCTCGACGGTCGCGCGAAGGCGGCGATCATCGCCCTCACCGCACTTGCGATCGGTCTCGGGATCGCGCTTGCGCTGATCGCCGCCGACCCCCCGACCGAGGAGGTCGTGGTGACCACTACCAGCACGACGACCTCGACAGCGCGACCCACCACGACGGTCATCACCACCTCGACGCTCGAGACGACGACCACCACGACGACGAGCACCGACGAGACGACCACCACCACGGTTACCGAGCCACCCGAGACGAGCACGGTGACGACCACGATCACCGGTCCCTGAGCTCAGCCTCCGTTGCGCGCCAGGAACCTGCGGACCGCGTCGCGCGCCGGGTAGCGCCCGCCGTAGAGCGACGGAACGTGGCCGGCGTTGCGCACGACCAGCTGGCGCGCGTCGGCGAAGTCGCGCACGACCGCCGCGCCCTCCGCCGGGCTGGTGACGTCGTCGAGCTCGCCGGAGATCACCAGCGTGGGCATCGTCGGCTTCGGCGCCCCCGGTGGAGCCGGCGGCTCGTAGAAGCGGCTCGGCTTCGGCCAGGCGAGGCACTCGAGGTAGCCGGCCGACGCCTCGCGGGCGACCTCGGACGGCGTAAACGGCGCGAACAGACCCTGGGGATACCGGCTCACGGTCGCACCCAGCTGCAGGCGCCGCGCCGCCGGGCCGCCGCGCTTGTCCCACAGCATCGGATAGTCGTTGCAGCTGACCGCCAGCTCGTCGCCGCGCGAGTAGTAGCGATAGCTGCCGTAGCCGCCCGAGCGCGGGAGCGATCAGGCGACGGTAGGGCCGGCGGTCGCCGGCGAGGTACGCGCTGATCGCCGTCGTCGATCTGCAGGAAGTAGCGGGTCGGCGGCTCATAGCCCGAGTAGGCAATGGCGTCGAGCAGCGGCCCAACGCCGCGAGGCGTTTCGCGCAGCAGCGCGACCATCCGCTCGAGCCGCGCGCCGGCATCGCCGTGGCATCGGCTGGCGCGATCGCAGGCGATCGTCAGCGCACGAATGCCCGTGCGCCAAAGGCTCGGGTAGAGCGGGTCCTCGCCGCGAACCGGATAGGCGCTGTCGAGGACGAGCGCCTCGAGGCGGCGGCCGTGGCGAAACGCATACGACTGCGCGAGGAACGTCCCGTAGGAGTCGCCGTAGAGGGAGATCGACTCGATCCCGAGCGCGCGGCGGACGTCGTCGATGTCGTCTGCGGCCGCTGAGGTGCGATAGGAGCCGTAATCGCGCCCGAGGATGGCCGCGCACTCGGCGACGCCGCGCGTGTCGGAGACGCTGGCCGCGCTGCAGGCCCGGGCAGTCGATCGCGCGCGAGTGGCCCGTGCCGCGCATGTCGACGAGCACGAGCTGGCGCGAGCGCAGCAGCGGGCCGAGCATGTGGACGTAGTAGCGGGCGCTGCCGATCGACCCGTATCCCGGACCACCCTCGACGGCGAAGATGGTTCCCCGCGGAGGGCGCGAGCGGTCGGTCGGCGCCCGCACCGCGAAGGTGATCGGGATCGTCCCGCGCGAGGGCACGGCGCGCTCGAGCGGGAGATCGAGCCGTCCCGCAGCGCAGCCGGTCTCGGGCGCACCTTCTCCGGACAGGGGCCGAGCTCAACGGCGCTGTGGTAGGCCGCGCGTCGGCCCGACGAGGCTGACGGCCAACGCCGAGAACAGGACACGCGGCTGATGAGCTGACGCCGACCGCCACGCGACGACACTAAAGGGCTAGTGCGCGGCGGTGAAGCGCGCGCGCGGGTGCTTGCGGCTCGAGCGCCTCGTCGACCATCGCGATCGCGAAGTCCTCCATCGTGATCCGGCTGTGGCCGTCGTCGTCGGTGAGCAGGCGATCGCGATCCGACGCGGTACTCGCCGGTGCGCTCGCCCGGCTCGAGCACGGCGCCCGGGACTGACGTAGGTCCACTCGACGTCGGTCTCAGCCTCGCGAAACACGTCAAGGGCATCGGCCTGGGCCTGGGCCTCGGGCTTCCACTCGTCGCGGAAGTCGGGCGTGTCCATCAAGCGGGTGCCGTTGTCGTCGATCTCGAGATCGCCCGCGCCTCCCGCGACCACGAGCCGGCGGACGTCCGCCCGCGAGAGCCCGACGAGCAGGCTCGCTGCGACCTCGGGAAGGATCTCCGGGTGCGAGTGCTGGGTGACGGCGCTGAGCGCGGCGTCGTGGCCGGAGGCGACGGAGGCAATCGCCGAGGGGTCCGTCGCATCGGCGGTGACGAACGGTGATCTCGCGCGAGACACCCTCGAACCGCGAGGCGTCGCGAACCGCGGCGCTGACCTCGAGCCCACGCTCGAGGCACTCCATCAACGAGCCTGCGGCCGAGGGCGCCGTTGGCGCCAAAGACGATCAGTCTCATCGATCTAGTTGAGCAGACGACCCCGGGCGCCCGCCCGCCTCGTAGGGTCCCGCGACACCGTGCCTCGCCGCCATGCCAACCGCGTCGCGCTCTCCGCCTCGGAGGCGCGGCGGCTGGCGCTTGCCGCCCAGGGATTTGCCGACCCGCGTCCGTCGGGAGAGCCCGGCGGCTGGGACCTGCGCCGAGTCCTCGGCCGCGTCGGCCTGATCCAGATCGACTCGGTCAACGTCCTCGAGCGCGCTCACTACCTACCGGCGTTCAGCCGCCTCGGCCCGTATCCGAAGGAGGCGCTCGACCGGCTCTCACAACGCGCGCCGCGGCGCCTTGTTCGAGTACTGGGGTCATGAGGCATCGCTGATCCCGGTCGAGACGCAGCCGCTGCTGCGCTGGCGGATGGACCTTGCCCACACGCGACGCCTGGGGCGGCATGCGGCGGATCGCCGAGGAGCAGCCCGAGCTCGTCGCGAGCGTGCTCGAGGAGGTTCGCGAACGCGGGCCGATCGCCGCGTCCGAGCTCTCACACGAGCGCCCGCGCCGCAGCGGGCCATGGTGGGACTGGTCCGAGGACAAGCGCGCGCTCGAGTACCTCTTCTGGAGCGGGCAGGTGAGCTCGGCGCGGCGGCGGCGCTTCGAGCGGCTCTACGACCTCACCGAGCGGGTGTTGCCGGCGAAGGTTCTCGCGGTGCCCACGCCCGAGCCCGAGGAGGCGCAGCGCGAGCTGCTGCGGATCGCGACGCGTTCGCTCGGGCGTTGCCGCCGAGGCCGACCTTCGCGAGTACTTCCGCCTCACCGCCGCCGAGGCCAAGCCCCGCTTCGCCGAGCTCGTCGAGGCCGGGGAGCTGATCCCGGTCGAGGTCGAGGGCTGGGGCCGCACGCCCGGCTACCTCGACCCCGGCGCGCGGATCCCCAAGCGGGTCGATGCGCAGGCGCTGCTCGGGCCCTTCGACTCACTGCTTTGGGCCCGCCCGCGCGTGCAGCGAATCTTTGGCTTCGAGTTCCGGCTCGAGATCTACGTCCCTGAGCCGAAGCGCGTGCACGGCTACTACGTGCTGCCGTTCCTGCTCGGCGACCGCATCGTCGCCCGCGTCGATCTCAAGTCCGACCGCGCGGCGGGAAAGCTGCTCGGCCAAGGCGATGCACCTCGAGCCCGGCGCACCCCCGAGACGCGCGACGCGCTCGAGGCCGAGCTCGATTCGCTCGCGGGCTGGCTGGGGTTGGCTCGCTAGGGCAGGTCGAGCCAGGCGCCTCAACAGCGGCGCGATCGGCTTCGCTTCGCTACGCCTCCAAGGACGCGACGAGCTTGCGCATCCCCGCGATCCAGCGTTCCGGGTCGGAGCCCTTGAGGGCGATGTGGCGGGCGACCTCGGGGTGCGGAAGGATCAGGAAGCGCTCCTCGCGGATCGCCTCGAGGGCGATCTCGGCGACCTCGTCGGGCTCGAGGATGCCGCCGGCCTCCAGCAGCGCCGCGCCGACCGGCTCCTCCTTCGCCGTCTCGAGCATCGCCGTCTGCACCGCCTGCGGGCACATGCACGACACCGCGATGCCCCGATCGCCGTAGGCGATCGCGAGCCACTCGGCGAGCGAGACGGCGCCGTGCTTGGTGACCGAGTAGGCGAGCGCGGAGACCTGGGTCGTCAGGCCCGCAGCGGATGCGGTGTTGACGAGGTAGCCCGAGCCACGCTCGAGCATCTGCGGGAGCAGCGCACTGCGCAGCCCAGACATGCGCCATCACGTTGATCTCCCAGGTCGCCTGCCACGCGGCGTCGTCGGCGGCCTCCGGGCCGCCCGGAGGGCCGGGAACCCCGGCGTTCGACCAGAACAGGTCGATCGGTCCGTTCTCGGCGATCGCATCGGCGACCACCCCCTCAACGCTCGCCGCGGCTCGCGGCGTCGAACTCACGCGCATGGCCGCCGATCTCGCCGGCAACCGCCTCCGCGCCACCGAGGTCGCGGTCGGCGACCACGACGGTGCCCGCCCCCTCGGCGGCGAACCGCGCGCTAGCGCCGCGCCGATCCCGCCGGCAGCGCCGGTGATCACCACATGCGTGCCGGTGATCTCCATCTAGTCGACGGGCTGCGCCGTTGACGGTCAGCTTCACGTCGATATTTCCCCGGGTGGCGTTCGAGTACGGACATACCTTGTGCGCCGCTGCCACCAGGTCCTTCGCCGCCTGCTCGTCAGAGATCGACGGCAGCGTCACGTCGAGCTCGACCGCCAATTTGAACGTGCGCTCCTCGGTCGGCAGCAGCATCACCTTCGAGTCGATCGAGACGTCGTCGGTCTCGCCCTCGAGCTTCTGGCGCCTGGCCACGGAACCCATCGCGCTCTCGAAGCACGACGCGTAGCCGACCGCAAACAGCTGCTCGGGGTTGGTACCGCCGCCGGGCCCGCCGAGCACCGAGGGGATCCGGATGTCGACCTCGAGCTCGCCGTCGCTGGTCTTGCCGTGCCCCTCGATTCGCCCGCCCGTGACGGTCGCCTCGGCGGTGTAGAGGACCTTGTCGCTCATCCCATTCCCTTCGTCTGTGTGTCTCGCTCCCCCGAACCTATCTGTGGGCGCTTAGCGACACCTGTGAGTGGGCAGTGGCGGGGCATGGACGAAGAGCAACCGGTGACGACAGCTGCCGAGCGCAGCCCGCTTGCCGAGACGACCGACGCCGCTGGCACGCGTGTCGGTCGACGCTCATCGATCGAGGCCGCGTTGATCGTGACGGTGTTGATCGGCGTCTGGCTGATCTTTTCTCCGCTCGCGCTGGACTACGAAAAGCCGGAGATCGCCGTGATCTGGGGCGTCGTGGTCGTGGTCCTCGCCGTCTTGCGGCTCATCGGCGGTATGACGTCGAGGACCCTGACCCTCGTGACGGCCGGTGGCGGGTGTCCTGATCGTGGTGACTGCCTTCGTGATCGACGACACACCAGGCCCCACGGCCAACATGGCCCTGATGGGGCTCGCCGTAATCATCTTCTCGGTCGTCGGCAGCGCCGGTCCCGCGCGCTCGCGCTAGCCCGCAAACCCGCGGCGCTACCATTACTTCAGAAAGTAAAGCGCCCCTGCGGGCCAGCCAAAGGACGAACGCATGCAGCTTCTTCTCATCCCCCTCGACGACAGCATCATCTTCCCCGGGATGACCGTCGACGATCGCCGCCGACGTCGGCGAGGCGCAGCGCGTCTTCGTCCTCCCACGCCACGACGGCGAGTACGCGACGATCGGCACGGTCGCCGAGGTCGTCGACAGCGGCAGGCTGCCCGGCGGGCTCACCGCGGTCACCCTCACCGGCCTGCATCGCGGCCGCGCCGGCACGGCCTCCCCCGGGCCGAACGGCCAGCTGACGATCGAGGTCGAAAAGCTTCCCGACGCGGTGCCCGACGACGAGCGGGTCCGCGAGCTCGAGCGCAACTACCGCGCGGTGGTCGAGGAGATCCTCGAGCTGCGCGGCGACGACGGCCGCGTCGCGGCCTTCCTGCGCTCGGTCTCCGAGCCGGGCGAGCTCGCCGACACCTCCGGCTACAGCCCCGACATTTCGCTCGAGGACAAGCAGCGGCTGCTCGAGACGGTCGACGTAACCGAGCGACTCGAGCTGGCGCTCGAACTCCAGCGCGAGCGCCTCGCCGAGCTTCAGGTCCGCAAGCGCATCCGCGACGACGTCGAGGAGGGCGCGAACGCCCAGCAGCGCGAGTACTTCCTGCGCAAGCAGATGGAGTCGATCCGCAAGGAGCTCGGCGAGGACGACGCTTCAGTCGTCGAGGAGTACGAGACGCAAGATCGCCGAGGCCGAGATGCCGGAGGCGGTCGAGGAGCAGGCCAGTGCGCGAGCTCGGCCGGCTCGAGCGCATGGGCGAGTCGACGGGCGAGTCCTCGATGATCCGCACCTACCTCGACTGGCTGGTCGGCGTGCCGTGGAGCAAGCGCTCCGACGAGAAGCTCGACCCGGTCGAGCGCCCGCGAGGTGCTCGACGCCGACCACGCCGGCCTCGAGGACGTCAAGGACCGGATCACCGAGTACATCGCCGTCCAGGGCCTGCGACGCGATCGCGGCCTCGTCGAAGAGGGCCGGGGCGCCGGCGCGATCCTGACCCTGATCGGCCCTCCGGGCACGGGCAAGACCTCGATCGGCGAGTCGATCGCCCGCGCCACCGGACGCGAGTTCGTCCGGATGTCGCTCGGCGGCGTCCGCGACGAGGCCGAGATCCGCGGCCACCGCCGCACCTACATCGGCGCCCTGCCTGGCCGTCTCGTCCGCGCCCTCAAGGACGCGGGGACGATCAACCCGGTGATCATGCTCGACGAGGTCGACAAGGTCGGCGCCGACTGGCGAGGCGACCCGAGCTCGGCACTGCTCGAGGTCCTCGACCCCGCCCAGAACCACTCGTTCCGCGATCACTATCTCGACGTCGAGCTCGACCTCTCCGAGGTCCTGTTCATCGCCACCGCGAACGTCGCCGAGACGATCCCGGGCCCGCTGCTCGACCGCATGGAGGTCGTGCGCTTCGACGGCTACACGACCGACGAGAAGGTCGCGATCGCGCGTGGCTACCTGTGGCCGCGCCAGATCGAGCGCAACGGGTTGCGCGACGACGAGGTCGACACTCACCGACGAGCTGCTCGAACAGATCGTCAGCGAGTACACCCGCGAGGCCGGCGTCCGCGGGCTCGAGCGCGAGCTCGGCAAGGTCCTGCGAAAGACCGCGACGCGGATCGCCTCCAAGCAGGCGACCGCCCCGGTGGCAATCGACGCAGATGCCGTTCGCGACGCGCTCGGCAAGCAGCGCTTCTATCAGGAGGCCGCGGAGCGGACCGCCGTCCCCGGCGTCGCGACCGGCCTCTCGGTCAGCGGTGCCGGCGGCGACGTCCTCTTCATCGAGACGACGTCGATGCCGGGCAAGGAGGGCTTCGTCCTCACCGGCCAGCTCGGCGACGTGATGAAGGAGTCGGCGCGGATCGCGCTCTCCTACGTCCGCGGGCACGCCGAGCAGCTCGGCCTCGCCGACGACGCGTTCTCAGAGCGCGAGTTCCATATCCACGTTCCCGCGGGCGCAATCCCGAAGGACGGCCCGAGCGCCGGCATCACAATGACGACCGCTCTGGTCTCGCTGCTGACGGGCAGGCCGGTCAAGCACACGGTCGGGATGACAGGTGAGGTCAGCCTCCAGGGCCGGGTGCTGCCGATCGGCGGGCTCAAGCAGAAGGTGCTCGCCGCGCACGCCGCCGGGCTAACCGACGTCGTCATCCCGGAGCGAAACCGAGGCGACCTCGAGGACGTCCCGGAGGAGGTTCGCGACGAGATGAGCTTCCATCCCGTGCTCTCGATCGACGAGGTCCTGGAGCTGGCGCTCGAACCCTCGCCCACCCGTCCGGGAGCCGAGATCTCCGGTTGATCCAAGACTCCTCTTCCTGGATAGTTCAAGTGATGAACACCCCCCAGGAGGAGGAGCAATGAAGGAGTTCTCATGCGGTGCGGTCGTCCCCGGTTGCCAGGCCACGTTCACGGCCGAAACCGAGGATCAGCTCTTCGAGCAGATCGCGGCGCACGCCAAGGAAGACCATGGCATCGACGAGGTTTCGCCTGAGCTTGTCGCGCAGGTGCGTGAGAACGTCGTCGAGGTCTAGTCGCCCGTAACGGCGTCGACCAGGCGCTCGATCCGAACGATCCCGAGGTACCGCCCGAACTCGTCGCAGCAGACGATCGGCGTCAGGCGCTCCGCACGCGGGCGGCGAGCTTGAGGTGCCCAGTGCCTGAATGGCCATCGAATCCTTGACGGTCGGCATAGAATCCGGCGCGTGAACAGGCGAGCGAGAGCAATTCTCGCCGCGGCAGGGGCGTTCACCGTCCTCGCCGCGGCCACTCCGGCCGCTCAGGCTGCGCCGGCGGTTGCTGGCGAGTTCGCCTCCCGGCGGCTCGCCGGTCGGAACCAACAACGAGATCGTCGCTGGCCCCGACGGAAACATGTGGGTCACCACGGCAGGGCGAACAAGGTCGTCGCGGATCACCCCTGACGGAACCGCCGACTGTTCTTCCGGCGCTCACCCAGACAGCATTCGGGATCACCGTCGGTCCCGACGGCAATCTCTAGGCCGCCCAGGCGACGAAGCTCATCGAGATCGACCCCGCGAACCCGCTCGGCGGCGAGACAGCGATCGTCGGCGGTCTACGCGGCGGGCGCAGGGAATCACCACCGGGCCCGACGGGAACATCTGGATCGTCGGCACGAACCGGCTGATCGAGATCGATCCCGCGAACCCAGCCGGCGCCGCCGCATCACGTCGTGGTGCTCACCGCGACCCCAAGGGGATGACGACTGGAAGCGACGGCTTGCTCTGGATCGCGGACGGACGGCGAAGGTCGTCAGCGCGACGGCACGCTGCGGCACCCCCGTGCATGACCACTACACGCTCGGCGGCGGGCCCAGGACGTGGCCGCCGGCCCCAACGCGCAGGTCGCCTACGTAAACCCGGTCGACAACCCGCAGAGCGTCGGCCTGATCACGCCGGGGGGGGCCCCGCAGCTCGATCCCGCTCGCGAACACCGACCCGTTCGGCGTCACCTTCGGCAACGACGGCGCCTACTGGGTCGCGCGATCCTCGGCCAACGATCTGCTGCGCTTGACCACGGATGGCAACGACCACCACCCTGGGCGGGTTCTCCACCAAGCGGCGACGTCGGGCCACGGAAGATCGCCACGGGGCCGGACAACACGCTCTGGGTCACGCTGGACACCCAGGAGAAGGTCGCCAAGGTCACCGGGCGTCGACCCGCCCGTCGTCGACGCCGATCCACCGCCTGACCGCCGACCCGCCACCCCCAGGAACCGCACCGGAGACGACGCTCGGCAAGGCGCCCGCCAAGAAGGTCGAGGCCAAGAAGTCGACCGGCAAGGCCAAGGTCAAGCTCAAATTCAGCGCGACCGGGACGGCGCCGAGCTTTCAGTGCACGCTGACCAAGAAGGGCAAGGACCCGAAGGTCCGCGCCTGCACCTCACCGACGAAGTACAAGCTCAAGCCCGGCAAGTACACCTTCGCCGTCGCGGCGACCGCCGACGGGCTCGTCGACGAGTCGCCTGCAACGACGAAGTTCAGAGTCGTCGAGCCCTAACGGCTAGCGCCAGTTCGGGCGCGCCGGCGGGACGATGGTTCCGTCGGGGTTGCCGAGCCTCGCCGTGAACGGCAGCGGCCCCGTGTCGCAGTTTTCCTCCGGATACGAGCCCTCTGCCTGGTAGTGGTAGGCGACCTGAACCGTCCCACTGACGTTCCTGTGCCTGATCTTGCCTGAGATCGAGCTGACGTTGCCGTAGGTCGGCTGGGTGTACTGACCGGCGAACCTGCCGGTCTCTGGGCCCACGCGCAGAACCGTCGGCAGGGTGAAGTTGACCGATGGCACCGGGCCGGAGATCTCGCAGTTCGACGGGATCGTCCGTCCGCGCAGCTGAGTGATCTTCTTGACGATTCCCACGCGGCTGATCTTCACGTCCAGAGCGATCTGGCCGGTGGTGCCGGTGACCGTGCCCGCATACGTTCCTTTAGCGGCCTGAGCGGGTACCGCTGTGACCAGCACCGCACCGCAGCACAGTGCAGCCGTCAATCCGAGCCTCATCTCGTTATCCTGCTTCCCCCCCTCTGAATTGGACGTTTCGCGGCCCCCCGAGCCGTGTAGACCGGGTCGGAAAGTTAGCGATTAGGTAGGCGGCGCCGGAGTTAGGAGCTGCTTGCATCTGCAACTACTTTTCGCTATACTTTTTGAAGCCAGGGGTAGAGGGGGAGTAACCGAATAAAGAGGCGACCTAGTAGAGGGGTGAATATGCCTCGCCAGAGAGGCGCTGCCGAGCAGCGCGACCAAGTACGCCGCAGACGCGGTGAGCACTTCAACAACGCTTCAAAGGGCGCCGGCGCGAGCCGCGCGCAGCAGAGAACAGATACGCACGCAGTCGCCGAGGCAACGACGGACAGCCTTCAGCTGTTCATCAACCAGGCGATGAAGTACCCGCTGCTCACAGCCGCGGAGGAAGTCCAGCTCGCTCAGGCGATCGAGCGCGGCGACCTCGCTGCCAAGGAGCGGCTTATCAACTCCAACCTGCGGCTCGTGATCAAGTTCGCGCGCCGTTATCAGGGCTTCGGCCTGCCGCTCGCCGACCTCGTTCAGGAGGCGATGCTCGGATTGATCCGCGCTGCGGAGAAGTTCGACTGGCGGCGTGGCTACAAGTTCTCGACATACGCGGTCCTCTGGATCAAGCAGTCGATCCAGCGCGGTCTCGACAACACGGGGCGTGGCGTGCGGATTCCCGCACACATCGCCCAGCGCGAGCGCACGGTCAACCGTACGACCACTCAGCTCGCGGTCGAGCTCAACCGTGACCCGACCGACAAGGAAGTAGCCAAGCGCGCCAAGCTGCCGCTCGACGAGGTGATGGCGGTTCGCGATCTGACAAGGATCACGACCAGCCTCGACACCCCGGTCGGCGACGGTGACACGACGCTCGGCGAGCTCCATGCAGAGAGCACGGCTGACCTCGAGGACGAGGTCATGGTCCGCGAGCAGGAGGAAGCGGTTGGGGCTGCCCTGGCCAAGCTTCCCGATGACGAGCGGATGATCATCATGGCCCGGTTCGGCACTGGTGGCCGGCCCGAGGTATCACTGCGCGACGCGGCCCGCGAGCTGGGCGTTACCCAGAAGGCCGCACGTGAGCTCGAGGAGCGGGCGCTGGCGCGCCTCGCGACCGACGGCTCGCTCTCAGGCTGGCGCGCCGCCGCCTAGGCGCGTCACTTCCAAGTAGCTCTGAGCGGGATCGATTGGCAAGCCCTGGCTTGCCTCGATCCCGCCAAAGGGCGCTGCCGAGACGGCCACGAGGTTCACGTACAGCGGCCCTGAGGGTGCGCTCTTGACTTTCGCGACGCCGAATTTCTGCGACGCGATCGGTCCCTCTGCGGGCAGGCAGTTGAAGCCGGTGTACTTCGAGAGGTTGCCCTTCCAGGTGACGGCGCCTGCAGCGGCGCCGCCGGGCTCGTCCTGGCTCGGCGAGTCGCCGATGAACAGGCGGGTCGAGATCCGCGCGGGCTTGGCGAGCCCGGAGGCATCGGTGACGAGCCGCGCCTTGATCAGCAGCCGCTCGCCCTCCACCAGCCCTGCCAGCTCCTGTGAGAGCACGACGGTCCGTGCCTTCGACACCGGTATCGCCGAGCACAGGCACGACGTCTGGCGTTGCGGTGCCGGCTTTGCCGCATTGCCGGGCCGGTAGCGCACCGCCCTGATCCCGGCCATGTCCTGAACGACGACCGGCGTCTTCTCGTTCTGCCCGACGAGCAGGACGTCGCCTGCCTTTGCCTCCGGGTGACTCGCGTCAACGACGACGTTGATCCGCGCTGCCGCGCCCCAGGGCAGTCCGCCGGCGGGCACCGCGATCGCGCCGTCGCCGAACGTGACCACGCCGTGATGGCGTTCGTGGCTGATGGCTTGACGCCACGGCGCGGCAAGGGCGATTGCCTGCGGCCCGGCCTCGGCGACCGTCGCGTCGGCTGCGAGCAGCAGCGTCGCCTCGACGTTCGGCGCGTAGTGGTAGGCGTTGCCGATCAGACCCGGATGGTTCGGCTCGGGAGCGTCGGTGGTCAGCTCCAGTTCGGCGAAGGCCTCGAGGCGGTCGCCGCCAGCAATGTCGGGGAGGGGCGATCCGGTGTCCGAGTCGGGCCGAGCGAGAGCGCGACGCGCCGCCCAGAGCCCGCCTGCGTGGTGATCGGGATCGTCTCGATGAGCTCAGGCTTGTTCTCGGTTGCGCCGACCTCGATCGAGGTCCCGGGCGCTTCCTTGCCCGGCCTGGCGGGCTTCGTTTGCCTGTCGGGCCTGGAGGGCTTCTCCGGCTTGGCGCGAGCCCCCTTCGCCATCGCCTTCCCGAGACCCGCCATCGGATCGCGCTTCTCCTCGTGCTGCTTCTGCTCCCGCGGCTTGTCCTCGCGCCGCTGGTCCTGTCGGCGCCGATCCTGTCGGCGGTCGCGCCCGCCCTGACCCCGGGGGCTCACGCCGGCTCGGAGTCGAGCATGCGACGCTCGAGCGCGTAGCGGACCAGCTGCGACCGCTTGCTCATTCCGAGCTTGCGCTGGACGTGGGCGCGGTGCGACTCGACCGTCCGGACGCTGAGAAGCAGCCGCTCGGCGATCTCGGTGTTCGTATGGCCGAGCGCGATCAGGCGCAGGACGTCGACCTCGCGCTCGGAGAGCCCGTTCGGATCTGCGCCAGGATCGACAGCCAGCTGCGCGCCGAGCTCGGGCTGCAGGTAGCTGCGTCCCTCCGCGGCGAGCCGGACGGCGCTGACGAGGTCCTCGTCGACCGCTTCCTTGAGCACGTAGCCGAGCACCCCGGCGCGCAGGGCCTCGCGCGCGTAGGACAGCTCGCGTTGCATTGTCAGCACGACGATTCCGGTCTCCGGCGATGCCTCGCGAAGCCGGGGAATGGATGGCAGGCTCGGCCCGTCGGGAAGGTGCAGGTCGAGCACCAGAACGTCGGGCTGATGCAGCTCGAGCTCGAGCATCGCGGCGGCGACATCGCCCGCTTCGGCGAGCACTTCGAGGTCTGGCTCGGCGTCCAAGAGCAGCCTGAGCGCGCTGCGAACCACGGCATGGTCGTCCGCGAGCACGATCTTGACCTCGCCCACGGGTGCAGCGTACCGCCGCTTGGCTATCGCTCGCGGACGAGCAGCGTCTGCAGTGCGCGGCCGATCGGCCCGACGCTCGTCGTGCAGAACGCTGTCGGCGAGCCCGACGCCCTCTGGCTCGGGGAGCGTGACCGCGTCGAGGCCGATCCACTCACCCGCGGGCAGGCGGTGCAGATGGACGCTCAGATCGACGTTGATGAAGATGTAGCGCTCGAGATCGAGCGTCGCGCTGACACCGTTGCCCGAGTCCGCGGCGACCATCACGCGCTGCAGCGGCGACGGCACCTCGCCCGCGACCAACGAATGGCGCATCCGCATCCAGACGAGCGCCGGGCCGAGCTCGGTGAAGGCACCGGCGACGAACCGGTACTCCATCGCGGTGTGGTAGCCGACCTCCTGGCCGGTGTCGAAGAACGGCTTGGGCGTTCCCCGCTCGGACGGGGGAAGTGCCTCGGGGGCGCCACCGAGGTCGGGCGGGATCTCCGTCGGACGGGTGGCCAGGGCCCACGCGTTCGCCGTGACGAGGCGTTCGCCGTCGGCGGTCGTGAGCGCGGCTGCGAGCAGCTGCACCGATCTCCCTGGACGGAGGACCTCCACCTCCACGCGCAGCGGCGCGATCGGCACCGGGCGCAGGATCTCGTAGGTGATGCGCCCGATCTGCCAGCCTGGCTCGAGCGCGAGCTCGAGTTCGCGAGCGATCAGCGCCGCCGGCGGACCGGCATGCTGGGCATCCGGATCCCACGGCCCACGGGTGAGCTCGGATGAAACGAAATGGCCCCCTTCGGAGACATAGAAGGCAGACAGCGCATTCATGTCGCGCACTAACCTAGGAGACGGAGACCGATATGGAGAAGGTTCAGAAGAGCGAACAGGAGTGGCGGACCGAACTCTCCCCCGAGGAGTACTCGGTTTTGCGCGAGAAGGGCACCGAGCGTGCCTTCACCGGCGCCTACTGGGACAACAAGGGCGAGGGCATCTACCGATGCAAGGGCTGCGGTACTGAGCTGTTCTCATCCGACGCCAAGTTCGACTCCGGCACCGGCTGGCCGAGCTTCTACGCGCCAGCCGACCAGGAGAACATCGCGACCGAGGAGGACCGCAGCTTCTTCATGAAGCCGCACCGAGGTCAACTGCAGCCGCTGCGGCGGCCATCTCGGACACGTCTTCGAGGACGGCCCGGACCCCACCGGCCTGCGCTACTGCATCAACAGCTGCTCGCTGGACTTCGACCCCAACGCGTAAGCGCGTATTGGCGCTAGGCGCCGATTACGGCCGGCGCGCCGGCGTCGATCAGCGCCTGCGGCAACCGCACCGAGCCGTCGGCCTGCTGGCCGTTCTCGATCAGAGCGATCAGCGTCCGGCCGACGGCGACGGCGGTGCCGTTGAGGGTGTGGAGGACCTCCGGCGCGGCTTCGGCCTCCGGGCGGAAGCGGGCGCCGAGGCGGCGTGCCTGGTAGTCGGTCGTGTTCGAGCACGAGGTGAGCTCGCGGTAGCGCTCCTGGCTCGGGATCCACGCCTCGAGGTCGAACTTGCGAGCCGCGGGTGCGCCGAGATCGCCGATCGCGATGTCGACGACGCGGTACGGCAGCTCGAGGCCGCCGAGGATGCTCTCCTGGAGCGCGAGGATCCGCTCGTGCTCGGCGCTCGACTCGTCGGGCGGCACGAACGAGAACATCTCGACCTTGTCGAACTGGTGGACGCGGAAGATTCCGCGGGTGTCCTTTCCGGCAGCGCCCGCCTCGCGGCGAAAGCAGGTGGAGATTCCCGCGTAGCGGCGCGGGAGATCGTCGGCGGAGAAGATCTCGTCGGCGCCGAGCGCTGCCAGCGAGACCTCGGAGGTGCCGACGAGAAAGAGCTCGTCGCGCTCGACCTCGTAGATCATCTCGCGCTCGCCGGGGAAGAACCCGGTCCCGTGCAGGGGGCCTTCGCGGACGAGAACCGGCGGGACGACCGGCTCGAAGCCCTCGGCGCGAACGGTCTCGACGGCGAAGCGAATCAGCGCCAGCTCGACCATGACCAGGTCGCCGAGCAGATAGGCGAAGCGAGATCCGGAGGCGGCGGCGGCCTTCTCCATTTCGATCCAACCGTGCTCGAGGCCGAGGTCGAGGTGGTCGCGAATCTCGAAGTCGAAGCTCGGCCGTTCGCCAACCTCGCGCAGGGTGACCGCGTCGTCCTCGCCGCCATCCGGAGCGTCGGGGTGGCGGCAGGTTCGGCAGGCGTTGCCGCGAGCGCGTCGCGGCGCTCGTCGACCGTCGGTGAGCTCGGCCTGAAGCTTCTTGACCTCGGCCGAGACCGTCTTCATCCGCTCGATCACATCGCGGCGTCCTCGCCCGCGCGCTTGCGGTCGGCGATCTCCTCGGATGCCTGGTTCTGCGCAGCGCGCCGGCTCTCGGTCTCCGGCAGCAGCTCGCGGCGACGCGCATCGAGCTCGAGCAGCTCGTCGAGCGCATCGGCTGCGCCGCGGCGCGCCAGCGCGTCCCGGGCGGGGCCCGGGTCGTCGCGGATTGCCCGCAGATCGAGCACGCGAGCGCGGTTCTAGGGCGCGTCGGTGGTGGGGGCGCCGGCGTTCTCGTCCGTGTCGCCACCCCCGGTGATGTCTCGCGTCGTTGTCGCCCGGCTTGAGGCGGGCGGTCGACGTCGTCGCCCGGCGTACTCGGCGACGAACTCGGCGACCGCCTGGGCGTCTTCGCCGACGACGATGTTCTGCGGCATGATCGCGCCGGAGTAGCCGCCGTTGCGAATGGCGTAGAGAACGTTGTCCACCGACTCGACGCGCTCGTTCAGGTTCGGGCCCTGGTTGACGCACCTCGCGGTTGGCCGATCCCTCGGCTGCCGGCGGCGTCCAGCGAGTGGCAGCCGGAGCAGCGCTCGGCGAACAAAACGGCTCCCCGGTAGTTGGGGTCGTCGTCGGCGACCTCGATCCCCTCGCTGCCGCAGGCACCGAGGGCGAGCGCAGCCGCGACCATCGCTGTGGAAAGACAAAGCCTGCGCAAGACCGGCGGCATCATACTTCCGGGCCCGATGAAGCGTGCCGACGTCCGACGAACTGCGCGAGGCGATGGGCCTTCTGCCGACCGCCTGTCGCGATCGTCACTGCCAATGGCCCGAGGGGGCCCGGCAGGGGCAACGGCGAACGCCGTCACCTCACTTTCGCTCGATCCGCCACTGATGCTGGCCTGTCTGGATCGCCGCTCGCGAACGCTCGAGATCGTCCGTGCGGCCGGCACCTTCGGGGTCAGCTACCTCGCCGGTGACCAGGAGGCGATCGCCGCAGCTTCGCCAGCAAGGCGCCCCACACCGAGAAGTTCCGCGAGGTCGCGTTCAGCGACCGCGCCGGGGTACCCGATCCTCGACGGCGCGCTCTCTTGGGCGGCGTGCCGGATCGCGCGACACCATCCGGGCGGCGACCACGAGATCTTCGTTGGCGAGGTGGTCGAGGTCGGCGGCACGGTGGCGACCCGCTGCTCTTTCAGCGCGGCGGCTACCTGCCGCTCAGCGAGGACTCGCTAGCGATCGGCGGACGCGCCGGATGGCCGGAAGGCGGGAGCTCGCCGCCGCTGTTGAGGCGGCTTATTCCGCGATCGCGGAGGCCGAAGGCCGAAGCGGAGCCACCCGCCGCTACCTATGCAGACGCGGCTGGGGTCTGCGGCAACGCGCGCTGACTTGCTGCGGGGCCGCTGGGCTCGGCCGGAACCGGTAGCTCGTGGCGCTCGACACCACTCGACCAGGCGACGCCTGCGCGAGGTTCGCCGGATCCGCCGCGGCGGTGCCCGCCGCGGCTTCGAAGCCGATCCCGGCTCTGATCCTTGTGTTCGCTGCGTCCACTGACACTCCGTAACAGCCATCGGCGCCAGAGGTTGCGGCCTGAAATGAAACTTGTCGAAAGTTGGCGTTCGGCTCTAGAACAGGTGTCCGCTCGTGCCCGCCGCGCGTAGGGCGAGGAAGAGGACGACCCAGGCGGAGACGGCCATGATCCCGGTCTCGCGGCGCACGATCGCCATCGCGAAACTCCGCTTTCGGTCCGTTGGCAGCGAGTCGAAGTCGATTCCCTCGAGCTCGCGCTCTGACGCACCGGCGCGCATCGCCTCGGCGAGCAGCGTCACCGCCAGCGGCAGCACTCCGTAGAGGTAGTGGAGGTCGCCGGGAGCCTCATGGCCCGGCCAAGATCAGCAGCGTTCCGAGCAGGAGCTGTAGGACGACGAGCGCCTGCGCGGTCCTCAGGACGTACCAAAAGGCCACGCTGGGTCGGCTCTGAAACCAGGCGAGGCCGCCGATCGCCCCGGCCGCGAAGTTGGCGACGAGGACGGCGACGCCGACGACGAGGTGAGCGGTGGCCAAATCAGCCTCGCCCTGCGAAGTTCGAATTGCCGCTTGTTTATGCGGAACATCACTATGTAGCAACCTGGCACAAGGGAATACAGTGTGAGCGGTGCTGCGCAGCTACCTGCCTGTCCTGGTTTTCGTCGGTCTCGGCACTCTGGTCGGCACCGCGTTCGCGATCCTGAATTCGGTGGTCGGTCGCAAGCGGGTCGTCGCCCGCGCTGCCAAGGCCGACCCTACGAGTGCGGCCTGCCCGAGCGAGGTCTCGCGCACGTTCCGCTTCGGGGTCAGCTTCTACATGATCGCGATGCTCTTCATCCTCTTCGATATCGAGGTCGTCTTCCTCTATCCGGTCGGCGCGATCCTCAACGTCGGCTGACTCGGTCTTCGTGCTCGTCGAGGTCATCATCTTCGTCGTCCTGCTGTTCGTCGCCTTCGTCTACGTGTGGCGACAGGGGGGCGCTCGATTGGAGATAAAGCGAGAGAAGCTGCGCGACCTCGCTCCGCTCGACGAGCCCGGCTCGCCCGCAGCACCTGCGCGTGCGCCA
This sequence comes from uncultured Solirubrobacterales bacterium, assembly GCA_963746215.1. GTDB lineage: Bacteria > Actinomycetota > Thermoleophilia > Solirubrobacterales > 70-9 > WHSW01. The sequence goes on from CAVVAT010000005.1 coordinate 46,978, forward strand.
GCTTCGCGCTCGCGATCTGCTGCGAGGTGACATCGGCGAGGAGGAACTCGAGGAGCACGTCAAGGAGGCGGTCGGAATGACGTCGCTCGAGAAGCTGCTCGCCTGGGGGGCCTCGAACTCCGATCTTCCCGATGACCTTCGGGCTCGCCTGCTGCGCGATGGAGATGATCGCCGTCGTCGGCTCGCCGCGAAACGACCTCGCTCGCTTCGGCGCCGAGGCGCTACGCGCCTCGCCGCGACAGGCCGACCTGATCATCCTGTCGGGCAGGGTCTCGATCAAGATGGCGCCGGTCGTCCGCCGCCTCTACGACCAGATGCTCGAGCCGCGCTGGGCGATCTCGATGGGAGCGTGCTCCTCGTCGGGCGGGATGTTCGCCAACTACGCCGTCGTTCAGGGCGCGGACAAGTTCATGCCGATCGACGTTCACGTTCCGGGCTGCCCGCCGCGGCCGGAGGCGCTGATGTACGGCTTCAACAAGCTCCAGCGGCAAATCCAGGGCAACCCAGACATGGGCTGGCGGCGTCGCTACAACGCGGTCGGGACCGAGGAGTGGGCACACGAAGAGGCGATCGCCGGGCCCACCGGAGTCGCAGCGGACGCGTACGAGCGCGCACGAGAAAGCGTTACTCGGAATGCCTGATGCGCCCGGGCTGGAGCTGATCGCGGGCGAGCTGCGCGACGCGCACCCGAACTCGATCACCGGCACCTACCACGAGCACGGCCAGGCCTGCCTGATCGCCGACCCCGAGCAGATCCTCGACGTCCTCACCTGGCTGCGCGACACACCCGGCCAGGAGTACGGGTTCCTCGCGAGCGTCCACGGCGTCGACTACCTGCCCGCCGAACCGCGCTTCGGCGTCCACTACGAGCTGCTCAACCGCACCGCGTGTCGAACGCATCCGCGTCCGCGCGGGAATACCTGACGTTCCGCCCGCCTCCTCCGCTTCGCGTCCGGGGGCGGACGGGTCAGCCGAGGGGCTGGGTTTGCCGAGCATCGATTCCGTAGTCGAGATGTTTCCTACCGCGGAGCTGCAGGAGCGTGAGGTCTACGAGATGTTCGGGATCATCTTCCGCGGCCATCCGGACCTGCGGCGGCTGCTGCTGCCCGAGGCGTACGCGGGCTGGCCGCAGCGGCGCGACTTCCCGATCGGTGGCGAGCCGGTGATCTTCACGCACAACGAGCACACGGTCCCTGGTTGGAGTCACTGATGAGCGACGAGCGCGAAGAGCGCGGCAGCGCCCCCGCGCACGGCGGCGACGTGATCGCCGCGACCACGGCGACGGTCGATCGGCACGTCGGTGATCGAGGAGACCGACGCCGGCGTCGTCCTCGAACCCGAGCACGAGCTCCTGACGGTGAACATGGGACCGCACCATCCCGCCACCCACGGCGTCCTGCGCCTGCTCGTGAGCCTTCAGGGCGAGGTGGTCGTCGACATGAAGCCGGTGATCGGCTACGTCCACACCGGGATCGAGAAGTCGTGCGAGGACAAGAGCTACTGGAAGGTCATCCCGTTCGTCGAGCGGATGGACTACGTCTCGTACTTCTTCAACATGCAGGCCTTCTGCGGCGCGGTCGAGACACTGCTCGAGCTCGAGATACCGCCGCGCGCCAAGTACCTGCGCACGCTCTTCCTCGAGCTCAACCGCATCCACTCGCACCTGATCTGGCTCGGCACCTCGGCGCTGGACCTCGGCGCGGTTTCGATGCTCTGGTACACGTTTCGCCAGCGCGACGCGATCGTCGACCTGTTCGAGATGGCCGCCGGTCAGCGGATGCACACGCGCTACTTCCAGGTCGGCGGCGTCTTCGAGGACATCCCGGAGGGCTTCGAGGCCAAGGTCCGCGAGTTCTGCGCCGACTTCCCTCAGCGCGTCGACCAGTACGAGGCGCTCCTCGACCGCAACGAGATCTTCTTGCAGCGCACCAAGGGCGTCGGGATCGTCTCGCGCGAGCGCCTGTTCGAGCTCGGAGTCACCGGGCCGTTGCTGCGCGCAAGCGGCGAGCCATGGGATCTGCGCAAGGCGCATCCCTACCTCGCCTATGCCGACCTCGACTTCAAGATCCCGGTCGGAACGGTCGGGGACGGGTATGACCGCTTCCGCGTGCGCATGACCGAGATGCGGGAATCGGTGCGGTTGATCGAGCAGTGCCTCGACGGCCTGCCGGAGGGACCATGGATCGCCGACGACCGCAAGATCGTGCTGCCACCGCGCGACGAGCTCTCCACCTCGATGGAGGCGCTGATCCACCACTTCAAGCTCGTCACCGAGGGCTTCCGGGTCCCGCCGGGCGAGGTCTACTACCCGATCGAGTCTCCGCGCGGCGAGCTCGGCTGTTACATCCTCGCCGACGGCTCGGCAAAGCCGGCGCGCGTCCACTTCCGCGACCCGTCGTTCGTCAACCTGCAGATGCTGCGCGACATGTGCATCGGCGGCTACGTCGCCGACCTCATCCAGAACCTCGCCATGCTCGACCCGATCCTCGGAGGGATCGACCGCTGATGGACGCTGAGACTCAACAACCCGAACACCTCATGCAGCCCACCGATGAGCTGACCGCCGAGCAGCGCCGGGAGCTGATCGCGTCGATGCGCCCAGAGGACGCCGAGGGCGTCCCCGAGCTGCACGAGGTCAACATCCCCGACGAGCTGCGCGAACAGATCGAGACCGCGATGTCGCGCTACCCGCAGCTGCGCTCCGCCTCGATCCCCGCGCTGTGGGCGGTCCAGCGCTTCTACGGCTGGTGCTCGCCCGAGGGCATGCGCCAGGCGGCCGCGGTGATGGGAGTCACCCCCGCCTATCTGCAGTCTGTGGCCTCGTTCTACGACCTCTTCGCGACCGCACCGGTCGGCACTCACCGGGTGCTCGTCTGCCACAACATCTCCTGCTGGATGAACGGCGCCGATCGCCTCCTCGAGGCGTTCTGCGAGGCGACCGGAGCCGACCACCACGACGCCGACCACGCGGGCGCCACCTCGCCCGACGGCGAGTTCTTCGTCAAGGGCTTCGAGTGTCTCGGCGCCTGCGACATCGCGCCGATGGTCTCGATCAACGAGCGCTACTACGGCCCGCTCGACGACGAGGACGCTCTTGCTGCGATTGACGCGATCCGCGCGGGCGACGAGCCGCTTCCCGACAAGGCCCTCGCCAGCCGAGGCGCGGCCGGCGGCCCCGAGCCACAGCCTGACCCGCGGGTGAACGATGCCTGAGACCCGGATGCTCTTCCGCAACATCGACGCCGAGGGGCTGGCGACGATGGACGTCTACCGACAGCACGGTGGATACAAGGCGCTCGAGCGCGCCTTTCGCGAGCTCGACCCGCAGGACCTGATCGGCACGCTCGAGGAGTCGGGGCTGCGCGGACGCGGCGGCGCCGGTTTCTCGATGGGCAAGAAGGGCTCGTTCTTGCCGCGAGGCGACATGGAGAAGTACCTGTGCTGCAACGCCGACGAGTCCGAGCCGGGCACCTTCAAGGACCGCGAGCTGATGCAGAAGAACCCGCACCAGCTGGTCGAAGGCGTAGCGATCGCCGCCCACGCCGTCGGCGCGACCTACGCCTTCATCTTCATTCGCGGCGAGTACTGGGAGATCGCCGACATCCTCGACAACGCGGTGTCCGAGGCCTACGCGGCCGGCTTTCTCGGCACGAACATCCTGGGCACCGGCCAGCGGGTAGAGCTCGTCGTGCACCGTGGTGCGGGCGCCTACATCTGCGGCGAGGAGACCGCGCTGCTCGACTCGCTCGAGGGCAAGCGCGGCAACCCGCGCCTGAAGCCGCCGTTCCCGGCGATTCAGGGCCTCTACGGCGGGCCGACGCTGATCAACAACGTCGAGACGCTCTCGAACGTCCCTCACATCGTCAACAACGGCGCCAATTGGTTCAAGAGCTTCGGCACCGAACAGTCGCCGGGAACGAAGGTCGTTTCGATCTCAGGCTGCGTCCAGCGTCCCGGCAACTACGAGATCGAGCTCGGAATCCAGTCGCGCGAGATCATCTACGACCTCGCCGGCGGACCGCCCGAGGGGCGCTCGGTCAAGGCGTGGTTTCCGGGCGGCTCGTCGTCGCCGGTGCTGACGCCCGACACGCTGGACCTCCCCTACACCTTCGAGGCGATGGCAGAGGCGGGTTCGATGCTCGGCTCGGGCGCGATCATCGTCTGCGACGAGACCGTCTCGATTCCCGAGCTGGCGCTGCGCACGGCGCGCTTCTACCACCACGAGTCCTGCGGCAAGTGCACCCCGTGTCGCGAGGGCACCAACTGGACGGTGAAGATGCTCGAGCGGATCACGCGCGCCGAGGCGACGCCGATGGACCTCGACATCATCGCCTCTGTTCAGCAGAACATCATGGGCAACTGCCTCTGCGTCCTCGGGGACTCGATGGCGATGCCGGTAGGCGCAATGGTGGCGAAGTTCCGCAGGGAGTTCGAAGAAGCCATGAAGCACGCACATGAGGCCGCCCCCGGCGAGCTCGACCACTCGACCGTCGATGGCCCGCTGACGATCGGGGCCAAGGCGGCATGAGCGGCGAGAAGATCACCCTGGTCGTCGACGGCGTCGAGGTCGACGCATCGGAGGGCGCGATGCTCGTCGACGCGGCCAAGGGCGGCGACGTCGAGATCCCGGTCTTTTGTTACGAGCCGAAGCTCGGCGGCCCGGTCGGCGCCTGCCGTATGTGCCTGGTCGAGATCGAGGGGATTCCGAAGCTGCAGACCGCGTGCTCGACGCCGGTCCGCGACGGGATGGTCGTCTACACCCGTACCGACCGCGTCGTCGAGGCCCAGAACGCCGTCGTCGAGTTCCTGCTGGTCAACCATCCGCTCGACTGCCCGGTCTGCGACAAGGGCGGTGAGTGCCCGCTGCAGGACATCGCGCTCGGCTGGGGGCCCGGCCGCAGCCGCGTGACCGACCCCAAGCGCCACTTCCGCAAGCCGGTGCCGCTCTCGCCGCTCGTGCGGATCGACCGCGAGCGCTGCATCCTCTGTTACCGCTGCGTGCGCTTCAGCCAGGAGGTCTCAGAGGACGAGCAGCTCCAGCTGCTCGAGCGCGGTGCCAACAGCCACGTCGGCACCTTCGACGACCGCCCCTACATCGCCCCCTTCCACGGCAACATCATCGAGCTCTGCCCGGTGGGCGCGCTGACCTCCGAGGCCTACCGCTTCCGCGCCCGGCCGTGGGACATCGAGGACTCGGGCTCGATCTGCACGCTCTGTCCGAGCCAGTGCAACGTCAAGTTCACGGTCCGCGACGAGACGATCAAGCGGGTGCTCGCGCGCGACAACGACGAGGTCGACAACGGCTGGCTCTGTGACAAGGGGCGCTTCGGCTTCCAGATGATCAACTCCGAGGAGCGGATCACCAAGCCGCGGCTGAGCGGCAACCCGACCGACTGGGCGCAGACGGTCAAGTCGGCTGCCAGCAAGCTTCAGGCCACCGGCGCGAAGACCGCGGCGATCGTCGGCGGGCAGGCGTCGAACGAGGAGGCCTATCTCGTCCAGCGCATCGTGCGCGGCCTCGGCTCGCCGCACGTCACCTCGACCGACGAGATCGATGCCGGCCTGCTGCGCGACCTCTCGGCACCGGAGCTCTCCGCCGCACTGACCGAGATCGACGCCGCCGATTCGATCCTCGTCGTCGGCGTCGACCCGCTGCACGCGATGCCGATCCTCGACCTGCGGCTGCGCAAGGCGATCCGCCAGTCCGGCGCACGCGTTTGCATCGCTTCCGAACGTCCGACCGCCCTCGACGGCGGCGCTGAGGAGACCGCGCGCTACCTGCCCGGCAGCGCCGCGGCATTCCTCACCGCGCTGGCGAGCGAGGTCCACACCGGCGGCGATCGTCCCGGCGAGACCCGCACAGGCACGGCGGCGGACGCCGAGCGCCTGGCCGAGGAGCTGCGCCCGGGTAAGACCGTGATCGTCTGGGGCGAGCGCCTCGGCCGCGGCCGCGCGGGCGTCGCCGCTCTGGCAGCGTTGCGCGAACTCGCCAAGGCGCTCAACTCCGATGCCGACGGCTCCGGGCTGATCGGCGTTCCCGACGGTTCGAACGCCCGCGGCGTCCGCGAGGTCGGTTGCGTTCCGGGTGCCGGACCCGGCTTCACGCCAGCCGATGCCGGGCGTGACCTCGAGTCGATCAAGCAGGGGCTGCTCGACGGCGACCTCGACGGGATCGTTCTCTGCCACGCCGATCCGGTCCGCGATCTTCCCGACGGCCCCGGCTGGGCGGAGGCGCTGCGCCGCGCGCGCACGGTCGTCGCGGTGTCGAGCTTCGAGGATGCGTCGACCAAGGCCGCCGACGTCGTCATTCCCGCCGAGGCGTACGCCGAGAAGGAGGGGACGGTCACCCACCCGGACGGTCGCCTGCAGCGGCTGCGCCCCGCGGTGCCGCGCCCCGATCAGGTGCGCCCGGTCTGGCAGGTGCTGTCCGCGATCGCCGACGCGCTCGGCGACGAGACCGGGATCGGCTCAGCGGCCGATGCGCTCGCCGCAATCGCCGCCGAGGTCCCGTTCTACGCCGGAATCAGCGCCGACGAGATCGGCGGCCGCGGGGTCCGCTGGCAGACGCGCGAGGCTGCTGCCGCCTTCCCGCGCGACGGCTCACTTCACCACCTCGAGCACGACGCACCGGCCCATGAAGCGGGCGAGGAGGGACTGCGCCTTGGCACCTACCGCGACCTCTGGGCCGGCGAGGTCACCGAGCGCAACCCGGCACTTGAGTTCCTGAGCCCGGCGCAGCGCGTCGAAATCGCGCCAGCCGACGGCGAGCGCCTCGGCCTCACCAACGGCGACGAGGTCGACGTGCGCTCCAACGGCACCTCGGTACGCGCCCGAGTCGCCCTGCGCGACCGCGTCCGCCCCGGCGCCGCCTTCCTGATCGAGGGCACCAAGACCGACAACGTCAACGTCTTCCACGGCGCAACGACCGTTCGGATCGAGAAGCGATGAATCTGCCTCTCGCGGAGGTCGGGTTCGTGGAGGCCACGTGGATCTTGGTCGTGAAGTCGATCGTGATCTTCCTCGTCGTCTTCTTGATCGTGCCGGTGCTGACCGTCGTCGAGCGCAAGCTGATCGGCCGCTTCCAGCACCGCTACGGGCCGAATCGCGTTGGCCCCGTCGGGATGCTGCAGCCGATGGCCGACATCCTCAAGCTGGCCGGCAAGCAGGTCTTCCGCCCCGACGCCGCGATGCCGCTGCTGTTCGCGCTCGGGCCGGCGCTGGTGATCTTCTCGGGGATCACGACGATCGCGATCCTCCCGTTCGGCGACGTCAAGAACGGCGTCGGCTTCTACGGGATCGACGTACCGATCGGCGTCCTCTACTTCTTCGCCTTCGGCTCGCTCTCGTTCTACGGGCTGCTGCTCTCGGGCTGGTCGTCAGGCTCGAAGTACAGCTTCCTCGGCGCGATGCGCTCGGCGGCGCAGCTGATCTCCTACGAGATCGCGATGGGCCTCTCGCTGCTCGGCGCGATCATGATGGCCGGCTCGCTCTCGCTCGTCGACATCGTCCATGCGCAGGGCGACATCTGGTACATCGTTCCGCAGTTCGTCGGCTTCATCATCTTCATGGTCGCCGGATTTGCCGAGACCAACCGCGCCCCGTTCGACCTCCCCGAGGCCGATGCCGAGCTGGTCCAGGGCTTTCAGACCGAGTACGGCGGCACGCGCTTCGCCTCGTTCCTGCTCGCCGAGTACCTGGAGATGTTCGTCGTCTCGGGCATCGCCGCCGCGTTCTTCCTCGGCGGCTGGATGGGCCCCGGCCCGGGCTGGCTCGACCCGATCTGGATGATCGCCAAGATCATGGGCCTGATCTTCGTCTTCATCTGGGTCCGCGCGACGCTGCCGCGACTGCGCTACGACCAGCTGATGACCCTCGGTTGGAAGATCCTGCTGCCCCTTGCGACATTGAACGTCCTCGTCACTGCTGTACTGGTCGTGGTCACATGAGCGAAGAATTTCCATATCTGGCCGACGACGATGTCGTCTCCGTCCAGCGCGGGCCCGAGCCGGGAGGCGCGAAGGGCGCCTACCGCGCGTTCGGCGAGACGCTGCGCGGGCTGCGGACGACGATGGCCCGCCTGATCGAGGGCCCGGTGACGATCCAGTACCCGGAGGAGAAGACGCCGGTCTACCCGCGCTTCCGCGGACGCCACAAGCTGCACCGCTTCGAGGACACGCACCTCGAGAAGTGCGTCGGCTGCTCGCTGTGCGCCGCGGCCTGCCCAGCCGACTGCATTCGCGTCGTCGCCGCCGAGAACGACCCGTCCGATCGCGTCTCGGCCGGCGAGCGCTACGCGGCCGTCTACGAGATCAACCTGGCCCGCTGCATCTTCTGCGGCTATTGCGAGGTCGCGTGCCCGTTCGACGCGATCACGATGGGCCACGAGTACGAGATGGCCGACTACAACCGCGGCGACCTGATCTTCACCAAGGAGATGCTGCTCGCCGAGTCGCTCGAGCGGACGCCGCTGCGCCGCGAGGGCGAGTAACTCCGCGCGATTAGTTTTCGTCGCGGGCCCGGTCGTAGGTTGCGACTGCCCCCTGCGAAAGGACCGCCGTGCCCAAGATCGTCCCGAACCTCTGGTTCGACACAGAGGCCGAAGAGGCCGCCAAGTTCTACTGCTCCGTCTTTCCGAACTCGGAGATCACCAGCGTCAGCCACTACACCGAGGGCTCGCCGGGCGAGGCCGGCACGGTCATGACCGTCTCGTGGGCGCTCGACGGCAACAAGTTCGTTGGTATCAACGGCGGCCCCCAGTTTCAGTTCAGCGAGGCTGTCTCATTTGAGATCCGCTGTGCCGACCAGGATGAGGTCGATCACTACTGGGAGAAGCTCACCGAGGGCGGCGGCTCCAAGGGCCAGTGCGGCTGGCTGAAGGACCGCTTCGGCGTTTCCTGGCAGGTCGTCCCGGAAGGCATGGAAGAGGTCTTCGAAGACGACGACCCGAAGCGCGCCGAGCGAGCGATGCAGGCAATGCTCCAGATGAGCAAGCTCGACATCGCCGCGCTGCGGCGCGCTGCGGACGGGACTGACTAGCCCCAGTCCGCCGCCGCTCGTACCAAACGGCTCTAGCAAGCGGGACGAGCGGGTCGGATCGGCCGTCGCTCAATAGGATGGGGCGCGATGGAAGAGGTCGCCTTCTTCGCCGGGGCGATCGGTGCGCTCGGGGGGGCGATAGCCGTGATCGCCCTGCGAAACCCGTTCTACAGCGTGCTCGCGCTGATCGTTCACCTGATCTCGCTGGCGGGCCTGTTTTTGATCCTTCACGCGGAGTTCATCGCCGCTGCGCAGATCGTGGTCTACGCCGGCGCGGTGATGGTCCTCTACCTGTTCGTCGCGGCCTACGTCGGCGGCATCCAGGAGCCGCTTTGGGAGCCGATTCCCGGCCAGCGATTCCTCGCGCCGCTGCTGGCGGCAGCCCTCTTCATCGAGATCTCGATCGCCGTTGTCGGCACCGGCCTGAAGTCGATCGAGACCTCGGGTCCGACGATTCCCGCCGGCTTCGGTTCGCCGGCGTCGATCGGCCAGCTCCTGCTCGAGCGCTTTCTCATCGCCTTCGAGGCGGCGTCGATTCTGCTGCTGATTGCAGCCGTCGGAGCGATCATGCTCGCCGGCCGCAAGAAGCGAGAGGACGGCGTCATCTGATGGATACCTCCTGGTATCTCGTCCTCTCCGCGCTGCTCTTCGCGACCGGCGCGTGCGGCGTGCTGTTGCGGCGCAGCCCGCTGGTGATCCTGCTCTGCCTCGAGCTGATGCTCAACGCCGGCAACCTCGCGCTGGTGGCGTTCTCGCGCTCGACCGGGACCGAGGACGGTCAGATCTTCGCGCTCGTCGTGATGGTCGTCGCGGCCTGTGAGGTCGTCATCGGCCTCGGCCTCATCGTCGCGATGTTCCGCCGGCAGATGGCGCTCGACGTCGACGAGATCAGGGAGCTGCGCGGGTGAACACGACCTGGGCCTGGCTGGTTCTCCTGTTTCCGCTCGCCGGAAGCCTGACGATCGCGTTCGGGCGCGCGGTGCTGCCCGGCAAGGTGGCCGGCTGGCTGGGTACGGCCGCAATCGGCGCCGCGTTTCTCTGCTCGCTCGGCGCGCTGTTCAGCCTCCTCGATCAGCCGCTCGAAGGCCGCCACGCGACCAGCACGCTCTGGGACTACGGCTCAGCCGCGGGCCTCAACATCGACCTCGGGATCCTCGTCGACCCGCTCTCGGTGTTCATGTGCCTCGTGGTCACCGGCGTCTCGACGCTGATCCACCTCTACTCGGTCGCCTACATGGACTCCGACCGCGGTTACGCGCGGTTCTTCTCCTACCTCAACTTCTTCGTCTTCTCGATGCTGTTGCTCATCCTCGCCGGCAACTTCGTCTTCCTCGTCGTTGGCTGGGCGTTCGTCGGCTTCGCCTCCTATGCGCTGATCAGCTTCTGGTACCGGCGCGAGACCGCGACCAAGGCCGGCATGAAGGCGTTCGTGATCAACGTGATCGGCGACATCGGCCTCGTCCTCGCCGCCTTCCTCATCTTCCGCGAGCTCGGCACGTTCGACTACCTCACCGCCTTCGACGCAGCCCGCGAGACGTTCACGACCAACGAGGGCGTGGTTGTCGCGATTTGCCTGCTGATCTGCGTCGGCGCGTTCGCGAAGTCGGCGCAGCTGCCGCTCCACACCTGGCTTCCCGACGCGATGGAGGGCCCGACCCCGGTCTCCGCGCTGATCCACGCCGCGACGATGGTCACCGCCGGCGTCTATCTGATCGCGCGCATGTTCCCGCTGTTCGAGCTCGCGCCGACAGCGGCCGACATCGCCGCGTTCGTCGGCCTCGCGACGCTGCTCGTCGCCGCCACGATCGCGCTCGTCGTCACCGACCTCAAGCGGATCATCGCCTACTCGACGATGAGCCAGATCGGCTACATGATCGTCGGCGTCTCGATCGGCGCCTACACGGCCGGGCTCTTCCATCTGATGACGCACGCCTTCTTCAAGGCGCTGCTCTTCATGGCCGCTGGTTCGGTGATCGCTGCGATGGCGAACCGCCAGAACATCGATCTGATGGGCGGCTTCCGCAAGGCGTTGCCGTTTACATCAGTCCTTCTGCTGATCGGCGCCCTTGCGCTGGCCGGCTTCCCGGGCTTCTCCGGCTTCTTCTCGAAGGACGAGATCCTCACGTTCGCCGCCGAGCGCGGAGGGATGTATTGGATCTTCGCGATCGGTGGCTATGCAGCCGCGTTCCTCACCGCGTTCTATTCCTTCCGGATCGGGTTCCGGGTCGTCTACGGCGAGCCGTGCGCTGAGGCGCGCGAGCTCGAGGAAGGTCACCTCGCCCACGGCGAGCCTGAGAACCCGGCCACCGGCGAGGTCGAGGACACGGACGTCGGATTCCCGGGCCCCGAGCACCACATCGCCGAGCGCGAGTGGCCGATGCGCGTGGCGATGGGAGTACTCGGGTTCGGCGCGATCTTCGGTGGACTCGTCCAGGTCCCGGGGGTCGACCACGTGCTCGAGACCTTCTTCGCCGGCACGTTCGAGAGCTCGGAGCTCTTCCACATCGTGCCGTCCACGGCCGACTCATGGATCGGGCTGGCCGTCGGCGGCGCGCTCTCGATCGCCGGGATCGGCCTCGCCTACTACTGCTACATCGTCAACCCCGGCGTGACCGTGCGGATGGCGCAGCGCTTCAAGGGCCTCCACCGCTTCCTCATCAACAAGTGGTACTTCGACGAGCTCCTCGACGCGCTCGTCTACCGGCCGACGATCGCAGCCGGGCGCTTCGCCAACGCCGTGATCGAGAGCGTCGTCGTCAACGGCCTCGTCTCGACGGCGACGGGAGCCGTGCGCGGAGCCGGCGCCATCGTCCGTGGAGCCCAGTCCGGATACGTGCGCGCGTACGCCCTGCTGCTGCTCGGCGGCTTCGCCGCGCTCGGCGTCTACTTCCTGGTGGTGGCGAATTGAGTAAGGCGCCTCAACAGCGGCGCGCCTCGGCCCTGCTTCGCAGGAGCCTCACATGCTGAACGTCCTGCTCTGGACACCTCTCGTCGCCGCGGTCCTGCTGCTCGCGCTGCCCGCACCGGCGCGGCGCTGGGTCGCCGTTCTCGGCTCGCTGGTGACGCTCGGCCTCGCGATCGGCCTCGTCGCCGACTTCGAATCCGGCACCGCCGGGCTCCAACACGTGGTCGACGAAGCGTGGATCGCGGACCTCGGCGTGCGCTACCAGCTCGGCGTCGACGGGATCAGCGTCTTCCTCGTCCTGATGACCGCGGTGCTGTGGTTCGCGGCGACCCTGTGGACGGCGCTTCGAAACGACGGCGACGATCGCTCGCGCCTCTACTACTTCCTGATCGGGCTGGCCGAGACCGCCGCGCTCGGCGCGTTCCTCGCCCAGGACCTGCTGCTCTTCGTCCTCTTCTTCGACCTCATGCTGATCCCGTTCTTCTTCTTGATCGGGGCCTTCGGCGGCGAGCGACGCGTCGCGGCGACGATGAAGATGATCGTCTACACGCTCGTCGGCTCGCTGCTGATGCTGGTGGCCGCGATCGCGACGGCCGTGCTCGCCGCGGACTCCGTCGGTGAGCTGACGTTCTCGATCCCGACACTGCGCGAGCACCTGCTCGCGAGCGGCAGCCAGGACTGGATCTTCTGCTTCTTCGCGGCCGCCTTCCTCGTGAAGATGCCGGCCTTCCCGATCCACGGGTGGATGCCGGACGCCTATCGGGCCGCCCCTCTCCCAGTCCTGATCCTGCTCTCGGGCGTGCTCTCGAAGGTCGGCGCCTACGGCTTCCTTCGCGTCGCGCTGCCGCTCTTTCCGTCAGCGAGCGAACGCTTCCAGGAGGTGCTGCTGGTGATCGCGGTCGTCTCGATCCTCTACGGGTCGGTGATGGCGTTCACCCAGCTCAACGTTCGCCTGATCGCGGGTTACTCGTCGATCGCCCAGCTCGGCTTCATCACCCTCGGGATCTTCAGCCTGCGCCCCGACGGCGCGGACGGCGCGGTGCTGCAGATGGTCAACCACGCCATCGTCGTCGGCGCGCTCTTCATCGTCATCGCGGTGCTCGCCGAGCGCACCAAGACCGAGGACCTCAGCCGGATGGGCGGCCAGGCGCTGCGGGCTCCCGTGTTGGCAGTGCTGTTCTTAGTCGTCGCGCTGGCGAACCTGGCGATGCCGGGCACCGCCAACTTCCTCGGCGAGTTCTACATCCTCAACGGCGTCTTCGATTCGAAGATCGCGTTCGCGTTCATCGCCTCGATCGGCATCGCGCTGGCGGCGTTTTACTCGCTGCGCCTGTACCAGCGGTCGATGCACAACCGACTCCCGGACGGGGTCGAATCGCGTGAGATCTCGTGGCGCGACGGCGTCATCCTCGCGCCGCTCGTCGCGGTGATCGTCGCTCTCGCGCTGTGGCCCGGGCTGATCCTCGAGCGCGGTGAGGCGTCGGTGACCGACGCGGTCAACGCGGTTACAGGCGAGACGGAACTGGTCGCCGAACGATGAACTTCACCGCTCCCGACATCGACTACGCCGGTCTCTCGCCGATCATCGCGCTGACGGTCGGGCTGGTCCTCACCCTTCTCGCCGGTCTGATCGGCGGCTCGGTGAACCGTCAGCGCATCGTCGTCTCGATATTCGGCATCGGCACGCTTGCGGCGACGATCGGCCTCGAGATCTGGCAGTGGGGCGACCCCAAGGACCTCGTCTCGGGCGCGCTGCGCGTCGACGACCTCGGCCTCGCCGCGGGAATCCTCTGCGCGGCCGCGGCGATCTTCGCGATCCCGCTTTCGTGGCGCGAGGAGTCGGTCGAAAAGCCGCTCGGACCCGGCGGGCACGGCGAGTTCCAGACGCTTCTGATCTGCTCGGTCCTCGGGATGACGATGATCGCGCAGGCCCAGAACCTGATCGTGCTGTTCGTCGCCCTCGAGTTGCTCTCGATCCCGCTCTACGTGCTGTGCGGCTCGGCGTTGCGCCGCAAGGAGTCGCTGGAGTCCGGTCTCAAGTACCTGGTGATCGGCTCCCTGGGCTCGGCGACGCTGCTCTACGGCCTCGCCTTCGTCTACGGCGCGACGGGCGCGACCGACTTCGGCGCGATTGCGGAAGCCGCCGGGGAGTCGGTCTTCGACGACCCGCTGATGCTGATCGGGATCGCGCTCGCAGCCACAGGGCTCGCATTCAAGCTCTCGATCGCGCCGTTTCACCAGTGGACGCCCGACGTCTATCAGGGAGCGCCCACCCCGGTTACCGCGTTCATGGCGGTCGCGACGAAGGCGGCCGTCTTCGTCGCCGCGGTGCGCTTTTTCGAAGTCGCCCTCGGCCCATCGGTCGACCAGTGGCAGCCGGCGCTCGCGGCGCTCGCGGCCGTGTCGATCGTGATCGGCAACGTCGGCGCGCTCGGACAGGACTCGCTCAAGCGCCTGCTCGGCTACTCGGGAGTTGCGCAGGCCGGCTACATGCTGGTCGGGGTGGTCGCCGCGAGCTCGGCCGGCACCAGCGCGCTCGTCTTCTATCTCGCCGCGTACACGGCGATGAACCTGGCGGCGTTCGCGGTGATCACGATCCGCGAGCGGGAGACCCCGTTCGGCGACGACATACGCAGCGTCGCGGGCCTGGGGCGTGAGCGCCCGGCGCTCGCTCTGGTGATGACGGTTGCGATGCTCGCGCTGGCCGGCATGCCCGGAACCGCGGGCTTCATCGGCAAGCTGTATTTGATCGAGGCGACGGTCGACGCCGACTACACCTGGCTTGCCGTCATGATCGCGATCGGGACGATGATCTCGCTCGCGTACTACCTGCGCGTTCTGGCAGCGGTCTGGATGACCGGGACCGAGGAGTCGGCTGCCCCGGCGATGCCAGCGATCGCCGGTGCCTCGCACGAGGCCGATGCGATCGCGGGCGGGTCCCGCTGCAGGGTGATCGTCGGCCTCGCGCTGCTCGCCGCCGCGGTCACGGTCTTCTTCGGCGTGATCCCATCGCCCCTGGTCGAGTGGGCCAACGACGCCGGCGACTCGATCGCCTCGCTCTTCTGAGCGCGCCCCGCCGACTTCTCTGTGCCACGGCCCTCGCCTTCGCGCTGAGCGCCGCAGCGACCAGTGGTCAGGGGTTGCCACCGCCGCTCGATCAACTGCCGCCGCTTCCGTTCATCCCTGCGCCGGCGGACCCTCCAGCCGATACTCCGGAGGATGCCGCGGACGGCGCGCAGGTTCCTGATGCCTGCAGCGGCGGCGTGCTCAGCCGCGGCGGCCGCCTGCAGCGCTTCGCCGATTCGCTCGCACCGGGCGAGACGGGCTGCCTGCGCCGCGGCGTTTACAAAGGCGGCGTGGACCTGCGCCGGCCGCGCACCGCGTTGCGCAGCTATCCCGGCGAGAAGGTGACGCTCAAGGGCGGTCAGGTGCGCATCAGCCCGGATGCGACGGCGGCCTCGATCTCCGGCATGCGGCTGGTGTCCACCCAGCTCTCCCCACTGATCTACGCGAGCCGAGCCGTGATCAGCGGCAACACGATCACCAACCACCACACGAACATCTGCGTCCACGTCGCGCGCTATCCCGGGACGCCGATCCCCAACGGCGTCGTGATCGAGAACAACCGCATCCATGACTGCGGTCCGCTGCCGCCCGACAATCACGACCACGGCGTCTACATCGCCGTCGGGCGTAACACGGTGATTCGCGACAACCTGATCTACGACAACGCCGACCGCGGCGTTCAGCTCTACCCCATCGCCATGCGCACCCGGGTCGTCGGCAACGTCATCGACGGCAACGGCGAGGGCATCATCTTCGGCGGCCGCACGAACCACTCGCTGGTGAAGGACAACATCATCAGCAACTCGACGGTCCGCCACAACGTCGAGGCGACCGCGCCGAAGGGCAATCACAACGTCGTTCGCGACAACTGCCTCTGGTCGGAGCGCGCGGACGAGTACTACCGCGGCGACCCACCAAACAGCGGCGTCCTTCCCGGCCATCCCGGCTTCAAGCTCGGCCCGAACGTGATCGCCGATCCGCAGTTCGACAACCGGATCGGCTTCCACCCTGCCGCCGGCTCACCGTGCGCGGGCTTCGGCCCCGGGTAGCGGATCTATGATCGGTCGCGATGAGCGACGCCGATCACTCACTCGGTGACGCTGCCCGCCTGATCGGCGTCAGCGTCGACACCCTGCGGCGCTGGGACACGGCGGGCAAGCTCGAGACCACGCGTGACGCCTCAGGCCGCCGCCGCGTCTCGGCCGCCGAGATCGAGCGCCTCCGCCCCGGGCCGCAGCGCCATCGCACAGGCGACACCTTCTCGGCGCGCAACCGCTTCGCCGGCGTCGTTCGGTCCGTGGAGGTCGACGGCGTGATGGCGATCGTCGAGATCGAGGCCGGGCCGTTTCTCGTCTCCGCCGCGATCACGCGCGACTCGGTCGAAGAGCTCGGCCTCGCGCCGGGCGTCGAGGCGACCGCGATGGTCAAGGCGACGTCGGTGATGATCGAGCGGGGCTGACTTCGGCGGCCGGCTGTCTCGTTGTCTGTTGCCTTGGCGAGCCTGGCGCTGTCGGCTTGCCAAAGCGAGGGGACCGCGACCGCGCAATCGCCACCTGAGTCCTCGGCCGTACTGGCCGCCGACTTCAGTCGCTGCCCGTATGACAGCCAAGACACGTTCACTGCTGGAAGCTGGTCAGGCAGCGTGGCGGGGGCGATCACGTGCGAGGAAGCGGGAGGTTTGATTCAACGCCATCTCCTTCGCGACGCCGGACAGAGCGGTGCGCTCAACGCATCGGAGGCCGAGGCGATCAGGACATCGGACCCCGGTAGGTTCGCGAGCGCCGGCTACGAATGCGCAACCTTCCCCCTGCCGGATGGAATGGGCTGGCACGTGCTCTGCTCGGACGCGGCCTCGCACATCTCCCTCTATTTCACGCCGTAGGGAGTCCGAACGTCGCTGAAGGCCGCCTATAGGACAAACTCCGCGACGTTCGCGCAGATCGGCTCGGGGCGCGCTATCCATGCAAAGCGCAATTCCGCGGGCGGGGGAAGTTGCCAGTTGTTGGCTATTCGAATTTGCCTATGCGATGCTTAGGTAGATGCGTATTGCGATCACGCTCGTTGTTCTGGCCGCGGTCGCCGGGGCTGGGTGTGGCGGCGGCGATCCTGAGCGCAAAGGATCCACGGACGGCGAGGTGATCGTCTCGGCTGCGTCGTCGCTGCAGACAGCGTTCACCGCCTATGCAGACGCCGCCGGCATAGATGCCAAGCAGTCGTTCGCCGGATCGGACGACCTCGCGGCGCAGATCCGCCAGGGGGTGACGCCGGATGTGTACGCGGCGGCGAACACCAGCCTGCCCGAGGACCTCTTCGACGAGGGGCTCGTCGAGCGGCCCGTTGTCTTCGCGACCAACACCCTCGTGCTCGCCGTGCCTGCCGATGCGGACGTCGATTCGATTGACGATCTGACGGGTGGCGACGTCACGCTCGCGATCGGCCAGGAGGGCGTCCCGGTCGGCGACTACACGCGTGAGGTCCTCGGGCGCCTGCCACCCGACCAAGGCGAAGCGATCCTCGCGAACGTCGGTTCGGAGGAGCCCGACGTCGCGGGCATCGTCGGCAAGCTCACGCAGGGAGCGGTCGACGCCGGCTTCGTCTACGTGACCGATGTCGTCGCAGCCGACGGCGCGCTTGAAGCCATTGACCTCCCGTCACGCCTCGAGCCAGACGTCGCGTACGCGGCCGCTGTCGTGAATGGGGCCGAGAACCCGGCGGGCGCCGACAGCTTCATCCAGGGGTTGCTCGAAGGTGACGGCGCCCGAGCGCTCGAGGCCGCGGGGTTCGGCCCGCCGCCGTCCGGCTGAACTGATGCGTCGGCACGGACCGTTTGCCGTCGGACTTGTCGTCGCGCTTGCGGCGGTACTTGCGTTCCTCGTCCTGCCGATCGTCGCGATCTTTGCCAACACCGGGCCGGGTGAGCTCGTCGACAGCCTTGGCAGCGACGTCGCCCGGGACGCGCTCTGGCTGAGCCTGAAGACAAGCGCGATCGCCGTGGCAGTGATCGTCGTCGTCGGCACTCCCGCCGCCTACCTGCTGGCGACGCGCGAGTTCCGTGGCAAGGCGCTGGTGACGACGGCGATCGAGCTGCCGCTGGTGCTGCCGCCGGCGGTTGCGGGCATCGGCCTGCTCGCGGCGTTCGGCCCGAAGGGGATCTTTGGCTCGGCGCTCGAGGGCGCGGGCGTAGAGCTCGTGCTGCAGACGGCGGGGGTCGTCGTCGCGCTGACGTTCGTCGCCGCCCCGTTCTACCTGCGCCAGGCTCAGTCGGCCTTCGCCGCGGTCGACCCGAACCTGCTCGACGCCGCGCGGACGCTCGGCGCCAGCGAGGCACGCGCGTTCGGCCGGGTGGCGATTCCCGCGGCGGGCGGTGGCATCCTCGCCGGGCTCGCGCTCGCTTGGGGCCGCGCGCTCGGCGAGTTCGGCGCGACCCTGATGTTCGCCGGCTCCTTCCAGGCCATCACGCAGACCGCGCCGCTGGCGATCTTCGCCAGCTTCGCCACCGACTTCCCGGCGGCCCTGGCGCTCTCGGCCGTTCTGGTCGCGATCTCTGCCGCGCTGCTGCTCGCGGTCAAGCTGCTGGGCCGATCCGCCCTGCTCGGCGGCGGAGTGCAGGGATGATCGCGGCGCTCGAGGCACGCGTCGCCGCCGAGCTACGTGAGTTCGAGCTCGACGTAGAGCTCGACGTAGAGCCCGGCCGCTGTCTGGCGCTCGTCGGCCCGTCGGGCGCGGGCAAGACCACAATCCTGCGGGCGATCGCCGGGCTGCATCAGCCGGATCGCGGTCACATCGCCGTCGGCGCGGACACCTGGTTCGACCGCGACACGCGGGTCGACCTCGAGCCGGAGCGCCGCAGCTGCGGCTACCTCTTCCAGGACTACGCGCTGTTCGACCATCTGAACGCCTGGCGCAATGTGGCGTTCGCGCTCAACGGGATCCCACGAGGGGAACGGCGCCCCCGCGCGATCAGCCTCCTCGACCGGTTCGGCGTCGCGGACCTTGCCGAGGCTTCGGTGCGCGAGCTCTCCGGCGGAGAGCGCCAGCGCGTGGCGCTGGCCCGAGCGCTCGCCCGCGAACCGCGGGTCATGCTGCTCGACGAACCGCTGGCAGCCCTCGACCCGCGCACCGCTGCGTCGGCATCGCGAGAGCTGGCGCAAACGATCGCTGCGGCGGGGGCGCCCGCGATCCTCGTCAGCCACGACTTCGGCGAGGCGGCGCTGCTCGCCGACGAGGTGGCCGTGATCGACCGCGGACGCATCGTTCAGCAGGGGTCGCCCGCCGAGCTCAGCTCGAGACCCGCGTCGGCGTTCGTCGCCGACTTCGCCGGGGCCGTGGTGCTCCACGGCGAAGCATCGCCCGGGCCCGATGGCACCACCCACGTCGCACTCGACGGCGGCGGTGAGCTCTCCAGTACCGATTCCGGCGCGGGACAGGTGGCCGTCGCGATCTTTCCCTGGGAAATCACTCTCGAGGCGGCCGGGACCGCCGCACACGGGTCGGCGCTCAATCGGCTCATCGTCACCGTCGTTTCGGTGACCGAGGTCGGCAATCGCGCCCGGGTGGGACTCCTATCGCCTCAGCCGCTGACCGCGGAGATCACGGGCGCCTCTGTCCACCGGCTAGGGCTCGAGCGGGGAACGCAGCTGATCGCGACGTTCAAGGCCACCGCCACCCGCCTGACCCAGCGCTAGAAACAAGCCGCCTCAACAGCGGCGGACCTCCGCTTCGTCCTCCGGACTCCGCGATCAGCGGATTCGAAAGCCCTTGAGCATAGTCTCGTGGACGGTCCACACGGTCTCGGTCCCGGCCGCGAGCACGCAGACGTCGCCGGTCTCGACCTCGAGGCTGCCGCCCTCCCACTCGATCGTGGCGTGGCCCTCGAGTACGACGAAGGTCTCGTCGGCCTCGACGTCGCTGAACTTGCCCGGGGTGCAGCGCCAGACCCCGCTCTCGCCACCCGACGCGGACTCGATCACGGCCGCCGAGGTCTGGGGATCGCCGGCGATCACCTGCTCGGGGTCGAGCGGGTCGGGCTCGAGCTCGGCATCGGCCGCGGCGATCGCCGCGACCGGCGGCTCAGCCACCGGTGAGCTCGGCCGTCGCCTCCTCGAAGGCGGCCCGGTGGAGGTCCACCTGCTCGGCGGTGGTCGCAGGCGACATCAGAGCCATCATGTGAAACGGCGTCAGCAGGATCCCGCGGTTGAGCATGTAGAGGTGAAGGAGCGAGTCGAGCTCCTCGTCCATCGCCGCCGCGGCCTCCGCACCCGTATGCAGGCGGCTCGGGCGCGAACATGTACTCGGCCCGACAGCCGAGCCGGGTGATCGACCACGGCAGTCCTCGTGCGGCGATCGTCTCGGCGACCCCGGTCTCGAAGCGCTCGGCCAATTCGATCATGCGCTCGAACGCCTCCTCGGTGAGAACGTCGGCGAGCGTCGCGCGGACGGCGGCGAGTGACAGCGCGTTACCGGCGAGCGTGCCGCCGACGCCGCCGACGTCGGCCTCGCGCCAGAAGGTGTGGTCCACGGTCTTGTCTGCGACCTCGGCGCTCATCCCGTAAGCGCCGGTCGGGATGCCGCCGCCGATCGGCTTGCCGATCGTGAGGAAGTCAGGATCGAGATCGTGGACGCGGGTGTAGCCGCCCGGGCCGCAGCAGAGGGTGTGCGTCTCGTCGATTACCAGCAGCGTGCCCGTCTTGCGGGTGAGCTCGCGAACGGCCTCGTGGTAGCCGTCGTCGGCGAGGACGATGCCGATGTTGGTGAGTGCCGGTTCGATCAGCACGCAGGCGACGTCGCCATCGGCGAGTTCGCGCTCGAGGCCCTCGAGGTCGTTGATCTCGACGATCCTGGTCGTCTCGGCGACGTCGACCGGCGGCCCGACACTGCCCTCGCGCGGGCGCACCTCCCCGTCGACGAGATTCGCCACCGTCTCGTCGACGGAGCCGTGGTAGCAGTGGTTGTGAACGATGATCTTCGAGCGGCCGGTGATCTGGCGCGCGATCCGGATCACGAAGCGGTTGGCGTCGGTCGCCGAGAGCGTGAACTGCCAGTCGCGCAGGCCGAAGCGCCGTTGCATCTCCTCGCCGACCGCGAGCGCGTCCTCGGTCGGCAGCATCGCCGTGATTCCGCGGTCGAGCCGCTCCTTGACCGCCGCGACCGTCGCCGGCGGTGCGTGCCCGGTCATCGCGCCGGTATCGCCGAGACAGAGGTCGGCGTAGACGTTGCCGTCTACGTCACGCAGCTCGGCGCCCTCGGCCGACTCCATGAACACTGGGAAGTCACCGGGCCAGCGGGTCATCCAGTTCATCGGGACGCCCGACAGCAGCGACTCCTTGCCGCGCTCGTGCAGCTCGCGCGAACGCGGGTGCTCGGCGGCGAACCGCTCGCGCTCGCGCGCGAACAGGTCCGCGATCAACTCACGCGAGATGGAGCTCATCTATGAACGATTACTACAACCAGGCGGCTCAACAGCGCCGCGGCTCGGCTTCGCTGCGCTCCGCCTCACAGCCAGCCCTTGTGCCAGGGCCCGGTGATCGCGAACGACTCGCCCGGGTACTGGATGTGGCCGAAGAGCCACTTGCCGTCGGGGCTGAAGCCGACTCCTGCGACCTCGCTGCGACCGACGCCCTCACCCTCCGCCGGCGGGTTGTCCCAGCGCTCGGGGTTGTAGGGGAACAGGTCGGCGGCGATGTGATCGTGGAGCTGCATGGGCTCCGTGACCCTGCCGAAGTCGTGCAGCTCGCCGTTCGGCGAGATGTACTTCATCCGCGAGGGCTGGCCGGGCACGTCCTCGCTCGACCCGTCCTCGCACACGAGGATGCCGCCGCGCGGGCTCTGCGTGATCGCATCGGGACCGGAGAGGACACGATGCAGGGGCGACTCGTAAACAAGCTCAAGCGTGCCGCGCTTGAAGTTCTTGTTGTCGGGCGTGTACTTCCAGATCTGGCCCTGCTCCTGGTTGCCACCGTCGGAGGCCGTGAAGTAGCAGCTGCCCTTCGAGAACGTGCCGCCCTCGAGGCCCATGAACT
Source organism: uncultured Solirubrobacterales bacterium (assembly GCA_963746215.1). Classification (GTDB taxonomy): domain Bacteria; phylum Actinomycetota; class Thermoleophilia; order Solirubrobacterales; family 70-9; genus WHSW01. The sequence continues at coordinate 69,004 of CAVVAT010000005.1, forward strand.
TGGCGCCGCCGGCGTGGCGTCCCTGCATGTACACGGCCTGCGGGAAGCGATCGGCGCCGTTGGGGTCGGGCTCCTTGATGTCGACCCAGACGCACTCGAGCTTCTCGCCGACGGTCTGGTCTCGGAGGGTGGAGTACTTGGGGCGGCCCTTGATGCCGAGCATCTGGAGCTTGCCGCCGAGGTGGAGCTTGCCCTTGTGGTCGGGCAGGTAGCGATAGAAGCCGTCGCCCGGGTCGCCGTTGTCCTCGGTCTGGTAGACGATGCCGGTCTTCGGGTCGACCGGGCAGGCCTCATGGACCATGCGCCCCATCGCCTTGATCGGCACCGGCTCGACCGTTGACGTCGCGCGAGCGTCGACCTCGAAGACGTAACCGTGCTCGGCGCCGAAGCCCTGCTCGGCGCCGACCGTGTTCTCCTCACCGGTCAGCCACGTGCCCCACGGGGTCACGCCGCCGTTGCAGTTGTTGTCGGTGCCGTTGAGTACAAGCGCGTTGCCGAGCACCTGGCCGGTCTTGGTGTTGAAGTGGGTGACCGTGACGCCGCCCTGGGCATACGGGTCGTAGGCGTTGACCGGTCCGTGGGCCTGACCGAGCTGGAAGCCCTCCTGGTTGCGGGCGATCCAGACCTTGTCCTTGCCGCCGGAGAAGTAGCCCGTGCCGTCGTGGCAGGTGGGCATCGGCAGGCCGTCGGACATGGGCGTCCCGGCGCGATCGAAGAGCACGTACTTGAAGCCCTTGGGTAGCGCGAGCTTCGCGCCATCCTTGTGGATGAGCGTCCCGTAGCCCGCCTTCGCGAGTGTCGGCTTCATCGAAGCAAGCGCCTCGTTATTGCCGCCCAGCGCGAGCAGGCGCTCGCCGATCGTGAGGCTGGCGACTCCCAGCGCTCCGCTCTTCAACGCCTGCCTACGGGTGATGCTGTTTTCCACTCGAACTCCGTTTCGGCTCGGTTACTGACGACTTGAATTCTTGGAAGGCCTTGACCCAGTCCGGGTAATTCGGCGGGGTAGGTCTCGGGAAGCGCGTCCTTGGCCGTTTCAACACCGGCCAGCTCCGGATAGTCCTTCGGAGCCAGAGGAATCGCCTTCTGGTTGGTGACCAGGTAGCCGTTCTCGGCGCGGATCGCCTGTGCTTCCGGTGAGGCCTGGAAGTTCATGAGCGCGTAGGCCGCGTCGGGATGTTCTGCGCCGTCGAGCTGAGCGCGAAGCCGCAGACCCAGGAGAGCGTCCCCTCCTCGGCGGGCGACCATCCCGCGGGCACCCCGCCGTTGATCAGCCGCTGGCGAAGCTGCGGACCGGCCGTGCCGACAACGACCTCGCCCGACTTGAAGAGGTTCACCAGGTCGGAGTCGGAGCTCCACAGCGAGCGGAACTGGTCGTTGTGCTCGATCAGGTAGTTCTTGGCCTCCTCGAGCTGCGCCTCATCCATCGAGAACGGGTCCTCGATCGCCGATGGCAAGCGCGGCCTCGGCAATCGGCAGCAGCGCGTAGTTGCCGTGGATCGTCGCGCGGCCGGCGAACTGGGGATCGAAGATGTCCGCGAGCTGGTCGATGCCCTCCGGCACCTCCTCGGTGTTGTAGACGAGGCCCTCGAGGCCGGCGGACAGCGGAACTCCGTACTGTCTTGCCGTCGATCACGATGCCCTCGGCGTCGGTGAAGTCGAGGTCGTCCCAGTGGGTGATCCCTCGGGATCGAGCGGGCGCAGCAGGTCCTGCTTGACCAGGGGCTCATCTCGTCGAGCGCAGACCTCGACGACGTCCGCCTCGAACCCGCCGGCGAGCTTCGCTGCCGCCTCCTCGTTGGAGTCGAAGGACGCGGTCTCGATCGTCAGGCCCGGGTTCGCCTCGAGCACCGGGTCGATCAGCTCGGGCACGAGGCTGTCCTCGTAGGCGAAGACGCGCAGCGTCCCCGAAACCTCGGCGTCGGGATCGCTCGGGCGCCGCGGCGAGCCCCGACTCACCCCCTCCGGAGCCGCAGCCGCGCGACCAGCAGGGCCGCAATGCAGTGCCATTAGGCACGGATGCTTTCGCTCTCACGACGATTCGGCAGTTTGTCACATTGCTCAACAATTTGCGAACTGCCGCGATATTCTGCTTTATCGGTAGGTTTTGCTGCGAATTTCGTTCCGTATGAGGACGAATGCGACGATTAAGCGAGGAAGCATGAGTAGTACCGAAGTCACCGACTTTCCCTCCGTCAAGACCGCGCTGCCCGGCCCGCGCAGCGCCGAGCTGATGGCGCGCAACGACGCGGTGATGTACGGGCCGTACCGCGAGCACACCACGGTGCCGCTCTATCTCGAGTCAAAGACCGACTGGCTCATCAACGACGTCGACGGCAACAGCTTCGTCGACCACGTCTCCGCCTGGGGTTCGAACCCCCTCGGGGCCAGACCGCAGCCGGCGCTCGACAAGGCGATCGAGGCGATGCACCACTACGGCTTCGAGATCACCGACTACGTCCGCAGCCCACCGCCGATCGAGCTGGCCGAGCGGCTGGTCGAGCTCGCCCCGGCGAACATCACCCGGGCAGCCAGCGGGATCACCGGCACCGAGGTGGTCGAGGGCGCGGTCAAGCTGGCGCGGGAGGCGACCGGCCGGCCGATGATCCTCGGCTTCCTCGGTCAGTACCACGGCGAGGCCACGTATCTGACCGCGGCGGGATCGACGGACCTCTCGGAGGTGACCTCGAACTCAGCCCAGTACGTGAGCGGCCTCGTCTTCGCTCCCTACCCCAACCAGTTCCGCGCGCCGTTTCACAAGGGCCCGGGGCCTTACGACGACACGATCTACGTCGACTACCTCGAGGAGGTGCTGCTGCGCCACCAGGTCGACCCCGAGCAGGTCGCTGGCGTCCTGATCGAGCCGATTCTCGGCGAGGGCGGCATCGTGATCCCCTCGGCTGCGTTCTGGAAGCGCCTGACCGCGCTGTGCGAGCGCTACGGCTGGGTGCTGATCGCTGACGAGGTCCAGACCGGGATCGGCCGCTGCGGGACGATGTTCGCGGTCGAGCGCTGGGACCTCGAGCCGGAGCTGATCCTGATGGCCAAGGGCTTCGCCGGTGGCGTGATGCCGATCGGCGGAACGCTGGGGAGCGAACGTGTGATGGCGAATGCCACCGCCCACGTCGGCGCGACGTTCGGCTGGGCCCCCGCGGCATGCGTAGCCGCCCTGGAGAACATCAACGCGATCATTCGCGACGACGTCCTCGCCAACGTGCAGGAGATGGAGCGCGTCGCGCTGGAGGTGCTCGGGCCGCTCGTCGACCGCTTCGAGCAGGTCGGAGACGTCCGCGCAGCGGGCGGCCTGATCGGCGTCGAGTTCGTCACCGACATGGAAACGATCATGCCCGCGCCGAAGTTCCAGCTCGCCGTCCACCACGCGGCGTTGCGCCGCGGGGTTCTCGGGATCACCCAGGAGGGCAAGTGGGTGTACCGGCTTCAGCCGGCGCTCAACCAGCCGATGGATCTCTTCCGCTGGTCGTGCGAGCAGGTTGCGGACGCGATCGAAGAGGTCAGCGCCGCGCCACCGAAGGAGTAGTGGCGACCGCCGCGGACTGGTCGCGACTGGTCGGCTACGCCGACCGGCTCTCGGTGCGCCCCGGCGAGACGCTGCGGGTGATGGTCTCGGGCGAGCGCGAGCCGCGGGCGCGTGTCGTCACGCTGCCGCGGCGCGAACAGGTAGCCGGGGCTGAGGTGGTCCCGCTTGCCGCCGTGCGCCCGCAGCCCGTGCGCACCGGATCGCACGTGGTCGTGGAGCACGATCCGGCGCTGCACCCGCCGGGCGACCTCGCCGTCTCGACCTGGGTCTGGCTGGCACCCGGCGCTCCGGCCCAAGGTCGCGCAGAGCTGATCGCCGCCGGTGGCTACGCGCTCGTCCTCGAAGGGCTCCGGCCTCGATTCGAGGTAAACGGCACCGCGGTGGATGCCGCGCGCTGAGCTCGAGCGCGGCACGTGGGTGGAGATCGAAGGCGTGCTCGACATGGCCGCTCAGGTCATTTCGATCACGGTCTCGGGAACGACGACCTCGGCTGAAGCCGTGTTCGGCGAGCGCCCCCGGACGGAGGGGCCGGTCGTGCTCGGGGCTGGGCTCGACGGCAAGCTCGACCGGCCGCGGGTTGGCACGCACGACCTGCGTGGCAGGCCGGTCAACGGACCGCTTCGGGCTGTGACCGGTCACACCTGGAGTGGCGACATCCACGACTGGCGCTCGGCTCCGGATCAGTACAGCGCGATGCATTTTCACTCCGACGCGGTCGACGATCTCGGTTGGGAGCCGAGCTTCGAGGTCACGCTCGACGACTCGCTCGCCTCGGGCGTCTACGCGTTCGAGCTCGTGGCGGGCGACGTCGAGGATCTGATCCCCTTCGTACTGCGCCGGTCCGCAGGCGCGCCGGCCGCGCCGCACGCGGTCCTGCTGCCGACCTTCACCTACCTCGCCTACTCGTGCGAGCTGGCGGTGCCCGCCGCGAGCGGCTCGCGGCAGGCCGAGGATCGCTGGGTCGCAGAGCACGGGATGCGCAGCCTCTACGACCGCCACGTCGACGGCGTCGGCGTCTACGAGGCCTCGCTCCTGCGGCCGCTGACCCAGCTGCGCCCGGCCTACGCATGCGCGCAGCACGGCGGACCGCACGGCCTCGCACAGGATCTGATCCTGCTCGACTGGCTGCGGCGCAGCGGGTTCGCCTTCGACGTGATCACCGATCACGACGTCGACGCCGAGGGCGCCGCAGCGCTCGCGGGCTACCGCACCGTGATCACCGGGGCCCACCCCGAGTACGCGAGCGAGCCGATGCTCGACGGGCTCGAGGAGCACCTGGCCGGCGGCTGCAGCCTCGCCTACCTCGGCGGCAATGGGCTCAACGGAACGGTCGCGGTCGACGCGGAGCGCCCACACGTGATCGAGCTGCGCCGAACCGAGACGCAGGGGCTCGTGTGGCAGGCGCTCCCGGGCGAGCACCATCTCGCCAGCGGCGGTTACGGCGGGGATTGGCGTCGGCGCGGCCGTCCTGAGCACCGGATGCTCGGAGTGGGACTGCGGGCCTGGGGTGACGGCCCGGCTGTCGCGTATCGCCGCCCCGGGGACGACGAGGACCCGGCTGCAGAGATCGTCTTCGCGGGACTCGAGCCGGGTGAAGCCGTTGATGCCGACGGCGTGGTGCTCGGCGGCCCTGCCGGCTACGAGGTCGACGCTTACGACCCGCGGGCGGGGTCGCCGGTCGACGCGGTGGTGCTCGCCTCAGCGCCGATGCCCGACGGCTACGTGATCTGGCCCGACGACGTCATCGACGACCCGGCCGCCTCGCCGCCGCTGCGCGCCGACATGACCCTGCACCGGCGCGAGGAAGGTGGCGCCGTCTTTGCCGTCGGCTCGATCGCGTGGACCGGCTGTCTCGGCGATGACGACAACGCGGTCTCGCGAGTCACGGCAAACGTCCTCACCGAGCTCGAACGCCAACGCCCGTTCGCCGATGGCTGACCGCGCCCGCACCCTTGACGTCGTCATCGTCGGCGCCGGACACAATGGGCTGGTCGCGGCAACCTATCTCGCTCGGGCCGGGATGCGTGTGATGGTCGTCGAGCGCCGCGAGATCGTCGGCGGCGCCTGCACCACCGAGGAGTTCGCGCCGGGGTTCCACGCGTCGCCCGGCGCATACGTCCTCAGCCTCCTGCGCCCGCAGATCTGGCGCGACTTCTCGCTGCGCGCTCGCGGGCTCGAGCTGCTCGAGGCCGCGCCCACCCTCAACGTCTTTCGCGACGGGGCGATGCTCACGCTGCACGAGGACGAGGCAGCGACCGCGCGCGAGCTCGCCCGGTTCGATCCCCACGATGCGGCGGCATACGGCCCATTCGTGCGTGAGCTCGGCGAGGTCGCGCGGCTGGTGGCGCCCTGGTTCGACCGGCCGGCCCCGGGAGCTCCAGGATGGCTGCGCGGCGGGGCCGTTCGGGCACTTCGCGCGAGCGCCCGGCCAGCGCGACGCAGCGGTCTCGCCGCGGCGAAGCTATTCGCCACCTCCGCGCGCGATCACCTCGGCCAGCGCTTTCGCTCCGAGCACGTCCAGGCGATGCTCGGCTGGGACTCGATCTCGAACACGCTCGCCGGGCCTTCTACGCCGGGCACCGCCTACGCGCTCCTGCACGAACACGCGGCGGCCGCGCTCGGCGGAAACACCTGGGGCTTTGTTCGCGGCGGTATGGGCCGGGTCACGGAGTTCATGGCCGACGCCGCACGCGAGGCCGGGGTCGAGATCCTCACCGGGGCACCGGTCAAGCGAATCACGGTGGAGGGCGGCCGCGCAACCGGGGTCGAGCTCGAGAGCGACGCGATCATCGAGGCAGCGACAGTGGTGTCCAATGCGGATCCGAAGCGGACCCTGCTGGGTCTGGTGGGCGCCGATCAGCTGGACACGTCAACCGCCGACGCAATCACCGCCTACCGCTGCGAGGGGGCCAGCCTCAAGATCAATCTCGCGGTCGGCGAGCTGCCGCAGCTCGCCGGCACTCCGCCCGGCCTCCAAGCCCATCACCGCGCGCTGGTTCAGCTGACGATGCCGCTCGAAGCCATGGACGCCGACCAGGCGCTGGCACGATCGGGCATCCCCGCGCCGGACCCCCACGTCGAGCTCTGCGTGCCGAGCGCGCTCGATCCATCGCTCGCGCCGGAGGGCAAGCACGTGATCACGCTCGGGTTTCGGTCGCAGCCGTACACGCTGGCCGAGTCCGACTGGGACGCCGAGCGCGACCGCGTCGCCGACCGCCTGCTCGCCGCGATCGCGCCGATGATCCCCAACCTCGACGGCTCGATCATCGCCAGGCAGGTGCTGTCTCCGCTCGACCTCGAGCGGACGCTGGCACTCACCGGCGGCCACCACCTCCACGGCGACATGTCGCCCGACCAGCTCGGCCCGCTGCGCCCAGCACCCGGGCTCGGCGGCTACCGCACCACGATCGACGGCCTATACCTGTGCGGCGCTGGCACTCACCCCGGCGGCGGCGTCACCGGCGCGAACGGGCGCAACTGCGCGGCGCGGGTCCTGCGTGACCGGCGCGAACTGCGGCTAGCGTCCTCCCTGAGGACGTTTGCGGCAGTTCGCGGGACGTAGTCCGACGTTAACCGTCCCAGGGCCGCAAAACGTGAGTCTCGCCAAACGCCGGGCACTTTGGCGGGCGCCGCCGGTCGGCGCGTTTCGCACGGAACACGCGCCGAGTTCGACGCCACGGTCACGAGACTCCGGCCCCTTCCCGCTCACTGCCTCGGACAACGGCGCGCCCCCCACTGAGATTCACCTTTGCCCCGCCAGGCGGAGTGAACGTGAACCTCAGTCGGGCCGGACCGACTCGCTGAAGCGGTAGGAGTCCTTCAGCTCGGAGAGGATCACGGCCGTGTCGGTCTCGGCGACGCCCTCGATCTCGCGGATCGCGCCGGTCACCTCGAGCAGGTGCTGGTTGTCGCGGCAGACGGCGCCGACGAGGAGGTCTGTCGGGCCGGTGCAGACAGCGACGTAGTCGACCTCGGAGATCGCCGCGATCTGTTCGGCGGCACGCTCGACGCCGCCGCCGCTGAGCTTGACCGAGACGAATGCCTGGATCATTCCGAGCGCGATCGGACTGGTCGCGGCGACGATCTGAATCACGCCGCGCTCGGTGAGCGAGGCGACTCGCTGACGCACGCTCGCCTCCGAGATGCCGACCGCGCGGGCGATCTCCGTGTACGGGCGCCGGCCCTCCTCCTGGAGCTGGTCGATGATCCGGCGGTCGATGTCGTCGAGTGGTCGGGGCACGTTCACTTCGGATCGATCCCCGCCAGCCGCTTTGGAACGGGCGGACGTTCGGATGTGTCGTACCAGTCACCGGCGAGCTCGCCCCCGTCGACGACGATCGTCTGGCCGTTGACGTAGCCGGCGTCGTCCGAGGCGAGAAAACAGACGGCACGGGCCATGTCGGCGGGCTTGCCCACCCGACGCAACGGCACACGCTGCAGGTACTCGCGGGTCCGAGCTCGATCCTCATCCGTGTACGCCGTCGCCTCCGCATCGCTGACCGTCTCGCCCGGCGCCACGCAGTTGAAGCGCACGCCGCGGTGGCTCAGCTCGATCACGAACGAGCGCATCACCGAGACGATTCCGGCCTTGGTCGCGTTGTAGTGGGCCTCGGGCGCTTCGCCGCGAAAGGCGTTGACCGAGGAGACCGAAACGACCGCCCCTCGTCCGCGCTGGGCCATCCCAATGGCCACGGCCTGGGTGAGGAAGAAGACGGCGCGGAGATTGACCGCGAAGAGCTCGTCCCACTCGTCGACGGTGATCTCGAGCGCCGGCGTCTGGCGCATCAGGCCCGCGTTGTTGACGAGCACGTCGACGCCACCGAGCCGCTCCTCCGCCTCGCGACCGAGCCGGCCCGGAGCGTCGCGATCTGCGAGGTCGACCTCGATCGTCTCGAAATCGTCCGCCAGCGCTGCGAGCCCGGCCCCGTCGCGGTCGGCGACGAGGACCGTCGCGCCCTCTGAGAGGAACTGTTCGGCGATTGCAAGGCCGATGCCGGAAGCGCCCCCTGTCACCAACACGTTCTTGCCTTCGAATCTGCGAATCACGCCGTTTTGAGCCTAGTGCAGTACGTAATCCGCATGCGGTCCGACGGCCTGTGCATGATGCCGCAGAACCTGTTTTGTCTAATTGTGGAAGAATGTGACACATGGAAGCTCTGTCAGCGCGCCCTGACCCGGCGCAAAGCGTGCATCTGAACACCGTTTCGACCGTCGACGCAGCCGCAAATGTCCTGCGCCAGCTGATCCTCGACGGCGAGCTCGAGCCCGGCAGCCGTTTGCGTGAGGCGGAGTTCGCCGAGCGGCTCGGGATCGCCCGCCACTCGTTTCGCGCGGCGACCCAGGTGCTCATCTCCGAGGGCATGCTGCGGCGAGAGCCGCACCGGGGTGTCCAGGTCACCATCCTCGGCGCCGCCGACATCCTCGACACCTTCCGGCTGCGAACGGCCCTCGAAACCGAGGCGGTTCGCATTCTGATCGCCGAGGGCCGGGTCCCCGACAACGCCCGCCAAGCGGTCGACGACCTCTCGGCGGTGCCCGAGAACGCCCCGTGGCGCGACGTCGTCGAGCCCGACATGAAGTTTCACCGCGCGATCATCGACGCGGCGCAGAGCCCGCGAATCTCGCGTGCCTACGCCGGCGTCCAGGCGGAGATTCAGCTGTGCATGGTTCAGCTGCGCCCGCACTACGAGCGCCCGTCGCAGGTCGCCGCCGAGCACACCGAGCTGCTCGCCGCGATCGTCGACGGCGATCCAGCGCGCGCCGACGAACTCTTTCGCCGCCACCTCACCGAGGCGGTCCAAAACCTGAGTAGCGCCCTCGCAGCCGGCGAGGGACGCGATGCCAAGGAGGTAACCCTGTGAGCGAACCCACCGTCACCGATATTCGGGCCCGAGAGGTCCTCGACTGCCGCGGTCTGCCGACCGTGCAGGTCGACCTCGAGCTCGAGGGCGGTGTGATCGGAACGGCCGACGTCCCCTCGGGCCGTTCGACCGGATCGAACGAGGCCTGCGAGCTGCGAGACGGCGGTGACCGTTTCGGCGGCTTCGGCGTGCTGAACGCGGTTGGCAACGTCACCAGCGAGATCCGCGACGCCCTCGTGGGCTCGCCGCTCGCCGAGCAGCGCAGCCTCGACAACGCTTTGATCGAGCTCGACGGCACGTCCGACAAGTCGCGCCTCGGCGCCAACGCTCTCCTCGGCGTCTCTTTGGCGGCTGCCCGCGCGCGGGCCCAGGCCGCTGGGATTCCGCTCTACCGGGCGCTCAACGCGAACGCGCACATCCTCCCGGTGCCGCTGGTCAACCTGATCAACGGCGGCAAGCACGCCTCCAACGACCTCGACTTCCAGGAGTTCATCGTCATCCCGGTCGGTGCCGACTCGATCCTGGAGGCGATGCAGATCTCCACCGAGGTCAACCTCGCGCTGGCCGAGATCCTGCTCGAGCGCTACGGCAAGAGCGCGCTGAACACGGGGGACGAGGGCGGCTACGCGCCGGCGATCTCCGATCCGCGCGAGGCGCTCGGTCTCCTGCACGAGGCCGTCGGCGATGCCGGGCACGAGGGCCGCTTCCGCTACGGCCTCGACTGTGCGGCGACCCACTACTACGACCGCGACGCGGGCACCTACGCGATCGCAGGGGAGACCCGCGACACCGACGGCATGATCGAGCTCTACCTCGAGCTGATCCGCGACTTCGACGTGATCACGATCGAGGACCCGCTCGACGAGGAGGACTTCTCCGGCTTCGCGCGGCTGACCGCCGAGAGCGGCATCCAGATCGTTGGCGACGACCTCTTCGTCACCAATCCCGAGCGCCTGCGCGAGGGAATTGCCGTCGATGCGGCCAACGCGCTGCTGTGGAAGGTCAACCAGATCGGCACCCTCTCGGAGGCGCTGGACGCCGCCGACCTTGCGCACAGAAACGCCTACAAGGTTGTCGTCTCGGAGCGCTCGGGTGAGACCGAGGATCCGATCATCGCCGACCTCGCCGTCGCGCTCGGCGCCGGCCAGATCAAGACGGGGGCGCCGGTCCGCGGAGAACGGACAGCGAAGTACAACCGCCTGATCCGGATCTCCGAGGAGCTCGGGGCGACCGCCGTTTACCCCGGCCGGGAGCTTGCCCCGGCGACGGCCGCCGCGTAGGCCGTCCCGGGCTCGTGGCCGCCGCCGATCCACCAGCTGCGGCGCCACCGCGGGTTGGCCCGCTCATCGAGCTGGAAACGCTCGCCGACCACGGCCAGCGCAAATCGCGCCGCAACGCCCTTGGCATCGCCGCCGCGGGGCTCGCGGCATGCGACGTCTTTGACGCCACCCACCGTGCGGTCGCGCTGGAGGGCGACGAGCTGATCGTGGACGGCAGGCGCCATCGCATCGATCCCGACGGGCGCCTGCTGGTGATCGGCGCGGGCAAGGCGTCGCTGGCGATCGCGAGCGCGCTTGAGCAGATTCTCGGCGAGCGCATCAGCGGTGGAGCGATCGCAGTCCGGGCCGGGACGGAGCGCGAGCTCGAGCGGATCGCGGTCCTCGGCGCCGACCATCCGCTGCCGAGCGCGGCAAGCGAGACCGCTGCTCGCCAGCTGCTCGAAATCGCCGGCGGCGCCGGCGAGCGCGACGTCGTCCTCGCCTGCTTCACCGGCGGCAGCTCAGCGCTCGCCTGCCTACCGCCGGCCGGAGTCAGCCGCGACGAGAAGCGCGCCCTGCACGAGCTGCTCCTTGCGTCCGGCATCGGGATCGTGGAGGTCAACACGGTGCGCAAGCACGTCTCCGCGTTCAAGGGCGGCCGCCTGGCGCTCGCGGCGCTACCTGCGACCGTGATCAACCTGACCGTCTCCGACGTCGCCGGTGATCACCTCGACGCGATCACCGACCCCAGCGTCCCGGACACGACAAGCGCTGCCGACGCCATCGCGGTCCTCCAGGGCCACGGCCTCTGGGACCGGGTCCCCGCATCGGTTCGCGACCACCTCGGCGGGCCCGATGCCGAATCGCCGGCGCTCGATGCGGATCGGATCCAGACGGTGCTGCTCGTCACCGGCACGAGCGCGTGCGACGCGATGTCGGTGACAGCCGCTGAGCTGGGTCTCGGGCCGGTCGTCGTATCGACAACGCTCGAGGGAGAGGCCCGCCAGATCGGCAAGACGCTCGCCAACCTCGCGCGCCACAGCGCCTCCGGCGGCTCGCCGTTCGCTCCCGGGACCGTGATGCTCGGCTGCGGCGGTGAGAGCACCGTCACGCTCGCCCCCGGTGCCGCGTTCGGGTCGGGCGGGCCGAACCAGGAAGCGGCGCTGGCGGCCGCCCTCGAACTCGAGGGCGCAGCGGTCGCGGCGATCTTTCTGGACACCGACGGCTCCGATGGCGGCACCGCCCATGCAGGCGCGATCGTCGACGGGGACACCGTCGCACGCGCTGTGGCGGCGGGTCTCGACCTGCGCGCGGCACTGCTCGAGCACCGCTCGACCGCGGTGCTGACCGAGCTGGACGACGTCGTCCGCACGGGGCCCACCGGAACCAACGTCAACGACCTGTTCGCGATCGTGATTGGAGAGGCGCAATGACCGCTGAGCCGATGATCGTCGTCGACCGTGTGATCAAGGAGTTCGGCGACGTCCGCGCCGTCGACGACGTCACGCTTGAAATTCGAGCCGGCGAGTTCTTCTCGATGCTGGGCCCGAGCGGTTGCGGCAAGACGACGACGCTGCGGATGATCGCGGGCTTCGAGGAGCCCGACTCCGGCCGGATCCTGCTCGACGGCGAAGACGTGACCTGGGTCCCGCCGAAGAAGCGCAACGTGAACATGGTCTTCCAGGACTACGCGCTGTTTCCGCACATGACCGTGTCCGAGAACGTCGCGTTCGGCCTCAAGCTCCGGCGGGTCGATCGCTCCGAGATCAACCAGCGGATCACCGAGATGCTCAAGGTCGTGCGCCTTACGAGCTACGAGGACCGCCGTCCGGCCGAGCTCTCGGGCGGCCAGCGCCAGCGGGTCGCACTCGCCCGCGCGCTCGTCAATCGCCCGGCTGCGCTGCTGCTCGACGAGCCGCTTGGCGCGCTCGACCTGAAGTTGCGCCGCGAGATGCAGTTCGAGCTGAAGCGCATCCAGCAGTCGACCGGCACGACCTTCGTCTACGTCACTCACGATCAGGAGGAAGCGCTGACCATGTCCGACCGCATCGCGGTTATGGAGGGCGGCGTGGTTCGCCAGATCGATGCCCCACGCGCGCTGTACGAGCGGCCGACGACACCGTTCGTCGCCGACTTCATCGGCACCTCGAACACGATCATGCTCAACGCGCCCACGCGGGCCGGCGGACTTGCGACGATCGAACTCGGTGACGGGATGCGGATCGTCGCGCCCGATACGCGCGCGGCGGGCGACTGCCGAATCACGGTGCGCCCGGAGAAGATCAGGATTGGTGCCGTGAGCGGAGCCGACGGCTCGCAGGTTCCCGGCACGGTGGTCGAGCAGGTCTACCTCGGCTCGCTCTCTCAGACGGTTGTGGAGATCGCGACGGGCGAGCGGCTGATCGTGCACCAGCTCAACGACGACGAGATCCCGCCGCCGGAACCCGGGACCGAGGTCGTCCTCAGCTGGCAGACGCGGCACAGCATGGTTCTCGAGGACATCGGAGGTGACGCATGAGGCTCCTACGCACGGCGCTCGCGCTCGCGGTCCTTGCCTTTGCGCTTCTCGCAGCCTCGGGCTGCGGCTCGAGCGACGGTGAGACCTCCATCGCGCCACCGCCGAAGGATCCGGACGCCGCCGCGACCGGGACGCTGCGCTTCTTCGCGTACGGCGATTCCCTCGACGACCGGGTGCTCGACCCGTTTATCGAGGAGAACCCGGACGTCGACCTCCAGACGGCGAGCTTCAACTCGAACAAGGCCGCCGCGGCGAAACTCGCCGGCGGCTTCGAGGCCGACGTCGTCGAGATCTGCGCCGACGAGATGGAGCCGCTGCTGATCCGCGGTCTAATCCGCCCCCTCGATCCGGCGGGCGTCACCGATTTCAAGCGCCTCGCGGTGTCGGACTCAGATGAGATCCGCAACGAGGCCGGCGAGGTGCTGTTCGCCCCCGTGTCCGCGGGTCCGCACGGGATCATCATCAACACCGACGAGGTCGACGCAAGCCAGATCGACTCCTACACCGACCTCTTCGATCCGGCTTACGCGGGCCGCGCGGCGATGGAGTCGACGCCGCTGACCGCGATCGGCGCAACTGGCATGGCGCTTGGCTTTGACGATCCGATGGACCTCAGCCCCGACGAGATCGACGAGGTCAAGAACTACCTGCTCGAGAATCGCGACCAGTTTCGCGACTTCCCGGAGTCGGACGCGTCGATGGTCAACGACTTCAAGTCGGGCGAGGTGGTGATCGCCGACGGCGGGCGCGGAACTACCGCGACGATGGTTCGCGACGGTGTCAACGCGCAGTGGATCGCGCCCAAGGAGGGCGTGCTCTCGTGGGTCTGCGGCCTTGGGATCACCTCGGATGCGCAGAACATCGACGCCGCCTACAAGCTGATCAATCACTACACGGCGGCACCGGCACAGGCCGTTGCCGGTGAGGCCGGGTTCGTGATCATGAACCCGGCGGCAATGCCGCTGATCGGACCGGAGTTCCGCGAGACCGCGGACCCGGCGGCGCTCGAAACGGCAATTCCCGAGACGCAACCGTCCTCCGCCGACCTCTACGACCGCGCCTGGCAGGAGGTCGCCGCGGGATGAACCAACCTCCGCTCTCGGTCCGGATTCGCCGGCGCATGCCGGGGATCGCGAGCGTCCTGGTCATCGCCTTCGCGCTGCTGATCCTCTTCGGCCCGGTGCTGATGCTGGCGCTGTTTTCGTTCAACGACTCGTCGATCATCTCCCTGCCGTGGGAGGGCTTCACGACCCGCTGGTACGACGAGGCCTGGAACTCGCGCGAGGCCAAGGACGCGATCCTCAACTCGCTGGTGGTGGCGGCTTTTGTGACCACCTGCTCGCTCGTGCTCGGCACACTCGCCGCCTGGGGGCTGACGCGGCTTCGCTTCCACGGGCGCGGCGTCCTCGCCGGGCTCCACGGAGCGGTGCTCGTGGTCCCGTGGCTCATCGTCGGCGTCGCCGGGTTGATCTATTTCAGCCAGATCGGGATCGCGCTCTCGCTGACGACGGTCGCACTGATGCAGCTCGTCGTCACCTTCCCGCTGGTGGTGGCGATCATCTCCGCCGGCCTGGTGCGCTTCCCGCGCTCGGTCGAGGAGGCTGCGGTTGACCTCGGCGCCTCGCAGGCGCAGATGATCCGCCACGTCGTCCTCCCCCACATCGCCCCCTCGCTCGCGGCCGCCGGGATCTTCGCGTTCGCCTGGTCGTTCAACAACTTCGAGGTCTCGTTCTTCACGGGCGGCTTCGAGCAGACGTTCCCGGTCTGGGTCTTCTCCATCCTGCGCCAGTCCGAGAACCTGCCGATGGTCAACGCGGTCTCGACCGTGATCGCCCTCGCACAGGTCCTCATCGTCTTCGCGGGATGGCGGCTGATCAAGCGCCTGACGCGCAACACCGGCGGCGACAAGGCGATTACCGAGCTGGTCACGGGGGGCGCTCGCTAATGGGGAGGGTCCTGCGCCCGCTCGCGTTCCTCAGCGGCCCGGCCGCCGTGCTCGCGCTGCTCTTCCTCGGCCCGATGGCGGTGATGCTGGTGATCAGCCTCCAGCACAGCATCCTCAGCGGCTCGTCGGGCTTCACGTTCACCAACTACACGGACGTCTTCGGCGACCCGCTCTATCGCGATGTCGCGTGGACCACGGTGCAGATCGCGACGCTCGCGATGGTGATCCAGCTCGCGATCGCGGTGCCGATCGCCTACGTCCTCGCGTTCAAAGCGGGCAAGTGGGAGCTGCCGCTCCTGCTCTTTTTGGTTCTCGCGGACGAGCTCAACCCGATGGTCCGGATCTACGCGTGGCGAATGCTGCTCGGGCGCGAGGGCCTGATCAACGAGGGGCTGATGCGCATTGGCCTGATCGACCAACCGATCGACGCGCTGCTGTTCAGCAAGTTCGCGGTGGTCGTCGTGCTCTCCACCAGCTACCTCACCTACACCGTGATCCCGATCTACGGCGCGATGAAGGCGATCGACAAGAACCTCTTCGAAGCAGCCCGGGACCTCGGGGCCGGCTGGTGGACGACAACTCGCAAGGTGCTCCTGCCGTTGATCGCACCGGGCATCTTCGTCGCCCTGCTGCTGGTCTACATCCCGCTCTTCACCGACTTCGCGAGCCCGACGCTCGTCGGCGGCACCAGCGGCTACATGCTCGGCCAAGTGGTCAACGACCTCGTCTTGGAGACCGGCGACCTGAACGCCGGCGCGGCACTGAGCCTGATGATGCTCGCGGCCTCGGCGATCTTCGCGGTGATCGCATATCGCCTGGCCAAGATCCGCCAGCTGGAGGCTTGATGGCACAGCAGGGGGACTACGACGTCGCGATCGTCGGCGGCGGCCACAACGGGCTCGTCGCCGCCTACTACCTCGCGAGGGGCGGTCTGCGGACCGTCGTATTGGAGCGGCGCGACATCGTCGGCGGCTGCTGCGTCACGGAGGAGTTCGCGCCCGGCTACCGCGCGTCGACCGGCGCTTACGTCCTGAGCATGCTGCGCGAGCCCATCTGGCGGGACCTGAAGCTGGTCGAGCGCGGGATCGAGGTCGACCCGGCCGGGCCGGCGCTCAACCTCTTTGCCGACGGCTCCACCCTCCATCTCGACGACGACCTCGCGAGGACCCAGGAAGAGATCCGGCGCTTCTCTCCGGCCGACGCCAAGGCGCTGCCCGGATTCGAGGACGACCTCGCGGACATCGCAAAGCTGATCCTGCCGCTGTTCGACACCACCCCGCCGGATCCGCGGCGGGTGCGCCCACGCCAGATGGCGATGCTCGCGAGGCTGGCGATCCGCAACCGAGGGCGGATTTCCGATGCCCTCTTCTTATTCGGGACGTCCGCGGCGCAGTACCTCGCCGAGTACTTCGAGAGCGAGCAGGTGCGCGCATCTCTGGGGTGGCACGCGATCAACGACTCGACGGGCGGGCCCTCGACCCCGGGCACCGCCTTCGTGCTGCTGCACGACCACGCTTCCGAGCAGGCGGGCGGCGGCATCCGCCAGTGGGGTTTCGTCCGAGGCGGAATTGGGCGACTGACCGAGGCCATGGCCGACGCCGCGCGCGAGGCCGGTGCCGAGGTCCGCACCGAGGCACAGGTCGAGCAGATCCTGGTCGAGAACGGCCGGGCTGCGGGCGTGATGCTCGCTGGTGGCGAGGAGGTACGCGCGCGACGGGTGCTCTCCAACGCCGACCCGAAGACCACGTTCCTGCGCCTGCTCGAGCAGGGCACGCTCCCGCACCAGTTCCGCGCCGCCATCGAGGCCTACCGCTGCGAGGGCACGAGCGTGAAGATCAACCTCGCGGTCGACCGCCTGCCGGTTTCGACAGCGATCGGCGGCGACGGGGTGCAGCCGTATCACCACGGGATCATGGAGGTGAATCCAACCGTGGCCGAGATGGACGCGGCACAGTCGCAAGCCCGCGCCGGGGTGCCGGCGCCGGATCCCCACATCGAGCTCTGCATCCCGACCGTTCATGATCCGTCGCTCGCCCCGGAAGGCGCCCACGTGGTCACGATCGACGTCAATTCCCAGCCCTACTCCCTCGCCGAGGGCGACTGGGATTCGCTACGCGACGGGGTTGCCGACCGCGCGCTCGCCAAGCTCGAGGACTACTTCCCTGGCCTCACGGAATCGATCACCGAACGCCAGGTGCTGGCGCCGACCGATCTCGAGTCGCGTCTTGGCATCTGGGGCGGCCACGCATTGCACGGCGAGATGTCCTTCGACCAGCTCTTCAACCTCCGCCCGGTGCGCGGCTGGGCCGATTACCGCACCCCGATCGACGGGTTGTGGCTCTGCGGCGCCGGGACTCATCCCGGCGGCGGCGTGACCGGCGCGAACGGGCGCAACTGCGCCCGCGAGGTGATCCGAGATTCGCGCGCCCCGGCGCGGAGATGGGCGTCCCGATCATGAGCCCGCTCTGGCCGAACTCGTGGGATCAGATCGCGGCGCCGGCGATGCTCGTCGACCCACCGGGTCCGCGCAGCAAGGAGATCCTCGACCGCGTCGCGGCTACCGCCTACCCCGGCCTCAGCTGCGGGCTGGCTCCGATGGCGATCGCCGAGAAGCGCGCTTGGACGGTCGCCGACGTCGACGGCAACGTCTACCTCGACTGCGCATCCGCATCCGCCTCGGTACCGCTTGGCGCGGGGCGGCCGGAGGTCCTCAAGGCCGCAATCACAGCGCTTAAGACGTTCGGCAACGAGGACTCGCACGCGCTCGTCTCCGAACTGACCGCAGAGCTCGGAGAGAAGCTGCTCGAGATCAGCCCCGATTCCATCACCCGCTACGACATCGCCCTCAACGGCACCGAGGCGGTCGAGATCGCGATCAAGATGATGCGCCGCGCGACGGGTCGGCCCGTGATCCTCGCCTTCCACGGCTCCTACCACGGCGAGTCGACGCTGACGGCGGCGCTCGGCGCCGAGCAGTCGGACATCTCGCGCGGCCTACGTGGGCTCGTCCCAGGCTTCGTTCACGTGCCCTACCCGAACCCGTACCGCTCGCCGTTTCGCGAGCCGCGAGCGGGCGGTACCGGCGATGCGACCGTCGACTACATCCGCGACCACGTCCTCTTCCACGCTCTCGACCCCTCCGAGGTGGCCGGGGTCGTCATCGAGCCGGTGCTCGGCTCGGGCGGCTGCATCAAGCCCCCGGATTCCTTTTGGCCCGCGCTGAACGAGCTCTGCGCCGAACACGACTGGCTGCTCTGCGCCGACGAGGTCAAGACCGGGTTCGGGCGCTCAGGCAAGTTGCTCGCCGTGGAGCATTGGGACCTTCAGCCGGACCTCATCTGCCTCGGCAAGGCACTCGGCGGTGGCGAGATGCCCATCGGCGCGCTGCTCGGTTCCGAACGAGCGATGGGCGGCTTCGACGACGTCCCGACCGGCAGCACCTGGGCCTGGCTGCCGGGAAGCTGCGCGGCGGCGCTGGCGACGATCGAGATCTTCGAGACCGAGCCGGTGCTCGAGAACGTGCTCGAACTCGAGGAGCTTGCCGCCGACCGGCTCGGGGTGCTGAAGGAGCGCCACGAGGTGATCGGGGACGTGCGTGCCGTCGGGTGTTTTCAGGCGATCGAGTTCGTTCGCGACCGCGAGACCGCCGAGCGTGACCCCGAGCTGCAGAACGCGGTTGCGGCGGAGATGCTGCGCCGTGGCGTGATCGCTGACTCCTCGACCACGTCGCTCAACATCCAGCCCTCGCTGGTGATGCCGGCGGCAGCGCTCGACAAGGCTTACGCGCTCGTGGCCGAATCGATCGAGCAAGTTCTCGAAACAGGCTGATGACCTCCCTTGACGTCGAGCTGGGCGCTGAGCTCACCGCGATGCGCGATGCCGGAACCCTGAAGTCGATCCCGCTGCTGCGCTCGCCGCAGGGACCGCTGATCGAGGTCGAGGGTCGCGGCGAGGTCCTCTGCCTTTGCTCGAACGACTACCTCGGCCTCGCCAACCATCCGGAGGTTGTTCGCGCAGGGGCCGAGGGGCTCGCGCGCTACGGGGCCGGCACCGCCTCCGTTCGCTTCATCTGTGGCAAGTTCGAGCCCCAGGTCGAGCTCGAGCAGGACCTGGCCGCGTTCCTAGACACGACCGCCGCTCTGAGCTTCGTCTCCTGCTGGACCGCCAACGCGGCGTTGCTTGACGCGCTCTGCGACGACCGCACGGCCGTCTTCTCCGATCGCCTCAACCACGCCTCGATCATCGATGGGATTCGCCTCGCCCGACCCGCCCACAAGGCGGTCTACGAACACGCCGACGTGGCCGACCTGCGGCGCGCGCTTGCGGCGGCGCCGGGGTCGGAGCGGCGGCTGATCGTCACCGACGGCGTCTTCAGCATGGAGGGCGATCTGGCCCCGCTCGACGAGCTGCTCGCGGTCGCCCGCGAGCACGACGCCGCGCTGATCGTCGACGACTCGCACGGCCTCGGCCCGCTCGGCGAGAACGGTCGCGGCACGGCCGAGCACTTCGACGTGCTCGGCGCGCCCGAGCTGATCTTCACCGGCACGCTCGGCAAGGCGCTGGGCGGCGGCGCCGGCGGCTTCATCGCCGGCAGCTCCGAGCTGATCGACGTGCTCGAACAGCGCTCGCGGCCGCAGCTGTTCTCCAACGGCCTCCCGCCGACGGTTGCGTGCAGCGCTCGCCGCGCCCTCAGCGAGCTTCGCGAGCATCCTGAACTGGTCACCGACCTGCGCGCGAAGACCAGACTGATGCGCGACTCGTTGCGCGCCGACGGTCTCAATCCGCTCGACGGCGACAGCGCGATCGTCCCGATCATCGTCGGCGAGACGCCGCTGGCGATCGAGATGAGCCGAGCGCTGCTCGACCGAGGCGTCTACGTCACCGGCTTCGGCTACCCGGTCGTTCCGGAGGGGACGGCACGGATTCGCGTCCAGGTCTCGGCCGCGCTGACCGAGGAGCAGATCGCCACCGCGGTCGAGGCGATCGCCGAGGTCGCCGCCGAAGCCGGCGTCACCAGCTCCGGCTAGCGCGCGCCAGCTCGACGAAGACGTCCGCGCACTCGACGATCCGGTTGGCGTCGATGTGCTCCTCGGGCGTGTGCGCGGTGGCAAAGTCGCCGGGCCCGTAGACGACTGCCTCGGCGCCCGCGAAGTCAACGAAGTTGTGGGCGTCGGTCCAGGAGGGCACGCCGATTGGCTCCGGGGCCTCGCCGGTGCGTTGCTCGGTCAGCTCGATCAGCGACCTCACCAGCGGCGAGTCAGCCGGGGTCTCGAACGGCTCGGTCATCTCGACGATCTCGACCACGCCGCTGTGCTTAGCGGCGAGAGCCTCGATCGCGGCGAGAGTGGCGGGCCCGTCTTGGCCCGGGACGATCCGCGTCTGCAATTGAAAGCTGCAGACGTCTGGAACGGTGTTGAAGTCGGTACCGCCTCTAATCGCCCCGACCTCTGCTTGCGATGCACCGATCAGCGGGTGAGTGTGGCGGTCGAGGCCGAGTGACGAGAGTGCCGAGATCAGCGCGACCGCCGAGTGGATCGCATTCTCGCCGACGTCGGTGAGCGCGCCGTGAGCTGTGCGGCCGTGGACGTGGATCCAGGCGTCGATGTCGCCGGTCTCCATGGTGCCGGGATGCAACCCGGTCGCCTCGAGCGCGACGGCGCGGCGGGGCTTCAGGTCCAGCGCAACCGTGCGTGAGCCGCTGCCGCCACGCTCCTCGTCAACGGGGAATGCGAAGGCCACTCCCATCTCCTCGAGTTCGTCGCCTGCCTCGACGAGGGCGCGCGCGGCAAGCAGACAGGCGACGACGCCCCCCTTGTCGTCGGCAGACCCGAGGCCGCGGACGATGTCGCCGTCGACTACGGCCTTGGCTGGCCACGGCGCGTCGATCGTGTCGACATGAGCGGCGAAGGCGAGCGCCGGCTCGCGCCGAGCGCCCACCACGAGGCTGTCGTGACCGATCTCGCTGCGCACGCGGGCGACCGGCAACGACCACTCGCGGCAGAGCCCCTCGATCCGCCTGATGATCGCGCCCTCGCGGCCCGACGGCGAGGCGATGTCTACGAGCTCGGCGAGCAGCTCGCGCGCGCGCTCCACGGCGGCACCAGGCTCGTTCAACCGGTCTGGACCTCTTGCCAGGCCCGGATCCAGACTTGGAAGTTGTCGGGCTGGACCTCCGCGATCGCGTCGGCGATCGACGTCGGGTCGGCGGTTTCGCGGAACTTCTCCGGGATGGCGGCCACGGCCGCCGGGTTGACGATCGCGAAGCCGTTCTGGCCGGCAATCGCCTGCGCCGGCTTGGAAACGAAGTAGTTGATGAGCTTGTACGCGGCGGGAATGTTCTCGGCCTTCGATGTGATCCCCAGCCCGCAGACCCACGAGAGGGCTCCCTCCTTCGGCGCCACCCACTCGATCGGCTCCCCCTCGGCCTGAAGCTGCAGAGCGTTGAAGCGGCCCCCGTCGGCGAGCACAACCTCGTGACCCTTGAAGAGGTTGAGCTTCTCCGAGTCCGAGCCGGTGTAGCTGCGGAACTGCTCGCGCGTGTCGATCAGCTTCTGCTTGGCCTGTTCGACCTGCTCGTCGGTGAGGTCCATCGGGTTCTCGATGCCGAGCGCCATCGCGGCCTCGGCGATCGGAGTCAGCCAGGTGCCTCCGTCCATCGAGACCCGCCCCGCGTACTTCGGATCGAACAGGTCGGCCCAGGAGTCGGGCGCGGGCACCACCTCCTCGGTGTTGTAGAGAAGGCCCTGGGGGCCGGCGGCGACAGGGACGAAGTTGACCGTGCCGTCGTCGTTTGCGACGCCCTCGTTGTCGCGGAAGGCGAGTTGGTCCCAGCCCTCGATCGCCTCGGGGTCGATCGGGCGCAGGAGCCCACGGGCCACGAGCGGCTGGTACTCGTCCGAGCAGACGTGGACGACGTCGGCCGCGAAGCCGCCGGCGAGCTTCGCTGCGCCCTCCTGGACGCTGTCGAAGGTGGCCGTCTTCACCTCCAGGTCCGGGTTCTGCTTGCGAAACGGGTCGAGGATGACGTCGCTCGCAGCGTCGCTGTAGGTGAAGGTGCGCAGGGTCCCGCTGACCGCAGCAGTTGGATCGGCGGGCGGTGGCGCCGGATCACTCGTGCCGCTGGCGCCGCCACATCCCGACCCCGCGGCGAGCAGAACGAGCGCGATACAAACAAGCCGAGCAGGCACGCGCATGATTGTTCCACAATCTGTAGAGTGCGGTCGTCCGGTTGAGTTGTTGAACAATCGCTGAGGAGAGAGATGCGCGCTCGAGGATTTATCGTCGCAGGCCTGATCGCCTGCCTATCGGTCGCGCTCGTACTCGCCCGCGGAGGCGACGACACCCAGGCAGCGACTCCCGCCGGCACCAGCGTGATCGTTCTGATCGGCGACGGCATGGGGCCCGCGCAGCGTGCCGCGACCCAACTCGCCCGCTATGGGCTTGAGACAGCTCAGCCGATGGACGCGCTGCCGGTCTCCGGGTCGATGCTCACCCAGAGCACGAAGGCGATCACCGACTCCGCGGCCGGTGCCACTGCAATCGCGACGGGGGTGAAGACCAACAACGGCTACGTCGGCGTCGGTCCCGACGGCGAACGGCTGGAGACGCTGCTGGAGATCGCCCGCGACGCCGGCAAGTCGACGGGCCTGGTCGAGGACTCAGACGTCACCAACGCAACCACCGGGTCGTTCGGAGCCCACGTCAAGGATCGCGACCAAGCTCGCCAGATCGCCAGCAGCTACCTCTACGACACCAAGCCCGACGTGATCCTCGGTGGCGGCGAGCAGTACTGGTATCCGCGCGGCAGCAAGGGCGAGATCCCCGACCTCCTCCCCGGGGACCGCAGCCGCGGCAAGAAGAACCTCGTCGAGGCCGCTCAGGGCCTTGGCTATGAGTACACCTCGACCGCTGAGGGCGTCGCTGCGCTTACCGGGCCGAAGGTGCTCGGTCTCGTTCAGCAGACCCCATACGTGCGCGAGCTCCTCGCCGACTACGACCGCAACAAGGATCCCCACTACGTGCCCGAGGAGACGCTCGTCGCGAAGGCGATCGAGATCCTCAGCCAGAACCCAAACGGCTTCTTCCTCGCGATCGACGTCGACCAGATCGATGTCGGTGGCCACGCCAGCCACGCGGGCCTCGTGATCAAGTCCGCCGACATGCTCAATCGCATCGTGCGGACCATCGAGGCCTACCGTGCCACGGACCCGAACCTGCTCGTTGTCGTTACCGCCGACCATGAGACGGGCGGGATGACGATCGAGAGCCCGACGAGCAATTCGACCTCGGTCCTCGGCTATCCCATCCCCAACCGATGGCGAAATGGCCCGTTCGGCATCGAGGGAACGAAGCTGTCGTTCACCACGGACTGGACAACCCCGGGGCATACGGGCGTGCCGGTGCCGCTGACCGCGGCCGGGCCCGGCTCGGAACTACTGGCCGGACTCAACGACAACACCGACGTTTTCGAGGTCGCTCGCGGAGTACTCACCGGGTCGCCGTGATAGTCATACGGGCGTGAGCGAGAACCTCGAGCGCTATCGCGACGCCCTCGACGCCTGGAACCGGCGCGACCTCGTCTGGATCCTCGAGCAGGCAGCGGCGGACCTCGAGTTCAACACCGCGCAGATCTTCCCCGGGATCGAGCCCGTCTACCACGGGCGCGAGGGGATGGTCGAGTTCTGGACGAGCTTCATCGAGGAGCCCTGGGCCCTGTTTCGCCTCGACGTCGATGAGATGGAGGCCGTCGGGGACGACCAGGTCCTCGCCCTGATCACCTTCCATGGAACCGAGCGCGACTCCGGCGAGGAAGTGGTCCGCCCCTACGCCCACCTGGCGACCTTCCGCGGCGACGAGGTGTCACGGATCGACGCCTTCGGCGACTGGGACGAAGCGCGCAAGGCTGCCGGGCTCGCGGGCTGATCGGTGCTTCAGCACGTCTCGATCGAGGTCGATCCTGACGCCGTCAGCGACGCCATCGCGTTCTGGAAGCTCATCGGCTTCGCCGAGGTCGAGTCGCCTGAACCGCTCGGCGGCTACGTGACCTGGCTCGAGCGCAAGGGCACCCAGATCCATCTGATTCACACCGAGGCGGCGAGCGTGCCCGCGCTCGGCCATGCCGCGGTGGTGGTGGACGACCACGCCGCGACGGTCGCAGCCCTGCGCGAGGCCGGTCATCAGGTCGAGGACGCGCGCGAGCTGTGGGGTGCGCCGCGGGCTTTCGCCATCGGTCCCGGGGGCCATCGAGTGGAGCTGATGGGCTCTCCTCCACCTACCGGTTGACCTCCTGACCGATCACTACGATCGACCGCCGTGCGCTACCCGGTAGAAACCTTCACTGAAGCCGAGCAGGAGCTCCTGCGGCCCCATTTCACGAACCTCGACCGGCCGGTTTTCGGGCTCGTCAACCTCCCCGAGACGGTCAAGGGAGCGCTTTTTGCCCGCTACTCGCGCTATCCGGGGACGCTGCGCCGCCTCTACTGCGAGGAGTTCGCCGAGGACCAGCCGGCTGACGGGCGGCCCTTCGACGGCGCCGAGGGCGAGCGCGCCGCTGGACTCTACGAGCGCGTGTTCATCGGCTACGGCGATGACTCGATCGCCCAGGTCGGCGGGGCGCACGTCGGTTGCGAGTGGGTCTCGAACGTGCTCACCAAGGTTCTACAGCGCGGTCGCCTGGCGGCGTACCTCGAGCAATCGACCCGCTACATCCCATACGACAAGCCAGTCGAGGGCATCGGTGGCTATCGCTACTACGGCGACGACGACCTCGGCCCCGAGTACCGCCAGACCATGGACGAGATCTTCTCGATCTACTCGCGGGGGCTTGCGGACGTTCAAACGTGGGCGGCCGAGCGCTGGCCGCGCGACGATGCGCAGCCGGAGGGCGCCTGGCGCAGCTCGATTCGGGCCAAGGCGCTGGACCTGCTTCGCGGGCTGCTCCCGGCGTCGACGCTCAGCCACGTCGGCATGTATGCCTCAGGCCAGGCCTACGAGCAGCTCCTGCTTCGCCTCGCCGCCTCGCCGCTGCCAGAGGCGCGGGGCTACGGAGAGATGCTGCTCGCGGAGCTCCAGCATGTGATCCCCAGCTTCGTCGCCCGCGTCGATCGTCCGGACCGCGGCGGCGACTGGGTCGAGCACCTGCGCGAGCGCCGCGAGGCGACCGAGCGCGCGGTCGCGCGCCTCGGCCTCGACCGCCGCGAGGGCGAGCCGATCCCGTCAGTGGAGCTCACCCACGTCGACGGAACCGAGGACGACCTGTTGGCCGCGTGCCTATACGAATCCGCCGCCACGGGCGAAAGCGAGATCCGCCGCCGTCTCGGCGCGCTCGATCCGATCGAGCGAGCGGAGATGATCGGCGAGCTCGCCGGCGAGCGGCGCAACCGCCGCCACCGCCCCGGCCGCGGGTGGGAGGCGGTGCGCTATCGCTTCGAAATCGTCTCCGACTACGGCGGCTTCCGCGACCTCCAGCGCCACCGCATGCTGACCTGCCAGTGGCAGCGCCTCGGCCCCGACCTGGGCGCCGGCGTTCCCGAGGAGGTTCGCGAGGCCGGCGTGGGCGGCGAGTACGAGCGCGCGCTCGAGCTTTCACACCGCGAGTTCGACCGTCTCGAGTCGGCGGGGCTTGCCGACGCGGCGCCGTACGCCCTGTGTCTCGGGTACCGCATCCGCTACGTCCTCGACCTCAACGCACGCGAGGCGATGCACCTCTGCGAACTGCGCTCCGGCCGCGAGGGCCACCCCACCTACCGCGCCGTCGCTCAGGCGATGCACGAGCGCATCGCCGCTGTCCATCCCGCAGTTGCCGCAGCGATGACACACGTCGACTCGACCACCGAGCCTCGCCTCGAGCGGATCCTCAGCGAGATCCGCACCCACCGAAAGCGTCTTGCCGCCGAGGACGAACTCGCCGGCGATTCGCCCCCTGGCGTCAGCACGCTGGGCTAGCGCCCTAAGGCACCGACCGCACGCGTTCGCATCCGCTGGCCCGGTCGCGGCCAGGGCCGCCGATGCAGAGGTCCTTGCCGGGACCGCCGACGAGCGCGTCGGCGCCGGAACCGCCGACGAGACGGTCGTCGCCCCCGCCGCCACAGACCGCGTCGCTGCCGGCGGCGCCGGAAGCACGGTCGCGGGCGCCACTGAGACGAAAAACATTGACCCCGGCGTCGCCGCGGATCGCATCCGCGCCGGGACCGCCAAGATTCGTCACGGCGGCGCCGGCACAGAGCAGAGCCGGGCCGGAGGTCTCCTCGTAGAGCTCGCGCGCCGCCGTTCCGAAGTACGGGCCGTAGAGGTGGTCGAGGTCGGTGGCGTAGCCGTAGCTGATGAGGCCGACCAGGGCCCCGTCGGGCGCGACCCAGCCGCCGCCGCTGGAGCCGCCGCTCATGTCGCACTGGATCTGGAGGGGATCGGGGCCGCTGCCGCCCGGATTGTCGGTCCCGGTGATCGGCGAGTCGCAGCTGTAGAGCCGCTCGCCGTCGAACAGCGGTTGAAAGAGCGAGGGCGATGCGGGATAGCCGAACGCGGTCACCGATGTGGGGTCCGAGCGGCCGAACGCGATGTCGCGGGCACCGACCACGTCCTCGATCCCGCGCCCGGCGGCGTCGCGCACCACGGTTGCCGCGCCGAGATCGACGCGGACATTCGCGGCCGAATGCCACCCCGCCGTGGTCGCGAGGCGCTTCGCCGGCCACTCGCCGAAGGGTGTCGCGCCGGCGTCGTAGCCAGGCACGAAGGTCCAGTTCGCCGCGACACCGCCGCCGGTCTCAGCGTCGTCGATGCAATGGCCGGCGGTCCAGACGAGCGAGTGGGAGTTGGAGGTGACGACCGTGGCCGAGCAGACGTAGTCGCCCGGCGCCTCGCCGCCGGTAAGCGTGAAGAAGACCTTCCCGTGCAGGCGGCCCGGAAAGCCCGCGCTTGTGTCGCTCACGTCGACCGCGCGCTCGGACCGCCCGTCCGCAAGCCGGGTTTCGACCGGAACCGCAGCGCGCATCCGATCCGGAGTCCAGTACGCGCGCACGGCGCTCGGCGAGACGTCTGCCTTGCTCGCGACGACCGACGCCGTTGCCGGCTCGGAGATCGTTATCGCCGCCAGGGCAATCGCCCAGGTCAGCCCTGCCCGCTGCCAGTGCCTCACACCTTTGAATCTACGCGCACCAAGGCGAACAGGATCCAGGCGGGAACGAGAACGGTCGCGGCGAGCGAGACGACGTTGGCCGCGGCGTCGAATGCGTCATACGGGCCGAGGTTGAGGAAGTGGTAGATCGTGTGCGGGAGCGAGAAGCAAAGAAACGACGCCGCGGCAACGATCACTAGGCGCCGGTCGAGGCTGCGGGCGGCGGCGAACAGGACCACGGCCGTTGCGATGAAGAGACCGCCGACGTCACGGACGAGGTGCTCGTTGTAGGCGGGCAGCGCCTCGACCCAGCCGCGGCCGAGCGGAAAGTCGTCGTAGAACGAGCGCGGTGCGAACAGTGCGTAGAGGCCGTTGATGAACTGGACCGCGCCGAGGACCACGAGGGCCGCGCGGATCGCCGTCGCGTGAGGGATCAACAGGTCTTGAACTTCCGCTTCAACGTCGCCAGCGGGCCGCCCTTCTTGGCCTGGACGACGATCGACAGCGAGTGGTTGCCGTTGTCGAGGTCGCGGGTGTTGATCTTGAACGAGAACTTCGACTTCGAACTCGTCTCGACCGCCCGGCCGTCCACGATCGCCTTGGTCTCGTCGCCCTTGGGCACATCGACGGCGACCTTGACCGAGAACGGCTTCGTGGCGCAGCCCTCGGGAATGCCCTCGACCGTGATCGGGGCTCGCACCGAGGTGACGATCTCGGCGTGGTTGTTCGCCTCGTCAGGATCGATCGTCCCAGGAATGTCCGGCTCCACCGTCGCCTGGATCGGCAGCTTCGGGATGTCCGAATCGAAGATCTTGACCCCGACCTTGATCGTCGCCTTCTCGCCCGGGGCGATCTGGCCGAGCCGGCAGATGACACCCTTGGGATCCGGGAAGCAGGTGCCCTGGCTGGTCGTCGAAGACGTGGTCCGTAGGGCCTCCCCCTGCTCGA
Source organism: uncultured Solirubrobacterales bacterium (assembly GCA_963746215.1). GTDB lineage: Bacteria > Actinomycetota > Thermoleophilia > Solirubrobacterales > 70-9 > WHSW01. Next base: position 97,182 of record CAVVAT010000005.1, read on the forward strand.
CGTTGGTGGCGCCACGGCCGCGCGTCAGGCGCACCTTGCCCGCCTCGTTGCCGGGCCCCGCATTGGTCACGACGACCTCGTAGTTCGCCGTGCCACCGACCGACGAGCTCGGCGGACCATCGAGGGTGACGCCGAAATCAGATGGATCGCCCTGGGCGAAAGCGCTGCCAGGTATAAGTGCGATCGCCCCGAGGACGATCGCGATCACGGTGCCGGTGCGCCAGGCCATCCCTAGTCCCTCAGCGCCGCCTCTTGCGCTTCTTCTTCTTGGCTCGCTCGCGGCGCGCCGAGTGGTCGACCGGCTCGGCCTCGAATGCCTCACTCGCATCGCCCTCAACGACATCGTCCATCGCCGTTGTCTCGGCAGGTGGCTCATCTCCTGGACGCGGCCACGGGACCGCCTCGCCAGCCGCCCAGGCCGGCGGCCGATCGCGAGGAATGCGATCGAGGATGAGAAATCCGAGCCATGCGAACCAGATCATCATCGCGGTTTGCGAGAGCTGGGGTGCAATCAGGATCTGCGAGACGCCCAGGGCCATGCCAAGCGTGCCGAAAAAGCGCGTCAGCAGCCCGACTCGATAGGCGTTCAGCGGGACGTAGACCATCGCGACGACGAGCCCGAGAATCGCGGGGAGCACCAGGTACTGGCCGATCTGGCTGATCGTGCTCTCGTCCGAAAGATCCTCGAGAAGGTTGTAGATGTCGCCGCCGGCCACCGCCTGGGTGACGAAGTCGGACGCCAGGGAGACCTTCGAGATCGAGAAGACGATGCTCTGGATCGCGAACAGGAGCGGGCCGATGAAGACGAAGCCCAGCATCGCGGGGTTGACGCGGTCGCTGCGCGCCTGCGCGGCGCGGAACAGGTACAGGAGCGGGAAGACCAGCAGCGCGAACTGCAGCCCAGTGACGATCCCGGACGCGACCACGGCGTTGGAGTGCGCGTCGAACGAGCGGACCTGCTCGGTCGCGAGGCCGCCGACCTGGACGCCGCTCGAGTTGAGGATGATCTGGGCTACGACGAAGGTCGGCAGCGCAGCGATCGCCGCAAAGCCGGCGAGCTTCTGCCCGTTGCGCTCGCGCTCGAGGATCTCGTTCTTGTTCATCAGTCGGACTCCGCCGAGGGACGAGGTCCGTTGAGCTCGATCCTGTCGGCGGCCGCGCGCACCGGGACGTAGTCGTCCTCGGGGGCGACGATCCGCGAGACCCGATCGCCAAAGCTGAGGACGAGATCGAGCGCCGGGGCGGCAAGGCCGATGACCGCCTCGAATCGCGATCGCATGCGCAGCTGCTGGGGAGTTGAAGCCATAGTTGGTTGGGTTCAGCCGCGCTCGTGGAAGAAGAAGCCGGGCAGCGCGCCCTCGATCACGTCCTGAGTCATCCGCTGTGCGACCTCGAGGTTGCCGGTGCGTACCGCGATGTCGTCAAGGGTGACGATCCCGACCAGGCTCTCGCCGTCTACGACCGGCAGCCGTCGGATGCGGTGGGTCACCATCAGCGCCGCTGCCTCCTCCAACTCCATGTCGGCCTCGCCGGTGACGAGCGGCCGCGAAGCGTGGTCGCCCACCGGCTCGTCGGCGGGCAGCTCCTCGGCGAGCGCCCGTACGGTGAGATCGCGATCGGTGACCATCGCCGCCGGCGCGCCCTCGGCGTCGCAGAGAACGATCGAGCCAACCGAGCGGTCGCGCATCAGCCGCGCCACGGCCAGGACGTCGGCGTCGGCCGCGGCGGTAACGACGCCGGAGGTCATGATCTCGCGCAGCTGCATGGGGCAACGATATCCGGGCCAATACGATCCGGCGTCCATGTCGGGAAGTTCGAGCGAAAAGCGGACCGGGCCGATCGCCGTTTACGGCGCCACCGGCTACACGGGCAGGCTCGTTGCCGCCGAGCTCAAGCGCCGCGGAGCCGATTTCGTGATCGCGGGGCGAAGCGCCGCCAAGCTCGACGCCCTCTCGGCATCGCTCGACGGGGCGAGGGTGGCTGTCGCTTCTCTTGACGATGCCGCTGCGATGAATGCGGCCCTGGAGCCATGTTCTGCGGTGATCTCGTGCGCAGGCAGCCCATTCAGCGAGCACGGCAAGCCGGTGCTGAAGGCGGCGATCGCCGCGAAAACGCACTACATCGACACGACCGGCGAGCAACCGTTCATGCGCACGGTTTTCGGCCACGATGCCGACGCGAAGGCCGCGGGCGTGGCCTTGATCACGGCGATGGGCTTCGACTACGTACCGGGCGACATGATCGCCGCGCTCACCTGCGAGGGCGCGGGCGCGCTCGACGAGGTTCGCCTCGCCTATTGGACCGAGAGCTTCGGACCGTCGCGCGGGACGACGATCTCAGCCGTCGGTCAGATCGGTGCCGAGGAGCTCGAATGGCGAGACGGGCGCATACAGCCGGGCTCGCGCGCCATCCGTCGACCGACCGTCGACTTCCCCGCTCCGGCCGGGCGCCAGCGAATGGTCAGCTATCCCGCCGGCGAGCACTTCACCGTCCCGCGCCACGTGGAGACGCGCAACGTCCGCACTTCGCTGTCGGCGTCGACAGTCGCGCCCCATCCGAAGCTCGCCGCGACCGTTCCCCTGACGATGCCGGCGGTTCGCTTTGCGCTCAAGACCCGCGCCCGCGGCCTGGTCGATAAGGCCATCGCGAAGATGCCCGAGGGTCCGAGCGAGGACGAGCGACGCCGGGCGCGGTTCGTGATCCTCTGCGAGGCCATCGGCGCCTCCGGTTCACGCCGTGGCGTGATCCGCGGCGTCGACGTCTACGGGCTCACCGCCTTTGCGACCGTCGAGGGCGCGCTGCGCTGCGCCGCCCCCGGCTATGCGAGGAGCGGCGCGCTTGCCCCGTCAGAAGCCTTCGACCCGCGCGATTTCCTCGCGGCGCTCGCCGACTTCGGCGTTTCCTACGAGCTCGACCAACCCTCGGCGTGAGCGAGAAGTTCAGCCCGTGCCCGCTGTGCGGGAAGCCGCTCTACCCCTGGGTCGGCCTGCCCGCCCGGGGAGCCGATGCGAGCGTCGGGGAGCCACTCGCCGACGAGGACGCGGAGCGGATCATCGTCCGCTGCGAGAACTGCACCGTCGCGGTCGAGCGTGACCGCGAGGTCGACCTCGCCGCGGAGTGGGAGGCGCTCTGCCGCCCCGGCGACGACGGAACGCGTCAGATCGCAATTCCCGACCGAGCGAGCATCCAGGCCTCGATCGGTGTCGGCGGCTGGGCGGCGATCGACCTCTACCCGGGTCGTCTGATCCACACTCGCAAGAGTCTCGAGCTGCTGGCCGAGCGCAATGGCCAGGAGATCGAGGCGCATGGGTGGCCGCCGGTGGGGGCCAATCAGGCGTGGATGTGGCAGACGCTTCTCAACGGGCTCACCTTTCACCCGAACTTTGCCCGCGAGGTTCGCGCCGGCAGGCTGCGGCCCGCGAACGCACGCAGCAAGCCGCGCTTTGTCGTCGACTCGATCGTCACCGTCTTGGGCGCGCCACTGGTCGCGCTCATCTCGTTCCCGCTCGAGGCGTTCGGCGCGCTCATCAACCGCGGTGGACGGCTCGTCGCGCGAACCCGACGGACCGAGTCCTCGAAATAAGGCGCCTCAACGGCGGCGCGGCTCGGCTTCGCCCTTTGGGCTCCGTCTCACTTGCTCGCGGCGCCCCAGAAACGCTTGACAAGCGGCAATGCGAACGCCCTCGGCGTGTGCTGGCCGCCGACCGCGGTCACCCGGTTGACCATCCCTGGGATCACGACCCTCTTGCCGCCCTCGAGCGCGGCGACGGCGGCTTTCCCGACCTCCTCCGCGGTGGACCAGAAGAAGTCAGGGAGTGAATCCTCGGCGCCGCCGATTCCGGCGATCTCTGCGAACTCGGTCTTGACGGGTCCCGGACAAAGCGCGGTCACCGTCACCCCCATGCCCTTCACCTCGGCGTGGGTGCCCTCGCTGAGGGCGAGGACGAACGCCTTGGTCGCGGCGTAGGTTGCCGTCCCCGGCATCGGCTGGAACGCGGCGGTGGAGGCGACGTTGAGAATCGCGCCGCGGCGGCGCTCGACCATTCCGGGTGAGTAGCGGGCCTGAAGGTCCAGCAGTGCCTCGCAGTTGAGGCGGACCATCGCGAGCAGGTTCTCGCGATCGGCGCTGTTGACACGGGCGTTGTCGCCATAGCCGGCGTTGTTGACGAGGATCTCGACCTCGAGTCCGAGTTCGGTCACCTGCGTGGCGAGCCGCTCCCGCGCAGAGCTGTCGCCGAGATCCGCTGTCAGTACCTCGGCGCGCACGCCGTGATCGGCGGACAGCTCGGTTGCGATTTCCCGCAGGCGTTCCTCACGCCGGGCGACCAGGACGACGCTGTGGCCGCGGCGTGCCAGCTCGCGTGCGATCTCGGTGCCGATCCCCGACGACGCGCCTGTAATGAGTGCGGCCGACGATCGCGAAGGAGGGGGAAGTGCCATGGCCCAAAGCCTATTCGGCCGGCGGTCTATCATCGAGGCATGGAAGGAAGCGATCCATTCGGACTTTTCGGAGACCCTGACGAGCTCCGCGCCCGCCTCGGCGATATGGCCGAGCAGATGCAGGGCGCGCAGAAGGTCGCCTGGGCCGACAACGCGATCAAGCTCGCGGTCGACATGACCGTCGCGGCGATCGCGCGGCTCGACCTGCAGGGCGGCAGCGACGAGCAGGCGATGCAGGTCCGCGACGCGATCCGGGTCGTCTTCCCGGAGGCGGTCACCCTCGTGCGCGAGGCGCGCGAGGGTCTCTCCTGATCGTTCGCTGATTCTCCACATCCCGCGTGCCACGGGTCGCTCCGGCGCGCCTAGCTTCGTTACATGCGCTGGAGCGAGCAACTCGGGGCTGCAACGGTCGAGCACGCAGGCATCACGATCCTGGTCGCGCTCGCGCTTATGGCGGGAATCGCGGCGGTTGGCGCGGGGACCGATCGCAGCGGTCGTGAGCTGGGCTCGACCCTGGCGCGAAAGCTTCGCTGCGCCGCTGTCGGCCCCGGCCCGTGCTGGCGCGACCCGCTGACCGAGGCCTACGGCCGCCCGGTCGCCGGAGCCGTGCGAGCCCTCGCGCCGGCACCCTTGGCGCAGTCGGGCCTCGTGCCCGTCGACTTCCGGAGCTGTCGCAGCACGAGCTGCGCAACACCGGGTGCGAAACCGGGGCTGACCGCATCCAACCGGCGCATCACCGAGTTCGTTTCCGTCGCCGACGGGCGGCCCTCGGGAGGCGTGGTCTTGATCTCGTACTGGCTCTATCGGCCGACTCTCGGCTGGGAGCGCATCCAGCGCGCGGCATCCAGCGCTGAGATCGCACGCCTCGCGCCCACGCCACTACTCGAGGACGCGGTTCCGGCGCTCGCCGCACTGGAAACCCTCGACGGCCGCGACCAATACGAGTGGCCGGCGGGCGAGGAGCCGCCATGGCGCTGGGAGGTGGACTCCGTGCATCCCTCGCTTTAGGGTCGATCGCCCCGACGAGGTCCCGCCGCGTCCGCCGCTACCAGGTCGCGTCCTGGTGCTCCATGACCCCGAAGCCCTGAGCGAGCTCGAGGCCCCCCGGCAGGCTGCCGGTAAAGGTGCCGAACGGCTGGCGGTAGCTGTAGGAGATGAAGGCCTTCGACTCGTCGCGGCTGCGCTCTGACTCTGCGTTGCAGACGAGGCGCGCTCCGTCGTCGAACGTGATCGCGTCAAGGCCCTCGAACCGAACGGGACTCGGCTCACTCGCTTCGCCGCCCAGCCAGATGGTGCGCTCTGAGCGCTCTGGCGGGTCGTTGATCCCAGCGACGAGGTTCCAGGCGACGTCGCGGCCGTCGGTCGTCGTCCCGACTCCGGCCGACCAGTCCCACACGGTGTGGTGAGGGTGGTATCCGCAGGACTCGTCCTCGACCCCGCGCGCCTCGCAGCGGATTCGGCGCTCACCGACCCGCACGTCGACCTCTACGGCAACGGGGCGCTTGCGGGTCCAGACCCAGCCGTCGCCCTCGCCGGTGGGGCAAACCGCCTCGCTCCACGGGCCGGCGCTCTCGACGCCGAGAAACCCGCGTACCTGCGGCTGGTCGTCGCGCTGCGGCGCCTCGATTCGCACGCGCAGCCTGCCGGCCTCAGGAGCCCACTCGACCTGGCCAGGCTCATCGCCCTCATCGGGCGAGTGCTCGGACCAGACCTCGCCGCGGGCAAACATCGGGACGATCATCCGCGTGCGCTCGGTGAGCTCGCGGGTCTCGCGATCCCACACCGCCCAGAAGGTCTGACCGAACGGCCCGACGCCGACGCGCGCGGCGCAGAGCATCACCTCGTCCGAGAAAGCGCTGAGGTAGCGCCAACGCTTGCGCCAGGTACCGCTGTGGCGCAACTTGGGGCGCTGCTCGGGCGGCAGCCTCAAGTCGGGGCGCCCGGGGCCGGGTCCTCTCCAGAGCAGGCCCTCAGACGACATCACGTCTACTCGATCTTGCAGATCGGGTCGCCGGAGTTGATCGCGGCGCCCTCGGAGACGTTGAGCTCGGAAATCTTGCCGGCGACATGGGCGGTGATCTCGTTCTCCATCTTCATGGCCTCGATCACGCAAATCAGCGCGCCCTCCTCGACCTCTGCGCCCTGCTCGACGGCGACCTTGAGGATCGTGCCCTGAAGCGGCGCGGTGAGCACCGGCCCGCTCGCTCCGCCGCCTCCACCCGAGCGCTCCCGCTTCGCCGGTCGCTTCGCGCCGGCGGCAGGACCGGCCGCTCCCGCCGGGGCTGCGGCACCGATGACCTTCACGGCATGGAGCTTGCCGTCGACCTCAACCGAGTAGGTGCGCTCGGTCTTCTCTTCCTCTTCTTCGCCCTCGGCAGGCTTGGGCGGCGCCTCGGGCGCCAGCGTTTTGAGCCACTTCTTGTCTTCCGTCAAATCCCGGCAGGTTTCGCCCTTGGCCCACTGCTCGGTGGAGAGGATCGCCATGTGGAATGGGATGAGGGTCGTCAGCGGCTCGATCTTGTACTCGCCGAGGGCCCGCAGCATGCGCGCGGTCGCCTTCTCGCGATCGACGTCCCAGGTGATCAGCTTCGCGACCATCGGGTCATAGAGAGGGGTGACCTCGGTGCCCGCTTCGAGCCCCGAGTCGACACGGACGCCGGGGCCTGAGGGCTCGATGTAGCTCTCGATCGGCCCGGGGGCGGGAGCGAAGTTCTTGTGCGCGGCCTCCGCGTTGATCCGGCACTCGATCGCATGCCCGCGCAGCTCCACGTCGTCCTGGGCGATGGACAGCTCCTCGCCGGCAGCGATCAGGATCTGCTCGCGGACGATGTCGATGCCGGTGACCATCTCGGTCACGCAGTGCTCCACCTGGACGCGGGTGTTCATCTCAAGGAAGAAGTACTCCTCGCCGACCTGCATCCCCTCGACGGTGCCGGCGCCGCGGTAGTCGACGGCGAGCGCAGCGTCCGTGGCGATCTTGCCGATCCGCTCGCGCATCTCGTCGTCGACGTGCGGGCCGGGGGCCTCCTCGATCAACTTCTGGTGACGGCGTTGAATCGAGCAGTCGCGCTCGCCGAGGTGGATGACGTTGCCGTGCGAGTCGGCGAGCACCTGAACCTCGACGTGGCGCGGGTCCTCTAGGTAGCGCTCGAGGTAGACGCGGTCGTCGGAGAAGAACTTCTCGCCCTCGCGGGCGGCGCCCTCGAATGCCTCCTCGAGGTCGTCCGCGGTCAGCGCGACACGAAAGCCCTTGCCGCCGCCACCGCCGGCGGCCTTGCAGGCAACGGGATAGCCGATCTCCTCAGCGGTCTTGCGCGCGGCGTCAACGTCGGGCGAGGGCTCGGTCGAACCGGGGACGATCGGGACGCCGGCGTCCTGCATGATCTCGCGGGCCTTGGTCTTGGACCCCATCGCGTCGATCGCGCTCGGCGGCGGGCCGATCCAGACGATGTCGGCGTCGGCGCAGGCCGTGGCAAACGCTGCGTTCTCGGCGAGGAAGCCGTAGCCGGGGTGGATCGCCTCGGCGCCGGACTCCTTGGCCACCTCGATGATCTTCTCGATGTTGAGGTAGCTCTCAGCGGGGGTCGGCGGCCCGAGCAGGAATGCCTCATCGGCCTTGCGGACGTGTGGAGTCTCACGGTCGGCCTCGGAGTAGACGCCGACGGAGGCGATTCCCATCTCCTCGAGCGCCCTCATGACGCGAACCGCGATCTCGCCGCGATTCGCGACCAGGACCTTCTCGAACATCGCGCGAGAGCCTACAAAGGGCTCCTCCGTAACCTTGACATCATCCGGTGTAACATAGGCGCATGACACGGATGACCCCAAAGGAGTCCACCCGATGAAAACCGTCGATTCCGCGCCTGCCGCTGGTGCAGCGCTCGACCAAGTCTTTCTCGCCACCGGTGCCGCGATGATCGCCACCGCCGCCCTGCTCTACCTGGGCTGGGCCCATCGAACCGGCCGCAGCAACATCCTGCGGCGCGCCGCCTCCCTCGCCGCACGCGACACCGGCTTCGCCCCATGGGCGGCGCTGCCGTCCCTGATCGCCGCTGGTTCGCTACTGGTCGCGCTGCTCGGGATGTACTGGGACATCTCCCTTCACATCGACGACGGCCGCGACGCCGGGCCCCTCGCCAACCCCGCGCACTACCTCATCCTCTTCGGGCTCTTCGGCATCTTCGTCGCCGGATTTCTCGCGATCGTCCTCCCCGAGGGCAAGCCCAGCGAGAGATCCCTGCGAATCTCAGGCGACTGGTACGCGCCGCTCGGGGGCATCGCCATGCTCGCCGCCGCGGCGTTCGCGCTCATCGGCTTCCCGCTCGACGACATCTGGCACCGCATCTTTGGTCAGGACGTGACCCTCTGGGGCCCGACGCACCTGATGCTGATCGGTGGCGCCGGCCTCACCCTGATCGGCAGCGCGATCTTGATCGTCGAGGGCCGTGGTGACGTCCTGAAGACCGACGGGAACGCCACGGGCACATTGACGAACCGGGTGATCTCGAAGGTTCTTCACTACCGCAGAGCCTTCGCGATGGGTGGCCTGCTGATCGGGCTCTCGACCTTCCAGGCCGAGTTCGACTTCGGCGTGCCGCAGTTCCAGTTCGTCCTCGAGCCGATCATGCTCGCCTTCGCCGCCGGGATCGCGCTTGTCGCGGCCCGGATCTGGATCGGTCCCGGCGCCGCGCTCGGCGCCGCCATCTTCTTCATCGCGGTCCGCGGCGTCATCGCGCTCATCGTCGGCGACGTATTCGGCCAGACGATGCCGCACATGCCGCTCTACCTGGCCGAGGCGCTCTGCGTCGAACTCGCGGCCCTCGCGATCTCACCGCGGCGCGGATATCTGTTCGGCGGTTTCGCCGGTGCGCTGATCGGCTCTGTCGGGATGCTTGCCGAGTACGCCTGGTCGCACGTCTGGATGCCGATCCCATGGGATCAGAGCCTGATCGGCGAGGCGATCGTTCCGACGATGATCGTCGGCACGGCCGCCGGGATCGTCGGCGCCTACCTCGGTGGCTCGTTCGCCGCCGCCGGCAGCCGCAGGCCGCGCCGCCCGGCACCCGCCGTGGTTCCCGCCGCGATGGCAACCGCGCTGATCGCGGGCGCAGTCGCGCTCAACGTCGGCGACGCGACGCCGAGCGGGTGGAACGGGCAGGTGACCCTCACAGAGGTCAGCAGCGGCCCTGAGAGGACCGTCAACGCGACCGTCCGGCTCGATCCGCCCACTCTCGCCGACGACGCCTTCTGGATCCAGGGGATCTCCTGGCAGGGCGGCGGTCTGGTCGTCGACCAGCTCGAGCGGACGGGCCCCGGTGTCTATGAGACGACGAAGCCGTTGCCGGTCCACGGGACCTGGAAGACGCTGATCCGCTTACAACGCGACAACTACGTCGCGGGCCTGCCGGTCTATTTGCCCGAGGACTCGGCGATTCCGGCTCCCGCGGTACCCGCGAACGCCAGCTTCGAGCGGCCGTTCACCGACGAGACGCAGATCCTCCAGCGCGAGCTCAAGTCCGACGTTCCGGGCTACCTCGCCGGGATCGCGTACGCGATAGTCGCTGCGATCGTTCTCGGCCTGCTCGTGCTCCTCGGCTGGGTGCTCAACCGCATCGCCCGTCCGGACGAGGACCGGCCGAGGCGCCGCCGCGACTCGCGACCCGCGACCGCGCGGACCAAAGAGGTGCCCGCATGACCTTGCTCGTCGCTCACGCCGGCCACTGGCTGATGAGCGTCGGCTTCGCGGTGCCGCCGCTGATGATCATCGGCGGAGTGATCGCGATGGCGCTGCGCGAGCGCCACCGCGACGGCGCTCCGGGCTAGTCGCTCGTTCGCCGCTCGGGGTAGCGGGTCAGCCCGTCGTCGGGAATCGGCTCCCAGACGGCCGCGTAGGCGACGAACTGGCGTGCGCTGGGGCGGACCCCGGGATCGCCGTCGATCGCGCCGAGACGGACGCCGTGGACGCCATCGCGATCCGGCGGCTGACTCCAAAGCGCCGAGCCGCACTCCGAGCAGAAGCTCTTCAGCCAGCCGCCGTCACCCGGGTCGTAGCTGCGAATCACGTCCTCCCCTCTGACGACCGATAGGGATTCCGTGGTCGCACCCGGTGAAGCCGCCGTGCCGCTGCGTCGCTGACAGCGAGTGCAGTGGCAGTACTGCGCGCGCTCGAGCGGCTCCGCGATCTCGAAGCGCACCGCTCCGCACAGACAACCGCCCGTCAGTGCTGCCACGCCAGACCTAGCCCTCCGGAAGATCGACGCCCATGCGCTCGTCAAAGCGCGGCAGACCGTCGTCGGGAATCGGCTCCCAGGGAGCCGCGTAGGCGACATACTGGTGAAGTCCGGGACGGATCCCCGGGTCATCGTCCAGCGAGCCCATCCGGATCGCGATCAGCTGCGGGTCATCCGGGTTCGAGGTGTAGAGGTGTCCACCGCAGTTGGAACAGAACGCCTTGTTCCAGCCACCGTCGCCCGGCTCGTAGAGACGGACTAGGTCCTCGCCCTCCGCGATCGCAAACGATCCCTTGGCGGTCAACGCGGTTGCCGAGAACGCGGTACCAGTGCGTCGCTGACAGCGCTTGCAATGGCAGTAGGCGGCGCCGAGCAGGGGCTCGGAAACCCGGTAGCGGACCTTCCCGCAGGAGCAGCCTCCCGCCAGGGGCGCGACGGGCTCGATCTCGCCGGCCATCAAGCAGCCACTTCAGTCGCAACGGAGGTGCGGATGACCTGCTCGCGCCCCGGGCCGACTCCGACGAGGCGGATCGGCACGCCGACTCCCTCCGAGATCGCGGCGAGGTAGTCGCGCGCCTCGGGCGGCAGGTCGGACTCGCGTCGAACCCCAGAGATATCTTCCTGCCATCCCGGCATCTCGTCGTACTCGGCGACTGCGTTGTGGAGGATCGACTGGTGGTACGGGAACTCGTTGAAGACGGCGCCCTCCGTACCGCGATAGCGAACGGCGAACCGAATCGGGTCGAGGCCGGTCAGCACGTCGAGCTTGGTGATCGCAAGGGCCGAGAGCCGGTTCAGGCGGGTCGCGTAGCGCAGCGCCACCAGGTCGAGCCAGCCGCAGCGGCGCTCGCGTCCGGTTGTCGTCCCGAACTCATGCCCCTGGTCGCGCAGATGGACGCCCACCTCGTCGGTGAGCTCGCTCGGAAACGGGCCGGCGCCGACACGCGTCGTGTAGGCCTTGCAGACACCCCAGACCTCGTCGATGTCGGTCGGCCCGACCCCGGCCCCCACGCAGGCGGCGCCGGCGATCGGGTTCGACGAGGTAACAAACGGATAGGTCCCGTGATCGAGGTCGAGCAGCGCCGCCTGGGCGCCCTCGAAGAGGACGGTCTTGCCTGAGTCCAGCGCGTCCCAGCAGAGCCGCGACGTGTCGGCGATGTGAGGCTCGAGGCGGTGGCCGTAGCGCAGGTACTCCTCCGTCATCGCGTGCAGGTCGAGCTTGGGATCGCGCGCGAACGGCCGCAGCTGCTGCTGCTTGGGCTCGAGCGCGGTCGCGATCTTCTTGCGCAGGATCTTGGGGTCGAGCAGGTCTTGGACGCGGATCCCGAGCCGAGCCGACTTGTCGGCATAACAGGGCCCGATGCCGCGCTTGGTCGTGCCGATCTCAAGCTTTCCCAGCCGCGCCTCACCCGCCGTATCGAGCATCACGTGGTAGGGCATGATCAGGTGTGCGTTGGCCGAGATCTTGAGGCCGTTGACGTCGATGCGGCGCCGCTGCAGGCCGTCGAGCTCGCCGAGCAGGACCGCCGGGTCCACGACGACGCCGTTGCCGATCACGCAGAGCTTGCCCGGATAGAGGATCCCCGACGGGATCAGGTGGAACTTGAAGGTCTCGCCGTCGCGCACGATCGTGTGGCCGGCGTTGTTGCCGCCCTGGAAGCGCACAATCGCGGTGGCGTCCTGGGCGAGCAGATCGACGACCTTGCCCTTGCCCTCGTCACCCCACTGGGTTCCGATGATCACGATGCCCGGCATTACCGGGTGATTATGCGGACTTCAGGCGGCGTAACGGCGATCATCGCCGTAGAGCGGCAGCGTCTCGCACATCTCGGCCAGCCGCGAAACCGTGCGCTCGCCGATCTGCTCCTCGAGCGCATCCACCTCGAGGTTGGTCGTGACGAGGATCGAGCGGTTGGTCGCGTAGCGCTCGTCGACGATCGCGTACAGCTGTTCGAGGACCCAATCGCTGCGCTTCTCGGCGCCGAGATCATCGATGTGAAGCAGGTCCACAGAGGTCAGGCGCCGGAAGAACTCGAGGTATGAGAGCTCGCCGGCGTCGCCGTCGTAGGTGCGCCGGATGCGCGCCAGCAGCCGCGGCAGGGAGTAGATCGCGACCGAGTGGCCGGCCTCGATCGCCTTCTTCGAGACGAGCATCGCCAGCGTCGTCTTGCCCGTGCCGACGCTGCCCTCCAGCCAAAGGCCGCGGCCGTCGGCGAGCCGGTCATCGATCTCGTCGATGTAGCCCTTCACCGCGCCGAACACCGCTCGTGTCTTCGGATCCCGAGCCATGTCCGAGACCGGCGGGCGGTCGAAGCTGACGCCCTGGTACTTGGTGGGGAGCACGGTACGCACGCCCTGCGTGCGCGCCTGCTGGACACGCCGCTCGCGGCAGTCGCAGACAGCGACCGAGTCGTCGTCGCGCAGCACCCAGCCGCTGCCGTCGCAGATGCCCAGGGGGCAGGAGCGCGGAAGTTGCTCGACCTTGCCCGTCACTCGTAGTCAGCCGCCTCGGCGATCGGGTCCGGTCCCGTCTGCGGAGGACCGACGGCCTCGAACTCCGAGCGATCTGTGCGTGCGAGCGTCGCAAACGACGCGTACTTGTCGATGAAGGCGAGTTGGACCGTGTCGATCGGCCCGTTTCTGTTCTTGCGGACGATGAGCTCGGCGATGCCTTCGAGCTTGGCACGCTCCTCGGCGTCGACCTCGTCGTCGAAGTTCTTGTAGTAGTCCTCGCGGTAGATGAAGGCGACCATGTCGGCGTCCTGCTCGAGGTTTCCGGACTCGCGCAGGTCGGAGAGGATCGGCCGCTTGTCGCGCCCGGTCCGCTGCTCGGGAGCACGAGAGAGCTGCGAGAGCGCGATTACCGGGACACCGAGCTCGCGGGCGAGGATCTTCAGCCCGCGGCTCATCTGACCGACCTGCTCGACGCGGTTGGCGCGCATGTCGTCGGCGCGCATCAGCTGGATGTAGTCCAAGACGATCAGCGCAAGGCCGCCGTTGCCGTTCGACTTCTCCTGGGCGTGCAGGCGCCGCGCCTTCGCTCGCAGGTCGAGGATGCCGAGATCCGACGACTCGTCGATCCAAAGCGGCGCGTCCTCGATCTCGTTGCAGACCTTCAGCACCTTGGCCCACTCGCGCTCGGCGACCTGGCCCTTGCGCAGCTTGTCCGAGGGGATCCGAGCGCGCTTGGCGATCAGTCGCTGGGCGAGCTCGGAGTCGGACATCTCGAGCGAGAAGAAGGCCACGGGGCGGCGCTCCTTGACCGCGACGTGCTCCGCGATGTTGGCCACGAGACCTGACTTGCCCATGCCGGGACGGGCGGCGAGGATGATCAGGTTGCCCGGCTGAAAGCCGCCGGTGATCGCGTCGAGGTCGGCGAAGCCGGAGGAGGTGCCGGTGGTTTGAGCATTGCCGCTGGCGAGCTCCTCGAGGCGGTCGACCTCGCGCGAGAGGATGTCCTTGAGGACGTGAAAGTCCTCGGCCTGCTCCTCGTGGGCGACATTGAAGAGCAGCCGCTCAGCGCGCTCCGCGAGCTCCTGCGGTGCGCCCTCACGCCCGTGGACCGACTTCTGGATCGAGTGGGAGGCCTCGAGCAGGCGGCGCAGCAGCGAGTTCTGCTGGACGATCCGCGCGTAGTGGCGCGCGTTGCCGGCCACCGGGACCGACGACGCCAGGTTGGAGACGCCCTCACGCCCGCCGGCCTCCTCGAGCTCGCCCTGCTGGGCGAGGAGCTCGGACACCGTGAGCGCGTCGATGGGCTCGCTGCGCTCATACAGGCGCTTGATCGCCCGGAAGATGATCCGGTGGCGCTCGCGATAAAAGTCGGTCTCCTCAAGGCGGACGTCAAGGATCACCGGGTTCATCGCCGCCTCGGAGACCATCAGGGCGCCCAGAACCGACTCCTCGGCCTCGAGGTTCTGCGGTGGGACGTGGGCGGTGGCGGCTTCCATCTGAGTCTGGTTTAGAGGGCCGGGCGGCGGCAAGATCTCCCCTCGCGGCCCGTTGTCTGAGAAAACCACAGCGGCCGTCCGCCCGCCGGAGGTGATCCCGCTAAACGCGCGTATCTTGCGCTCAATGAATGTCCGCCAGATCGAGACGCCCCACGGACCGGCCGAGGTTCACATCGACGGCCCGGCCGGCGCACCGGCGACGCTGGTGCTGGGCCATGGGGCGGGTGGAGGCATTGAGGCGGTCGACCTGGTCACAGCATCGGGGGTCGCTTTGGAGTCGGGGCTCTCGATCGTCCGCGTCCTCCAGCCGTACAAGGTCGCCGGGCGCAAGTCCGCTGCACCGGCAAAGCAGCTCGACGCCGCCTGGCTCGCCGTGATCGCGGCGCTGCGAGACGACGGGCCGCTCGCCGACGCCAAGCTGATCGCGGGCGGGCGCTCGAGCGGCGCCCGTGTCGCTTGCCGGACCGCGGCCGAAGCGGGTGCCGCAGCGGTCCTCTGCCTCGCATTCCCGGTCCACCCGCCCGGCAAGGCGGACGACCCGACCAAGAGCCGTCAAGGCGAGCTGGACGCCGTCGAGGTCCCCACGCTGGTCATCCAGGGCAAGAGCGATCCATTTGGGATGCCGGTGGCATCGCGACCGGCCCACGATGTCGTGGTGGTCGACGGCAATCACGGACTGAAGGGCGACCGCGAGAAGATCGCGGCCGCGATCCGCGACTGGCTCGCGAAGGTGGTCGGCTGAGCTACTTCTGCTCGGCGACGATCGTCTTCACGGCGGCGATGGCGCCACCCGGAAGCTCGACGTTGACCATGTACGTACCGACCTCGCGGATCGGCTCATCAAGCTGAATCTTGCGCCGGTCAACCTTGAGGCTGCGCGCCTCGGCGATCGCGTCGGCGATCTCGGCGCTGGTGACGGAGCCATATAGGCGGCCATCCTCGCCAGCGCGGTGATTGATCGTCAGAACGGTCTTGGACAGCAGCGCGGCGGTCTGCTCCGCGCGGTCGAGCGCGTCCTGCGCCGCCTTCTCAGCGGCCTCGCGGCGGCGCTGCGCGTCCTCGAGGGAAGCCTGGGTCGCTGGCTGTGCGAGCTTGCGCGGAACGAGGTAGTTGCGCAGATAGCCGGGCGAGACGTCGACCGCTTCCCCGGCCGTGCCGAGGGTCTCGACGTCCTTGAGCAGGATCGCTTGGGCCATTCCTAGCGCTCGCCGACGTAGGGCAGCAGCGCCAGCTCACGAGCGCGCCGGACGGCGAGCCCGAGCTGCTGCTGGTGACGGCGCGAGAGGCCGGTGACGCGACGCGAGCGGACCTTGCCGCGATCCGAGATGAACCGCCGCAGCGTCGTCAGGTCCTTGTAGTCGATGCTCTCGACCGTGATCCGCGTGTACTTACGCGGCCGGTAGCGGTCGCCGAAGCGCCCGCCACGTCGGCGACCGGCCGGGGACGGCGTCGGCTGGGCACGCTGCTTGCGGGCCATCAGCCACTCACCTTGTTATCGAAAAGAAAGGTCTTCATCGCGCAAACGCGCCGCACGACTGGCGACGCGAAGCGCGATTCTAGCGACCTAAAACGGGATGTCGTCGTCTGAAGCCCCGACAGCGGCGGGTGCCGGGCTGTCGAAGTCCGAGGTGTCGGCCGGGACGTCGGACTGAGCGTTGAAGCGGTTTCCGCCGCTCTGCTCGCCGGCACCGTCGCGGCTGCCAAGGAACTGGACCGAGTTGGCGATGATCGAGACCGACTGGCGCTTGCCCGAGCCGTCCTTGGCCTCCCACTCACGCCAGTCGAGACGACCCTCGACGGCGACCGGGCGGCCCTTGGACAGATAGGTGGCGCAGTTCTCGCCCTGGGCGCCCCAGACGGTGACGTCGAAGTAATTCGGCTTGTCGACCCACTCGCCACTCTGGTCCTTGCGGCGCGAGTTGACGGCGACCCTCATGTCGCAGACCGGGGTACCGCCGCCGGTGCTGCGGAGCTCTGGGTCGCGGGTCAAGTTCCCCGTGATCACCACTACGTTGACGTTCGAAGCTGCCACTGAAATCACTACCTCTCTAATTCGCTGATCGATGCCCAGTCTAAGACGGGCTCCGGCGAACTCTCTCCCCCTCCGTCCAGAAAAAGACGGAAGCTGCGGCTACTCCGCGGGTGTTTCGGGGGCTGGCGCCTCGGCCTCGGGGGCCTCAGGCGCAGGCGGCTCCGCTGCGGGCTCCGGGGCCGGAGCCTCCGGTGCGGGCTCGGCGACGGCCGCTTCAGAGGCGGCCGGCTCCGGCGCGGGCGGAGCGGGGGCGGCAGCCGCCGGGGCTGGTGCAGCCGGTGCCGCGTCACGGTCGTCTCGGTCATCGCGGTCGCGACGGCCGCGACCTTCGGAGCGCGGCGCCGAACTCACCAGCGAGGTCGGCGGCGGCGGCTCGATGACCGGCGCGTCCGGGTCCACCTTGAAGAGTCGGAAGCGCAGAACGCCGTCGGTGATCTTCAGGTTGTGGTTGAGCTCCTCGAGCAGCGGGGTCTCGGTCTCGAAGCGAAAGAAGCGGTAGTCCGCCTCGTTGCGCTGCTTGATCTCGTAGGCCATCTTGCGCAGGCCCCAGGACTTCTCGGTCTTGAGGCTGCCGCCGGACTCAATTCGCCCACGGGCATCCGTCACGATCTGATCGCGTCGCTCGTCCGGGGCCTCCGGATCAAGCATCAAGACGAGTTCATATTCGGAAACGCTCAAAGCGGCGGTCGACTATAGCGGGGGGCATTCCGCATCGCGGTGGGCTTGTCGAGCCCGATGGCCCATACGAGGATCCGCTGGCGCAACGTTGCCAGGCTCGCTGCGGCGACCGGCGCCGCCGCATTGCTGGTCGCCCTGGTGGCAGCGACGATGGCGCCTGATCCGCCCGAGCCGCTGCCGCAGGACGTGGGTCTCGGAGGGTTTGACGGCGAGGCCATGGCCTATTCGCCACCGCGCGACCGGACGCCGCACGAAATGGAACCCGTCGAGCGTGCGCCGAAACCGCCGCAGCCCGACCGCGACCCCGCCGCCAGTCGCCGCGAGCCACCAGCAGGGCGGCCTACCCACGATGTCGTCGACACCCCACCCCCGGCGCCCTCGCCGCCTCCAACACCCGCACCACCGGTCGCCCCGGCGCCCACACCGCCGCGCCACCGGCGCCGAGTGAGCCACCGGCGCCGAACCCGGCGCCGCAGCCGCCAGACCCTGAGCCCAAGCCGCCAGCGCACACCAGCCAGTTCGGGTTCGAACGATGAGAGGAGACGCAATGCCCACATCCACGGCGCGCCTGCGCCTGTTCGCCCTCGCCCTCACGATCGCCTTGCTCGTGGCATTGGGCGTCGCTGGGCGGGCGGAGGCGGGTGTATACACCGTCACCCAGTGCAGTTCGGTGACGCCGTTCGCCGAGGCGACATGGCAGCGCAGCTCCGCCCACTACGGCTCGCGCGTGCTCTGCGGAAGCGATCAGGGCCTCCAGGCATTCCACGACGCCGAGGAGAGTGGCCTGGGCCACTACGGCGCCTGGGTGTGGCAGGCGCCTGTTGGAACCGTGTTCACCGGCGTGAACGCCAACTCCAGCGTCACCAGCCAGGCGGGCCATCGCGGCGGCCTTTACGTCACCACCGCAGCCGGGGAGGAGATCCCCTTCGGCATCGAGCACAGCGACTTTCGCTTCCATTCGCTCGACGGCGAGTTCACCCAGTTCGCGAGCCGCCTGCGGTGCACGGCTCCGGGGGCGGGCAAGCCGTGCGGGCGCGCCGGCGGCGACTCGGCCCACGCGTACGTTCGCGGCGTCTACCTGCGCACTGAGGATCGTTCGCCACCGGTGGTCACGCTCACCGGCGGGTCCGCGTTCGACGGCGACGTGATCCGCGGCGTTCGTGGCCTGAGCTTCGACGCGATCGACGCCGGCGGCGGCGTCCGCAAGGTCTTCGTCGTCGCCAACGGCGCCGAGCTGGTCACCGACATTCGCAATTGCGCCCTCGCCGACGGCTTCGCGACCGCGCTGACGCCGTGCCCGCTCGCGACCAGCGAGTTGGCGGCGATCCCGACAGCGAGCGCAGCTTTCATCACCGGCCCGGGCAACTACGTCGCGGCGTGCGTCGAGGACCTGGCAACCGACGGCTTCGCCAACCGCACCTGCGAGCCGCTTCAGGTTTGGGTCGACAACGTCTGTCCCGCGTCGGCAGTTGGCGGCGGCAGCGCGCTGAGTGCCGGCTTCGGAGCCGGCGCAACGGCCACAGGCAGCGCATTGTCGGATCGCTCGGCCGTGATCCGCGGGGTCGTCACCGGCGCCGGCGCGGGCGCGACCGTCTGCGCGCTCACGCGAGTCGCGCTCGACGGCGAGCCGGTGATCGTCGGCGCGACCGCGACCACGGCGTCAGACGGCTCCTACGCCCTCGAGCTGCCACCCGGGCCGAGCCGTGAGGTGTTCGTCCACTACGTGGTCGGCGACTCGGTGATCGCCCGCCACGGCCTTGCGCTTAACGCGGTCGTCCGCCCGCGGCTCGCCGTTCGCCCCACCCACGGGGTCCGCAGCCGTGACCGGCTGCGCTTCTCCGGCCGCCTACCCGGCCCGGCGTGCAGCGACCGCCTGGTCAAGGTTCAGGCGAAGATCGGCAAGGCGCGGTGGCAGGTGTTTCGAACCGACCGCACCGACAGCGCTTGCCGCTTCGCGGCTCGCTACAAGCTGCGCGCCACCAGCCGCGCGCGCCGCTACCGCTTCCGGGCACTCGTCCCGCAGGCCAGCGGCTACCCCTACGAGCGTGGGGCCTCGCGGACGTGGAAAGTCAAGATCCGCCGTCGCGCTTGACGGCGATGTCGTCGAGCTGCTCGGTGATCCAGACGTCGGGGTCGCGGTCGCGGACGATCTCGCGCAGGCGGTCGGCGCGCAAGCGGCGCTCCTCGGCATCCATGGTCAGCGCCCGGTAGATCGTGTCCGCCTGCTCCTGGATGTCGAACGGGTTGACGGTGAGCGCACACTCGCCGAGCTCCTCGTAGGCGCCCGTGTTCTCGGAGAGCATCACGACGCCGTCGCGCGTATTGACCGCAGGCGCCTCCTTGGCGACGAGGTTCATGCCGTCGAAGATCGAGTTGACCATGAGCAGGTCGAAGTGCTTGTAGCGGGCGACCGCGTCGGGGAAATTCTCGTAGATGCGCAGATCGATCGGCATCCAGTCGGTCGTGCCGTGGCGGTGGTTGACGACCGCGACCAGGGCCTCAATTCGCTCCAGGTACTCGGCGTACTCGGGCACGTCCTGACGGGACGGCTGCAGGTGGGCGACGAAGGTGACCTTCTCGCGGAACTCGGGGTGTTGCTGGAGGAAGGTGTCGAACGCGGTGAAGCCGCGGAGCACGTTCTTGGAGAGGTCGGCGCGGTCGACGCGGATGATCAGGTGTTCGCGGCGCCGGCGCAGGACCTCGCGCTCGTACTCGGCGACCTCGTCTGAGGCGGCGGCGCTCTCGAGGCGCTTTGCGTCGATCCCGAGCGGATAGGCGCGTACCCAGGTCTCGCGTCCCTCGTGCAGGACTGCGTTGCGCTCGTAGTCGACCTCCAGTTCCATCAGCTCGCTGCAGCAGTGCAGGAAGTTGCGGCAGTAGGCGCTCGTGTGAAAGCCGATGATGTCGTTGGCCAGCAGGCCGCGATAGATCTGCTCGCGCCAGTGAGCCGGGAGGATCCGCCAGCTATCCGGCTGCGACCAGGGGATGTGCACGAAGTGCTGGAGGAACGCGTCGGGCCTCGCCTCGCGGACGATTCCGGGCGCGGTGTAGAGGTGGTAGTCGTGGAACATCACGAGCGGCTCGTCCACGCTGTCGATCGTCGCGAGAACCGCCGCGGCCACATCGGCGTTGACGACCTCGTAGCCGTGGACCCACGCCGCGGCCTCCTCGGCGCGGATGTCCGGTGCGTTCGAGAGGTCCCAGAGGTAGTGCTGGACGAACCAGAGGATCGGGTTGGCGATGACGTTGTAGAAGCGGTCGTAGGCCTGGGGATCGGACTCGACCATCAATACGTCGTAGCTGTTGTCGCCGAGCTCGACCGCGACTGGTTCGCCGTCGGCCTCGCGGGCCACCACGACGTCCTCATCGGTCATCGCCGAGGCGATCCACAGCCCGCCACGGGCGGCGACCAGGCCCGTGAGGGCCGTCACCAGGCCCCCGCCACCCCGATGAACAGTGCGCTCGCCGTCGATCCCGCGCTCGAACTGGGCGGGCCCTCGGTTGGAGACGATGACTAGTCGCTGGTCAGCCATAACCAGCTTGTACCCGAATTAGGTGTCGAGTTCTGTGAAGAGGTCGAGCCAATCGCGCAGAAGGCGCGGGGTGAGGAAGTGCTCGCGCACGTGCTCCTTGCCTTTGCGGCCGAGCGTTTTGGACAGCTCGGGGTTCTCGAGGATGTCAATCGACCGCTGAGCGGCCTCCTCAGCGGAGTTGACGAGATAGCCCGATACGCCGTCCTCGATCTGCAGGGGGATGCCGCCGACATTGCCGCCGATCATCGGCCGGCCCTTCCACATCGCCTCGCTGACCGTGAGGCCGAAGCCCTCGCGGATCGACTTCTGCATGCAGACGTCGGCCTGCGACTGGAAGGCGTTGACCTCGATCGCGCCGACGTTGTTGAGGTTGCTGAGAATCTTGATGTCGGGGTCGCCGTCGGCGTGCTGAAAGGTGCGCTGGAAGAAGTCCCAGCCCTCGGGGTCGTCGGTCGCCATCGAGCCGACCAGCGCGAGCTGGGCGTCCGGGATCTTCTCGCGCACGAGGCGATAGGCATCAATCACGCCCGTCGGGTCCTTCCACGGGTCGAAGCGCGACACCTGGCAAATCAGCGGGCGGTCGGTGTCGATGCCGAACTGCTCGCTGACGAAGGCGGCATCCTCGGGCGACAGCGCCATGTTCTTCGGCGACAACGGATCGATTGCCGGCGGACAGATCTTGCGAACGCCGCCGCCGCCATCCAGGCCGGCGGGGACGTAGCTCGGGAGGTGCCACACG
Organism: uncultured Solirubrobacterales bacterium; assembly: GCA_963746215.1. Classification (GTDB taxonomy): domain Bacteria; phylum Actinomycetota; class Thermoleophilia; order Solirubrobacterales; family 70-9; genus WHSW01. The sequence goes on from CAVVAT010000005.1 coordinate 118,784, forward strand.
GTCGCGTCGTAGCCCGTGATCAGCGGCAGGAGCCGGTCGATCGTCGACGGATTCGGCGTCGAAAGGTCGATGTGGCAGCGCCAGATCCAGCGCCGCGAGCGCTCGCCCGCGTTGATCTTCATCGCGGCCGGCTGCGGATCGTGGACGATCACGACGTCCCAATCGCCCTCGAGGCTCACGGCGTTGGTGAGGTTGTAGGCCTCGAAGACCTCCCACTGCTGGTCGGAGATCGACTGCGGGTCGCCCTGGAGGGAGTTGTGCATCAGCTTGGTGACGTTGAAGAACTCCTCCTGGCCTGAGATCACCTGCCAGTGGCAGTCGAGGCCGACGTCGCGCATCAGCGGGACCATCGTGTAGAGGATTTCCGAGACACCGCCGCCGAAAGCGGTCGCGCTGACATGGAGGACCTTCTTGCCCTGAAGCGGCTCCGCGAGCTGGCGGATTTGCTCGATCAGGCCCTTGCCGCAGATGTGCGTGTAATCGGCGAGCGACTTATGTCCGAGTGGAATCTCCTGAAGCACAGCGCGTGAGAGTAACGGGCTGTGTTCGGTGCTTAGGTGGAGGGAGCGTCGTCGCGGCTGCCGAGAGTGATCTCGACCTCCGTGGTCTCGCCATCGCGAAGCACCCCGAAGGTGACCTCGTCGCCCGGGTTGAGCCGCGAAATCGTGCCGGGAAGGTCGTCGGCGCTGTCGACGGGCTCCCCATTGAGGGAGACGACGACGTCCCCGTTTTCGGGAATCTCCGTGTTGCCCTGGAAGGTGATCGTCTTGTCGCCGGCGTCGAGCCCCGCCTCGTCGGCGGGCGAGTCCGCGACGACGCTGGCGACGAGCGCTCCGTGGTCGACGTCGAGGCCGAGCCGCTCGGCGAGCTGCGGATACAGGTCCACCGTGCTGACGCCCGCGTAGGCGTAGTCGACGCTGCCGTCATCGCGCAACTGATCGACCGCGCGCTGGGCGAGGTCGATCGGCACGGCGAAGCCGACACCCTCGTTGCCGCCGGAGGAGGTCTGGATCTGCTGGTTGATGCCCACGACCTCGCCGTCGGCATCGAGCAGCGGACCGCCGGAGTTACCAGGGTTGATCGAGGCGTCGGTCTGGATGCCGCCATCGATCCTGAAATCGGTGAGCGACTCGATCGAGCGATCGGTGGCCGAGACGACGCCGACCGATAGCGACTGGTTCTGCCCGAAGGGGCTGCCGATCGCGGCGACACCATCGCCCACCTCGACGTCGTTCTCCGAGCCGAGCGGAAGGACGTGGAGGTCCAGCCCCTCGGGGTCGACCTTGAGCAGGGCGACGTCCGAGAACGGGTCGAAGCCGACAATCTCGGCCTCGACCTGATTGCGATCGGCGAACTGGATGTAGATCTCGTCGGCCTCGTGCAGCGGCCGCCCGGTCGTGCCCGTCGATTCGGCATCGGTGACGACGTGCGCGTTGGTGAGGATCTCGCCCTCCTCGGAGATGACGAAGCCCGAGCCCTGACCCGCGCCGCCACCGCCGCCACCGTTGAAGATGTTCGGCGTACCTCCGCTGGCGTCGAAGACGGAGACGACGGTGACCACCCCGGGCGATGCCGCCTCGTAGATCGCGTGCGCGTCGAAGGCGCCATCCTCGGCCTCGATCACGACGCTCTGGGTGTCGCCCTCGTCGGATGCAGTTGTCGATGTCGAGCTCTCCTCCGCAGCGACGGTCGAAGTCTCGTCGCCGTCGCCGCCGCAGCCTCCCAGCAGGAGGAGCACGGCGAGGAGCGCGAAGAAGGCTGTGAGGCGGGCAATCACGCGCGTGCCCGCGTTCGCGAGGTCGGCAGCCGCAGCTCGAACTCGGTGCGACCGCGGCGTGTGCGCAGCTCGAGCGAGCCTCCCATTCGCACCGCGAGCTCGCGCCCGATCGCAAGCCCCAGGCCGGAGCCACTGACCTCGTCGCCCGTGTAGAAGCGCTCGAAGACGCGGTCGCGCGAGTGCGACTCGATGCCCGGACCGTCGTCGGTGACGGTCAGGCTCGCGATGGCGTTTTGTGAATTCCCTGCGTCGATGGTCTTGGTTTGCACGGAGATCGCCGTCCCGGGCGGCGTGTGCGTGAGCGCGTTGTCGATGAGGATACGCATGATCTGCGCGACCCTGTCCGGGTCGGCGGCCGCGGCGGTTCCGTCGCCGTCGCTCACCGAGATCGAGGTTTCGTGGCCGTCCGCGCGAGGCCCGAACTCCTCGGCGATGCGGCGTGCGACATCGGCAAGGCGCACTCGCTCACGCCGGATCTCGATCGCGTCCGCGTCGAGTTTCGACAGGTCGAGCAGGTCGACGGTCAGCTTCGTGAGGCGATCCACCTGCTCGCGCATCGTGCGGACGAACTCGGCTCTGGCCACGGGATCGGGGTCGTCGTCCTCGAGCAGCTCGACGAAACCCGAGAGCGAGAAGATCGGAGTTCGCAGCTCGTGAGAAGCGTTGGCGATGAACTCCTTGCGGGCGCTGTCGAGGGTGGCGAGGCGCTTCTGCATCTCGTTGAAGGTCATCGCGAGCTGGCCGACCTCGTCACCGGAATCCACCGGGATCGGGGTCGAGAAGTCACCGTCGGCGATCTTCTCGGCCGCCTGTTCGAGCCGGCGAAGGCGCCGGGCATGCGCGCCGGCGACCAGGTACCCGGCGCCGAGCGCGGCGACGAGAGCGATCGCGCCGGCGATGAGGATCTGGCGTCGAATCAGCGCGACGTTGTCGTCGACATCGGCGAGGCCGGTGGAGAAGACGGCGACCCAGCGCGGCTCGCCATCGTTGATGAATGGCACCGCCGTCTGCCCGAGGCGCTGACCGCCGACGCCCTCGACCGCGCTGGCCGTTCGCTCGCTGGAAACGGCGCGCACCGCCGCCGGGTAGTCGGGTGCGGTCGCGCCGCGCTCAAGTTCGGAATCGGCGACCACGAACGCCGGCGCGCTTCCGGTGACGCCGGTCCGAATCCCCAGGATGGTGACGCGGGCGCCGGTGCGCTGATCGATCTCGCGCACGAGGGCGAGCACGCGTTGCTGCGAGGCGCCGTTGCGCATCGCGCTCTCGACCGACGGGCTCTGACTCGCGGCCACCGTCTCGAGCCGGCGCAACTTCTCGGCCGTGAGGCTGGTCCGCAGCTGCGGGACGACGTAGAGGTAGATGAAGCCGACCGCCGCCGCTGTGATCACGAAGAACAGGAGCGCAAGCCTGTTGCGAACGGAGTTCACTACAACCCCGCGAGAGCGGACGCTAAGCGGAGCATCTCGCGGGACTTACTCACTCGCGGAAGCGGTAACCGACGCCGCGCACGGTGAGCACGTACTCCGGAGTGCGCGGATCCGCCTCGAGCTTCTCGCGTAGGTGGCGGACGTGCACGTCGATGGTCCGCGGATCTCGGTAGGCGGAGTCGCCCCAGATCTGCTCGAGCAGCATTTCCCGCGTCATCACCCGCCCCGGCGAGCCGGCGAGCGTCGCGAGCAGTTCGAACTCCACGTAGGTGAGGATCGCCTCGTCCCCGCGCGCTGAGACGCTGCGCCGCTCGAAGTCGATTGCGATGTCGCCGGCAACGATCGGCTCGCCGCCCGGACGGCCGCTGAGCATCTCCGAGCGCCGGAGTGCGGCCTTTACCCGGCTGCGGAACTCGCGAACGGAGAATGGCTTGGTGATGTAGTCGTCGGCCCCCATCTCGAGGCCGAGGACCTTGTCGCCCTCGTCGTCCTTTGCCGTGAGCATGATGATCGGCACCTGGCTGCGGTCGCGAAGGCGACGGCAGACCTCGATCCCATCGAGCTTTGGCAGCATGATGTCGAGGACGACCAGGTCGAAGCGCTTCTCGGCAAAGCGCTCCAGCGCCTCGCGACCGTCGTGTGCGGCCACGACCTCGTAACCCTCTTTGCGCAGCGGGTAACCGAGCAGGGTCTGAATCGACTGCTCGTCGTCCACCAGCAGGATCCGCGCCGATCCCTCTCCGTTGGCGGCGCTTGCCATGCAGCGAAGCGTAATCGGCCGCCGCCCCCGGCTTGGGTCGGCAACATGCAAAACCTCCCGCTCACGCAGAGAACTTGATCAACTTCCGCCTCTACCGAATCGCGCTGGTGCCCGCCCTGATCGCGGTCGTCGTCGTCATGTTCTCGCTCGAGGGAGCGCCTGAGGCGCTCGAGCCCGGCCCGCTTCGCGGCGAGTTCGACGGCACCCGCGCCGCGGCGCTTGCGCGTCAGATCGTCAACACGGCTCCCGAACGCACTCCGGGGAGCGAGGGTGATGCCGCCGTCGCCGACATCGTCGCCGACCACTTCGGCGACGCCACGACGGGCGCTGTCTCCGAGCAGCGGTACGAGGCCAGCTACGACGGCGAGGACGTCGACCTGCGCAACGTCCTCCTCACCCTCCCTGGCGAGACCGACGCGACCGTGCTCGTCGTTGCCGCCCGCGACGCGGCGCGCAGCCCTGCGGCGGCGTCAAGCGCGGCGGCAACCGGGATCCTCATCGAGCTCGCCAACACGTTCCGGATCAGCCACCGGCTCACTTACGTCCTCGCCTCCGTGAGCGGCTCCGAAGCAGGCGCCGCAGGGGTGCGTGAGCTCGCGGAGAACATCGCGAACCCGAGCACGATCGAGGCGATCGTCGTGATCTCCCAGCCAGGCGCGGCGGAGCTGCATTCGCCATTCGTCGTCGCCAGCTCCGCGGGCACGGCCACGGCCTCGGCCCAGCTGATCCAGACCGCTTCCCTGGCGGTTTCCCAGCAGGTCGACGAGCAGGTCGGAGCGCCGTCGGCGCTGACACAGCTCGCACGCCTGGCGTTTCCCTCCGGCCTCGGCGACCAGGCGCCGTTGATTGCCGATGGGTTCGATGCCGTCGCGATCTCATCGGCCGGCGAACGACCACTTGATTCAGCCGACGATCAACCCGATGACGTCGCGGGCGGCTCGATCGACGTCTTCGGCCGCGCGGTGCAATCGACGGTCGGCGCACTCGACTTCTCGACGACGGCGCCGGTGCACGGACCGCGGACCTACCTCAAGCTCGGCAGCAACCTCGTTCCCGGCTGGGCCCTGGTCGCGCTGGCTCTGGCGCTGATCTTCCCGGCCGCCATCGCAGCGGTCGACCTCTGCGCCAGGAGCCTTCGCCGCGGGCTCGGCGTCGGCCTTGCGGCCGCCTTGGTCTGGGGGGCGGCGCGCAGCCTGCCGTTCGTCGGCGCCGTCGCGATCCTCTATGCCCTCGCGCTCGTCGGGCTCGTGCCGCGACCGCCGTTTCCCTTCGATCCAGCCCTCTACGGCCTTGGCTGGCGTGGAGCGGCCGCGTTCGTCCTGATCGCCGTTGGCGTCGTGTCGAGCGTGTTGGTATTGCGCTCGCGCAACGTCACAGCTGCGGCCGCACCCGCGCAGTCACTCGCTGCTTGCGGAGCGCTCGCGGTGGTGGCCTGCCTTGCGATCTGGCTCGCGAATCCGTATCTCGCGCTGCTGGTTGCTCCACTCGCGCATGTCTGGATAGTTGCGTCAAGACACGGCGCGCCCTGGCGCCTGGCGACGGTCGCCGCAACCGTCGCCGCCGCAATCCCCGTCGTCGTGGCACTGGCCTCGGTCGCCGCGGCGCTCGACCTCGGCGCATCAGCCCCTTGGACGTTCGCGATCATGGTCGCCGACGGCCAGATCGGCTTCCTCGAGGTGGCGGCGGGATGCCTTCTCGGCGGCGCGGTCACTGGCGCCGTCGTCCTCGCGGGGCGTCCCGCGCCGGCGCCAACCGGTGACGCTGCTTCGTAAGTAGGGTCCGACCCTGACGTGCAATAGGGCCTGCACCCGGGGTCGGACGGACGTTTAGGTAATGACCTTTGTCTTCAGCGCCTGAGTCCGCGGCCGATCTCACCACCGAGACAGAAAAGCGGCGCCCCCCAACCAAATGGGTCACGTCGCACACAAGTGAAGCCATCGGAGCAGAAAGAAAGGATGAGCGAGTTGAAGCGCGATATCGCACTCGACAGGTATGACGTCGATTCGCGGGCAGTCGCCGGCGCGATCCTGACAAAGCTCCAGCTGGTCAAACGGTGTCAGCTGGCGCTCCAGGCGACCGACGCTGATCAAATGCGGATGGGACCGTCACAGGCCCGTCCGGCCCGCTGAACCGCACGCCGTTTCCAGCCGCGACACGTCCGATCGCGGTCAGTCCGATCCCGGTCGCCTCAACGCCGGCCAGTGCCGACGTCCACGCCGACTCGGGAAGCGTGACCAGCAGCTCGTAGTCCTCGCCGCCGGCGAGGGCGATTTGCAGCCCCGTCGATCCCGCCGCAGCTCCCACCTCGGCGACGCCGACGGCAATCGGCAGGCTTGCAACGTCAATCTCGACCGCCACGTCGCTCGCGTCCGCGACGTGCCTCGCGTCGCCCGCGACCCCGTCGCTGATGTCGATCATCGCCGTGGCGCCGGCGCTCGCCAGGGCCAGCCCCGCGTCGACCCGCGCCTGCGGTTGAATCTGACGGGCTCGCAGGGCCGCCGCGACCTCCGGCTCGAGGCCATCGGCGAATTCCGGTGAGCGCAGCGCCAGGAGACCGGCGGCCGCGCCACCAAGTTCACCCGTGACCGCGACAACATCGCCGGGGCGAGCACCTTTGCGGCGAACCAGCGCCTCAGCGCTCGAACCCTCGCCGACGACTGTCACAGCGATCATGAGGACCGGCGCGGTACTGAGATCACCGCCGGCGACGACCACGCCATGGGCCGCCGCAACGTCGGCAAGGCCCGCTGCGATTTCGAGCAGGTCGGTATCAGGGCGGCTCGCGGGCGCGCCGAGCTGAACGTAGGCCTCCCCCGGCACCGCTCCCATCGCGGCAAGATCGGAGAGGGCGACGGCGAGCGCCTTGCGCCCGACCTCGCGCAGCTCGAACGGCGGCGTCTCGAAATGGACGCCCTCGACGAGCATGTCGACGCTGGTCGCGCTCGCCTCACGTCCAGCGACGATCGCGGCGTCGTCGCCACTGCCGAGCACAAGGCGTGCCGACTCGCTCGGCGCCCCACCCTCGGCGAGCCGCTCGCGGATCGCCGCGATCAGCTCGAACTCTCCGCTCACGGCCCCTGGCTAGGGCTTGGGCTGAACGGCGCCGTTGTCGCCCGCACCGTCGCCCGTGCCACCTTCGCCGGTGTCGCCTCCGGGTGGCGCGGGTGTCTCCGCCGGCTCCTGGCCTGCGCCCGGCGCGTACAGATCCGGGTCGTAGTCACCGGCCCCGTCGTCGGGCGTCGCCGTGTCGTCGGAGTCTTCCTCGTCGTCGGTCGCGTCCTCGTCGGTCGTCGTTGTGTCGTCCGTGGAAGTCTCCGCATTCGGATCGGCCGTGTACTCGCTGTAGTGCGAGCTGAGTTCCGCCGGTTCCTGAGGCGTCGGGAAGTCATCGCAGGGCTTGGTCGCCGCGACCATCATGTAGTCGTGCCAGATCGGCGCGGCGAGCTGTCCGCCGTACCCGGGAAGAGCGACGCGCTCGTTCGGGTTGCCGACCCAGACGGCGGTGGAGACATGCGGTGTGTAACCGACGAACCAGGCGTCGGCCTGCTCCTCCGTGGTGCCGGTCTTGCCCGCTGCGGGACAGCCGATCCCCTGCCCGGCAGCGGTGCCGTATTCGAGCGTCCCCTTCATCACGTCGGCGACCGTGTAGGCGACGCCGTCGGTGATCACGCGGTTGCCCTCTTCCTCGGCCGGCTCGTCGGTGTCCCCGTCGGGGAACACCACGCGCGCGATCGCGGTGGGCTCATGATGAACCCCGCCGTTCGCGATCGTCGCGAAGCCGTTGGACTGATCGAGGACGGTGACGTCGCTTGCGCCGAGAACGTCCGCCGGAAAACCCGAGAGCGGACTGCTGACGCCCATGCGATGCGCCATGTCGTCCATCGCCTCCGGTCCGATGTCGGTGACCAGCTGGGCGTACACGGTGTTAACCGAGTTCGCGGTCGCGTCACGGAGACTGATCGTGCCGCCGGCCCCGCCGCTGACCGTCCACGGCTCCGCGTACGCGCCCTGGCTGATTGAGATCGTGCTCGGCGCGGGGTAGTACGTCGAGTCCGGGTCGTAGCCCATGTCCACCGCCGCGGTCAGCGCGTAGGGCTTGAACGAGGAGCCCGGCTGGCGGCGACCTTGTGCGGCAAGGTTGAACTGGCTGTCCTCGTAGGCCTCAGACGAGGCCATCGCGATGATCTCGCCGGTGTCGACGTTGGTCGAAACGAGCGCTGCGGCTGCGCCCGTCACGGGATGCGCTGCGATCGCATCCTCGGCGACCTGCTGGAGGCGAGGATCGAGCGTCGTATAGACCTTGAGGCCGCCCTCGCGGACCGTTTCGAGGCCGTACTTGTCGATCAGCTCCTGCTGGACGAAGTCGAAGAAGTACTGCTGGCTGCGCGACTCGTACTTGTAACCGCGCTCCAGTCCGAGCGGGCTGGCCTTTGCCTCCTGGGCCTCGGCGAAGGTGATGTAGCTCTGCTCCGCCATCGAGTCGAGGACCTCGTTGCGGCGGCTCTTGGCGCCCTTCGGGTTGGTGAAGGGGTTGTAGTCGCTCGGCGCCTGCGGCAGTCCGGCGAGAAGCGCCGCCTGCTGGAGGCTGATGTCCTCGACGTTCTTGGAGAAGAAGACCTGGGAGGCGGCCTCGACACCGACTGCCGTGCGGCCGTCGTTCGTGCCATACGAAGCGGTGTTGAGATAGCGCTTGAGAATCTCGTCCTTGGAGTACTCGTCCTCGTACTGACGGGCCATCTCAGCCTCGATGATCTTGCGCTTGATCGTGTCCTCGGCGTCGGGGATGTAGAGGTTGCGCACGAGCTGCTGGGTGATCGTCGAGGCGCCCTGCTTGACCTTGCCGGCCTCGATGTTCTCGACGGCGGCGCGGACGATCGCCTCGTAATCGACACCCGAATGCTCGTAGAAGTGCTCGTCCTCGATCGCGACCGTGGCCTCCTCGAGCTCCGGCGGGATCTCGCCAAGCCCGACCTGCGTGCGCAGGATCGTGCTCTGGACGTAACCCATCGTGGTGCCGTCGGCGGCGAAGACCTCGGAGCTCTCACCGCTCTTCGCGGGCTTTAGGGAGTCGATGTCGGGCGCGTCGGCCGCAACGTCGAGCACCCAGACGCCCGCGGTCGCGGCCGCGATTCCTACGATCGAGAACAGCACGGCAACAGCGAGCAGGACCTTCCTGCCGACCGATGAATGCGCGCGCCGCTGCAGTCTGCGCTGGCGTTGCGTCATGGGGAAGCCAAAAAGGGTACCGAGCGTGAGCCGGCGCCCCGCGGTTTAGACGGGCAATGCATTGCAAAGTCCATTACGCCCGCGAAGGCGTTTTGTCACGCGGTGTCGAGCACGCCGGCCTCGCGCAGTGCCCGCTGGGCACGTTCGCGCAGCGCGGCCTCCTCGCCGGAGGCACGCGTTCCGCCCGGGCGGCGCGGGCCGTGGATCTCGAGTCGAATCCCCTCGGGCGTGATCTCGGCGACGTCGACCTGCGACGGCTCGAGGCGCGCCAGCGCCTGGCGCGCCGCCCCGAGATCGGCAGCTGGAGGGACCCAGACCGAAGCCATCACCGGTGCGCTGAGGTCACCGGTCGAACGGTTCACAACGACGTTGGTGACCACGGTCTCGTTCGGGACGATGACCAGCCTGCCGTCGCCGGTGTCGATGAAGGTATGCGAGAGCGTGAGGTCGTCAACGCGGCCGGTCTCCTCGGCGATCGTCACCGTGTCACCAATCCTGATCGGCTGGGTGATCGCCAGCAGGATCCCGGCGAGCGGGTTGGCGAGGATCTGACGGGCAGCGAGGCCGAGGACGAGGCCGAGGACCGCGCTCGAGGCGAGGATGCCGGTCGCGAGCTTGTTGAGCTTGTCGAACTGGGCCAGCGCTACGCCGATCCCGATGACGATGATCGTCGCGAACACGAGCCGGCGGATGAGGCGCAGTCGAGTCTTCGCGCCCCGTGAGACGGTCGTATCGGTCAGCGATGTCGCGACGCTGGTAGCGCGACCGATGACAAAGCGGTCGACGACGAACGCGAGCGCGAAGGCGACCGCGAGCGAGATCAGCGCCGAGATCCAGTCGCCGTTGGCGTCCCAGAAGGTCTCTTCCACGCGCTCGATCCTGCCAGTCTTCGCCAGCTTATGAAGACCGACGCAGTGTTCTTCGATGCACTCGGCACGCTCGTCGAGCTCGAGCCGCCATGGCCGCATCTGGCCGAAGCCCTCGGCCTGCCCGACGACGAGCGGCTGCAGACGGCAGTCCGTGCCGAGATGAGCTACTACCGCGACCACGCCCACGAAGCGGTCGACGCCGGGTCACTGGCGCGGCTGCGAGCGCAGTGCGCGGCGCTGATCGAGCGCGAGCTGGGGGTCTCGGTGTCGCCCGAGACGCTGATGTCGGCGATCCGCTTTCGCGCCTATCCCGACGCGCCGCTCGCGCTCGATCGCCTACGGGAGCTCGGGCTGACGCTGATCTGCGTCTCCAACTGGGACTACGCGCTTCCCGAGGTGCTGGAGCGCTGCGAGCTCGCCGCGCGTCTCGATGGGGTCGTCACCTCGGCGTCAGCTGGGACGCGCAAGCCCGACCCGGCGATCTTCGCCGCGGCGCTGGAGCTCGCGCGCTGCGATCCCGAAGCCGTGCTTCACGTCGGCGACTCCCGCGCTGAGGACATCGAGGGCGCCCGCGTCGCCGGCATCCGCGCGCTGCTCATCGATCGCAGCGGGGGCGGCGATGTAGCCTCGCTCGCCGAGGTCGAGGCCCACCTGCATTGAGCGACACCCCCGAGAACGATTCCAGCCAGGCGCCGCCTGGCCCGCGCTTCCGCAGCGAGGTCGAGAGCCAGCCTCCGCCTCCGGTCGGCCCGCGCGACCCGGTTCCCATCCGCGAACACGTGAGCTGGTCGCCGTTCGACGCACTCCTGGGCGTGCTCGCCGTGGTCGGCATGCTCTTCGCCGGCGGCCTGCTGATCTTCCCGATCACGGGCTCGGACGGACTCGACGCAACGCTCTCGGGTCAGGCGCTGTTGGAGATCGCTCTCGTTGCGACAGCGGTCCTCTTCGCGTCTCGCCGAGGTGCCCTGAAGCCGTTCGCGGCGCTCGGACTACGCAAGCCGGGACCGGGATGGGGGAAGACGGCGGCGCTCGGCTACCTCATCTATTTCGGTTCCGTGATCGCGATCGTCGCGATCGTCGGCGAGCCCGAGCAAAACGATGTCGCCGACCAGCTCGGGTTCGACGAGAACACGTTTGCTGCGATCGCCGCCGCGGTGCTGATCGTGGTCGCCGCTCCGATCTGCGAGGAGATCTTCTTTCGCGGGTTCTTCTTCGGGGGGATGCGCAGCCGAATGCCGTTCTGGCCCGCGGCGATCATCTCGGCCGCTCTCTTTGGGTCGGTCCACCTCGCCGATGCGAACCTGATCGCGGGCCTTCAGCTCGCGATCCTCGGCGTGATCTTGGCCTGGGTCTATGAGCGCACCGACTCCCTGTGGACGAACATCGCGGTTCACGGATTCAACAACGCGATCGCGTTCGCCCTGCTCGTCGGCACGTAGACAACCGATCCATTCCGCGCAGAAACGGCTTCTGCATCTGGCACAATCTCGCGCGATGAAACTCCGCCTTTGCCTCGCCGTCGCCTCGTCGACCGCACTGATTGCCTCCGTCCCCTCAATCGCCTCGGCTAAGGATCCGGGCGGCGACGCCCAGCGCCAGGCCGCGCCGGCGAAGATCTCGGTCAAGATCAACGGTCTCAAGGGTGGCGAGGCGAAGGTCGGCGACAAGGTCGAGGCCGTCGCGACGATCACGCCGTTCGTCCCCCACCAGCGCGTCGAGATCCGGCTCGGTAACGGCGGCGACACGGTCGCCAAGCGCACGCCTTACGTGCGCCAGGTCAAGGGCAAGAAGTACGGCCGGGTCAAGCTCGAGTCGAAGGCGTTGCTCGATGCGGGCAAGTACCGCGTTCGGGTGACGAAGAAGGCCACCGGTCAGCAAGCAGGCGGCAGCGCGAAGTCGAAGAAGTTCTCGCTCAAGTACATCGACATCGACCCGGGCGACAACGGGCCCGCGGTCAAGCTCTTCAACGAGCTGCTCCGCGACCAGGGCTACTTCAACACGGACAAGAACAACTACGGCTCGCACACCCAGCGCGCCGTGATGGCCTTCCGCAAGGTCAACGGGATGGAGCGCAATTTCAACGCCGACCCGGGGATCTTCAAGACGCTCGCCGAGGGCAAGGGCGGCTTCCAGGCGAAGTACCCGAACGCGGCCAAGCACACCGAGGTCGACATCTCCAAACAGGTGATGGCGCTCGTCTCCGGCGGCGAGGTCAAGTACGTCTTCCACATCGCCACCGGCGCCGCCGCGACCCCGTCGGATCAGGGCGCGTTCACGTACTACCGCAAGGATCCGGGCTTCAACTCGCTCGGGATGTACTACTCGGTCTATTACAACCGCGGCGAGGCTACGCACGGCTACCACTCGGTGCCGCCGTATCCCGCGAGCCACGGGTGCATCCGCAACCCAATCCCCGACTCGATCTTTATCTACAACTGGATCGATCTCGGCGACAAGATGTATGTGTACGTCTAGGAGACGTCCACATACATCAAACAAATAACCGACCGTCTGCTCCGCTTCGCGTCCGCGACGGTCGGGTCTGCCGCAGGATGACTCAGTGAGCAGCGCCAAACAGACCCTGGTTGAAACCCTTCGCGAGCACGCGCTCGTGATCGGTGAGGTCACGCTCTCGAGCGGGCAGACCGCCGAGTACTACGTCGACGCGCGCCGCGCCGTGCTGCGGCCCGAAGGGTTCCTCGCCGCCGGTGAGCTGATCGCCGAGGCGGCGGTGCAGCGCGGCGCCGATGCGGTTGGCGGCCCGGTGATGGCGGCGATCCCGCTCGCATGCGCGGCGATCGCGGTGCCCGCCGGCTCAGGCCTGGTCGGCTTCTTCGTGCGCAAGGAGGGCAAGGCTCACGGCCTGCAGCGGATGGTCGAGGGCCCGGTGGACCCCGGCACGAAGGTGCTCGTCGTCGAGGACACCGTCACCACCGGCGGCTCGACGATCGCCGCGATCTCACAGATCCGCGATCAGGGCCTGGAGATCGTCGGCGGCGTCTGCGTCGTCGACCGCCTCGCGGGTGGAGCCGAGGCGATCGCCGAGGCGATGGACGCGCCGTTCGAAGCGCTCGTCACGATCGACGAGATCTACCCCGAGCGCCCAGACCGCTAGAGCTCTTCGCCGCCGTTCGGAGCGCGGCGCCGGCCAAGGCGGCGCAGCGGGTGCGTGACGCGGGAGACGTCGTCGAGGTGGTCCTCGAGGCGGTCGATCCCGCCGCCGAGCTTGACCACGTCGCCGCCCATCGTCTCGACGGCAGCGCGCATCTGCTTGACCTCCTCGTCGAGGGAGGCAACGCGCTCGTTGATGTGCTCGAGATTGACCAGCAGGCTCGGCAGGGTGGTGATGTGCGTTGCGATCGTGCGGAGGTCGGTGAGCGCGCCGCCGAGCAGCCGCGGCAGCTGCATCAGGTCGACGGACCCGCGCCGTTCGAGCTCGGTGCGCTCGTTATCGAGGATTTCCGGTTCGCTCATCAGCCCACCTTCAGCGAATAGACCGTGATGTCGCTCGGGACGCCCTTTGCGCGGAACCTCAGCTTCTTGCGCGCCGTGACGGTGTCGGGCTCGAGCTCCTCGAGGACGACGCTCGAGACCAGAAGCTCGCCGCCGGACGCGGCGTCGGCCACCCGCGCGGCGACGTTCACGTCGACGCCGAGGTAGTCGTCGGCGAGCCGACGTGGTGTGCCGACGTGGATCCCGGCGCGCATGCGCGGACGGTACCCGGCGACCTCGACGCCTTCGAGACGGTCGCGCGCCTCGAAGACCGCGGCAACGGCCGCATCAGCATCGGAGAAGACGGCCATCATCCCGTCGCCAAGGCGCTTGACGACCTCCCCGTGGCGGCTGACGACGGGTGATTCGATCGCCTCGGCGACCTGGCGGAGAAGGTCGAGAGCGATGTCGTCGCCGGCCTCGAGCGCCCAGTCGGAGAAGCCGACTAGATCGGTGAAGACGATTGCGAGGCGGTCGTCGCCGAGCTTGTTCGAGTCCGTCTCCGCGACGGCTTCCCAAACCTGCAGTGCCGACAGACCTGCCTCCTTGAGGATGCCCGGACGTTGCTTGGTGGCGTCACCAAGGCGACGCGCCATGAGGGCCCTGGGCTCCGAGCCCGTGGTCGAAAGCGGATCGCCGTAGCGGCTGTCACCCGGAAGCAGCTCACGGGCGATCTTCATCGCCTTCATGAGGCGAGGGCCAACGGCGGCGCTCAGACCGCCCCCGTCGTCGCCCGAGTTGTCGGCGTTATCCGCCATCGGGTGGTGTCTACACCATTTGCCCGGCAACCGTTACATCAGACGATGTCACATAGCCCTACGCAGCAGCGCGCGCTGCGCCGACGAGGCGTAGGCGCGACGGAAGGACCGGCAGCAGGGCCCGCTTGATGTATTCCGCCCCGCCGGCGACAAGGACCGACCGCAACGGTTGCGGCGGGACCCGCGAGAACCCGTACTCGCGGCGGATGCGATCGGGCAGCAGCGTGATCGTCACGAAATTGGCCGCCTCGACCAGCGGTCGCGCTGCGAGCGGCACGGGCGGCTCGAGGACTATCTCGCGAGCGCGCTCGCGAGCCCAGTCGCTGACCTCGAGTTGGTTCCCCTCGAGCATCTCGCGCCGATACTCGTCGGCGTCGGCAAGCGACCGCGGCATCTCGTCGGGGTCGAGCCCGAAGAGGACGCCAACCACCCTGTAGTCCTGCCACAGCCGTCCCTCGTCGCGGCGCGAGAGCGAGGCCACGTAGGCGCGGTAGACAACGGCGGCGGAGTCGAAGAGGGTGAACAGGACCCAGAGCAGCAGGTCGGGTGCGTCGGCGCGGTACGGCGTTCCAGCCGGATACGGCCCTGCTGCCGTCTCGATCTCGCCGCTGACGCGAGCGTGCATCGCGCGAACGCGGCGGGTCACGCGGTCGGCGTCGGCACGCGTGCCGAAGGTGATCGTCTCCATGATCTGCGCCGTTCGTGCAAGGCGGTCATACGGATCGTCGAGACCGGTCGAGTGCGCGAGTAGGCCCTCAACCGCCAGGGGGTGGGCGGCCTGCATCAGCAGAGCCCGCGGGCCGTACAGAGCCAGCGCGCGCTCGCGATGCACGCGTCGCAGCATCGACGCATCCGTGAAGTAGCCCGCCACCCTTAGAGAGTGACAGGGGGCTTGTCCCGGGCCGTGCCGAACTCCGACGTCTCGAGCCAATGGACGAGCTGATCCGCAGGCAGCGGGCGGCTGAAGAAGTAGCCCTGGGCGGTGTCGCAACCGTCCTCGATGAGGATGTTCATCGTCCTCTCGTCCTCGACGCCCTCGGCGACCACGGTGAGGCTCAGGTTGTGCGCGAGATCGATGATCGAGCGGACGATGACCGCGTCCTCGGGATTGGTCGCGAGGTCGGTCACAAACGACCGGTCCGCCTTGATCTCGACGACCGGGAGCTGCTGCAGGTAGACCAGCGAGGAGTAGCCGGTTCCGAAGTCGTCGATCGACAGCCGCTCGCCCATCTCCTTCAACCGGGTCATGAGACCGGGCAGGTCGGTATCGATGAGTGCCGCTTCGGTGAGCTCGAGGGTGAGTGCCTGCGGCGGTACACCGGCCGCGGCGATCATCTCCTCGAGGTTCTCGAAGAACTCGGCGCCGCCCGCGAGACAGCGAGCGCCGAGGTTGACCGCCATCGTCAGGTCGTAGCCCTCGCTTCGCCAGATCCGCAGGCGTTGCAGCGCTTCGTTGATGACCCACTTGGTGATCGGGATCATCAGCTCGTTGCGCTCGACCTCGGGCATGAAGTCGCCGGGCATCATGAGTTCGCCGGAGGGGTGATTCCAGCGCAGCAGGGCCTCGACGCCGATCGCCCGCCCGGTCACCAGGTCGATCTTCGGCTGGTAGTGCAGGACGAGCTCGTCGCGCTCGACGCAGTTGCGCAGGTCGGCGAGGAGCGCGAGCCGCTTTGCGGGCGCCTCCTCCTGCTCGGTCGCGAAGACCGCGTAGCCAACGCCGGCGTGTTTCGCGTCATACATCGCGAGATCGGCACGGCGCAGAAGATCGTCGACGTTGTCGCCCTGGTCCGGCGCGAGGCTGATCCCTGTGCTCACCTGCATCTCGACGGTGTGGCCTCCAACCTGGAACGGCTCCCCGAGCGCCTGCTGGAGCTTCCAGGCCACGCTCACGGCTCCCGCGACATCGGTCTCTCCGAGCAGGAGCACGCCGAACTCGTCGCCTCCGAGCCGGCCCACGGTGTCTCCCTCTCTGAGGCAGTGCGTGATCCGCTCCGCCACGAGCTTCAACAGGACGTCGCCCGCCTCGTGGCCGTGCTCGTCATTCACGCGTTTGAAGTCGTTGAGATCGAGGAGCAGGACGGCCATCGGCACTCCGGTCCTGATCGCCGCCCGGATCGCGAGGTCGACCCGGTCGCCGAAGAGAACCCGGTTCGGGAGATCGGTGAGCGGGTCATGCAGCGCCTGGTACTGGAGGGTCTCGGTGTAGGTCTGGCGCTCAGAGACATCGCGCATACAGCCGATGTGCATCGATCCGGTCGCGAGTTGCACGGAGCTGAAGTCGAGTTCCATCGAGAAGGTCGAGCCATCCCTGCGGCGTCCCCGCGAGTGTGGTGAGCGGCCCTCCATTCCTCTCTGCAACTCCTCGGTGGCCTGCTCGACGCTGACGGCCTCGCCGGCGTGTTCTGACGCAAACAGGATCGAGAACGGCTTGCCGGTCGCCTGGGCTTCCTCGTAGCCGAAGAGGCGGGTAGCGGCAAGGTTGAACGATTCGATCTTCCCCGCGCCGTCGATGGTGATGATGCTGTCGGCGACGTTGTCGAGTACCGAGCGGGTGCGTGCCTCGCTGTCTCGAATTTGATCGCTGAGGACGATCACGTCGGCGAGGGACTGCTCGAGCTCTCGCGACTTCATGTAGAGATCGACGAAGATCGACACCTTCGCCTTGAGGGTGCCGGAGTCGAGCGGCGCGAAGATGAAGTCGACGGCGCCACTTTCGTAGGCGATTGGGATCTCCGCCTCGTCGCGCGTATGCGCCGTGATGAAGATGATCGGGGTGTGCTCGCACTCACGACGCATTCGGATCAACTTCGTCGTCTCATAGCCGTCCATGCCCGGCATGTGGACGTCCATCAGGATGACGGCGAACGACCGTGCCATCACGGCCTTCAGGGCTTCCTCGCCGGACTCCGCTTCGACGGTCGGGTGTCCGAGCGGCGCAAGCACCGACTGAATTGACATCCGCTTCCCGGCGTTGTCGTCGACGATGAGGATCGCCGCGGTCTCGGCGGCCATCGCCGCCTCGGCGCTCACGAAAGGACTTCGGCGTTGACGGGGAACCACTGGCCGAGCGCTGTCAGTAGCTCAGCCGAATCAACCGGCTTGGGGATGTAGTCCGACGCACCAGCGGCGATGCAGCGCTCGCGCTCACCGCCGATCACCTTGCCGGTGACGGCGATGATCGGAATCTCGGCCATCTTCGGGCGGCTACGGATCTCGGTCATCGTCTCGTAGCCGTTCATGACCGGCATCATGATGTCCATCAGGATCAGGTCGATGTCGTCGCGCTGGTCGAGAATGCTCAGCGCTTCGGCGCCGCCATCCGCAGCAACGACGTTGATCTTTCCGCGCTCGAGCAACGCCGTCAGCGCGAAGACGTTGCGGAAGTCGTCGTCGACGACGAGCACGGTCGAGCCGGCGGCGGTCCCGTTCAGGAATTCGCCCACGGGTGAGGTCGGCGACACCTCCGGCTCGTCGTCCTCAATCGGCTCCGGCGTGATCAGCTGTTCGGCGACCGCGGCAACGGGCACCATCGGGTTCGATGCTTGCGCGGAGCCATTGGCGGACTCCAGCGGGAGATAGACGGTGAAGGCGCTGCCTGAGCCGGGTTCGCTCGAGAGGGTGAGCTCACCGCCGAGGAGTCCGACAAGGTCACGGCTGATCGAGAGGCCGAGACCCGTACCGCCATATTCGCGAGCCGTCGTGCCGTCGGCCTGAGCGAACGCCTCGAAGATCGTGTTCTGCATCGACTTCTCGATCCCGATCCCGGTGTCGGAAACGGTCAGTGCGATCACGGCCTCCGCATCGCTGAGGCGCGGCTGATCGGGTCCCCAGCCGCCGATGCTGGTCGCCAGATTCAGCGAAACACTGCCGTCGCTCTGTGAACTTAAACGCGTTGGCCAGGAGGTTGTTGAGGATCTGTCGCAGACGGTGTGCGTCGCTGATCATCGTTGTCGGCAGGCCGTGGTCGAGCTGCACCGAGTACTCGAGCCCCTGGTCCTTCGCGGTTGCCGCGAAGGTCTGCTCCATGTTGTCGCGGAGCTCCTCGAGGGACACATCGCTGAGCTCGAGCTTGACCGTGTTCGATTCGACCTTGGCGAGGTCCAGCACGTCGTTGAGGAGCTTCAAGAGATCGGTCCCCGACGCGCGGATGACGTGCGCGTAGCCGACCTGGCCCTCGGTCAGATTCCCGTCGGGGTTGTCCTCGAGCTGCTCGGCCAGGACGAGCATGCTGTTGAGCGGCGTCCGCAGCTCGTGCGACATGTTCGAGAAGAACTCGGACTTGTACTTCGACGAGACGGCGAGCTGCTCGGCCTTCTCCTCGACCAGGCGCTTCGCCTCTTCGACCTCCTGGTACTTGCCCTCGAGGTCGGCGTTCGACTGGTGCAGCTGCTGCTGGCGCGACTGCAGCTCCTGCGCCTGCGACTGGGACTGCTCGAGCAGCTTCTCGGTGACCGAGTTGGCCTCCACGGTGTGCAGGACCAGGCCAATGCTCTCGGCGAGCTGATCGAGCAGCGACTGGTGCGCCTGGCTGAAGGGGGCAAAGGACGCGAGTTCGATCACTGCGCGCACTGAGCCCTCGAAGAGGATCGGCAGGACGATGATGTTGAGCGGCGTCGCCTCGCCCAATCCGGAGCTGATCTGGATGTAGTCGGACGGGACGTCGGTGAGCAGGATGCGCTCCTTCTCGACCGCGCACTGTCCGACCAGGCCCTCACCGAGGCGGATAGAAGTTGCCGAGGTGCTTGCGCTCCTTAAAGCCGTAGCCCGCCTGGAATTGCAGCACCGGTTCGCCGCCGTCCCCGAGGTCTGTGAGTGCGTAGAAGACGCCGTGCTGGGCCGAGACGAGCGGTGCCAACTCCGAGAGGACCGTGTTTGAGACCGTCGCCAGGTCGCGCTGACCCTGGAGCATGCGCGTGAACCGCTCGAGGTTGGTCTTGAGCCAGTCCTGCTCGGTGTTAGACCCGTGTGGTCTCGCGCAGGTTGCGGATCATCTCGTTGAGCTTGTCCTTGAGCACCGCGACCTCACCGCTGGCCTCGACGCCGACCTGACGGGTGAGATCACCCTCGGTCACCGCGGTGGCCACGTCGGCGATCGCGCGGACCTGGTTGGTCAGGTTGGCCGCGAGCTGGTTGACGTTGTCGGTGAGGTCCTTCCAGACGCCGGCGACCTCCTCCGACTGCGCCTGGCCACCGAGCTTGCCCTCGACACCGACCTCGCGGGCGACTCGGGTCACCTCCGAGGCGAAGCGGTTGAGCTGGTCGACCATCGCGTTGACGGTGTCCTTGAGCTGAAGGAACTCGCCCTTGACGTCGGCGGTGATCTTCTTACGAGAGGTCGCCGTTGGCGACCGCGGTGGTCACCTCGGCGATGTCGCGGACCTGGCCCGTGAGGTTGTCGGCCATCAGGTTGACGTTGTCGGTCAGGTCCTTCCAAACGCCGCCGACCTCGATCGTGACGGCCGCCGCCTGGCCGAGCTTGCCCTCCGTGCCGACCTCGCGAGCGACGCGGGTGACCTCGGAGATGAAGCCGTTGAGCTGATCGACCATGTCGTTGATCGTGTTCTTGAGGACGAGCATCTCGCCCTGGACGTCGGCTGAGACCTTCTTCGAGAGATCGCCGTCGGCGACCGCGCCGATCACGCGCTGCATCTCGTTGCTGGGCTGGACGAGGTCCTCGATCAGGCTGTTGACCGACTCGATGCAGTCGCCCCAGACTTGGTCGGTGCCCTTAAAGGAGACGCGCTGGGAGAGCTTGCCCTCCTTGCCGACGACGCGGCTGACGCGTTCGAGCTCGGTACCGAGTGCTTCGTTGGCGCCGATGATGTCGTTGAGCTGGTCGGCGATCTTGCCGCCGATCCCGGTCCAATGAACGGGCATGCGAGCGCTGAAGTCGCCGCCCTTGACGTGGCTGAGGACCTCCAGCAGGACCTCTGGCTCGAAGTGGTCGACCTCGGCTGGCGCGCTCGCGTCCATCATCCTCCAAGACCGGGTAAGCCGAGGGCGCTAGGAGATCCTTCAGCGAATCCGTTCGCCTGAAGAGAGGTCGTCGAAGCCGACGGAAGGGTGCACGGGATGCCCCGCACGACGTCTCTATCGGCACAAAGGGTCCTGAGCATTACCCGGGTTGACAGCGGCGGCCGCTTTAGGCGCATAGAGTCAGCGCCATGACGACAGTCCGCGACGCCTCCTTCGAGCTCTTTCGCCAACACGGAATGACGACCGTGTTCGGCAACCCGGGCTCGACCGAGCTACCGATGCTCCAGGACTTTCCCGGCGACTTCACCTACGTCCTCGGGCTACAGGAGGCGGTCGTCGTCGGCATGGCGGACGGCTATGCCCAGGCGAGTGGCGGCCCCGCGCTGGTCAACCTTCACACCGCCCCCGGCGTCGGCAACGCGATGGGCGCGATCTTCAACGCCCAGGCCAACCACTCCCCGCTGGTGATCACCGCCGGCCAGCAGGTGCGATCGCTGATGACGCTTCAGGCGAACCTCACCAACCGCGATGCCGCCCGGATGCCGCACCCGCTCGTTAAGTGGAGCTTCGAGGCGGCGCGCGCCGAGGATGTGCCGCTCGCGCTCGCGCGCGCCACCCACCACGCGACGCTGCCGCCCAAGGGGCCGGCATTCGTCTCGATCCCGATGGACGACTGGGATGCCGAGGTCGACGACGGGCAGGTTGCCGAGGTGCTCAAGCGACGCACGGACGGAAGAACGGTCGCGGGGCCCGAGGCGATCGCATCCCTTGCGCGCCGACTCGAGCAGGCCTCCAACCCCGTGCTGATCGCCGGACCCGACATCGACGCCAGCGGTGGCTGGGATGCGGCCGTCGCGCTCGCCGAGCGCCAGAAACTCCCTGTGTTCGCCACCCCCGCGCCAGGCGGCGGGCGACTCGGCTTCCCCGAGGGCCACCCGAACTTCCGGGGCGTGCTGCCTCCTGCGATCGGGCCGGTGTCCGAGACGCTGAAGGGTCGCGACCTCATCCTCGTCGCCGGCTCATCGGTCTTCCCCTACTACCCCAACCTCCCGGGTCCGCTGCTGCCCGAGGGCGCCGAGCTCGTTGAGATCACCTCCGATCCCGACGAGGCTTCGCGGGCGCCGATGGGCGATGCGATCGTCGCCGACGTCAGGCTCACGCTCGAGGCGCTGCTCGCCGAGGTCGGCGAATCGGATCGCGATCCGGGCGAATCCCTGCCGGAGCCAACCGACGGCCCCGAGTCCGATCCGATCAGCGGCACCAGCGCGATGCACGCGCTGCGCGGCGTCATCCCCGACGATGCAATCGTCGTCCTCGAAGCGCCGTCGGCAACCCTCTCGCTGCGCAACCAGCTGCGACTCTCGAAGCCCGGCTCGTATTACTTCGGCGCGGGTGGCGGGCTCGGCTTCGGACTCTCGGCCGCGGTGGGCGTGCAGCTCGCCCAGCCACAGCGCCCGGTGGTCTGCGTCGTCGGCGAGGGCTCGGTGCAGTACGCAGTCACCGCCTTCTGGAGTGCGGTCGCCTACGACGCCCCGGTCACCTTCCTCGTCCTGCGAAACAACGAGTACGCGATCCTCAAATGGTTCTCGGCCATCGAGAACGTCGAGGGGGCTCCGGGCCTCGACCTGCCGGCGCTCGACTGCGCCGCGGTCGCGTCCGGCTACGGCGTCAACTCGCGCAAGGTGGACACCGCCGAGGAACTTCGCGAGGCGCTTGCGACCGCGATCGCCTCCGAGCGACCCGAGCTCGTCGAGGTCGGGGTCGCGCCGGGAATGTGGCTCTTCTAGAGCCGAAGGTCGAGCGGATCGCGCCCGAGGTCGAGGCTCCGAGCCCGGATGCCGCGCCGGGCTGGGTCGCCGCCGGAACCCCGGTCAAGCTGCGCCGCGAGCTGACCGAGCTGTTGGGGGCGGATCGGCTCCTCACCCGGGCGAGCGACATCGTCCGCTACGCGTCCGACGCGAGCCCCTACCGGCTGTTCCCCCAGGTGGTCGTGATGGCCCGTGACGCCGACGACGTCGCCAAGGTCCTCGCATACGGGAGGCGGACCGGCACGCCCGTGACCTTCCGCGCGGGCGGCACCAGCCTCAACGGCCAGGGCCAGTCCGACGGGATCCTCGTCGACGTTCGCCGCCACTTCGGCGGGATCACGGTGCTCGACGACGGCGAGCGCGTTCGCGTCGGTCCCGGCAACGTCCTCGGCCACGTCAACCGCGTACTTGCTGCCCACGGCTACAAGCTCGGCCCCGATCCGGCCTCGACCGACATCGCCTGCGTCGGCGGCGTCATCGCCAACAACTCGGGAGGCATGCGTTGCGGGACGGTGCGCGACTCGTATTCGACGGTCCAGTCGATGACGCTCGTGCTCGCCTCCGGGACCGCGATCGATACGGCGGCGGCCGGCGCCGAGGAGCACTTTGCCGAGGCCGAGGCCGAGCTCGCCGCCGAGTTGCTCGCGATCCGCGAGGAGATCCTGGCCGACGAGGAGCTCACCGCACGCATCCGGCGCAAGTTCGAGATCAAGAACACGACGGGCTACCGCCTCTGCGCGTTCCTCGACGCCGACACGCCCTCTCGAGATCTTCCGGCGGCTCGTCGTCGGCTCGGAGGGGACCCTCGCGTTCATCGCCGAGGCGGTTTTCGAGACGGTGCCGCAGCCGACAATGACGACGCTCGCGTGGCTTCACTTCCCGAGCATCGACGCGGCCATCGAGCCTGTCGCCGCGCTCGTTGCAGCCGGTGCCCGCGCGGTCGAGCTGATGGTCGCGCCGGCGCTGATGGTCGCCAGCTACAACATCCGCGGTACCCCCGAGAGCTGGCGCGAGCTCGACCCGGCCTCGGCCGCGCTGCTGATCGAGTTCGGTGGCGAGGACGATGCGGAGCTCGATGCCGCCGAGGCGCGGGCGCTCGAGGCGATCGCCGGCCATGAGCTGATCGCCGAACCCGAGTTCAAGCGCGACGAGGCGACGATCGAGGTCTTCTGGACCGCCCGCGAGGGCCTGCACGGGCTCGTCGGCAAGATGCGCATTCCAGGGACGGCGCTGATCGTCGAGGACGTTTGCGTTCCCGCCGACCGCTTTGCCGAGATGGCGAAGGACCTCCAGGCGCTTCTCGGCGAGCACGGCTTCCTCACAGGCGTTGCCGGCCACGCTTCCGCCGGGAACCTGCACTTCATGATCACGCCCGACTTCTCCAAGCCGGAGGACACCGAGCGCTACGAGACGTTCATGCAGGGGCTAGTCGGGCTGGTGGTCGACAAGTACGACGGCTCTCTCAAGGCCGAGCACGGCACCGGCATCAACATGGCCCCGTTCGTCGAGCGTGAGTGGGGAGCAAAGGCGACCGAGCTGATGCGCCGCGTCAAGCGCGCGGCCGACCCCGACGGCGTCCTCGCTCCAGGCGTGGTGCTCACGGATGACCCGGGCGCCCACCTTCAGAACCTCAAGACGACGCCACCGATCGAGGAGGAGGCGACGACCTGCGTCGAGTGTGGCTTCTGCGAGCCGGTCTGCCCTAGCCGCAACTTGACCACGACGCCGCGCCAGCGAATCGTCCTGCGCCGCGAGATGGCGCGCCAGGCGCCGGGCTCGGCCGTCCTCAACGCGCTGCTCGCCGAATACGAGTACGACGCGATCGAGACCTGCGCTGCCGACGGCACCTGCCTGCTCGCCTGCCCGGTTGGCATCGACACGGGCAAGTTGATCAAGGGTCTGCGCGAACGCGAGCACACGGAGCGAGCGCAGAAGGTCGCGCTGCGGCTCGCTGGTCGCTGGGAGGCGGTCGAGCGCAATGCGCGCCGCGGTCTGACAGCCGGCGACCGCGGTCGGGTCACCCGGTCCGCTCTGCGCGGGGCCAGCAGGATCGCCCGCCGCGCGGTGAGCGACGAGCTCGTTCCCGAGTTCCCTCCCAACATGCCGAAACCGGCGCCCGCCGAGCTGCCGGCCACGCCGCGCGACGGAGCCGCGGCGGTCTACATGCCCGCCTGCGTCAACCGGATCTTCGGCCGCGCCCAGGGAATGGAGGGCTCAAGCCTGGCCCAGGCGCTCGTCGACGTCTCCGGGCGTGCCGGTTTGCCGCTGTGGATTCCGCCCGACGTCGCCGGCCATTGCTGCGCGACGCCGTGGACCTCGAAGGGCTACTCGGCCGGAGCGAAGCGGATGGCAAACCACACAGTCGCCGCGCTCTGGCGCTGGAGCGACGCGGGCCAGCTGCCGATCGTGATCGACGCGAGCTCGTGCACGCTGGGGATCGGCGAGGAGGCGGTGGCGCTGCTGAGCGAGATCAACACCGAGCGCCACTCAAAGCTCGAGATCGTCGACTCGATCCAATGGGCGCGCGAGCGGCTGCTTCCCCAGCTCGAGATCACCCGCAAGCTCGACTCGATCGCCCTGCACCCTCCGTGCGCGAGCCGCCACCTCGAGCTCGACGCCGACTTCAAGGAACTCGCGGGCGAGCTCGCCAACGAGGTGGTGATTC
Organism: uncultured Solirubrobacterales bacterium; assembly: GCA_963746215.1. GTDB lineage: Bacteria > Actinomycetota > Thermoleophilia > Solirubrobacterales > 70-9 > WHSW01. The sequence continues at coordinate 143,545 of CAVVAT010000005.1, forward strand.
CGCTCACCGCGACGTGCTGCGGTTTCGCCGGTGACCGCGGAATGCTCCACCCCGAGCTGCCGCAGGCGGCGACGGCCCCGCAGGCCGCTGAGCTCAATGGCCGCAGCTTCGACGCACACGTCTGCTCCAACCGCACCTGCGAGATCGGGCTCCAACAGGGCACCGGCCGCCCCTACGAGTCGTTCGTCTTCACCCTCGAAGAGCTGACTCGGCCCGCCTTCCACTCGAGGTAGCGATCCGGCATGCAGCCGGCGCACGGCCGATAGCCCGCGGCGATTGCGGTTTGCTCGTTCGCGAAGAAGACGCGCTGCTTGACGTAGTGGCCCTTGGCGATCCACCGCGCGGCACCCGCGCAGTCCAGGCGGCCGTAGATCTTGTTGCGTCTGTGGCCACCGAGCGTGCCGGGCGCTTCGGACTTGAAGGCCTGGCCATCGGCCCCGATCAGCAAGTAGCTCACAAGGTCGAAACGAATGACTCGATCAAAGCGTGAGATGCGTTTAGCGTCCTCCCGGAGGACGCTAGCCGCAGCTCGGCGCGGGGCGGGGGCGGATCCGCCGGTGCGCTCACGAAACTAGGCGCCGCGTCGTTTCACCAACCATGAACACACGAGCGAAGACAACCGGCGTTGCTCTGTTCGACGCCAGCATCGGCAGCTGCGGGATCGCCTGGGGCCCTCGTGGCGTCACGGCGACGACGCTCCCCCACTCACGGCCTGACCTCACCCTCGCTGCCCTTCGCCGACGCGCCGCGGCGCCCGAGGCCGTCCCCACGGCCGAGGTCTCGGAGGCGATCGAGCTGATGCGCCTCCTGCTCAGCGGCGAGGCGACCGACCTGCGGGCGGTCGAGCTCGACCTCGAGGGCGTCGCGGACTTCGACCGCCGCGTGGCCGAGATCGTTCGAACTGTTGCGCCGGGTGAGACGCTCACCTACGGCGAGGTGGCTGCGCGGGCCGGGGCGGCGGGCGACGCGCGCGAGGTGGGTGCCGCGATGGGTCGCAACCGCTTCCCGATCATCGTGCCCTGCCATCGCGTAGTCGCGGCGGGCGGCAAGCCAGGCGGGTTCTCGGCACCCGGTGGTGTCGATACCAAGCTGCGGATGCTCGAGATCGAGCGCCCCCACGCACCCGGGCCGATGAGCCTGTTCGAAGCTGCCTGAGCCGCTCAGGCCTGGGACGCGATCAGCGCATCCGCGGCCGCGAGGTCGAAGTCGCCGTGGTCGGATCCGAGGCCACCGGCAACAAGTCCCGCTGCGGCGCAGCCGAGCGCTGCCGCCTCCCCCCGGTCGCGGCCGAGCGAGAGGCCGCGTAGGAAGCCAGCCGAAAACGCATCGCCGCATCCCGTGGTGTCGACCACCTCGACGTCGAAGGCCGGGACTCGCAGCACGCCTTCGAGATCGACGAGGATCACGCCGTCGGCCCCGCACGTCGCAGCGACGCAACCCGTCCCGCGCTCGACGAGCGCTCGACAGGCGTCGTCGAGATCGTCGATCCCGGTGAATCCGCGCACCTGATCGTCGTTGGGAAGGAAGTAGTCGAGGTGGGGCAGCGCCGCCGCGATCCACTCGAGAACCCCCTGCTCCCCCGGGGCGAGGACGTCGGCCGAGGTCACGATTCCACGCTCGCGCGCAGTCGCGAGGATCTGCGCGGCGGCCTCGCCGCCCATGAATTCAGGTCCACCGAGATGAAGGTGAGTGATCCCGTCGAGCGCTTCCCAGTCGACGTCGTCGGGCCCATATGTCGCGTTCGCCCCGACGACGTGAAACGCCGGGCGGCTGCCGTCCGGGCGGATCGGGAGGACGCTCGCCGACGTCTGGACGTCGTCGCGGCGAAGGAGCAGCGAGGTGTCGATTCCGGCCCGATCGAGCAGCGTAAGGAGCATCCCGCCGACCTCGTCGCTACCGATAGCGCCCGCGCTGTGGACCTCCGCGCCGAGCTTTGCCAAGGTCAGCGCTGTGCCGCCGGCCGACCCAGCCGCGGTGATGCGTATCTGCTCGACGAGCTCGCCGCCCTGACCGTCAGGGATCGCCTCGACCGGCCGAACGAGAACATCGAGGACATGGACCCCCATCGTCGCGACCTTCACTCGTCACCCACCTCCGCGGGCTTGGTCTCACCGTAGCCACGCGCAATCGCCGCGCTGACGACGGCGGCCCGTGCGTCCTCGTCGAGCTCGTGCGGCTCCCCGATGGCGCGCGCCCGCCAGTAGATGGTGCACGCCCACTCGAGGAGGGACATCCGATCGGTGGCAGCCGCGACGTCCTCGGCGAAGGTGACCGCGCCGTGGTTGGCCATCAGCGCAGCGGTGTGGCCGACAAGCGACTCGACGACGGCCTCGGCGAGCTCCGGCGTGCCGAACGTCTCGTAAGGGGCAACCGGGACGGTGCCCCCGAGCAGAAGCATCGAGTAGTGAACGCAGGGCAGCTCCTCGAGCACGCAGGAGAGCGCGGTTGCCATGGGTGCGTGGGTGTGGACGACCGCGCCCGCGCCGTGGCGTGCGTAGATGCCCAGGTGGAGGTCGAGCTCCGAGGTTGGCGCGAAAGGGCCGTCGATGAGCTTGCCCTCGCGATCGATCACGGCGACGTCAACCGGGGCGACCTCGGCGAGGACAGCGCCGGTCGGCGTGATTGCGACGAGGTCGTCCTCACCCGCCGCGCTCACGTTTCCGGATGTGCCGATCACCAGGCCCTCGGCAGCGAGACGGTGGCACGCTCGCGCCACCTGGGTGCGCTGCTCTTCGAGCTTCACGCGACCTTGAAGACAAACTTGGCCGGGCTCTGATCCGTGTTGCCGGCCGCGTCCGTCGCCGAGATCCTGAACTTGTGGCGCCCGGACTCGAGGTGCTTGAGCTTCACCGGCGAGGTGCAGCTCTTGTACTGGCCGCGATCGAGCTTGCATGCGAACGTCGCGTTCGGATCGTCGGCATTGAACTTGAACTTGACCTTGTGCCCGTGGACGACGCCGTCGGGGCCCTTGGTGATCTGCACGTCGGGTGCGGTGGTGTCCGCCCCGCCGCCGCCGCCTCCTGACTTGAGCGCCTGGACCGCGCCCGCGGCGTCTGCAATACCGCCGCTAACCGACTTGTTCGCCCAAGCCGCGACCGGGCGGGCACCATCGATGATCGCCTGGCGGACCTGAGCTGGGCTCGCGGTCGGCGACATACCGAAGAGGATCGTCGCGAGTCCTGCGGCCGTCGGTGCAGCGAAGCTCGTCGCGCAGCCGGTCGGGACGAACCCGCCACCGTTGGCCGTCGTAACCGAGTTCTGGGTCGGAACCGCGACGTCGACAAGCGTCCGGCCGTAGTCGCCGCAGTCGAGGCCATCGTCGGGCGCGCTGGTGCTGACACAGAGGATGTTCGGTGCGTCGAGCCCGCAGGGCATCCGTTGGTCGGCATCGCCCTGAGCGTCGGTTGCGCCGCCGTTGCCGGAGGGGATCGCGACGAAGAGGGTGTTCGGGTGCGACGTGATCGTCTTTCTGAAGTCGTTCTCCATCGGCGAGCCGGAGAGCCAACTCATGCTCACGACGCGAGCGCCGAAGTCATCGATCGCCCGGTTCATCGCTTCCGCCTGGACGAACTCGTAGCACTGGTCACCGTCCCAGCACGTGCGGAATGGAATGAACTTCGCGTTAGGTGCCACTCCAGCGCCGCCAACGCCGTTGTTCCAGGCCGCCCCGAGCACGCCGGCCACGACGCTGCCGTGGTCCGAACACGCACCGTGGTTGGGATCGTTGTCCGGGGTCGTGTTGCCGTTGCCGGGCTGGCAGGTATTGCCGATGAAGTCAGAGCCCGCGGGGACCGGAGTGAGGATTCGCGACGCGAGGTCGGGATGGTCAAGGTCCAAGCCGGTATCTGCGACGAGCACCGGTACGTCGACGAGCGGGCCGGCTGCGTCAGTCGCGGCGCCGACGTTCATGATCGTGAGGGGCTGCTGCGCTGCCGCCTGCGGGTCGGTCGGGCGCGGCAGCCTGACCCGGGGCCACGGAGAGGGCGATCGTGCCGATCGCCGCTACCCCTACCAAGATCATGCGGAAGGTCTTCAAGGCAGGCCCAGCGTATAGCGCGCCAGCGCGGGCCGCTTGCCAAGATGCCCGGCGTGACCGACGAAACAGAACCCACGCACGCGATCTCGCGCCGGCGCCTGCTGGGCACCGGCGCCGCCACCGCAGCCGGCTCGCTCGCGGCCGGCCTTCCCGCGCGATGGCGGGGCCGAAGAACAAGCGAACGCGCAAGGCCGACGTCGTGATCGTCGGCGCCGGGTTCGCCGGCCTGACCGCCGCGCGCGAACTCGAGCGCAAGGGGCATTCGACGATCATCCTCGAGGCCCGCGATCGCGTCGGCGGTCGCGTCTACGCCGCCGACATCGGCGACGGCGAGGTGACCGAGCGGGGCGGAACCTTCGCCGGACCCACCCAGGACTTCGTGCTCGAACTCGCCGCAAAGCTCGGCGTCGGGCTCTTCGACACCTACAACACGGGCGAGAACCTCTACATCGCTAACGGCCAGCGCCAGCGATTCAGCGACACCTCGCCGACCGGCTCCGCGCCGCTGGACCCCGTGCTCCTGCCCGATCTCGCCCTGGTCATCACCAACCTCAACGAGATGTCCAAGGAGGTGCCGGTCGACGCTCCGTGGAGCGCTGCGCAGGCCGCGGAGTGGGATGCGAAGACCCTTGCGCAGTACATCGACGAGAACGCAACCACCGACGCGTTCAAGCAGCTCGCGACGCTCGCGTGCCGGCCGATCTTCGGTGCCGAGTCGAGCGAGGTCTCACTGCTCTACACGCTCTTCTACATCGCCTCCTCGGGCAACGAGGAGAACATCGGAACGTTCGAGCGCAACTTCAACACCCGCAACGGCGCGCAGAACTATCGCTTCGAGGGCGGCTCGCAGGTGATCTCGGACAAGCTCGCGAAGAAGCTGCGCCGCCAGCTCGTCCTCAAGTCGCCGGTGCGGCGCATCGTGCAGGACAAGCACGGGGTCACGGTCCACTCCGACCGCGTCAACGTCAAGGCCAAGCACGTGATCGTCGCGGTGCCGCCGATCCTCACGGGAAAGATCGATTACGAGCCCGGCCTGCCCGATGACCGCGTCGAGCTCATCGACCACTTCCCACAGGGCACGCTCACGAAGGCCGCCGTGGTCTACGACAAGCCGTTCTGGCGCGAGGACGGCCTCACCGGGCAGGTGCTCTTCGATAAGGGGCCGATCTCGGCAACGTTCGACGACTCGCCGCCCGACGGGAGCCTGGGCGCGATCTTCGGCTTCATCGGGGGCGATCAGGCGCGAAGCTTCGCCAAGCTCTCGAAGCGGGCTCGCCGCCAGGCGGTTGTCGACAACTTCGTCGAGTTCTTCGGCGAGCAGGCTGCGAATCCGCATCAGTACATCGAGACGTCGTGGAAGGGTGAGACCTGGACCCGCGGGTGCCCGGTCGGGATCCCGGGGCTCAACCAGTTCGCCGCCAACGGCCCGGCGCTGCGGCGTCCGGTCGGGCGCATCCACTGGGCCGGCACGGAGACCTCCGACTACTGGTGCGGCTACATGGACGGCGCCGTTCGCTCCGGCATTCGCGCCGCGACTGAGGTTCGCGAACGTCTATGAGGAAGCTTGTGGCGCTGTGGCTTCTGGCCGCGGCCTTGGTCGCCGCTGTTGCGGTTTCGCCCGCCTCCTCGGCTGACCCGCGCGCGCGCTTCGACACGAGGGTCTTCGCGCTGATCCCGACGCCGGGCTTTCCGGCGCGGACGTACGTCGCCCCCAACCACCGCGTCTACGAGGGCACCTACACCAACCCGAGCGGCGACACCGTCCCGTCGCGCGTGCTCGAGTACGCACGCTCAGGTCAACTGCTGCGCTCATGGACGATTCAGGGGCAGGACCTCGCGTCCGACCACGGCGTCCAGGTTGCGACCAGCGACAGCCGCGGGCGCCTCGTTCTGCTCGACAAGGCCCCAGCTCGCGTTCTCACGCTCAATATCCGCAAAGGCACCCAGCGCACCTACGCGACCTTCCCCCGCGAGGCGACGCCGAACTACGCAGCATGGGGCCCGCGCGGCGAGCTCTACGTCACCGACTACATACACGGCGTGCTCTGGCGAGTGCCGCCCGGCGGCGGCGAGGCCGAGGTCTGGTCGGAGGACCCGCGCCTGAACGGGCTCGAGTTCGGGACCACCGGGATCGTCACCTCCGCCGACCGGCGCAGCCTCTACATCACCCAGCAGAGCTCGGCCGGCGGCGGCGACGGCAACCCGGCCACGGGCAAGCTCTACGAGCTCGCGATCGGGGCCGATGGCGCACCCGGCGAGTTCCGAACGCTTTGGGAGAGCCAGCCGCTCGACGCGCCCGACGGCTTCGCCATCGACGTCGACGGCCGCTTCTACATCACCCTTCTGCTCAGCAATCAGATCGCCGTGGTGGCGCCCGGTGGCCTCGAACTCGAGCGCTTCCCGGAGTCATCCGGGGGCGGCGAGAACGGCTCAGCCGTTCCGTTCGACAATCCGTCGAGCGCGATGTTCCTCGGCCGCCGGCTGATGATCGCCAACCAGGCGTTCGTCTCGGGTGACCCGGCACGCCAGGCGATCCTCGACGTCTGGATCGGCGTCCGCGGTCAGCGCGAGTTCATCCCGCGCCGCGCCGGTCGCAAGCCGCGCTGAGCCCCTAGGAAGGGAACCCGGGCAGGTCTCTGATCGAGTCCAGGTCCTCGTCGTCCGCGGCCCACTCGATCACATCCGGGTTCGCCTCGCGGCGATCTGGAAGTGGCGAAGCGCCTCCTCGGTCTTGCCGGCGAGCGCCCGGTAACAGGCGAGCTGGTAGTTGAGCGTCGGATGCTCGGGATAGTCGGCGAGTCCCGGCGCGGCGATCTCGTAGGCGCGGTCGTAGTCGCCGGCGAGGTAGGCCGGCTCGGCCGCGTACCAATGCTCGAAGGGTGAGACCGGCAGCGCCGCGCCCGGCGGGCCGCCGATCACGAGGACGGTTGTCTCGTCGGCCTTTGCGGTGGCCGAGCGCTGGGTCCCAACGTCGATCAGGATCATCGTTCCGGTCGGCGCCGGGACGGCTTCGCCGTCGATCTCGAACTCAGCCTCGCCGGAGGCGACGAGGTAGAGCTCCTCGTGGCCACCGGCCCCCGCGCTCGTTTCGTCATGGGGCTCGATGACCTCGTCGCCGGCGCTTGCGCCGGTGTAGGCGTTGATCGCGACGCTGGTCATCCCGAGCGTTCGGCGGATCGGCCGCCAGATGCCAGCTTCGAGCGGAACTCGGTCGAGATCGTCGACGCGGGTGAGGCGATAGGCGCTGCTCATGCCTCGGCAGTATCGAGCTCGACGCCGATGCCGTGTCGGTGGGCCACGGCCGCCGCCTCTGTTCGGCTGCGCACATCGAGCTTGGCGAGGATCCGCGAGACGTGGACGCTCGCCGTCTTCTCGGCCATGAACAGGCGCTCGCCGATCTCGCGGTTGGTGACGCCCGAGACCAGGAGTTCGAGCACCTGCAGCTCGCGCGGGGTGAGATCGAACGGCACCGGCTGGGCCTCCTCGACCTCGGCGGGCTTCGCGGTCGCGAGGTTGAGACGCGCCCGCGACGCCAGGCCGTCGATCTCCGCGCGGAGCCACTCGGCGCCGAGCTCCGCGGCGATCGCATGCGCATCGGCCAGCGCGGCCGACGCCGCGGCCCGGTCGTTGCGCTCGAGGCTGGCCTGGGCCTGGCGCCAGAGCGCGATCGCGCGCGGATAGGGACGCTCAACCGCGGCCCACGCTTTGGCGGCCTCGCGCCAGAGCTGCGGATCGTCGGCGCCCAGGGCTCGGGCGAGGTCGGCCTCGGCCTGCGCCCGGTACCCGTTCTCAACCGGTCGTGGGCTCTCCTCGTGAGCGGCGCGGACCAGATCGGCGAGAAAGTCGGCGCGTTCGCGAGCGCGATCGCAGACATCGTCGTCCCCGATGTCGCAGGCGCGAACCGCAGCGTCCGCCTCGACGGTCAGTCCCGAGGCCGCGATCAGTGCGATTCGACCGGCGTCCTCGCTGCAGAACTGGATGCGGTCGATCCCGCCGGTCGCCGCTGCACGGGCAGCCTCGAGGCGTCCCGCCCGTCGCTCGAGCTCCGCCTCGAGCGCGGCGAGCAGGGCTATGTACTGGGGCTCAAGTGAATCGCGGAGGAGATCGCAGGCCTCATCGATCGCGGCGCGCGCCGCCTCCTCGTCGGCACCGGTACCGAGCAGGAGCTGCGCCCGTTGGAGCTTCGCGCTCGCTCTCGCAACTCCGGCAACTTTGTCGCCGGCGGCGTCGAGTCCCGCTTGAGCGAGCGACCACTCCCCGAGGTCAAACGCGATCTCCGACACGTTGATGCGGATCCAACCGAGCGCGCGGAAGAAGGCCCGCTCGCCGAGAAGCGCCTCGACCTTGTCTGTCCCCTGCCGCGCCGTCGCAAGCGCCTCCCTGCTGCGACCGCCGAGGTGAAGCGCGTCGGCGTAGTTGAGATACACCGTCGCCAGGTCGTCGGGATCCTTGGCCTGCTCGGCAAGGGCGATCGATTCCTGAATCCTCGCGTGGCCTTCGTCCTCCTCCCCGAGCGCGAACAGCGCGAGGCCGAGCCGGTTGAGAACGCCGGCGCGCGCGTGCTCGTAGCCGGAGAGGCGAATCGCCTCGAGCGCCTCCGGCGCCTCTTCGCGAACCTCACGAAAACGGCCCTGGAGGAGCAGGAACCGCACCTTCTGCGCCAGCAGCTGTGCGCGCGCCGGGGATGCGGGGGCATCGGCAAGCAGGGCGAGCGCACGTCGCTGGGTCTCACGGCTGCGCTCGGCGCGACCGAGTGACCACTCGCACGTCGCCAACCGATAGATGGCCATTGCCGCGCGCTCGGGATCCGCTGCGGGGTCGAGCTCGGCAACCGCCTGCTCGTAGAGGCCGACCGCCACATCGTCGTCGCCCCAGAGGTAGTGCGCCCGCGCGCACCGCTGCAACACCTCGCTGTGATCGATGCCGGTCAGCGCCTCCGGGTCGGCGACTCGCGGCCACAGCGCGACAGCGCGATCGAGCATCGCCGCCGCCTCGTGATAGGCCTGCAGCCGCGACACCGCCTCCGCGGCGGCGATCGCGGCCTTGAGGGCGGCGGGCTGATCGCCTGCGGCGTTGTAGTGGTGGGCAATCCCGGTGGCGATCCAGGCCTCGTCATGACCGCCGCGCATCCGCTCGAGCGCCCGAGCGAGGGCAAGGTGAAGCTCGGCCCGCTCGCCGGGAAGCAGATCGTCGTAGAGCACCTCGCGCAGGAGCGCGTGGCGGAAGGCGAAGCGGCTCTCGCCGTCGGTGATGACGATCTGCGCCTCCATCGCTTCCCGCATCGCCGCGGAGAGCTCGCCCGGGTCGACGCCGGCACTCTCGGCCAGAAGGTTGTGCCCCGCGCGCCCGACAACCGCAAGCAGGCGCAGCAGCTGCTGAGCCACGGCGTCAAGTCGCTCGACGCGCAGAAGGAGTGCCTCGCGCAGGCTCGGGGGCAGTGATCCGAGGCCGTCGGCGCCAGCGGCAAGCAACTCCTCGGTGAAGAGCGGATTGCCGTCGCTGCGCGCGTGCATGCGCTCGACGATCTTCGCGTCGGGAGGCTCGCCGAGGATGTCGGCGAGCTGGTCGGCGAGCTCGTCGCGATCGAAACGCTCGAGTTCGACCCGCACGGCGCGCGGGGTCCGCTCGAGCTCGGCGAGCAGCGGGCGGAGTGGGTGACGCCGGTGAAGTTCGTCCGACCGGTAGGTGAGCACCACCAGGACACGCTCGCTGCGCAGGTTGGCGGCGAGGAAGCGCAGGAACGCGCGCGTCGAGCTGTCGGCCCAGTGGATGTCCTCAATCCAGAGCAGGACGCCGCCCGTGACATCGGCGTCGAGGGCGGCGATCAGCTCAAGAACAGCGTCGAAGAGCCGCTGCGAGTCGCCGCGCTCTCCGTCCGACTCCGGCGCCTGACCGAGCTCCGGGACCAGCCGCGAGAGCTCAGTCCGGCCGCGCTCCGATAGGCCATCGAGCACAGGGTCGCCGGCGCGCGCGAGCGGTCGCAGCGCAGCGACCAGCGGCGCGAACGGGAGCTCGTCGTCGCCGAGCTCGACGCTGGCGCCGCCGAGGCTGCGCACACCGAGTTCGTCGGCGTGCTCGATCAACTCAGCGAGCAGCCGGCTCTTGCCGACACCCGACTCTCCGGCCACGAACGCGAGCGCCGGAAGCTTGGAGCCGTCCCCGTCGATGGCCGCGACGAGTTCCGCCAACTGAGCGGTACGACCAATGAAGCGACTCGAGGTGACCCGTGTAGCCATGGTCTCAGTATGCCCCGAGCGCGGCCACCTGGGAGTAAGGGGTCAGCGCGGAAAAGTAAGGGGTCGGAGGGGGCAGATCGCGCCATTTTCCCGATGTACAAGCGGTTTCTTAGGCCTAGTTTGGTCGTACGGCATTACCAACGGACCTACGAAAGGAACTGGCATGTACGCGCTACTCACCCAGATGGCCAACGATCGCAACGCAGAGCTACGGCGCGACGCCAGCTCGCGGCGGATCAGCCGGCTCGCTCGCCGGCGCAAGGCGGCCCTTCGAGGCGGCGGCGGTTCGACCGAGGAGGTCACCGTCCGCCCCCTCGACCCGGCCGTCGACCACATGGCACTCACCCGGCTCGCCGAGCTCGACTCTGCCGACCTGCCCGAGGGTCAGGTCATCGGCGCCGAGGTCGGCGGCTCGCTCGTCGCCGCGATCTCAGTCGACAGCCACCGTGTGATCGCCGATCCGTTCACGCGGACCGACGGGGTCCGCTCGCTGCTAGAGCTTCGCGCCGCGCAGCTTGTCTAGCTGCGCCTGCGAGGGCTGGCGACCAGCGGGCGGGTTGCTGGCGCCGGAAACAACCTCCAGCTGCGGATTGCCGGCCGCGACTCGGAATGAGGCGCTGGTGGTCGGCTTGGCGCCGCGGGTGAGCGCGTCAACGGTCTTGAACTCCGCCTTGAGCTCGGACTGAGAGGCCGTGACGACCGTGTAGCCACGGCGGTCGAAGTCGTAGTAGTCGATGTGGGGATCGTTCGACGCCAGTGCCGCCAGCGTCGGCGACGGGATACCCAGCGCCTCGGGAATGCCGAGGGAGGTGGTCGAGCCGCCGACGAACTCGACGCCGATCGGTGTGCCGCCCTCGCGACCGGTGGTCGTGACGTTGCCGGCGAAGAAGGTGTGGATGTCGCCGGTGAGAACCGCCAGATTCTGTACGCCGTTGGCGGCGAAGTGCTCGAGGATCTCGGTCCGTTCGGCCGCGTATCCGTCCCACTGGTCGGGGTTAACGCTCTGACCGGGCGACGAGTCCAGGGCCATAACCATCACCTCGCTGCCCCAGAGCTTCCAGGTCGCAGATGAGTTGGCAACGGCGCCCTTGAACCACTCCTTCTGTGCGGATCCGAGCATCGTCCTGCCCGGGTCATCGCCCTCAGGGCACGGCGTCAGCAGAGCGTCGCCGCACGGCTGCTGGTCGCGGTACTGGCGCTCGTCGGTGAGAAAGAGTTCGGCCATCCCGCCGAGGCGCAGCGAGCCGTAGATGGAGGTCGGATCGCCCTTCTTGGTCATCCGCGGCATCGCCTCGAAGAACGCCTTGTAGCCGTTCTTGCGGCGCTCGCCGAAGGGAACCCGGCGCGGATCGCCGTTGTTCTCCAGCGCTGGATCGGGCTCCGCCGAATCCTGCTGATCCCCGGCGTAGTTGTCCTCGACCTCGTGGTCATCCCACACCGAGACGAAGGGGTGCGCGGCGTGCATCGCCTGCAGGTTCTTGTCCGACTGATAGAGCCGGTACTTCGTGCGGTACTCGGCAAGCGTCTGCACGTTGCCGTCGCCATTCGCGCCCGAGCGTGTCGCGCCGGTCGGCGGGCCCGGCGTAGAACATGCGCTCGTAGACGTAGTCGCCCAGGCAGATGACCAGGTCGAGGTCCTTCTCCTTGGCGATGGCTGCGTGCGCGTTGTAGTAGCCCGCCTCGTAGTCCTGACACGAGAAGATGGCGATCTTGACCGGGTCCTTCGAATTCGCCGGTGCCAGCGTGCGGAATTGCCCGACCTTCGAGCTCTTGTCGCCTGTGTCGAAGCGGTAGAAGTATTCCGTCGCGGGCTTGAGCTTCTTGATCTGGGCATGCGCGGTGAAGTCGCGCTTCGAATCGGCCTTCACCTGCTGCGTAGCGACAACCTTGCGGAACTGCTTGTCGGTCGCGACCTCGAGGGTCACCTTCGCCGACTTGTTGAGGTTCGAGAGGCGCGTCCAGAGGACGACACCCTTCGGAGACGGATACCCCGACGCGACGCCGTGGGCGAACTTCGCGCCCTTTGCCATCGGCAGGCGATTGGCACGAGCGAGCGCCGCGTAGTTGATGGGAGCCGTGAGCGCCAGAGCCCCGGCGCCGCCAGCCACCAGTAGCTCACGCCTGCGAATCCCCTGTTCTGTCTCCGGCATCCCGCGATCCTTTCGAGCGTCGTCCTTGCCGCGCGATCCTATACCCGCAAATGCCCCGGGTAGGAGTCGAACCTACGACCTACCGCTTAGGAGGCGGTCGCTCTATCCACTGAGCTACCGGGGCTCCGAAGCGAAAGTTTGTCAGCCGCGTTCGACCACGACGCTGGCCGCGGTCTCGAAGCCGCCGGACTTCAGTGTCACGGGCAGTGCGAACGAGGTCTTGCCCTTCGGCACGGCGACCTTGACCGAACTGGCCTTGGGCGAGACCTTGAAGCTCTTCTTGCCGACCTTGAGCTTGGCGGCGACGGTGCTGGCGACGCGCAGCTTCATCTTCTTCGCGTTTGCGGAAATCGCGGGCGCGGTCAGCTCGAGGAACTCGGGCTTGACCGCCGCAACCGTCACGGCGACCGATGCCTTGCCCGTGCTCCCCCCGCCCTTCGCTGTGAGCGTGATCTTGTGGCGCCCTGGCTTGAGCCCGGACACCGACACGGAGGTGCCGCGGCCGAGGTCGTCCTTGCGGTCGGACCAGCGCAGCGCCTTCGTGCGCAGCGGCGTTCCACCCGGCGCAAAAGCCTGGCCGGTGAGCGTCAGCGTTGCGTCAGCCGTCACAGTCACCGGGACACTCGGGTCGGAGATCCGCACGTCAGGTGGCGTGGGTGCCACTGAGAAGGCCTTTGACGTCACGGTGTCCTCCCGGAACCCGTCGTCGACGGTGACCCGGACCTTGGCCTTGTCGGACCCGGCCAGAAGCGAGCGGCGGATCTGCGCAGCGCCGGTCTCCGCCGGCCCTGTGTAGACCGCGCTGAAGCTCTTGCCGTTGGGCGCGTACTCGACCGTCGCCTCGAGCGGACCGCCCTCGGGACCGTCGGCGTCGGATGCCTTCCAACGTACGGTCATGTTCTTGCCGCTCACGCGAGAGCCGCCCTTTGGCGAGGCAAGGCTCACCTTCGGTGCATTGGCCGATGCCAGCCGGCGTGTGCCGGCCTCGGTCCCGCGCCAGACGAAAACCTGGGTCGTCCCGGCGGGCGCCGCGACGGTGCCGTCGATGAGGATTCCCCCGCCATCGGCGAGCTGCGTCGCTCCAGCCGGAGCGCTCGCGAGCAGGGCCCCAGCCTCGTTGCGTGCCTCGATCGTGTAGCCGGAGGGGGCCGGCGCCGCCGGCTCGCCGTCAAGCGGTGAGACGCCGGTGATGCCGAGCTGGCCGGTGGACGACTCGATCGCGGTCACGTGGAGCTCTCTGGCAGTGCCCTGCTTCGGCGCGGCCGGTCGCGCCTTCAGCTCGGACTGGCGAAAGCCGATCACGTTGCCCCAGCCGCGCGGCGAGATCCAGGCGTTGCCGGGCGCGCCATCGTTGGCGCAGTAGCCCATGAGGTCGAAGAGCTCGGCCGGCAGGCCATCGACCCCGCCGTACATGATCCGGTGCGGCCCCTGGGCGCCGCCCGACCCGGCTCGGACATCCAGGCCGATACCGCCGAGCAGGCCACGGTTGTCGGGCGGCCACGACTCGCCCTCCTGGTCGCCGGTCGCGCCGCAACCCTGCGACGCGTGCGGGCGCGCGAACGCGTGCTGGATCTCATGCGCCACGGCGGTGAACGGCCGCGACACCGCGGCGTAACCGATCGCGCACTCGAAGAATCCCTTGTTCTCCCACTCGCCGCGCATCACGCCCGGCAGCGTTCCGTTGCCGGCGGTGACGAGGCCGATCGGAATCTTGTCGCAGTCGTCGATCCCCGCATCGTCGGCGGCATCCTCGACCCGATCCATCAGCTCGCCCTGCAGGTACTCGCGGTACTCGGGCTGATCGGGCGTGTAACTGTCCTCGCTGCAGATCGGCTCGAACTCGATCCCGAGGAAGCACGATGTGATGAAGACCTCCGGCGCGTTGATCAGATCCCCGACCTCGGCCTGGGCGTGGTAGCCGTAGATGTCGAGATCCAGAGGCGCGAGCATCTGAGCGACGTCGAAGACCGGGTGCGGGTCGTAGATCGGCAGGCCGTCGTTACCGACCGGGTAGACGCCGCCGTCTGTAAGCGCGATCGGTACGACCTTTGGCCGCTGCGTCTGCTGGAACGTCACACCGGTGAGCCGGAACGTCGTGCGATTCACGCACGGCCCCTCGCAGCCGATTCCGGCCGGGTTGAGGCGCGCGACGAGTTCGACCGTTCCGGGCGCGGTCCACGCCTGCGGGAGCGTGAACGTGTACGCGCCGGCGGGATCTGTGCGCTGTGCGGTCCCAACCGTCGTGTCGCCGACCTGGATTACGGCGGGCTTTGAATCCGCCTGGATCGGGCCGAGCGTGCGGCCATCGGCGGTGACGGCGCTCAGGGTCGCGGGGATGTTGCTGACTCCGCCCGCGGTTCCGTTGCGCAGCGTCGCGAACATGCGGACAACCGTCTTGCCATTCGCCTGGAGGCCGACCTCGGGGGGGCCGTAAGCGCGGCTGCGCGGCTCGATCTCGGGACGATCGCCCAGCGTGTTCGTCGGCGGCGGACCAGCGGTGTAGGTGCGCTCAGGCTGGATCGCCTGCGTCACCTCGACGTCGTTGATCTGCAGGTCGACAGCGCCGGGTGCAGGTACCCGCGGCGCACACGGAGGCGGCGTGTTCGAGTTCGTGAACTTCAGCGCCTTCGAAGCCGGCTGGTTGTCGGCTGTTCGCTGGCCGGAGTCGATGATGTAGACGTTGTCGCGGCAGTCGAGCGCCACCGCCTGAGGGATGTTCGTCTTGCCGGTCTCGAGCCCGGAGGTGCCGATCGTGTCGATCTGTCCCCCGCCCGGGCCGAATCGGCGGACGACCGAGGCGCCCTGGTCGGCCACGTAGACGCGGCCGGTGGAGTCGACCGCGATCTCATTGACCGTCCCGGTGAAGGTCCCGGCCCCAAAGCTGGTTCCGAACGTGCTGGTTTCGCCCTGGAAGCTGACGACCTCGGGACCGCTGAAGCCACCGAACGCCGCGTAGACATTGCCACCGAAGACCGCGACGCCTGTCGGGCCGGAGAGCGGAATCTCCCCGCTCGGAACGCCGTTGGCCTCGTAGATGGCGATCCTCGCGGCGTCGGCGACGTAGATCTTCCCGGTCGCCGAGTCGACGGCGATCGCGTTGGGGCTGACCAGCGGGGTTCCCCCCGGACCAGCTGGCCCGATCGTGCGGACGAAGGTGCCGCCGGTGTCGATCTTGACGACCTGCGGGTCGGCGCCACCCTGGACGACGTACAGGAAGCCCGAGGCGTCGGCTGCGATCGCCTCGGGCTGCACGAACGCGGGCCCGCCGCCGATCGGCGAGGCGAACTCGCCGACGAACTTGCCGTTGAAGTCGTACTTGACGATGCGCTGGTTGGTGGGGTCAGCGACCCAGGGATTGCCGTCCGCGTCGACGGCCACGCCGTTGGCATCCGAGGCAAGGGCCCCCGGAGCACCGCTGCCGGTCTTGCCGAACTCGAAGCCGAACGTCTGGGCTGCGGCTGAGCCCGTCCCGATAAAGAAGAAGATCGCGGCAGCGAAGATTGCTACCAGCCCTGAGCGTCCCTGCACGCGCCGCACGCTAGCAGCGAACCCCTTAAAGCCCTGGCCCGAACCCGTCGCCCTTGCCGACGACACGAACCGTACGGCGGTAGGAGTCGCGCAGCGCACCCGCGTTGTCGGGGTCCGACGAGGCCTTCGCCGGCAGCACCACGTAGTCGCCCAGCCGCACCCAGGTCGGGATGTAGGTCACGCGCCGGACGGTGACGTCGTCGTCGACCGCCTTGAAGCGAAGCAGGGCGATGATCCCGTCCTGCGTCGCGGCTGGCAACCCAGTGGAAGCGCCCTGGTTCGAGACGAGGTTGCCTTCGCTGAAGACCACGAACTTGCCGTTGATTCGCTCGATCGGCTGCACGACATGCGGGCCCTGGCCGACGACGACCGTCACGACCTTGGCGGCGGTGAGCTTCTTGGCGACCGCGACCTGCGAGGCGTTCGGGCGCGGCGAGTTCTCGTCGCCCCAGTGCAGCTGCACGATCACCGCGTCGGCGCCCTTGTCGCGGGCTTTGCGCGCGTCGCGAATGATCGCCTTCGCGCCCGCCTTCGGGTTCGACGCCGCGTACTCGTTGACCGACCACGGATGCGGCGCGCTGAACCCGTTGGTCGCGTCCGTGTACGCGACGAAGCCGAGCTTTATGCCATCGACGCGCAGGAACGTTGGGTCGTTGCTCTTGCGCTCAGAGGCAAACGAGCCAGTGTGCTTGACGTCGTTGTCGTCGAGCGCGTCGACGGTCCCGTCGATACCGGCCTGTCCGCCGTCGAGCGAGTGGTTGGACGCCGTGCTGCACGCGTCCCAGCCGCTGCGGTGAATCGATGTCGCCAGGTCGCGAGGCGTGTTGAAGATCGGATACGTGGTGATGGGCCCGGGGCCCATCGGCGTCTCGACGTGACAGAGCGCGAGGTCGGCCTTGGCCACGTATGGCGAGATCCTGTTGAAGAACGGCGTGAAGTCGAATCCGCTGCCGCCGGAGTTGGCGTTTGCCCGGTCGAGCAGGGGCCTGTGCATCAGCAGGTCGCCGCTTGCCGAGACCGTGAAGTGCTTCACGCGGCCGGCGGACTTCGCCGGGTCAGCGTCCGCAGCCGCCGCCGGCTGGGTCGGGACCAGGATCGAGGCGAGCGCAAGAGCTACGGCGAGCACCTGGACCTACTCAACCTCGGGCTCTTCGTCCTCCGGCTCCTCGACTCGGCGTAAAGGCTCTCGGAGGCGAGCTCGCGGACCCCGCGGTCGAAGAGCTTGACCTCGAGGAAGAGATCGTCGCCGAAGCCGTGGACCGCATCAACGGCGATCAGGGTGAAGCGGCCGTCGCTGACGGGCGCCTGGTCGAGCGTGTCGCCGTCGAGCTCCGCGGTCACCGCCACCGCCCCGCGGACGAGCGGCAATCCCCAAACCAGCGTCACGTCACCGCCGCGGCCGCCGTCTGTCGTCCAGCCGCCCACGACGTCGTCGTTGATGTCGATCTTCCAGTCGGGGTTGTCCTCGGCGGTGACGTCGGTGAAGTCGGCCTTGGACCGCAGGTCGGTCGGCTCGCTCTCGGCGTCGCCGTGGGCGAAGGAGACCCAGCCGTAGAACTCGGCGAGCACCGCCTCGCCGTCCTCGCCGACCGTCTCCGTTTCCGCGCGGCCGCTCGCGGGCACATACACCCGCCCGCCCCAAGAGCGGTCGGGGAACCACTTCACGGTCATCGGGTCGAGCGCCGCGCCGGCCTCGTCGTTGAGCGGCGCGCAGGCGCTTGCGAACTCGTTTCGCAGCCGGTCCTCGAAGCGGCCGTACGGGCGGCCCTGCTGTGCGGCGTCGGCGATAAATCGCGGGAAGGGGCGTTTGGTCGGTGGCATCGCGCGGCCAGGCTACGGCAAGCGGTGGACAGCCGCAGCGCGTAGAGCAGCGCGGCCATCAGCACGGCGGCGAGGGCGACGACGCTTGCGCAGGCGGCGAGGAAGGCGGCGTCGACGATCGTCCACCCGATCCGGCCGGTCTCCGACGCAAAGGCCACGGCGACCGCGCCAGGAATCCGAGGGCGGCAAGCACAATGCCGCCGACGAGATAGCGAAGCGCGACGGTGCCCTCGGGCCACGATCGGTCCGTGCGCAGGTAGGCCGTTCGTCGCGAGTCGTGGCGAAAGCGATGACAGCCGCCGCCCAGGCCATGGTGACGAGGTATGCGCCGACGACGTCGGATGGCCGATGCCAGCCCGCCGCGACACGGCGACCCCGATCGCGCCCGCATAGAGGACGGCCAGCGCGGCCGTCGGTCGCCGCAACCGCGGCGGGACGACCAGCGTGGCCGCGATACCGACGGAGAAGGCGACCGTCGTGTGGCCGCTCGGGAAGCTGTTGCGATACAGCGTCCGGGAGAGCAGATCGGGCCGCTCGAGCAACCAGTGCTTGAGGACCTCGGTCGTGCAGACAGCGCCGATGATCACCGCCGCCGGCGACCAGCGAGAGCGCGACCCTTGGCGAAGGGCAGCCTGTGCCATCAAGACCAGGAGCGCGAACACGAGCGAGGCGACGCTGATCGTCGTCAGCAGGTGATCGGCGGCGATGCGGGCGCTGCCGTCGGCAAGCGCGCGGCCGTCGAAGGCGCCCTGGTCGAGCCGCTGCCCGTGGTGGGTGCGGACGAAGAGCAGGTAGGTGATGGCGAGGGCGCCGAGAGCAGACGATCGCGAGCGCCCAGAGCGCCGCGGCCTTGCGGCCGCGACGAGCTCAGGCCAACGCCTCGCGCAGGTCGCTCGCCGCGCGCTCGGGCGGATACGTGTTGATGTCGACGCGGTCCCAGCTCGAAGCCGGCGCGGATCGTCAGCCGCGGGAGGATCTCGATGTGCCAGCAGAACTCGTCGGCTCCTCGCGGCGCCGTGCGTACCCAGAGGTTGAGCTGCGGCACGCCGCCCAGAGCGCCGCCGAGCGCCCGCATGGCGGTGGCGATCATCGCCGCGCCCGCCCTCGGCCTGCTCGAAGCGCGGCGACGGCGGCGCGGGATCACCCGTAGGTGAAACGGCGATCGCGAGGCCCAGGGACAGACGAGCAGCGTGTCGTCGTCGATCGCGACGAGCCGGTCGCGCCGGCGGATCTCCTCGGTGGCGACGTCCTCGAGCAGGTGGCCGCCCATCGTGCGCTCGTGGTAGGCGACGGCGCGCTCGCGCTCGCGGGCGATCTCGGGCGGGACGAAGTCGAGCGCGTAGAGCTGGGCGTGGGTGTGCTCGAGCGACGCCCCGGCGAGCGGTCCCTCGTTGACGATCAGGTGCAGATAGGAGGCGTCGGCGTGTGCGCGCATCCGCTCGCGCCAAGCGTCGACCGCGCCGGCGACGCGCTCATCGGAAAGCTGGGAGAGCGAGACCGCATGCTCGGGGGCGCTGACGATGACCTCGTGGGCGCCGAGTCGCCGGCTGCGAGCGAAACAGCTCGGTCGAGCCGCGCTCCGAGGCGCCGAGCGGATCGATCGAGCCGCGAACCCAGAGGTGACATCGCCTGCCCCGCCGCCCGGAGCTCGGCGCCTGGGCCGCGGTCAGCGCCGAGCACCGGATAGAGGTTCGGAACCGACCGAGCCGTCCAGCCCGGCGTGTCGGGCGCGCCGCCGCCGGCCGATGCGCCCAGACCTCGGGCGGCGTGCGGTCCTCGCGGCCCTCGCAGAACGGGCATTTCTCCCGAGCGTCCTCGCGCGCCTTCGCCGGCTGCGGATCGAACGCGTCCGGCCGCTCGGCCCGGCCCGGGGCGAGGACCGTCCTCAGCCCGGTGAGCTGCTCGATGCGAATTTCCGGTTGGGAGCTCAGGACGGGCGCGGCGGCACGTCCGGCAGCGGAGGCACGTCCGTGGAGTCGCTACCCGACGGCATCTCCGGAGGTCCGCTCGGCGTCGGCACGCTCGATGGCGCATGCGGCTCGAGCAGCGGCTTGAGCAGGTCGATCGGCAAGCGGGAAGACGATCGTCGAGCTGTTGTTGACGCCGATCTCGACCAGCGTCTGCAGGTAACGCAGCTGCAGCGTCGCCGGGTTCTCGGCTGATCACGTTCGCCGCCTGGGAGAGCTTCTCCGAAGCCTGGAACTCACCGTCGGCGGCGATGATCTTCGCCCGCCGCTCGCGCTCTGCCTCGGCCTGGCGCGACATCGCCTTCTGCATGTCGACCGGGAGCTCGACGTCCTTGACCTCGACCGTCGAGACCTTGATCGCCCCAGGGCTCGGTCTGCTCATCGATGATCTGCTGCAGCTCGACGTTCAGGCGCTCGCGCTCGGAGAGCAGCGAGTCGAGCTCGGCCTTGCCGAGCACCGAGCGCAACGTCGTCTGCGCGATCTGTGAGGTGGCCAGGAGGAAGTTCTCGACCTCGGTCACGGCCTTGTTCGGATCGACGACGCGGAAGTAGCGACCGCGTTGACGCGAACGGTGACGTTGTCCTTGGTGATGACCTCCTGCGGCGGCACGTTCAGCGTGATCGTCCGCAGGTCGATGCGGACCATCTGATCGATGAACGGGATCAGCAGGATCAGCCCGGGCCCTTCTGGGCGATCAGGCGGCCGAGGCGGAAGATGACGCCGCGCTCGTACTCGCGCAGGATCCGGATCGCCGAGGCGAGGATGATCAGGATGAAGACCGCGACTACGGCGATGACCGCGAGGGCGACTGTCAAGAGCGCTGCTCCTTGCTCGGTTGAGGTACCGGGAACGTCCGTTTCGAGCGGCCGCACGCGGAGCGTCAACCCCTCGACCGCCTCGACTCGCACTTTAGCGCCGAGCTCTCGCGCCCGTTCGGCGTCGGCGATCGCTCGTGCCCTCGGCCGAGCTTCGCCCGCCACAGCGCTCCGTCGACAAAGATCTGACCGACCGGGTCGAGCGCCACGCGGATGTCCCCGCTCAGGCCGACCAGGTGCTCGCGGCCTGTCGCCGACCCCGGCTTGTGCGCCTGCACCGCCTTGGTCGCCGCGAACGCGACGAAGCCGCCGAGCAGCGACGCCCGGTGACGATGACCACGGGCACCGATACCTCGAACGCCTCGGACTCGGTATCGAAGAGCAACAGCCCCGCGAAGACGAGCGCGAGCACCCCGGCGACCCCCAGCACCCCGTGGGTCGGTAACTGCGCCTCGGCGATGATCAGGACCAGGCCGATGACCAGCAGCGCGATCCCGGCCGCCGTCACCGGCAGCTGCGCCGAGCCGAACGCGCCGAGCAGCAGCGAGATCGTGCCGACCGCGCCGGGGATGATCAGCCCGGGGCTGAACAGCTCGATCGCGATGCCGACGATCCCGACGAGCAGCAGCAGGTAGGCGACCGTCGGGTTGACGACGATCGAGAGCAGCTCGTACTGCAAGCGACGGGTCGCGGTGCTCGATCTCAAGCCCGGCGGTATCGAGGGTCGTCTCCTTCGGGCCCTGCACCGAGAAGCCGTCGAGCTGGGACATCAGGTCGTCCTCGCTGCGTCGCGACCAGATCGATCGCGCCGGCGTCCAGCGCCTCCGCGGCGGTGAAGTTGGCCGCCTCGGTGACCATCTCGCCCGGAGCCTCGCCATCGCGGCCGTGGGTCTCGGCGAGCGCGCGGATGAACGCCGCGGCGTCGTTTTCGATCTTCACCCCGAGGGTGCCGCCGATGTCCTCGCCGTTGGACTGGATCGCGCTGGCGGAGCCGATGTTCGTCTGCGGCGCCATCGCGACGACATCGGCCGACTCGGCGATGAAGGCGCCGGCCGAGGCGGCGCGGGCGCCATCGGGCGAGACGTAGACGACAACCGGCATCGGCGCGTCGATGATCGACTGGACGATCTCGCGCATCGAGCTCTCGAGCCCGCCCGGCGTGTCGAGGCGGATGATCGCGAGTGGCGCACCCTCGTCGGCGGCGTCGCTCGAGCGCCGAGTCGATCCACTTCTCGCTCGCGGGGTCGATCGTCTCGGCGAGCTCGATCGAGGGAACGGTGGTGCTCGCATCCTGACCGATCGGCGGCGCCGCAACGGCGGCACCAGCAGGCGACCAGAGCGCGGCGCATGCGACCAGATGCCTCATCGAGCGCGTACCTGTCGATGTCGGCCTCGAGCTCGCCCGGCCGACGTGTAGGGGCCCTGCTTGAGGTGGACGAGCTCTCCGCTCGCGTCGAAGAACGCCGTCGCGGGATAGCCGCGAATGCCGAACTCGTGCCTCACCTGCTCGTCGGGGTCGGTGACGCTTGGATAGGGCAAGGGGAACTCCTCGAGGAAGGTCTCGGCGGCGGGGTCGGTGTCCAATGCATCTACGCCGAGGAACGCGACCTCGTCACCGCGGTCGCGCCGAGACGCGCTGAAAGTCCGGGAACTCCGAGCGGCACGGGCCGCACCACGACGCCCAGACGTTGACCACGACCGGATGGCCGTCGAGCTCTGCGAGCTGCGACTTCAGCCCGTCGTGTCCGCCGGGGATCAGCACGTCGCCGTCCGCGTAGAGATTCGCGAGCGTGGGCGGCGCGTCGGCGAGGGCCTGCTCGTAGTCGACGGCGCTGCCGATTCCGGGTTTCCGGCGCCCGGATCGACGTTATCACCGCCGCTGGCGATGCCCCAGACGGTGAGGCCCGACGACGGCGAGGATGGCCAAAACGCTGACCGCAATCTTGCGTTCGACGCGCCATTCGCTGCTCAGTGTGGTTCAATAACCCCTGGTCCCGAGTTCTTGGACCAGCGGAGGGCTGTCGGTCCGTACAGGAGGGGAAACCGGCCCGGCACCCGCCTCTACCGAGCTTACTTCGCTCGCCCTCTCCGACTTGGATCAGTGGGCGGGCAGGGACCGATTCCCCCTTTGCCCATGGCAAATACCACCGACGTGGCCGCGAGCGCGGCTGACGAGCTGAGCGAGTCTGAACTCGATCGCGTGCGGGAGTTCTCCCGAGAACCGATCCTGCTCGAAGGCGAGACGATCGCCGACCTCGTGCCCGGCACCGCTCGCCGTCGCGCGGTCGACATCGGCGCTACGCGAGCTCGACGACGGCGCCGAGGCGCCCATCGATGGAGTGGCGCCGCGACTATTCGCTGCTGCTCGGGCCTCGAGCGCCTGCTCTCCGAGGAGAAGCCGAAGCTGCTCGACGGCGCCGAGCTCAACGAGCACCAGGTCGACGCGCTCTCGGGAACCCTCGCCGCGATCACTCCGAGCTCGAGAGCCCGGAGGGCACGGCTCGACGCAACGGTCGCAACGGCAACGGCGCACAGCGAGGTGCGAAGCCGAGGCGAGGTCGCCGAGGCCAACGGCGACGCGAACGGCGACTGTCGCCGAGGACGAGGAGGAGAGACGACGCGCTCGCCCCCGACGAGGAGCCCCAGGACTGGGAGGAGCCCGAGGCCGAAGAGGACGAGGAGCAGATCACCGACGCGCCCGAGGACCCCGGCGCGGACCGCCGCTTCTGGTTCGAGCACGCAACCGGCGCCGGCAAGACGGTCGCCGCCGTCGGGTTCATCGAGGCCTCGCGCACCGGCGGCGTCCTGATCCTCACCCACCGCCGCAACCTCGTCGATCAGTTCATCGGCGAGATCTCCGACCGCGGCTACAAGGAGCGCCTCTGCCCGCCGCTGCTCGACGGGTCCGACCATCCCTACGGCCCGGTCACCGTCGAGACCTACCAGTGGTTCGTCCGCAACGCCGGCCGCATCTCCGACGCCTACTCGATCGTGATCTGCGACGAGGCCCACACCGCGCTCGGCGAGAAGACCAGCGGCTGCATCCGCAAGTGGACCGGCCCGGTCTTCATCGGCATGACCGCGACCGGCGCGCTGATCGCCCGCCACGTCGCCGACCTCTTCCCGACCCAGACCTCGCGCTTCGACCTCGCCCAGGCCGCGCGCCGCGGCGTGATCTCGCCGCTTCGCTGCATCCGCATCCCTCCCGGCCCCGGCGTGCGGACGATCGCCAAGGTGCCGCTGCGCCGCGGCGAGGTCGACCAGGACTTCGACCAGGAGGAGCTCGCGGCGCTGCTCGACCAGGAGCCGTTCAACGTCGCGATCGCCGACCTCTACCAATCGCGCTTCCGCAAGGTGCCCGGCGTCGTTTACACCGCCGGCGTCAAGCACGCCACCAACGTCGCCGCCGCCTTCCGCAACGTCGGCATCAACGCGCAGGCGGTCTCGGGCGAGACGCCAAAGCGCGACCTCGCCGAGATCCTCGCCGGCTTCGAGCGCGGCGAGGTCGACGTGCTCTGCAACGCGATGCTGCTCGCGGAGGGCTGGAACTCGCCGCGCGCGACGATCTGCATGCACCTCGCGCCGACCGCCTCACGCCGCGTCTACCAGCAGCGCGTCGGCCGCGTCACCCGCCGCAACCCCGGCAAGGAGGCCGGCCTGGTGATCGACCTCGTCCACCCGGCCACGACCTCCGACGAGACGATCGTCACCCTCCACAGCCTGCTCGACCGCGACGTCTACCGCGGCGGCGCGATCGTCGTCGGCCCGGTGCGCCGCGGCCGTGGCCGCCGAGTCCGCGTCGAGCGGCGCGTCGTGCCGGTCTCCGCCGATCCCGAGCGCCGGCTCGCCGTGCTCGAGCGCGAGCTCTGGCGGATCGCCGTCGAGAACCTCAACTACTCCGAGCAGCACGCGTGGGCGGCGCTCGCCGGCTCGCGCGTGACCAACAACAACTGGCGCAAGGCCAAGGCGATGATCCAGCACGATCAGGCCAAGGAGCTGCGCCGGCGCTTCCTGGTCACCTGCCTGCAGCGAAACCGCGACCACCAGCTGCGGCTGAAGGCCCTCGCCGAGGTCGCCGCGCTGCGCGAGGCCGAGCCGTTCGACGACGCGGTCGAGATCGTCGCCACCTGGCCGCGCGACGAGCGCCGCGCCGGGGCGAAGATCCTGCTGCAGGCGCTCTCGGAGAAGCGGATCGGCCGCCGCGATCAGGCTCAGGCCTGGGTCTGGCGCCTCGCCGAGATCACCCGCGAGCTCCACGAGGAGTACGCGGTTCAGCGCTGGCCGGAGACCAAGCGCCTGCTGGGCCTGTTCGTCAACTCCTCGGGCCGCGCCCACGGGCGCAACGCGCGCCGGATCGTCCACGCCGCTCGCCAGCAGGACCGCCGCCTTGCGGTCGCGCTGCTCGCCGCCTCGGTGGCGCACACCCCCGAGGCCGAGGAGGTGCTGCGCGGCGCCCGGATGCGCATGGCCCGCAAGCCCTCCGCCGTCGCCCGCGAACTGCTTCGCAACTTCCCGAAGAGCGGCGGCAAGCGCCGGCGCCGGCGCTCCAAGGGCGGCGGTGGTGGCGGAGGCGGTGGCTCGGCGAGCAACGGGGGCGGCAACGGCCGCGAGCGTGGCCGCGGGCGCGAGCGCGAGCGCGAGAAGCTCTCCGAAGACGAGTCTCCTGATGAGGAGAGGCCCGAGGCCGAGGCACCGAGAGGCCGCACCACCGGACGACGCGGACACCGCACCGGCGGGGTCCAAGTCCGACGACGACGAATAGACCTCGCGCCTACTACACCTCGACCAGCGTCACGATGGTCTCTGGGCGAACACCGTCGTGCTTCATCGCTTCCGCGGCCTCGTCAGTCTGCAGGCTTTGCGCGAACGACTCGAGGTCCGAGACGCCATCGAAGATCACTCCGACCCTGTTCGGGGTTTCGGGATCGCGGAACGTACGCACTGTGATCCCCATCGGGCCAAAGAGCTCGTCTCGCTTCGTTGACGCCGCCCAGTGGTCAACGTCGTCTACCTCATGGAATACAAGCACCGTCGCCATCTCGCCTCGTCCTTCTCACAGCCGTTGGCTGTGTGTTGACTGTCTGACCGCCGACCCTAACGCGGTACCGCTTCTCGTCCGACGCGCAACTCTCTCCCGGCCAGTGACTAAGCGGTCGGTCGGGGCCGAAACGCCGCGTCGTTCTCGTGCTCGCGATAGAAGCGCACCATCGGCTCGGCGTAGTCGGGGAAGCGCGGCGGGACGAGGTCGTGCGCTGGCCAGCAGGTCGACCGTCGCGCGAGCGTCGTAGACCACAGGATGGTTGAGGTAGGCGATCGACTCGAGCGGGATGTCCTCGAACATCTTCCGGATCCGCTTGATCCGCAGTGATCGCTCGACCAGCCCCGCCGGCACGCGTCCGCGGGTTCCCCGGCCGAGGTAAGCTCTTCGAGAGCAACTCGACCAGATCGTGGGCGCTGAGCGGGTCGGGGTCGACCAGGTGAAGCGTCTTGCCGAGAGTCGCCGGGATCGCCGGCGGCCGCAACCATGGCCGCGACCACGTAGTCGACGGGCACCACGTTGAAGGCGGCGCTCGAGCGCCCGAACTGCGGCATCGGCTGACCCATGCGACTCGCGCGGCTCAGCGCTCGCAGCACGTAGTAGGGGCCGTCGAACTTCTCGGTCTCGCCCGTTCGCGAGTCGCCGACGACGATCGCCGGCCGCAGGATGGTCGTCGGAACGTGGTCGAGCTGCTGGCGCACCCAGACCTCGGCCTGGAACTTGGTCGACTCGTAGTGGTTCTTGAAGTCCTGGCCCATCACGAGCTCGTGCTCGTAGACGATGCCGGTCCGCTTTCCCGCAACGTACGCGGTAGAGACGTAGGCGAGCCGCTCGAGGTTCTTCGCGGCGCGACAGAAGTCGAGGACGTTTCCGGTGCCGTCGACGTTGACGCGCTGCGCGACCTCGAGGGGCACCGCGAGGTCGTAGATCGCGGCGAGGTGGAACACACGCCGCGTGCGCTTGGCCAGCCGCTTGTAGTCGTCGGCCTCAAGCCCGAGCCGACGGTCGGTGATGTCGCCGGCGACGAGCTCGATCCGCTTCGGGTCGATCGTGGCGGCTACCGCGGTGGCGGTGTCGAGCATCCGGGGCTCGACCAGCGCGACGACGCTCGCCTTCGCATCCGCCGCGAGCAGCGCTGCCACGAGGCGACGACCGATGAAGCCGGGAAACCCGGTGACGAGCTCGCTCATCTGCTCAGCGGAAGCCGAAGCGCGGAAGTACGACGCGGGATGTTGCGCTCGGTCTCGCAGGCGGCCGCCCGGTCATTGCCGGAGCCGCCGTCGCAGAGGTCGGGGCCGGGTCCGCCGTTGAGGACGTCGTCGCCGCCGGCGCCGTAGAGCTTGTCGGCGCCGTTCTCGCCCCCGCGTAGCTCGTCGTCGGCGTCGGAGCCGAAGATCTGATCGTCGTTGCCGCCGCCGTCCATGAGCTTCGGCGCGATATCCGGCGTCTTCGTGCGAAGGACGTCGTCGTGGGTGAAGCCGAGAAGCGTGTCGGCTCCGCCACCGATGATCACGTCGTCGTTGAAGCCGCCGTCGAGGATGTCGACGCCATCGTCGACGATGCTGCCCGGCTTTCCGCCGAAGCCCTCGATCTTGTCGTCGCCCTGGCTGCCGAGAACCTTGTCATCGCCAGGCCCGGGGATGATCTTGTCGTTCTCTTCCTCGCCGAAGATGCGATCGTTGCCGTCGCCGCCGATGATCGTGTCGTTCCCGCGACCGCCGCAAAGGATGTCGTTGCCGGGCCCGCCCTCGATCACGTCGCTGCCTCGTCCGCCGTTGATGAGGTCCTTGCCACCCTCGCCGAAGATGTGATCGTTCGACTCGGGGCCGATAACGCTGGCGTTGCCGTTGCCGAGGTGGAAGTTGTCGCCCGGCTTGAGGTGGTCCTTCCACTTCGTGCAGATGGCCGCCTCCTGAGCGACGGCGTGCGAGGCGCTGAGGGCGAGTAACGCTGCCAAGGCAGCAATCACCACGAGGATCCCGCGGGTCAGCTTCACGCGACCAAACCTACCTCAGCCGCAGCGTCACCTCGCCCGAACCAAGCGCGAGCCGATCGCCTCCCGCCACCTCGACCGTGAGGTTGCCCCGCTCGTCAACGCCGGTGGCCACACCCTTGCCCGGCTCGTCGCCCGCGCCGGTCCACGCGATCTCGCGGCCCGTCAGCGCGTCACGCTCGCGGAAGGATTCGAGCGCTTCGGCCTGCGGCGCATCGACCCAGCGTCCGAGTGCCGCACAGATGGCGTCGCGCGCTGCATCGACGCCCACCCCGGCGCCGACAGAGGTGGCCGGCCAGCGCAGGTCGGCCGGGAACTCGTCGGGCTCGATCGCGACGTTGAGGCCAATCCCGATCACGGCCCAATCCGGCGGCCGGGCCTCGATGAGGATGCCGGCGACTTTGGCCTCGTCGATCCAGATGTCGTTCGGCCACTTGATCCGAGCGCTGACCGGCGCCAGCGACTCGATCGCTTCGGAGACCGCGACCGGCACCGACAGCGGCAGCAGGGAGTGGCGCAACTCGAGTGGCCGCAGGATGGCCGAGAACAGCAGTGCCTTGCCGGGCGGCGCCGACCAGACCCGTCCGCGCCGACCCCGTCCCGCGCTCTGCGAATCGGCGGTGACGATGGTGCCCGACGCGGCGCCGTCGTCGGCAAGCTCGCGCGCCACATCGTTGGTCGAGCCTGTCTCCTCGAGGTGGATGTGGGGGTCGCCGAACGCGGTCACATTCTTGTGAGGGCGATGCGCTCGCCGGGCGCGATGTCGAGTCGGCGGGCGGCGTCTCCGCGATTGACGGCGAGCGCGAGCGAGCCGGTGGAATCCACGTACAGCAACGGCTCGCCCTCGGCGACGTCGGCAAAGGTGCGCGCGAACGTCACCTCATCGGAGCGACGCGACGCGGTCACGCGCAGGCGCGCGCCGGGACTGAGGCCTGCGGCGGCAGCGTCAGCGGCGGTGGCGAGTAGGGCGGCGTTGCCAAACCCGTCGACATCGCCCACCTCGGCGGTCAGCCGCAGGCCCGCCTCGATCTCCGGCGTGACCGCGGGCAGCACCGCGAGCGACTTCGGATCGATCGGCTCGCCGAGGCTTCCCGGCGTCGCCCCGCGAGCCAGGTGAGCCGCAACGGGGGCGAAGATGTCGCGCCCGTGGAAGGTGGCCGACACCGGCTCGAGTCGCACCGACGACTCCGAGATGTCCAAGGCCTCAGACGCGCCACCAAAGCTTTCGATCGCTGCCATCAGCAGGCCGTTGTCCGGCCCGACGAAGAAGCGCTCGCCCTCGTTGGTCGCAACTGCGACAGCTCGGCGCTCGCCCCCCACCCCGGGGTCCACCACAGCGAGGTGCACACCCGACGGGGCGAACGCGACGGCCTCTGCGAGGACGGTCGCGCCGCGCCGAACATCGTGGCGGCGAATGCCGTGGGCGAGGTCGATGACCGCGGCGTCGGGAGCGATCGACGCGATCACCGCATGACATACCCCGACGAACTCGTCGTCGGTGCCGTAGTCGGAGAGGAACGTGATCGGCCGGGCGCCCACACGCAGCAACCTATCCGTCCGCTGGAGGATCTATCGTACGAACATATGTTCGATGCTTTCTCGCCCCCTGAGACCGCACTTTCCGAGACGCCACTTGAGCTGATCGAGCGTCAGCTTGAGGGCCTCGCTGCGCAGATCACCTCACAGAGCGCTCGTTGGATCGAGCTGGTCGGGGAGTTCGATAGTCGCGAGGGCTGGGGAGGCAGCGGCTGTCGGTCGACCTCGGAGTGGATCGCCTGGCGATGCGCGGTTTCGCCGCGCGCCGCGCGCGAAAACGTCCGGGTTGCCCGCCGGCTGCGTGAGCTACCACTGATCCGCGCTGGTTTCGCTCGTGGCGAGCTCAGCTACTCCAAGGTTCGCGTTCTCACCAGGGCGGCCGACAGCGAGAGTGAGCAAGACCTGATCGAGCTCGCCGGTTTCGCCACAGCCGCACAGCTCGAGCGGATGGTCAGGGCCGCGCGCCGCGTGGCCGCAAGCGAAGCGGACGAGGCACAGCGAAGCGCTTTCGTCCGCTGGTTTTGGGACGACGACGATGGCTGCCTTCACCTGGACGCAAAGCTCGCGCCGGAGGATGGCGCCTTGTTTCTGCGCGCCCTGGAGGCCGCCCAGGCGACTCTTCAAGAGAGGAACCTGGCCGAGGCGGAGGAGCGCGGCCCCGCGGGGCCGCGGGATGCAGCCGCAACTCCGGCGCCCGATGCCGCGCCACCATTCCCCACAAACGCCGATGGTCTCACTGCGATGGCCGAGAACTCACTCGCTCGCTGCAGCGTGGGACGCACATCGGCTGCCGAGCGCCATCAGGTCATGGTTCACGTTGACGCCGCGACGCTTGCAGGCGACGAACCCGGTGCGTGTCTAACCGGGCGCGGAGCCTGCGCGATTGCGGACGGGCCGGGCATCGCGCCCGAAACTGCCCGCCGGTTGGCCTGTGATTGCACGCTCGTCGCGGTCGGTGACAACCGCGATGGCCAGTCGGTGAGCGCCGGACGCCGCTCTCGGTCGATCCCGTCGACAACCCGCCGCGCATTGGTCGCGCGCGACGGTCGATGTCAGTTCCCAGGCTGTGAACGTCACCGCTTTGTGGACGCCCACCACATCCGCCACTGGGCGCACGGGGGTGACAGCTCGCTGCAGAACCTGGTCCTCCTTTGTCGCCATCACCATCGACTCGTGCACGAAGGTGGCTACACGGTCGGCTTCGACAAGCGCTGCCGCCGGGTCTTTGCGCGACCCGACGGCGTGGTCCTCGAGCAGTCGGCGAAACCGATCTCCTTCGGATCCGCACTGACCTTGGCGACGCCGAAGCGGCGCGCCGGTCCGCTACTCAGCGGAACCGGCGAGCCAATGGATTTGGCTTCGTGCGTCGACGCGGTCCTGCAGGCTGTCGCCGGCGATCAGAGGTTGACCGAGGCCATCCCCGCCTTGTCGTAGCGGTCTCTACCGCGAGAGCTGCAGCGGCAACGGTCGCGCGTAGCGTCGCTCGGCGCTGAGCCGCCGGCGTTTCGACTCACACGCCGTGACCGAGTCGCCCGGTCCGCTCGCGAGTGCGACGTCACCGCCCTCTCCGCAGTCCAGGAGATCGGGGCCCGCGCCCGCCGCCGAAAGCAGGTCGTTGCCTGCGAGCCCGTACATCCTGTCGGCTCCATCGCCGCCAAAGATCAGGTCGGTCGCGGCGCCACCAACCAAAACGTCGGCACCCGTGCGACCGGCGATCGATGTCGGCGATGCCCATGCCGCATCGAAGCCGTTGCCCCCGGCAAGGCTGATGATGTTGTCGCCCTCGCCGGCATCGAGCCGCAGCGTCGCCCGCGCATTTACGACGACGTCGGTAGACAGCGTCCCGTCGTAGTCGAGGTCGAGCACACCAGCGCCGGCCAGGCCTCCCCCGGCGACGCGGTCGGGTCCATCGCCAAGGGCGACGCCCAGCTGACCGCGCCCGAGTCGCGCGTCAATGACGGCGCCCTGGGGCAGCCGCGCCTGGCGCAGGTCGACGGCAAGCCCGATCGCGTTTTTCGGGCGGGCGGGTGCCACGACGATCGAGCGGACGTCGCCGGTGCGCGGCAACGAGCCGCTGCAGCCGAGCGGCCTGCCGGTCCCGTCGCCGATCGTCACGACGCCGGCATCCGGCCGTACCAACGCGACGCCTGGGGTGGGCTCCCGCCTGGTCCCGGACTCGGGGACGCGGACAGACAGGACGCCGCTGCCGTAGTCGAAATAGCAGCTGACGCGCGAAGAACCTGCCTCCGCGCCTGACGGCGCTGCGGTAAGCGCGGCTAACGCCAGGCCCAGCAACGAGAAGATGACCGCCAGCCCCCTTGTCGGGCTCCTCACCCCGCCCCGGCGTCGGCGAGCAGCGCTTCGAGCAGGCCGTCGATGTCGTGGCGCTCGGCCTCGACGTCGACGTTCAGTCCAAGCTCGCGCGCGGTCGCGCTCGTGACCGGGCCGATCGAGACGATTCGTGCGTTCGCAGGGAACTCGTCGCCGAGGGCCTCCGATGAGATTGCGCACCGTCGACGAGGAGGTGAAGGTGATGTAGTCGGCAGCCTGGGCCGCGGCGACCGCGTCGGGGTCGGCCGCCTCGCGGACCGTCTCGTAGAGCGCGACGACGTCAACCTCGGCTCCGCGGTCGCTGAGCCAGTCCGGAATGACGTCGCGAGCGTCGGCAGCGCGGGCAACGAGCACCGGCCGTCCGTGCGACGTCGACGGGTTCGAGCGCCTCGACCAGTGACTCGGCGACGAACCGCTCGGGGACGATGTCCGCGATGACGCCGTGGCGTTCCAGGGCCCGAGCGGTTCCTGGGCCGATCGCCGCGACGGTTGCGTTCGCAGAGCGCGCGGGCGTCGCGCCCGGCCGCTGCCAGCGCGTCGAAAAGCAGGCGCACGCCGTTCGGGCTCGTCAGGCAGATCAAGGCGTAAGTGTGGATGCCCGCGACCGCGTCGATGACCTCAGCGCTGTCGAGGCGAGGCTCGATCCGGATCGCCGGCAACTCGACAACCTCGGCGCCAAGGTCGCGCAACGTGGCGGCGAGCCCGCTCGCCTGGGCGCGGGCGCGGGTTACGACGACGCGGCGGTCATGCAGTGGCCGGCGCTCGAGCCACGCGATCGTTTCGCGGCGTGCGGCAACGGGGCCGAAGAGGAGGATCGCGGGAGCGCGCAGGCCGGCCTCGGCGACGGCAACGGGGAGATCGGCCAGGGTCGAGGTGACGGTGCGCTGATCGGGATGCGTGCCGCGCTCGATCGCGGCGGCGGCCTCGGCCGGGATCGCGACCGGCGGCAGCCAGACGCTCTGCAATCAGCGGCAGGTTCTTGACGCCCATGTAGAGGACGAGCGTTCCCGGAAACCGCGCGAGCGCTTCCCAGTCGAGCATCGTCTCCGGCTTGGCCGGGTCCTCATGGCCGGTGACGAATGCCACCGCGGCGGCATCACTCGCGGTGGGTGACAGGGATGCCGGCGTAGGCCGGCGCCGCGATCCCCGCGGTCACTCCGGGAACGACCTCGAAGGAGATGTCTGCGGCGGCCAGCGTCTCCGCCTCCTCGCCACCGCGGCCGAAGACGAACGGGTCGCCGCCCTTGAGGCGAACGACGCTGCGCCCTGCCTTCGGCGTGCTCGACCATCAGCGCCTCGATCTCGTCCTGCTCCATCGCGTTTGCGCCCGGCGCCTTGCCGACGTACACGAGCTCGGCGTCGGGGCGAACACCGTCGAGCGCGCCGTCGGGGATCAGCCGGTCGTAGAGGAGCACGTCGGCGGCGGCGATCAGCTCGAGCGCGCGACGGGTCATCAACCCGGGATCGCCGGGGCCGGCGCCGACGAGGTAGACGACTCCCGGGCGCGCGGCGCTCACTGCGTTCGGCCTCCATCCGCGCCTGCGCGAGGATCGCCGCCGCGCCGGTTTCGACCATCCTGCGGACGAGCTCCTCGCCGAGCGCGGCGGGCTGGGCCGGGTCGCCGGCGATGCGGTCGCGCACCCAGGCGCCGCCGTCGGCAAGCCCGACGTATCCGCGCAGGCCCAGTTCCTCGCCCTCGAAGCGAGCGCAGATTCCGACGGGCGTGTCGCAGTCGGCTTCGAGCGCCTTGACCGCGGCCCGCTCAGCCGTGAGCTCGATCAGAGCCTCTGGGCTCGTGATCGCAGCGGCAGCGGCGGCCGCGGCCTCGTCGCCCTCGCGGGCCTCGATCGCGAGCGCCCCCTGCCCCGCGGCCGGCGTCATCTGCTCGAGCGTGAACTCGAAGGCGATCTCCTCCGTACGGCCGAGCCGCGCAAGGCCGGCGGCCGCGAGGATGATCGCGTCGTAGTCCCCCTCGGCGAGCTTGCGAAGGCGAGTGTCGACGTTGCCGCGGATCTCCTGCACGTCGAGATCGTCGCGCAGGGCGAGTAGCTGAGAACGGCGGCGCAGGCTCGCCGTGCCGACGATCGCGCCGGGAGCGATCTCCGCAACCGAAGTGGCGTCGCCGATGAGCGCATCGCGGACGTCTTCACGGCCTGGCACGCCCACGAGCGCAAGACCGTCGGGGCGGTCGGTCGGCAGATCCTTGGCCGAGTGCACCGCGAGGTCGGCCTCGCCCTCGAGCACCGCAAGCTCGACCCCGCGGACGAAGCGGGCCTTGTCGCCGACTGCGGCGTCGTCGGTCTTCACCGGGACCACCTCGGCGTCGCCGATCGCCTCGGCGACGAGTCGCGCCTGCGCGAGCGCGAGCGCGCTCGAGCGGGTCGCGATCCGCAGCGTCACCGCCCGCGGCCCGAGTTCCTGTGGCGGCGCTCGCGGAGGTCCGCGACCTCGGCGCCGCCCGGCTCGAGCGGCTCGGTGCCGGGATCGAGACCGAAGAGCTCGCGCAGGGCCGAGACGTTCAC
The DNA here is from genome assembly GCA_963746215.1 of uncultured Solirubrobacterales bacterium. Taxonomy (GTDB): domain Bacteria; phylum Actinomycetota; class Thermoleophilia; order Solirubrobacterales; family 70-9; genus WHSW01. The sequence goes on from CAVVAT010000005.1 coordinate 177,519, forward strand.
GTATGCGTCGCGCTCGGACGCGGCGCGCCGCAGCCGCAGCGTCGGCTCGTGCAGCAGGCGCGACGTGATCGCGCGCGCCGCCGCGGCGAGACGCTCGCGGTCGGCGTCCGTCAGACCTTCCCAGCGACGATCGTTCTCGTCGAGCACGCGCTCGACGATCTCATCGGCTCGTTGGCGCAGCGCGGCGAGGGTCGGGGCGACCTCCTGGCCCGCGAGCCAGGCGTCGAAGCGGGCGAGCTCGGTGCGGATGATCGCCTCGACTCGGCGCGCCTCGGCCTCGCGGCCCGAGGCATTGCGCTCGACCAGGGCCTGCAGGTCATCCATGTCGTAGAGGCTCACCGCCGGGATCTCGCGGCAGTTCGGCTGGATGTCGCGCGGGACTGCGAGGTCGATCAGCAGCAGCGGGCGGCCCTCTCGCGCCGCCATTACCTCGGTCAGGCCGTCGTGCTCGATCACCTGGTGCGGCGAGCTCGTCGACGTCACGACGATGTCGGCGTCCTCGAGCTGGTCGGGCAGCTCCTCGAAGCGCACAGCGCTGCCGCCGAAGCGGTCGGCGAGGCCGATCGCGCGGTCGTAGTGGCGGTTGGCGATGAAGATCGCGCGAACTCCCTTGGCCGCGATCGCACGGGCGGTGAGCTCCGCGGTCTCGCCGGCCCCGACGACGAGGACGCGACGATCCTCGAGTTCGCCGAGCGTGCGCTGCGCGAGCTCGACCGCCACCGACGGGATCGACATCGAGCCCTCGGAGATCGCGGTCTCGGTGCGGGCGCGCTTGCCGGCGGCGAGGGCGGTGCGAAAGAGGCGGTTGAGGATCGGCCCGGTCGCGCCCTCGACGAGCGCCAGCTCATAAGCGCGCTTGACCTGCCCTGGACCTCGCTCTCGCCGATGATCATCGAGTCGAGGCCCGCGGTCACCCGCATCAGCTGTTCGGCCGCGTCGCTCCCGCGCTGGGAGTAGAGGTGCGCGACGAGCTCGGTCGGCTGAATGTCCGCCTCGCGGGCGAGCAGTCCGAGCGCGACCGATTCGGCGCCGACAGCATCGGCGACGTAGAGGTAGAGCTCGGTGCGGTTGCAGGTCGAGATCGCCGCGGCCTCGAGGATCTCATCGCGCTCGACCAGATCGCCGAGCATCCCCACGGCGCGCCCCTCGGTCAGCGCCATGCGCTCGCGCATCTCCAGCGGAGCCGTCTTGTGTGAGACGCCCAGAGCCAGTAGCTCAGCCATCGTTCTTCCTCTCCGCGATCTCAGCAAGCTCGCCAAGCTCCCTGTCGATCCTCGAAAGCCGCATCGACATGATCGCGACGTAGATCAGCAGCAGCACCAGGAAGACCATGTAGGCGCCGGCGACGTACTTGCCTGCCTCGTCGAGCGGCAGCGCCGGCATCAGCTCACTCCGCCCGTGGCCTCTGCCGGCTGCGGCGCGATCCGCGAGGCCGGGCCGGTGGCGCCCTCGGCGTCGAGCGCGCGGCGCAGGCGACCGATCCGAGCGCGCGATGACTTCGCGGCCAGCTCGAACCGCACGAGCGTCTCCCACAGCAGCGCCATGCCCGCGAAGCAGATCAGGAACGTGGTCATCATCTTCGGCGGCAGGCCGCCCTCGCTCGTCGCGAACACGCGCGGATGAATCAGCGTCTCGGCGAGTCGCACGGCGATGAAGTTGAGCGGCACGAACGCTCCCGCGGTGATCGCGAAGACCGAGGCGTAGCGCGCCTGGCGCTCGCGATCCTCGATCGCGTATCGCAGCGGGTAATAGGTGCAGTAGAGGAGAAAGACGATCAGGAAGCTGACCAGCGTCGGCTCGTCCCACACCCACCACTTCCCCCACGAGGCCTTCGCCCAGATCGCGCCGGTGAGCAGGGCGCCGACGCCGAAGATCACCGAGATGTGGATCGAGACGTAGGAGCGCACGTCCCACTTCGGCTTCGCCACTTCGCAGGTGGAGGATCGCCTGGACCGCGGCGACCATGAAGCCAACCAGCGCGCAGCTCGCGAGCGGCACATGGAGGTAGAAGATCTTCTGGACGAACCCCTGGTCGGCCTCGTTCGGCGTCCAGAAGAAGACCATGCCGAAGCCCGTCGTGATCGCGATCACGGTCAGTACCGGGAGGATGCGGGGGGCGCGAAAGCTCATTCGCCAAAGGTCTGAGACGCGGCCACCCGGTCAGTCCTCGAGGACGAAGTCATAGACCGCATAGCCGATCAGGCAGAAGACAACATCGTAGAGAGCCAGCACCGCCACCCACTGCCCGAAGTCGTCGTATGAAGGCCCTCCGGCAGCGAGCAGACCCTGCGCCGCGCCGGCCGCGCCGATCATCACCGGGATCAGCAGCGGCAGCAACAGCAGCGGGGCGATGAGGTCTCGTGCGCGCGAGTTGACGGCGATCGAGGAAACAAGGGTCCCGACCACCGCCAGGCCGAGGTTGGTGAGCGCAAGGACCGCGGCCAGTCCGGCGGCACCGCTGAGTCCATCGAGAAAGAAGAGGGCGAAGAGCGGCACCGCGATGACCTCGAGCGCGGCGAGGTAGACGAACAGCACCGCGACCTTGGCGGCGAACAGCGAGGAGCCGTCGACCGGCGCCAGGCGGATCAGGTCGAAGCCGCCCTGCTCGCGCTCGCCGACGAAGACGCGGTTGATCGCGAGGATCGCGGCGAACAGCACGGTCGCCAGCAGGACGCCGGCGGCGAGCCCGCCGCTGAGGCTCTCGCGGTCGAGCCCGAAGCGGAAGAGGACGAACGTCGTCGCGGCGAAGAGCGCCATCGCGGGCACCGACTCGAGGGTCCGCAGCTCGGTGCGCAGGTCCTTGGCGAGGATCGCCTTGAAGGCCCTCACGCCCTTCCCTCCACGATGGCTCTGGCCTGGGCGAGATCGATATCGGCGGCCGACCCGGCGTGGGCGACGCTGCCGTCGGCCCGCAACGCGAGCACCCGGTCGGCGCTGGCGATCGCCGACTCGATCTCGTGGCTGATCACGACGCGGGTGCGCTCGGGGGTGGGGCCGAGCAGCTCGTCGACGACGCCCGCGGCAGCCGAGATCGAGGTGCGAGCGGGGCTCATCGAGAAGAAGCAGCCTCGGGTCGTGCACCAGCGCCCGGCAGATCGCGGCGCGCTGGAGCATCCCGGCCGAGAGGTTGCGGACGAGCTCGCTCGCGCGGTGGCCGAGGCCGGCCGCGTCGAGCAGCCCCGCGATTCGTTCGTCGGCGCCGGCGACACCCTGCAGGCGCGCGTTGAACTCGAGGTTCTCGCGGATACGTGAGCTCGCGGTACAGAAGCGGCTCATGGCCGAGGTAGCCGATCTGCCCGCGCACCTTCCACGCCTCGCGCGGCACCTCCGCGCCGAGCAACTCGACGGTCCCTGAGCTCGGCCGCAGGAGCGTCGCGAGGATCCGCAGCAACGTGCTCTTGCCGGCGCCGTTCGGGCCGATGACGCTGAGCGTCTCGCCCGAGCCGAGCTCGAGCGAGACGTCACGCAGGACCGGGCGGTCGTTGTAGTCGCGACCGAGGTCGCGCAGCGAGATCGCCGGAGTCACCTACCGCAGTATTCCGTGCTCACCTTCGCGAAAGTGCCGACGGCCACCAGACCCGGTCGCCGATATCGAGAACCAACGCCGGCACCAGCAGGGTGCGAACGAGGAACGTATCGAGCAGAACGCCGATCGAGATCGTGAATCCGATCTGGGTGAGGCTGGTGAGTGGCAGCACCGCCAGCGCTGCGAACGTGCCGGCGAGGACGATGCCGGCCGAGGTGATCACGGTGCCGGTGACCGCCAGGCCGCGGATCGTCCCTTCCCGGGTGCCGTGGGCAAGCGTCTCCTCACGCACACGCGCCATGAGGAAGATGTTGTAGTCGATCCCCAGGGCCACCAGGAAGATGAACGCGAACAGCGGCAGGGTCGGATCGATGCCCGGGAAATCGAAGACGTTCTCGAAGAAGAACGTCGCGATCCCGAGCGCGGCTCCGTAGGACAGGATCACCGTCCCGATCAGGACCAGCGGTGCGACAACCGCGCGCAGCAGCGCCGCGAGGATGAGGAAGACGACGAACAGCGCGATCGGGACGATCACCTTGTTGTCGCGCGACGCTGACTGGCGTAGGTCGTACTCCTCAGCGGTTGCACCGCCGACGAGCACAGCGTCGCCCCCGGCCGCATGCGCGGCTTCGCGGATGCCGGGAATCAGGTCGAAGCCTGCTGTGCTGAGCGGATCCTGATCGAGGGTCGCCTCGAGCTTCGTGCCGGTCGGGCCTTGCTCCTCGCGTGGACTGAGCTCGGCAACCCCGGGTGCCGTGGCGACCGCGTCGCGCACGGCGTCGAGCTTCGCGGCGTCCGTGACAACGATGTTGGTCGGCGCGTTTGCGCCGGCCGGGAAGCTCTGTTCGACCAGCTCCTGACCCTGGACCGAATCGACGTCGTCGCGGAAGCCATTGCCGGAGGTGAGGTCGCTGTTGAGCTGTGTCAGGCCGAGACAGAGCACCAGCAGCACCGCGCCCGTGCCGATCCAGACCCGGCGCGGACCACTACCCACCCAGCGCGCAATCCGGCTCCAAGCTCCGTGGGTCTCGTCGGTCCCCTCGCTGCCGAAGCGCGGGATGAACGGCCAGAAGGCCTTGCGACCTGTGATCGCCAGCAGCGCCGGCAGGATCGTCAGCATCGAGACCATCGCCAGGCCGACGCCGAGGGCGCCGATCGGGCCCAGGCCGGCGGTGCCGGTGACCTCGGCGAGCGTAAGCGTCAAGAGCGCTGCCATCACGGTCCCGGCCGAGGCGACGATCGCCGGGCCGGCCTTGCGCATCGCGATGCGAACCGCGTCGTGTTTGTCCTCGTGGCGGCGCAATTCCTCGCGGTAGCGCGACACCAACAGCAGCGCGTAGTCGGTCCCCGCGCCGAAGACGAGGACCGGCAGGATCCCGCCGGACTGGCCGGTCACGGTGACCCCGGCCTCCGCCAGCAGGTACCCGATGCCCCGCGACGTCACCTCCGCGATGATCACCGAGAAAAGCGGAATCAGCCAGAAGATCGGGCTGCGGTAGATGATGATCAGCAGGATCAGAACCAGCAGGGCAGTGGCGTAAAGCAGGGTCCCGTTGATCGAGTCGAAGACCTCGATCGCGTCGGCCGAGAAACCGGCCGGGCCGGTCACTTTCGCCTCAAGTCCGGGCGGTAGCGATTCGAGTTCGGCCTTGATGTCGTCGGTGGCGTCGACGAGAAGCTCGCCCGCCTCGTTGGTGCCGTCCTCGACCGTGATCGGCGTGATCAGCAGCGCCGTGGTGCCGTCGGTGGCGAGAATCGGCTCGCTGGTCTCGCCCACGCCCTCGCGAGCGTCGGAGTTGATGGCGGTACGCGTCTCTTCAATCGTCGCCTGGTCAGCGTCGTCGAGACCGCCATCGCGGTGAAAGACAGTGATCGCGTTGGCCAGGTCTCCGGATGGGAACTCCTCGAGCTCCTCGATGGCCTTGACCGACTCGGCCTTCGCCGGCAGGTAATCGGCCGGGTCGTTCTCCTGGGCGTCCTCGAACTTCCCAGCGAGCGGACCGATGGCGAAGAGCACGATCAGCCAAACGCCGACGATTGCGTACTTGCTCCGGTGCCCTCCGGGCAGGTCAGCGAACCAATGGCCGATCGATCTCAACGTGAACTCCTTTTCGTGGACCCAAGGGTCGCGCGAGCTTAGGGGCACCGCCGGGGACAGAAGCGTGACCGCCGCACACAGGCCCAACGGGCATACTCCGACGCGATGGAAGCTTCAGCTCCAGGTGCTCGCACCACCGTTGCCACGTACGGGACCTACCGTGAGGCCGAGCGGGCGGTCGACTTTCTCTCCGACAAGGAGTTTCCCGTCGAGCGCGCCGCGATCGTCGGTACCGGGCTGAAGACCGTCGAGCAGATCGCCGGCCGGCTCACCACGGGACGCGCCGCCGTCCTCGGGGCCGCGCAGGGCGCCACCGTCGGCCTCCTGTTCGGACTCTTCTTCGGCCTTTTCTTCGATGGAACCGCCTTCTTCGGCGTCGTCCTCTACGGACTCGTCGCCGGAATCCTCTTCGGTGCTACGTTCGGCGCCGTCGGTCAGGCGATGCAGCGGGGGCGTCGCGACTTCGCCTCGGTGACGGGGATGCAGGCCGAGCAGTACGAGCTCCAGGTCGACCACGAGGTCTCGGCGAAGGCCAAGCAGATCCTGCTGGAGCTCCCCGCCACCTGAGGGCCCCCGCGGTGGAACACCATCGCGTAGCGATAATCGGCGCCGGGCTTCTCGGGAATCGGGATGGCGGCCCGGCTGCTGAAGGACGGCATCGACGACTTCGTCGTCTTCGAGCGCGCCGACGATGTCGGCGGTACCTGGCGCGACAACACCTACCCGGGCTGTCAGTGCGACATCCCCTCGGTTCTCTACTCGTTCTCGTTCATGCCCAATCCGGACTGGAGCCGCGCCTATCCGCTCCAGGCCGAAATCCGCGACTACCTCCGCCGCTGCGCGCGGGAACTCGGCGTGACGCCGCACATCCGCTTCGGCCACGAGGGACTCGGTGCAAAGTGGAATGAGAGCGAGCGGGTCTGGGAGCTGGAGACCTCCAAGGGCCCGTTCACGGCGAACGTGCTGATCGGCGGAATGGGTGGGTTGACCGAGCCGCGGCTCCCGGACATCCCCGGGATCGAGAGCTTCGAGGGGACGACGTTTCACTCGTCGCGCTGGAATCACGACCACGACCTCACCGGCGAGCGGGTCGCGGTGATCGGCACCGGTGCGTCGGCGATTCAGTTCGTGCCAGAGATCCAGCCGCGGGTCGACAAGCTGCACCTGTTCCAGCGGACGCCCGCGTGGGTCATGCCCGATCCCGACCGGCCTCTCGGCGAGCGCGAGCGGCGGCTCTACAAGCGGGTCCCCGCCGCGCAGCGCGCAATGCGGGCGTTCACGTACCTGGCGATGGAGGCGACGGTCCTCGGCACGATCGTCGACCGCCGGCTTGCGCGAGTGCTCCAGCGAGTCGCCGAACGACACCTCGAACGCCAGGTGCCGGACCCCGAGCTGCGGGCGAAGCTGACGCCGTCGTACACGATCGGCTGCAAGCGGATCACGATGTCAAACACCTATCTCCGCGCCCTCACAGAGCCCAACGCCGAGGTGATCACCGACTCAATTACGGAGATACGCCCGCACTCGGTCGTGACCGCCGACGGCACCGAGCGCGAGGTCGACACGCTCATCTGCGGCACCGGTTTTCGGATCTTCGACAACCCCGGAATGGCGATGATCCACGGTCGCGACGGCCGCAGCCTGACCGACGTCTGGCAAGGCAGCCCGCGCGCCTACCTCGGGACGGCGGTCCCTGGATTTCCCAACCTCTTCTTCATCGTCGGGCCCAACAGCGCCGGCGGTTTCAACTCGATCATCTTCACCAGCGAGGCGCATATGAACTACGTCGTCGAGGCGCTGCGCGCGATGGAGCGCAGCGGTGTCGGCTCGGTCGAGGTGCGCCCCGACGTGTACGAGGCCTTCAACCGCGACACCGAGCGCCGGCTCGCCACGCAGCGTCTGGAACGAGGGCGGATGCGCCAGCTGGTACATCGACGAGAACGGGCGCAACGGCGTCTGGTGGCCGACCTTCATGGCGCGTCTGTGGCAGCGCACTCGGCGTTTCGACGCCGGCAACTACCGGGCAACCCCCGCCTGAGCGGACCTCCCAGGCTGGCTCGGGCGTACCCGAGTCATGTTCATCGCGATCGCGGTCCTGCTCGCCTGCGTGGCGCTCCCCGCGCCGACCGACTCACGAATCGAGTGGCGTGATTCGGTGGCGGCCGGGGCGCCGGAGGGCGGCAGCCTCGTGCGCGGTGTTCAGCTCCCCGCGCAGGGGCGGGTCTTCTTCACCTGGGACCCGGTCCTCAAGCGCCAGCCAAACCGAGATTGGCGGCGCTGGGCCACCGACGGCCTGATCCGCACGACGGTGCGAACGCTGCGCGAGTTCAGCCGCAGCCATCCGGGTGCGCCGCGCGTCGGGGTCGGCGACCTGAGCCTGCCGCGCGGCGGCTACTTCGGCCCCGAGGTCGGCGGCGGCATCGGCCACGCGACTCATCAGAACGGGCTCGATATCGACGTCTACTACCCGCGACTCGATCGGCGCGAGAAGCCGCCCCGCACCGTCGACCAGGTCGATGTTGCGCTGGCCCAGGACCTGGTCGACCTCTTCGTCGCAGCCGGCGCAACGACGATCTACGTGGGACCGAACCTGCCGTTGACCGGGCCGGCGGATGTGGTCACCCCGCTCGTCAACCACGACAACCATCTGCACGTGCGGATCAGCGAGGGGTGAGCCACCGCGCCTCTCCCTCCCTCATGGTGTCCGTGGCCTCGAGGCCTAGGCGTTTTGCGACCGCTTGAGACGCGACGTGGTCGGGGCGGATGTACGCGCTGAGGCTCACTACGTCGATGCTCGCGAGCCATTCGACGACCGCCGTCATCGCCTCGGTGGCCAGGCCGAATCCCTGCTGATCGGCCGACAGCACCCAGGCGAGGTCGGCCTCGGTTCCATTCACGCTGGCCTGGACGAAGCCGATCAGACAGCCATCGCTTCGAAGGCGGAGCATCCAGTTCAGCCAGCCGTCCCTGCTGACCTGCCGCTCGTAACGGGCGCGGAGTTCGCCGAGCGACGGTGGGCCGCCACCGGTATGGACATAGAGGCCCGGATCGGCGAGGACCGACACCATTTCGTCTGCGTGCTCAACGCGTAACGGTTCGAGAGTCAACCGCCGCGTTACGAGCTCGGCCTCCAGGTCAGCGGCCCTTTCGCAGGGTCTTGACGCCGACCTTGGCGAGCGGACCCGCACCCTCTCTCAGGCCCCGCAAGCGCGTCGCGCCGCGGCCGTAGAGGATCCGCGCCGACGAGCGCAGGGCGGTGCCGAGGTCGTCGTCGTAGGGCTGCCACCAGAAGTCGCGTGTGAACCCCGGCTCGTAGGCCACGTGCTTGATGTTCGAGCACTCGTAGAGACCGAACTTCGAGTGCGAGCGGCCGAGCCCCGAGTCCTTGACGCCGCCCCAGGAGCACTGCATCGCGCCGTGAGAGTAGGAGTGGTCGTTGATCCAGACCATGCCCGACTCGATGCGCCGCGCGATCCGCTCGCCCTTGGCGCGGTCGGTGGTCCAGACGGAGGCGCCGAGGCCGAAGTTGGAGTCGTTCGCCCGCTCGAGCGCCTCGGCCTCGTCCGCGACGACGACGATCGGCGCGACCGGGCCGAAGATCTCCTCGCGCATGATTCGCATGTCGTCCTCGACTCCCGCGAGGACCGTCGGCGCGATGAAGCGACCCGGATAGCCGGCGACCTCGCGCGGTCCGCCGGTGAGGCGCTCGGCCCCGGACGCGATTGCGTCATCGACGAGCTCCGTCACGAGATCTGCCTGCTGAGCCGAGACCATCGGCCCGATCTCCGTGACCCAGTCGAGCGGATCGCCGACCGTGAGCCGCTCCGTCTCGCGCCGGACCCCTGCGAGGAACTCGTCGGCCACCGACTCGACGACGTAGGTGCGCTCGATCCCCGAGCACGTCTGGCCCGCATTGGCGAACGCGCCCCAGACGCATCCGGAGATGGCGTTGGCCAGGTCGGCGTCGGCGCAGACGATCTGCGGGTCCTTGCCGCCTAGCTCCAAGACGCTGCCCTTGAGTTGGTGCGCGCAGATCTCGCCGACCTTGCGGCCGACCTCGACCGAGCCGGTGAAGAAGATCTTTGCCGTCGACGCCTCGCAGAGGGCCTGACCGATCTGGCCGCCGCCGTGAACGGTTCGCACCAACCCCTCGGGAAAGCCGGCGTCGTCGAAGACCTTCTGGATTCGCTCGCCGAGCAGCGGCGTAAGGCTCGCCGGCTTGAGGACCACCCCGTTGCCGGCGATCAGCGCCATCGCGACCTCGCCGAATGGGATCGACCACGGGTAGTTCCACGGCGCAATGACGCCGACCACGCCGAGCGGCTCGTAGGAGAAGAAGCTCTTCTTCGTCTTCAGGAACGCCTGCGGGTAGCGGATCTTTTCGTCGGCGAGGATCTTCGGCGCGGCCTTCGGCGAGCCAGTGCAGAGCGTCGATCGTCGGGATCAGCTCCATGACGTAGCTCTCGACGATCGGCTTGCCCTGCTCGCGGGTCAGCAGGTCGGCGACCTGCTCCATGTCCTCGACGAGAACGTCGGCGGCGCGCAGCATGTAGCGGGCGCGGTCTGAGAGCGAGAGCTGCGCCCAGAACGGCTGAACCTCGGCGACATCGTCGACGACCGCCTGAACCTCGCCGGGTTCGATCGTCGTGACCTTGCCGACGAGCTCGCCGGATGGCGGGGTTGAAGGACTCGAGCTGACCCATGGCGGTCGAGTCTAAGAGCGCCTGCGCCGCGCCCGCTCCAGCCGCTCCGCCAGCTCGGCCTCGAAGCCGCGGTCGGTCGGCTCGTAAAAGCGCTCGCCCTGGACCTCTTCGGGAAGCAGCGGCTGGTCGGAGATCCCCTCGGGCTCTGAGTGCGCGTACTTGTAGCCCTGGCCGCGGCCGAGCGCCTTCGCTCCCGGATAGTGGGCGTCGCGCAGGTAGTCGGGGGGCAGCTTTGCGCCGTGCTGACGGACGTAGGCGCTCGCCGCGCCGATCGCTTTCACGGCCGCGTTGGACTTCGGCGCCAACGCGAGATAGGCGGCCGCCTGCGAGAGGTTGATCGCGCACTCGGGCAGCCCGACGCGGTCGACGGCCTGTGCGGCGGCCGTGGCAATCAGCAGTGCCTGCGGGTCCGCGTTGCCGATGTCCTCCGCGGCGAGGATCACCATCCGACGCGCGATGAAGCGCGGGTCCTCCCCGCCCTCGAGCATCGCGGCGAGGTAGTAGATGGCGGCGTCGGGGTCGGAGCCGCGCATCGACTTGATCAGCGCCGAGGCGTAGTCGTAGTGCTTGTCGCCGCCCTTGTCGAAGCTGACCGCTTGACGCTGCAGCGCGTCCTCGGCCATCGCAAGGCTCGATCTCCGCGGTGCCACCGGCGCGGGCGGTTTCGACCGCCCGCTCGAGCGCGCCTAGGGCCGTGCGCGCGTCGCCGCCGGATCGCTCGGTGAGCAACTCGAGGGCGTCGTCGGCAATGGCAGGCGGATCAGCGATTCCGCGCTCGGGGTCGGCGAGCGCGCGACGCAGGAGCGCGGCGACCTGCTCGGGCTCGAGGGCGCGCAGCTCGTAGATCTGGCTGCGCGAGAGCAGCGCCGAGTTGACCTCGAAGTAGGGGTTCTCGGTGGTCGCACCGATGAGCGTCACCAGACCCTCCTCGACCGCCGGCAGCAGCGCGTCCTGCTGGGCCTTGTTGAAGCGGTGAATCTCGTCGAGAAAGAAGATCGTTGGCTGGCCGTTGGCGCGGCGGCGCTCGGCGGCTCGCTCGATCACCTTGCGCACCTCGGCGCGTCCCGCGTTGACGGCCGACTCCTCCTCGAACGCCCCGCGCGCTGCGCGCGCGACGATCCTTGCAAGCGTCGTCTTGCCGGTCCCCGGTGGTCCGTAGAGGACCATCGAGTGCGGCTCGCCCGTCTCGATCGCCGTCCGCAGGCTGGACCCCTCGCCGAGCAGGTGGTCCTGGCCGATCAGCTCGTCGAGCGCGGTCGGCCGCATCCGGACCGCCAGCGGCGCATCGGCCGCGGGAACGGGCGTCCGCGTTTCGCCCTGGGCTTCCCCAGTGTCAAAGAGGCGTTCGCTCATTCGGGGCGAGTATGCAGCAGTAACCTGACCGCATGGGCGAGGAGACGGCGCTTGCCGAAACCGACCTCGGCGCTGGCGCGGTCGACCTGCTCTGCGAACTGATCGCACTCGACACGGTCAACCCGCCCGGCAACGAGGACCGCGCGCAGGACCTGCTTGCCGAGCGACTCGGCGACGCCGGTTTCGAGGTCACGCTGCTCGCCGCCGAGCCCGGCCGCCCGAACCTCGTTGCCGACCTCCCCGGCGACGCCGACGGACCGACGCTGACGCTGCTCGGTCACGTCGACACCGTCCCGGCCGATGCGTCGGAGTGGAGCTTCAGCCCGTGGGCCGGCGACGTCGTCGACGGAGAGGTCCGCGGTAGAGGCGCACAGGACATGAAGGGGCAGGTCGCAGCCGAGGTCGCCGCGGCGATCTCGCTCGCCGAGCTCCGGCTGGCGTCCCGCGCGCGGCGCGCTGAAGCTGGTGCTGACGGCCGACGAGGAGATGGGTGCCGCGATGGGCGCAAAGTGGCTGTGCGCCGAGCATCCCGAGGCCGTGCGCAGCGACTTCGTCGTCAACGAGGGCGGCGGCGCGGCGTTCGAGCTGGGCGGCCGGCGCTTCTACACGCTCTGCATCGGCGAGAAGGGCGTCAACCGGTTCTTCCTGCGAGCCCGCGGGCACGCCGGGCACGCATCGGTCCCGGCGCTCGGCGACAACGCCCTGCTGAAGCTCGCACCCGCGCTGACGCGGCTTCGCGAACAGGCGCCGATCGAGCCGACGCCGGCGGGGGTCGGCTTTTCTCAGCGCTCTGCTCGGCGAGGAGCTCGAGGGCGCGGGGTCCTCGCAGCTCGAGTCGGCGCTCGAGCGCCTGCGCTCGCTCTCGCCGGCCCTCGCGAGCTACATCGCCGAGCCGATGCTGCGAGTCACCTTCGTCCCCACCCGCGCGTCCGCATCGATCAAGGACAACGTCATCCCCTCCCGCGCTGAGGTCCTCGTCGACTGTCGGGTTCCTCCCGGCGGCGGGACCGCCGAAGCCGAGGATCGCCTCACGGAGTTGCTCGGGCCGCTGCGAGCCGAGCTGGAGGTCGAATTCACCGAAACCGTCACCGGCAACAGCTCGCCGCCGGATTCGCCCTTCGCGGAGACGATCGCCGCGACACTCGCCGAACTGGATCCCGAGGCATCGATCGTGCCGATCGTGATGGCCGGCTTCAGCGACAGCCACTGGTTTCGCAAGGCGTTCGGATCGTCCACGGTCTACGGGTTTTGCCCGCAGCGCAAGCTCGGACTCTTCGACGCAGCCCCTCTGATTCACAGCGCAGACGAGCGGGCGGCGGTTGCCGACATCGCGATGGCGGCAACGTTCTACGCGAGCCTCTGCCACCGTGTACTCGGATGAGTACTAACGGATCAACTCCCGACGAGGAGACCGAGCAGCCAGAGCGGATGCGGTTGGGCGGGATGGCCCTGCGCAACGGTCTGCTGATTCACGGGCCGAAGACGTGGGCCGTTGCGGCGCGCAACCGCGAGGGCGAGATCGAGGTCGCGTCAGGACCGAAGCCGAGCCTCGCCCGCGGAAAGCTCGCGACGACGCCGATGCTGCGCGGCCCGCTGCGCCTGGCCGAGGCGATGGCCGTGCTGCCGCTCGCGCGCAGCAGGTTGCGGTCTGCGCGTCTGCCGTTCGAGGACGGCGGCGTGATCGTGGCGACGCTCGCCAGCCTCGCGATCTCGGGGCTCATCCGGCGCGTGCGCCCGGCAAGCGTCGGCCGTGAGCTCGCGGTGGCGGTGCTCGGCACGGTCCCGGCTCTCAGCGCGCTGCGCGATCCGGCGCTGGCCTCCTACCACGCGGTCGAGCACAAGGCGATCGGCGGATACGAGCAGGACCGCGCGCCCGAGGAGGTCCCGAAGGAGCACGAGCGCTGCGGCTCGAACCTGATCGGCCCGATGATGCTGTTCTCGATCACCGGTCAGGTCCTCACTGAAAAATTTGCGCCGGAAGCGGGCCCGATCACCCGTGGGCTGGCCGCTGTCGCCGGCATAGGCGCCGCCGTCGAGCTCTTCGCCTACGCCGAACGGAATCCCGATTCTGCGCTTGGCCACGCGGTTCACGGGCCGGGTTACGAAATTCAGCGTCTGGTCTCGACCCGCGAGCCCACCGCCGAGCAGCTCGAGGTCGGAGTCGCCGCCCTCGACGAAGTACTACGGGCTGAGGAGCAGGCTGCCGATAGGGCTTGAGGTGACAGCCTTCCTCGGCGTCGACAACTACCAGGAGTTTCTCGACAACATCCTGATCCCGTGGGCGCCGATCCTGCTGTTCGCGGTGATCATCTGGTTGATGTGGCGGACGCTGAGGCTGATGCCTCGGACGAAGCCCCAGGAGATCAGCCCTCGCTCGCGCAGCGCGATCCGTCTGGGAGGATGTCGCCGGGGTCGAGGAGACCAAGGAGGAGCTGCGGGAGGTCGTCGACTTCCTCACCGATCCGAAGCGCTTCAAGCAACTCGGCGCGAGGGTGCCGAAGGGGATCCTCCTCCACGGCCCGCCCGGGACCGGCAAGACGCTTCTCGCGAAGGCGGTCGCTCACGAGTCCGGCGCGCAGTTCTTCGGCCAGTCGGCCTCCTCGTTCATCGAGATGTTCGCCGGCCTTGGCGCGGCGCGAATCCGCCGTCTGTTCAAGGAGGCTCGTGAGAACGCGCCGGCGATCATCTTTATCGACGAGCTCGACGCAGTCGGGGCCCACCGCGGGTCCGACATCTCAGGCGAGCGCGACCAGACCCTCAACCAGCTGCTGGTCGAGATGGACGGCTTCGACTCTCGCGACAACGTCATCGTGATGGCCGCGTCGAACATGCTCGAGAAGCTCGACCGGGCGCTGCTACGCCCCGGGCGCTTCGACCGCCAGGTCTTCGTGCCGCCGCCTGACATTGCCGGCCGCCACCAGATCCTCGAAGTCCACACTCGTGGCAAGCCGCTCGCCCAGGACGTCGACCTCGAGCGGGTCGCTCGCCACACGGCAGGCCTCACCGGTGCCGATCTCGCCAATCTCGCCAACGAGGCGGCGATTCTCGCCGGTCGCCACAAGCGTGAGTTCGTCGCCCACGCCGACTTCGAGAACGCATTCGAGCGCGTGGTTGCCGGGCTGCAGTCGCGGCGGGTGATGAACCGCCACGAGAAGCGTGTGGTCGCCTGGCACGAAGCCGGGCACGCGCTCGTGTCCGAGCTGCTGCCGACCGTCGACAAGGTCCAGAAGGTCTCGATCGTTCCCCGCGGCAAGGCCCTCGGGTACACGCTCAACCTGCCGAAGGAGGACCGCTACCTGAAATCGCGCGAGGAGCTGATCGACTACATGTCGGTCCTGCTCGCCGGACGCGTCTCCGAGCAGATCACCTTCGGCAAGGTCACGACGGGGGCCGCCGATGACCTCAAGCGGGTCACCGCGATCGCTCGCTCGATGGTCCACGAGTACGGCATGGGCACGTCGATCCGCTCGCACCAGGTGCCAGCCGATGACCCGGCGATGTCCGAGGCACTGCGCCAGACGCGCGACGAGGAGGTTCAGGCGATCTCCGAGGAGGCCTACCGCTGCGCCCAGGAGCTGCTCGATCGCCCACCGCGACCTACTCGACGAGATCGCCGAGCGCCTGCTCGTCGACGAGGCGATCGAGCGCGACACCATCCTCGCGATCATGGGTACCGAGGACGAGGTCATCCTTCCCCGCGCGCCCGCGCCGTCCGCCGGAAACCGCGCGGAAGCGCTCGTCTCCGAGCCGCCGCCCGTGGATCCCGACCGCCTCTGAGCGCCGCGTAGACTCCGCGCCCGATGTTCGGGTTGATCGATCACGTCGGCGTCGCCGTCGAGGACCTCGACGCCGCGCTTGCCCTTTACGAGGGCGCGTTCGCGATGCCGCTCGCTCACCGCGAGACGGTCACCGAGCAGGGCGTGGAGGCGGTGCTGCTCGACGTCGGCAGCTGCCACGTGGAGCTGCTGCGCTCCGCTCGGCCCCGACACGCCTGTGGGCAAGTTCCTCGAGCGCTCGGGCCCCGGGCTGCATCACGTCGCTTACCGCGTTGACGACATCGACGCCGCTCTGGCCGAGCTCGAGCGCCAGGGCGTGCGAATGATCGACACGGAACCGCGCACCGGGATTCGCAACAGTCGCGTCGCCTTCTGCCACCCGAAGGCCACCGGCTCCGTATTGACCGAGATCGTCGAACCAGCGGAAGGACACTGAACTTAAATGGCTGAAGAAGACAAGACCAGAGTTGAGATCGGCTTCGGCCTCGGCCAGGTGCTCTCGGTGAAGCTCAACGCCGCCGAGGTCGCTGAGCTACGTGAGAAGGTCGCGGCGGGAGGCGGCTGGGCCGACCTCAAAACCCAGGAGGGCACGATCGCACTCAACCTCGCGACCGTCGTCTTCATCCGCGTCAACGACGACACGCACACCATCGGTTTTTCGGGCTAGCTCTCGGCCACGACGCGGTAGCTGTGTCCCGCGGCATCGAGGCGATCGGCCAGGACGGTGCCCATCGCTGAGGCTGGCGTGAGCACGCCGGCCGCGTCGGGGAGGTCGTCGAGCGCCAGGCACAGCGCGCTCTCGCCGAGCATGACCGCCGTGGCCTTGTAGCCAGGGTCGCCCTGGACGCGGATTTCGCAGCGCAGCCGCTGACCGCTGCTCGTGGTCGCGTGGATGTCGATGTTGAAGAAACCGCGGTCGCGGGTCTTCTCGCCGGCCCCTCGCCCGGGTCCGGCAGGACGCGGTCGAGAAGCTGTCGAGCGCCCGGCGTGGCGAGGCCGGCGAACATGCCCGCAATACCTCCGGAGACACCAGTGGCCTTCGCCAGGCCGAGCGGGCCGCCGCCGGTGAGCATGAGCTCGCGATAGCGAAGGCGCTTGCCGTAGGCGTGATCGGCAAGCGCGTTGCTGCGCCGCACGACGCGGGTGTTGACGCTGCCCATCACAAACGGCGCCAGCCAGCCGCCGAGGCGGTCGTCGTGCAGCGGCTTCATCGAGTCGCGCTCGGAGCCGAGATCCGGTTCCTTCGAGCGGTCGGGGCTGAGCGCGTACGGATCGGCCAGCACGCGCCGGCTCGACTTGTCCTTCTTCACGTGGTCGATCGCCGTTCGCGCCGAGTCGATCGTCCCGCCGCTCGCGCCGCCTCTCATCGCCTTGACGACGAAGTCGGTCTCCTCGAGCTCCCCATGGCCACCCTCCTGCGCTGCCTCGATGCAACAGCAGCGTGCCGATGTCTGACGGGATCGAGTCGAAGCCGCAGGTGTGGACGATCTTGGCCCCGCTGGCCCGCGCCGCGGCGTCCGCCGTGTCGATCGCCCAGCGCATGAACAGCACCTCGCCCGTGAGGTCGGCGTAGTGCGTGCCGGCGGCCGCGCATGCTTCGACGAGCGGCTTGCCGTACTTGAAGTACGGGCCGACCGTGGTGGCCACAACGCGCGTGGACTCCGCCAGCGCGGTGACCGCGTCGCGATCCTGGCTGTCGGCGACCACGAGCGGCCAGTCGACGCCGAGCTCTGCGCGCGTCTTTTCGAGCTTGGTCTCGGAGCGGCCGCCGAGTGCGATCCGAACGTCCGGTGGAGCGCTCTCGGCGAGGTACTTGGCCGTCAGCACGCCGACGAAGCCGGTTGCTCCGTAGACGACGATGTCGTGTTCACGTGCGGGATCTGTCATGCCAGGAACCTAACCCGTCAGTCGACGATCGCGACGACGCGTGCGGGCGCGCCGCTCGCGCCGGCGATGCGCAGCGGGAAGCACGCCACCTGAAAGCCGGTGTCCGGCAGCGAGCAGAGATTGACCAGGCGTTCGATCTGCGAGTACTCGAGATCGGCCTGGTGGGCCTCCCAGAAGATCCCTGGCTCGTCACGCTCAATCGCCTCCGCCGCCTGCATGTAGAGCGGCCGGTCCCAGCCCCAGGCGTCGATGCCCATCACGCGGACGCCGCGGCCGTGCAGCCAATGGGTCGCCTCGGCGGACACACCGGGGCCGTGGGCGAGGTACTCGAGCTTGCCGTAGTACTGGTCGCACCCGGTCCAGACCAAGACGATGTCGAGCGGCTGAAGCTCGTGGCCGATCCGTTCGAGTTCAGCCTCGATCTCGGCGACGCCGATCACGTCGCCGTCCTCGCGCCCGACCATCGTCAGGCGCACGCCGCGTTGAAAGAACCACTCGAGAGGGAGCTCGTCGATCTTCTTTGCGGGCTTACCCGCGACGGTCGAGTTGTAGTGCCAGGGAGCGTCGACGTGAGTGGCGCTGTGGGTGCCGAGGCGGCTGAACTCCTCGGTCGTCCAGCCCTCACCGTCGCGCAGAAGCCTTGGGGGGACGCCGAACATGGCCTCGATCTGCGCGGCGCCGCCCGCGTGGTCGAGGTAATCGATCTCCACCCGCAGCGGCTCCGGCATCTCGTCGGAGTCGGCCTGGATCGGCGCGGTGAGGTCGATCAGCTCCATCAACCGGTGGACCGCGTCGCCGTGCCCGTGAAGAAGCAGCGCGTGTTTCCCGGGGTGGCGTTGGACCAGTAGAGGATGAACGGGACCGAGATGGTCGTCGTCGCGTCGTTGTAGAGGAAGTTCCCGACGTACCTGAAGGCGTTGTTCGTCTGCCCAGCCGCAGGATGCACGGTCTGCGTGGAGTTGAGCCCACCGCCGTCGCTGACCGGGATGAGCTCATCGTCGATGGCGCTATAGCCCACGTAGCCGACGTCCCACCCGGCCTCCGCGGCAGTGGTCGAGGCCGTCACGATCGCCTCGCCGTAGGCGCACGATGCCGTCATCTTCAACGGGCCGAGCTGGAGGACAGTCTGTTGAGTCGGCGTGGTGCTTTGCGTCGTCACGTCGAAGCGAATCCGCTCGATGTCGCCCGACGAGACGAAGCCGGCAGGGCCCGTGCCCGCAAGCGTCTGGGCATCTCCGGCGGTCTGTGCATTCCCCGCGGTCGTGGCTGAATCCGCGACAGCTGCGTGCTGCGCGTTCGACACCGAATCGAGCGTCGATTCGTTGATCTGAGTGCCTGTGACCGTGTCGGGCTTCAGCTTCTTCCCGGCGATCGAGTTCTTCTTGATCTGCTTGCCGTTGATCTTCGAAGCGGCGTAGACCCCACCACTGAGAGCGATGAACAGGGCGAGCATCGAGACGACGTTGGCAAAGGTCAGGCGGCGCTTGAAGTTCTTCACCGAGCGAGCCTACGACGTGGCGCACGTCGAAGGTCTCAACCCCGGTTGTGGTTGACGACCTCGATGTTGTGGCCGTCCGGGTCGAGCACGAACGCGCCGTAGTAGCCCGGGTGGTAGATCGCGCGTTCGCCCGGCGCGCCGTTGTCCTCATAACCCGCCGCGAGCGCGCCGTCGTGGAACGCGCGCACCGTGGCGTCCTCGTCCGCGGGGAAGGCGAGGTGGACGTGCTCGGTGAACGGCCGCTCGTCGCGGACGAGCGAGAAGCTGTAGTCCGCGCCGGACAGCTGCACGCGGCAGGGCTCGTCGTGCGCCAGGCGAAGCCCGGCGTATGGGGCGATCGTTGTGTAGAAGCGCCGGGAGGCCTGCGGGTCGCGGACGCGGATCCACAGGTGGTCGACGCGGCCATCGGGCACGGCGTTCTCGCGATCGCTGTGGACCGCCTCGGCGCTGTTGCCGTCGGGGTCGAGCAGAAAGCCGCCGTAGTAAGTCGAGCCGTACTGAACGCGTGGGCCTGGCGCGCCGTCGTCTTGGTAGCCCGCGTCGACGCCCGCCTGCCAGAACGCGTCGACCATTGCGCGATCGCGGGCGCGAAAGCCGACGTGGAGGCCGCGAGTCACTGGGTGGTCGGCGTCGGTCGGCCCTATGGCCCAGTCCTCCCACTCGAGCCCCCACTCATCGTCCGCGTAGCTGGGCTCGATACCCAGGACGCTCAGAACGGTGCGGTAGAAGCGCTCGGAGGCCGCGAGATCCGAGACCGCGATGCCGACGTGGTCGAACACCCGGCCGAGATTACCTTTGTGCATCCGCGGTGATGAGCGGGCGCATGGGGCGACGCGGGCCGGGTAGAAGGGGAGGTCCATGGCACGCCTACGCCGCGTCGACTGCTCCTCCACCGGAATCCACCGGGTCCGTCGAGGACGCGGATTCAGCTACGAGGAGGCCGACGGCACCAAGGTGGTCGACCGGGAGGTGCTCGAGCGCATCAACGAGCTGGTGATCCCGCCCGCGTGGAAGGACGTCTGGATCTGCCCGCACGCCACCGGCCACATCCAGGCGACGGGGATCGACGCCCGCGGGCGCAAGCAGTACCGCTACCACGACGCCTGGCGCATCGCTCGCGATCGCGAGAAGTACGCGGAGATGGAGACGTTCGCGAAGTCGTTGCCGGCGATGCGCGCCCGTGCTGAGGAGGACCTGGCCCGACGCGGCATGGTCCGCGAGCGGGTGCTCGCGTGTTCGGTGCGGCTGCTGGATCTCGGCTTCTTCCGGATCGGAAGCGAGCGTTATGCCGCCGAGAACGAGACGTACGGGCTCTCGACCCTGCTTCGGCGTCACGTGAAGATCGAAAGCGGAGAGGCGGTCTTCGACTACTCCGCGAAGGACTCGAAGCGCCATCGCCAGACAATCGCCGACCCCGCGATCGTGCGCACGATCAAGCCTCTCAAGGACCGCAACGGTGGCGGGCGGGAGCTGCTTGCGTATCGCAACGGCCGGGGGCCGTGGGTTGACGTCACCGCCGCCGACATCAACGAGTACCTCAAGGAGAGCACCGGCGGCGACTACAGCGCCAAGGACTTCCGCACCTGGAACGCGACCGTGCTCGCTGCTGTCGACCTCGCGCTGAACGGCACCGAGGCGGAGACGAAGACCGCGCGCAAGCGCGCTGCGACCGCGGCGGTGAAGCGGGTGTCTGACTACCTCAACAACACGCCAGCGGTTTGCCGTAAGGCCTACATCGACCCCCGCGTCTTTGACCGCTACGACAGCGGCGAGACGATCCGACGCTCGCTGAAGCTCATGGTCGCCGGCACCGAGCCTGGCGAGTTCGTCGAGCGCGAGAAAATCGAGCGCGCGGTGCTCAAGCTCTTGAAGTAGCCGCGAGCGTCTCCCACAGGCGCTTCTCTGCCGCGAGCACCCCCTGCGCTACCTCATCCACGTGCGTCCAGGTGGCGGGGGGCGCAGCGTCCTCTTCGCTCGCGCGCTGAAGCGCCGTTGCCAGCTCGGTCCAGCGCGCCGCGGCATCAGCCGCAAGCGAGCCCTCGTCGTCGTAGCCCGCCTCTACCAGGAAGCGGGAGTACATCAGCCGGAAGTTGCCGCCGCCGGTGCCGCGCCGCTCGATGACCTGGTAGCCGAAGCGCGCGCACCACTGCCAGTCGTCGACCTTTTCGGGCCAGTGACCGACCTCCTCAGCGAAGGCGGTCAGCCCGGGCATCCCCTCGATCGGCGCCATCGTCGGCTCGAGCATCTGCTTGGCAGCGCGTGCGATCGCTCGGGGCGCCGCTTCGCGAGGGTCGAAGAGCTCTGCCCCCGGCGCGACCGTGACCATCTGTCCGTCGAGGGGAAAGATCGGATGGTTTCCATGGCGCGCCCGGGCGAGGTTTTCGAGCCGCGTCTCCTGCAGCCCTTCGAAGGCGGTGTCGGAGAGATACGCGAGCTCCTCGTCGTAGCCGGCGAGGACTACCGCGTGGCCCGGGAAGTGCGCCGAGCGGCCGTAGTGGTCGAGGTAGTAGAGGTCGGTGATCAGCAGCGGCGGGCTGTTGGCGTCGACCCGCTCGCGCGCCGCGTCCCACGAGGCTGTGGCGTCCTCGAATGTCTCGAAGCGCAGCGGCAACCCGGTCAGCTCGAGGAAGGTTTCCTCGAGGCGCGCGACGCGACCGTTGAAGAAGCGCGAGGGCGATTGACCGTCGATGGCCACGTAGTAGAAGCAAGCGCCGGCGCCGAGCCCGAACGCCATCTCCTCCGTCAGCTCGATGCCGGCGTGCGCAAGCAGGTTGCGCAGCGCCGTCGAGCCGCAGTGGTTGCCGGGAACGTGGCGGAAGCCTTCGACCATCGTCGTGCTCGAGCTCATTCGGAAGCTCCAACGATCCGCAGGTACTCGGCGCGCGCGCGGAAGCTCGCGCCCATCTCCGAGGTGAGCTCTTCGAGGAACTCCTCGCGGTAGGTCGAGTCGGTGAGCATCGCGACGGCAAAGTAGAAGCCCGAGAACGCGGCTAGGCCGCCGGCCACCCGCAGGAGCTGCTCGGTGAGTTGAAACTCCTCGCCACCGAGCGAGAAGCTGACCACGGTGTCGCCCGCGGTGTCCATCCACTCGAGACGTAGTTCGTCGTTAACCGCGAGCAAACCGAAGACGACGAAGAAGAGGCCGATCGTGAGGCTGACGAAGAGGACCTGAACACCCTGGCTGACGAAGAGCACGAGGCCGACGTTGAATCGCTGCGCGCGGGTGAGCTCCGGTCCCTCTCCCACCTCATTCTCGAGCCGGCGCGCCTCGCGAGGAACGCGGACGAGCAGGAAGGCCGAGCCGAGAAGCACGAAGAGGCTGATGACCGCGACGTAGTCGAACATCGCCATCTTCCCGAACATGTCCCACATCTCCTCGGTCGTGAACGAGAGGAGGGCGAAGATCGCGAGCAGCGGGACGGCCTTTGCCAGCAGCCCGAGCGACGAGCGCAATTGGCTGGCGAGCCGCGACAGGACCCATCGCAGGATCGCCAGCAGTCCGTAGACGAACACCGCGTAGATCACAAGCAGGATCACGAGGTTCACCCCCACGGTGGTGGCCGCGCTGCCGAGCTGGCCGCCGAAGATCAGCGGCAGCAGCGCCGGCACGATCACGAACGCGGCGAGCTCCGTCTTGCCGATCCGATCGGGGATCGCGCGCATCGGCCGACCCTCGACCATGTTGATCACCGCCAGGGCCGCGAGCATCACCGCCAGCCCGCCCGCGATCGCGAGGAGGTTCTGCCACCAGGTCCAGTCGAGCTGTCCGGCACCGAGAAGCTCGGCCAGGAAGATGAAGCCGAGCAGCGGTGCGGCCCGGTTGAAGACGTCGGTCGATGCCGAAAAGCCCTCGACGAACATCGGCAGTCCGGCGCGGCGAAACTGCCGCTCGTAGGCAATCCGTTGATCAGCGGCAGTCACAGAATGTGCCTCAACGGCGGCACGGCTCGGCTCCGCCCTAACGGTCTCCGCCTCACAGGCGGGCATTCTGACCGTTTCGCCGATGACAACGGCGGGTAGCCGCGTGATCGGTCCACCAGGGAGAGAAGCCGTGACCATCGCCGTGATCATCGTCGTCTGCATCGTCCTCGCCGTACTGGCGTTCTTGTTGCCGCGCGCCTCGTGGTGGCCGCAGAAGGGCGTAGACAAAACCCTCGGCACCGCACAGGACGCGGCCGGCAAGCTTCCGGGCAAGGCGGGGGAGCTCGCCGAGAAGCCGTTCGAGACCTCGCGCAACGCGGCCAACAAGAGCGCCGCGAAGGGCCGCGAGGGTCGCTCGAAGTCTCCGCTGTAGGCCGCCTGTGATCGCGCTCCTCGCCAACCCTGAATCGGGTTCGGGCGAGGCGGGGGAAGTCGAGCGCCTGCTGCGTGTGCACGACGCCGACGTCACCCGCTTCGACCTGGACCGTGCCGACGACGTCGTCGCCGCTGGTCCTGACCGCATCGTCGTCGCCGGCGGCGACGGCTCCGTCGGCTGCGGCGCCGCCGCGGCCGCGCGCGTCGGCGTGCCGCTCGGAGTGGTCGCCGTCGGCACCGCAAACGACTTCGCCCGCGCCATGGATCTGCCGCGCGAGCTGTTCGCCGCAATCGACCTCGCCGCGGCCGGGACACAGACCGAGCGGCTCGACCTCGGCCGCGTCGGCGATCGGCCGTTCGTGAACGCGGCCTCCGCCGGGCTCTCCCCCGTGGCTGCCGAGAAGGCCCATGGGCTCAAGCGCGCGCTTGGTCCGTTCGCGTACACCGTCGGGGCGCTGCGGGCCGGCCTGTTTGCGAAGCCGGTGCGGTGCACGGTGACGGTCGACGGCAACCGGTCCTTCGAGGGCGCTGCGTGGCAGGTGATCGTCGGGCTCACGGGAGCGTTCGGCGGCGGGGCCGAGGTCGACGCCGACCCCTCCGATGGCCGGCTCGATGTGGTGGCGATCGAGGCTGGGTCGAGGATCAAGCTCGTCGCCCGCGGTTACGGCCTGCGGACCGGCCGGGTCGAGGAGCAACAGGGGGTCTTCACCGCCAGCGGGCGCACGATCGCCGTCGAGCAGCTCAACGGGGACGGCGCCGGCTTCAACGTCGACGGCGAGCTGATCTCCGATGCGCATCTGGAGTTCACCGTCGAGCCCGACGCTTTCGAGTTGGTGGTCGGGCCGTGAGGCTGCCCTGGCAGGAGGAGGAGCGGTGGTGGCACGGGGTACGCCAGCGCCGCGGGACCATCGCCGTCGCAACTGCGGCACTTGGGTGGTACGCGGCGGACAGCCTGCGCCACCGTCGAGAGGGCGCGTTCGGCTACGACATCGCGACCGACCTCGACGTCACTTCGGAGAACTTTCTGCGGGCGGCGGAAGCTCTGACTGGGGCCCCAATCGCACCCGGGTGCGAGGTTGAGCTTCTCGTCAACGGTGACCGCATTTTTCCGAAGTTCCTCGAAACCATCCGCGGAGCCAAGGAGACACTCAACGTCCAGACCTACGTCTACTGGCGCGGGGACATTGCGCGCGACGTCGCCGGGGCCATCTGCGAGAAGGCACGCGAGGGCGTCAAATGCAACGTCATCCTCGACGCGCTCGGCGCGGCGCAGATGGAGCGCTCGCTGGTGAAGGACATGCGCGACGCCGGCGCACGCGTGGTTCTGTTCCGCCCGCTCAAGCCGTACGCGATCAAGCGCGTGGCCAACCGCACCCACCGGCGCCTGCTGGTTGCTGACGGTCGTGTCGGAATGACCGGGGGGGTCGGGATCGCGGATGAGTGGACAGGGGACGGCGACGGACCCGACCATTGGCGCGACTCCCACGTCCTCGTGCGTGGGCCTGTCCTACGCGGCATGCAGGGCGCGTTCGCGGAGAACTGGCTCGAGGCGACGGGCGAGGTCCTCGCCGGGGATGAGTACCTCCCGGACCTGGAGCCGATTGAGGGCGGTTGTCGGACCCAGCTGGTGCGCTCCAGCGCGACGGTCGGCGACACCAATGCGGAGGCCCTCTACTACCTCGCAATCGCCTCAGCTCGCAAGTCGATCGAGCTCACCGCCGCCTATTTCGTCCCGCGTCCTGCCTTCACGGAGGCTCTGTGCACAGCGGCCGAGCGCGGCGTCGACGTTCGCGTGCTCGTGCCCGGCCCGCACATCGACAAGGGTTTTGTTCGCGTCGCCGGCAGGGCGGCTTACGACCGACTGCTCGAGGCCGGGGTGAAGCTCTACGAGTTCCAGCCGACCATGCTTCACGCCAAGACGCTGTGCATCGACGGATGCTGGTCGTGCGTCGGGACGATCAACTTCGACAACCGCTCTTTTCAGCTGCACGACGAGGTGACGCTCGCGATCTGGGATGACAGCTTCGCCGGGGCGCTCTCCGAGCAGTTCGCAGAGGATCTGGAGCACTCCGACCAGCTCGAACCGGGCCGCTGGGACCAGCGGTCACTCCCGCAGCGCGCCGCTGAGCTTGCGACCACCGTGGCCCGCCGCGAGCTCTGACCGCCCTATCCTGCGGCGCGTGCTTCTGCGGTCCAAGCCAGAGCCCAAGCCGAGTCTGCTTCGCGGGCGCTCGCTGCTCCCCGGACGTCGCGTCGTGCCGCGAAACCCGGTGCTCGCGGCGCTCGGCAATGCCGATCAGGCCGTTCTGCGGTTCCTGCGTACTCGCGGCCACGCCGAGCCCGCTGAGACGGTGATGAAGGCGCTCGGCCACGCCGGCGAGTTCGGCGCGGTGTGGGCCGGCGTCGGCGCTGTCGGTGCCTCGATCGACCACCGCCGTCGCGGCCAGTGGCTGATCGGCGGCGCCACCGGCCCGCTCGCGATCGGCGTCAACTTCGCCATCAAGGTCGCGGTGGGCCGCCAGCGGCCGCTGATCGAGGACCACCCGCCGCTCGCCAAGGCGCCAACGAAGCTCTCGTTTCCCTCGGCGCACGCAACCTCCTCCGTCGCCGCCGCGACGGCTCTCGGCCGAGTCGAGCCGCGCGCGCGGCCGTACCTGTTCGGCTTGGCCACCGCGATCTGCGTCGGGCGCCCCTACCTCGGAATGCATTATCCGTCTGATGTCCTCGGCGGCGCCGTTCTCGGCTTCGGGATCGGGATGGCCGTGCGCGGCCTCGGGATCGCGCCGATCGAGGAGCGCCTGTTCGAGCTCGCGGTCGACGCCAACGAGCACGCGCGGGCGACCGAGCACGCGCCCGGCAACGGCGGCGTGGCGGCGCCCGAGGAGACCGAGACGGCCGAGGCCGATCCCGGCCCCGCGTGAAGGTCGGCATCGTCGGCCTGCCGAACGCGGGCAAGTCGACACTCTTCAACGCGCTCACCCGCGCCGGCGCCGAGACCGGCGACTACGCGTTCACGACGATCGACCCGAACGTCGCGGTCGTCGGCGTCCCAGACGAGCGCCTCGAGCGGGTCGCCGAGATCGTCGGCTCGAGCGAGGTCGTGCTCGAGACGATCGAGTTCCACGACATCGCCGGCCTCGTCCCGGGCGCCGCGCAGGGCGAGGGCCTCGGCAACAAGTTCCTCGCCGCGATTCGGGAGACCGACGCGATCTGCCACGTCGTGCGCTGCCATCACAGCGGCGGCGTTCCCCATCCCGAGGGCCGGATCGATCCGCTCGACGACATCGAGCTGATCGAAACCGAGCTGCTCGCCGCCGACCTCGAGCAGGCCGAGCGCCGGCTCGAGCGCGTGATCAAACAGGCGAAGACAGGCGACAAGGAGGCGATCGCCGAGCAGGGTTGGCTCGAGGATGTGGTCGACGCGCTCGGATCGGGCCGGCCGGTACGCGAGGTTCCACCCCCCGATGCCGCCAAGGAGGCGCCGCGACGCCTGTTCGCGCTGACCTCGAAGCCAATGCTTTACGTCGCGAACGTCGACGAGGGTGTCGACGAAGTCCCGGAGGCCGTCGCCGCGCACGCGCGAAGCAACGGCGCCCTCGCGGTGCCGATCTCGGCGCGGATCGAGGTTGAGCTTGGGGATCTCGACGATGACGCCGAGGCCGCTGAGATGCGAGCCGAGCTCGGCGTATCGGAATCCGGTCTCGCTCGCCTGATCGGCGCGGCCTTCGAGCTGCTCGACCTGATCGTCTTCTTCACCGCCGGAGAGGACAAGGAGGCGATGTCGCGCAGTCTGCGTCGCGGCTCGAATGCCTGGGAGGCGGCCGGTCGCATCCATGGCGAGATCCAGCAGGCGTTCGTGCGCGCGGAGGTCGTCGGCTGGAAGGATCTCGTCGACACCGGCGGCTACGCCGCGGCCCGCGACCGCGGTCTGCTGCGAACCGAGGGGCGTACGTACGAGGTCACCGACGGAGACGTGATCACGATCAAGGTGTAAGTGAGGAGCAGATGCCCGAGCCGTTCATCGTCAACGTCGCCGATGCCGAGGCGCTCTCTCTGCCCGGCGCCGGCAGCTACGTCCGCTTCGAGTCCGACGACGAGCCCTTCGAGAATTTCGGGTTCAACATCCACGTCCTGCAGCCGGGAGAGCCGAACTGCCGCTACCACCGCGAGGACGTCCAGGAGGCTTTCCTCGTCCTCTCAGGCGAATGCATCGTCATCCTCGATGAGGTCGAGCATCGGCTGCGCGCGTGGGACTTCGTCAGCTGTCCGGCGGGCGCCGCGCACGTGTTCGTCGGGGCCGGGGATGGGCCGTGCGCGGTCCTGATGGTCGGGGGGCGCACCGGCAAGGAGACCGCCACGTACCTGCCGAGCGCGCTGGCGGCGCGCTACAACGCGGCCGTCGTCGAGTCGGAGACGACCGACTCCGAGGCCGCCTACGCCGGCTGGCCGGATGAGTTCACCGCCGGCAGACTCGATTGGCCGCCTCCGGCATCGTGAGCGAAACCGGAGGGCCGACGGTCATCACCCGGCGCGGCGGCGTCGGGGACATCGACTCGATCCTCGACAACATACGCACCGGCTTTCTCACCTATAACGACTTCGCGCCGGCGGGCTGGTCGGCCCCGAACGTCCGCGTCGAACGGGAGCGCACGCTCGACCTGCTCGAGGACTCGAGCACCGCGGTCGTCATCGCCGAGGTCGATGGCGCCGTGGCCGGTCACGTCGGACTGACGCCTGCGCGCGAACGGCCGCCCGGCGGCGGCAGCCCCGACGGCTGGCGAATGCGACGGGAGATCGCGGGGACGGCTCACCTCTGGCAGCTGTTCGTCCTGCCCGAATGGTGGGGAACGGGCGTCGCCGATGTCCTGCATCGCGAGTTCGTCGTCGAGGCCACCCGTCGCGGGTACGACCAGGGGCGCCTCTACACCCCCGCCGCGCACGGACGTGCTCGGCGCTTTTACGAACGGCGCGGGTGGCGCTCGATCAGCGAGCAGCTCAATCCCGAGCTCGGGCTGGCCGTCGCCGAGTATCGGGTCGCGTTGAACGAAATTCGCATGTAGGTCCTTACGTCAGCGCTCAAGCGCCGTTTCTCGTATGCAACTTCGGAGGAGGAGGCAGCGATGACGGCTACTGGGCTGATGGATCACCCGGGCCAGGACCTGGAGGACGAGCTCGAGCTCACCGCCCACGGGCGGAGTGTCGCCCTGATCTCAATGCGTCTCGCCAGCGAGCTGGCATTCGACCGCTCGGCGCAACGTCGAGTTGGACTCGCGGGTGCACTGCACGACGTCGGCAAGCGCCACATCGACTCGCGGATTCTCGAGAAGGACGGCCCGCTCGATGCAGACGAGTGGGCGCAGATCCGGCTGCACCCTGAACTCGGCGAGCAGATCCTGCGGCGCGCGGGGCTCGACGACATCGCAGGCTGGGTCCGCTGGCATCACGAGCGTCCGGACGGTCGCGGCTACCCGGACCGCCTGCGGACTACCCGGATCCCACTTGAAGCGTCGATCCTCGCCGTCGCCGACGCCTACGACGCCATGATCACGGCCCGTTGCTACGGAGTGCAGCTCTCGCCTCATGAGGCGCTTGCAGAGCTCCGGCGCTGCGCGGGTTCACAGTTCGATCGCCCGGTCGTTGCTGCGGCGGTGCGGTGTGATCTCGATGCTTCCTGAGCGACACGCCGACATCGACCCGCGTGTCGAGCTGGACGAGCTAATCGACGATCTGGGCCTCCTCACGGCGCGCCAGCGCAGCGCGCTGGTTATGCGTGAGGTGAGCGGGCTCTCATTTGAGAAGATTGGCCACGCGCTGGAGGTGTCGCCCCAGGGCGCCAAGCAGGCCGTTTACGAGGCGCGCTGCGCGCTTCTGGACTTCCAAAGAGGGAGGCTCCTCGACTGCGCTGAGGTTCGCCGAAAGATCTCGGCTCGCGACCGTCGGGCGCTACGGGCCCGACGGGTGCGCTCGCACCTACGCTCATGCCCCGACTGCCGCGAGTTCGCTGAGTGGACGTACCCGGCCAAAAGTAAGGGCCTACTCGGAAAGCAGTTCGTCGCCGAGGTTCGAGACGGTGACGTGGATCGCGCCCGGCTCGACCGCGTAATCGAGCACGGCGAGCGCCCGCAGCCGGTCGAGGACGAACTGAAAGGCGCGCGCCTGACGCCCGGATTCGTAGTCGCGGCGAACGTCGAAGGACCAGCCGGTCGTGTGCAGCGAGTACTCCTCCGTCGCCTGCGGGTTGTTCTGCGATCAGCAGCTCCTGGTAGCTGCGGTCGCGAACCGCGCTCGTCACCTGCAGCGGCGTCGCCGAATCGGCGAGGTTGCGGACCACGCCGCCGATGTAGGTGAGCGTCGCAAGCGCGCCCGGCTTCAGCGCCCGGTAGAGCTCAGGCGACTGATCGAGCTCGGCCGCGAACTGGCCGATGTCGGGATCCGGCTCCCAGCCGAGAACCGGGTCGTCGGGCAGCGGCGCCAGCTCCCCGTCGTCGATGGCGTCGGCGATGTCGTCGGGCTCCTCGAAGATCGGGGTCTCGTTCGACGGGTGAAAGACCTCCTCGAGGGTTGCCTTGTTGGTCGCGAGCTCCGCCGTCGCCGCCAGCGCGTCGGGGTCATCGCGCCACTGCCTGAGGATCTGCTTCGAGCGCCAGCACCTTCCACAGATAGAGCGAGGACTCGTCGCCGAAGCCGGCGAGCAGCTCATATGCCTCGCGTGCGAGTCCGGCGAGGAATCGAAGAAGACCTGCGGTAGTAGGCTGACGAGCTCGCTCGTGATCGTCGCCGCCATAGGCGCTCAGGACGGTCTCGAGATTGCCGATTCCCATGTGGTAGGAGACGACGGCGAGCTCCGGATCGCCGAAGCGCTCCTGCGCGATCTCCAGGTAGCGGCGCGGCGCCCTCGATAGCCGCGTCGGGATCGAAGCGCTGGTCGATCTGCGCGCGCTGCGCCTGCAGGCGATCCGTCTGCTGCGGCGAGCGCGAGCGCTTGATCTGGCTTGGTGAGCGCGATGCTCTGCGGCAGATCGACCGACATGCCGAGCAGATCGGTGGCGGTCGAAGGGATGATCTGCCCGAGCCCCGCCGCCGACTCAGGCGTCGGGCCGGCGATCACGTCGGGGCGGCCTGCGCTCTCGAGGAAGATCATCGCCTCGAGCGTGTCGGCATCCACGCCGTGCGCTTTCGGCCGCGGCCTCGATCTGCGGGCGCCATTGCTCGGTGCGCTCGGCCGACGCGACGACGCCGCCCGGGCTCTTCTCGTAGATGACATGGGAGAGCCGAGCGCGGCCTGGCGCTCGAAGTCGTCGCTGCGGCTCGGCTTGAACGCGAACGGATCCGCACTCTGCGGAGGCCGCCGCGGTGACGCCGCCGCTGATCGACTCGACCTGGACGTCGAGTGGATCGCGATCGCCGAGACCGAGTGCGATCGCGATCGCCGCTATCGCCGCCGCGATCGCGACCAGGGCGAAGATCCCAGCCGCGACGCGAACGAAGAAGCCCCCGCCTCGCGCCGGCTCGTCGTCCATCCACGGCCATGTTAGGTTGGCCGACCCGTGCGAACCGAGGCACGCTTCCCCGGCCTCGACCAGGGGGCGGCGCACTACGAGAGCTTCTATCTGAAGGCGACGCGGCCCGGCGGCGGCCAGGCGCGTCTGGATCCGCCACACGGTCCACAAGCGCCCCGGGCGAAGCCTCGAGGGCTCGCTGTGGTTCACGCTCTTCGATGCCGAGGCGGCGGGCCGCGGGCGACGAAGGTCACCGTCGACGCCGCGCAGGTGAAGCGGCGGGGGCGACGCTACATCGAGGTCGGCGGCGCGGTCGTTCGCCGACGGCGTCGCCCGCGGCGAGGCGAAGACCGGCGAGCTCGAGGCGAGCTGGGACCTGCGGTTCGAGCCGGGTCCGCCCGCGTTTCACCACCTCCCCTACTCGTTCCTCTACTCGGCCGCCGCTGCCGAAGACGAAGCTCCTCTCGCCCTATCCCAACACCCGCTTCAGCGGCACGGTGACCATCGACGGCGAGGATGCTCGCGGTCGACGCGTGGCCCGGCATGGTCGGCCACAACTGGGGCTCCGAGCACGCCGAGCGGTGGATCTGGATGGAGGCGAACGAGTTCCGCGAGGGTGACGGCTGGTTCGACGCCGGGCTCGGGACGGATCAAGATCGGGCCGCTGACAACGCCCTGGATCGGCAACGCGATGCTCTGCCTCGATGGCGTCGAGCACCGCCTCGGCGGGCTCGACCGCATCCGCTCGACCCGCGTGGACGAGGAGCCGACGGAGTGCGAGTTCGAGCTCACCGGTAAGGACATCAAGGTCCGCGGCCGCGTCTCCGGCGAGCCGCGCAACTTCGTCGCCTGGGTCTACGCCGACCCCGTCGGCCCCGAGCACAACACCCTCAACTGCTCGATCGCCGACCTCGAGCTGACCGTCGAGCGCAAGGGCGAGCCGTCGCGTCGGCTCGAATGCGTCGGTGCCGCCGCCTACGAGCTCGGCACGCGCGACACCGACCACGGGATCGAGCTGCAGCCGTATCCCGACGGCTGAGCTGTTTGTGCTTGAAGCGCGCCCAGGTCGACATCAGGCCGAGGCGCGAGCGCAGCGCGTCGCCCGTGACCGTGGTCGAGCCGCCTGAGCCGACCACCCGGGCCTTGACGATCCGCGGCGAGGATCCTGTCTTGAGGACGTCGATCTCCTTGAGCTTGCCGCTGAACAGCCCGCTCAGCTTGGTCTCCATGTCGTCGTCGGAGAAGCGTCTCGCTCCAGTTGTGGACCGGTGAGAGATCGTCGTAGGGATCCTTGACCGAGCGCAGATACGGGACCGCGGTGCCGCCGGCGAAGCCGGACTCCGAGTCCTCGGTCTGGCCGCCCGAGGTCGAGAAGTAGTAGGTGATCGCGAGGTCGCCCTTGTAGGTGACGACCTGCTTGGCGGTGTCGGCCACGGCCTGGTTGGTCGCGTTGGTCTCGGAATCCTTGCCGCCGTAGACCTGGCTGCGGGTGTCGGAGTAGTGGTCGAAGACGCCGCCGCGCGAGGTCGCGAGCCCGTAGGTGCGAGCGACGACCGCCTGCGCGCGCAGCGCGTCGGCCGGCCATGACGCCGGCGACTCGTTCGGCGACGACGCCGCGGACGTAGTCCTCGGAGGCGACTGCGTTGATGACGAGCAGGCGCCCGCCGTCCTCGTGCGCGACAAGGCTGCCGCGGTAGGAGCCGTAGCCGGAGATCTTCAGATTCCGTTCGGTGGCCATCCCCTCGCCGCCGCACGAGGCGATCTTGTCGCCGCGCGAGTCGCGCAGCTCGACCCCGCCGCGCGCTGCGACGAACGCATAGTTCGAGCGCTTGTCCGAGGCTCGCGCCGCAGGCCTTGTTGGCTCCCGTGAAGTCGACCGAACCGGACTCGCCGAGCAGAACCCGTACGCGTCCGGACTCCTGCCCGAGGTCCGTGCCTGAGTAGTAGTGGGAGAGGATCTTCTGGTAGCCGACGCCGTTCTCGGCGTAGCCGTAGGCGCCGTACTGCGAGAGGCCGACGCCGTGACCGAAGCCGTGGCCCTTGACGGTCCACGAGGCAGCCGCGGTCGTCGCCGCGAGGCAGAGAGCTGGCCGCGGCGGCGAGCACGATCGTCGCTAGTTCGGTTGGCGAAGCTCATTGCAGTGACGAAACAGCCTAGGGAGCGTCAAGTTCCGCGGCCGCCCGGCCGGGCAGGCCCCGGGCGATACCCTGCGAACGGAGCGAGATGGAGGCGAGATGAGCAACGACGAGCGCGAGAAGAAGGTCCTAGCGGACGTGCCGACCCAGCTGCTGATCGGCGGCAAGTGGCGCGACTCGGCCAACGGCGAAAAGCTCGCCGTCGAGGACCCGTCGACCGGCGAGACACTCGTCGAGATCGCCGACGGGACCCCCGACGACGCCCAGGCGGCGATGGACGCGGCCGCGGATGCCCAGGCCGAGTGGGCCGCGAGCGAGCCGAACCTGCGCTCGGAGATCCTCCACAACGCGTTCGAGGCGCTCAACGACCAGGCCGACGACCTCGCGCTGCTGATGACGCTCGAGATGGGCAAGGCGGTCGCCGAGTCGAAGGCGGAGATCACCTATGCCGCCGAGTTCTTCCGCTGGTTCGCCGGCGAGGCGCTGCGGATCGACGGCAACTACAAGGTCGCCGGCAACGCCGCCTCGCGCGTGCTGATCATGCGCCAGCCCGTTGGGCCCTGCTACTTCATCACCCCCTGGAACTTCCCGATGGCGATGGGCACCCGGAAGATCGGCCCGGCGATCGCGGCCGGCTGCACGATGGTCGCCAAGCCGGCGCAGATCACGCCGCTGTCGATGCTGAAGCTCGCGGAGATCCTCGGCGAGGCCGGGCTACCCGATGGCGTCCTCAACATCGTCACGAGCTCCACGTCGAGCGACGTCTCGAAGCCCGTGATCGGCGACTACGCGGCTGCGAAAGCTCTCGTTCACCGGCTCGACCGAGGTCGGGCGCAAGCTGATCGCCCAGGCCGCGGACAACGTCCTCAACGTCTCAATGGAGCTCGGCGGGAACGCCCCGTTCGTGGTCTTCGAGGACGCCGACCTCGACGCGGCGGTCGAGGGCGCGATGATCGCCAAGATGCGCAACATCGGCGAGGCGTGCACCTCGGCCAACCGCTTCCACGTGCACGAGTCGGTCGCCGCCGAGTTCGCGGAGAAGCTCGCCGAGAAGATGGGTGCGCTGAAGCTGGGCCGGGGCATCGAGGACGATGTCGACGTCGGACCCCTCGTCGACGCCGACCAGCGCGACAAGGTTTCCGAGCTGGTGGATGACGCGGTCGAGAAGGGCGCCAAGTGCCTGACCGGTGGCAAGCGCACCCGACGGCGCCGGCTACTTCTACGAGCCGACGGTGCTGAGCGACATCCCCGACGACGCGCGCGTCCTCAGCGAGGAGATCTTCGGCCCGGTCGCCCCGGTCAAGGGGTTTGCGACCGAGGAGGAGGCGATCGCCGCGGCCAACGACACCGAGTACGGGCTCGTGGCCTACCTCTACACAAACGACCTCAAGCGTGCGCTGCGCGTTAGCGAGGCGCTCGATACCGGGATGATCGGCCTCAACCAGGGACTCGTCTCCAACGCGGGCGCCCCGTTCGGCGGCGTCAAGCAGTCGGGGACCGGCCGCGAGGGCGGCGACGAGGGCATCCACGAGTACCTCGAGACCAAGTACGTCGCAGTCAACCTCTAGCGCTACCGGCGCCTGAGTTAGCGCCCTTGGTCTGAGAACCGATTAGTTCCGGTTGGTTGCTCGGTCTGTAATACTGAACAAGATGGTTCAGTATCTACCCACAGCCCCAAGTATCGACAGGACGCTCTCCGCCCTCGCGGACCCGACTCGACGCAGCGTGCTCGAGCGGCTCGGCGGCGGCAGCGCCACGATCACCGAGCTGGCCGAGCCGTTCGGCATCTCGCTGACCGGGATGAAGAAGCACGTACGCGTGCTCGAGGATGCGGGCCTCGTCATGACCGAGAAGATCGGCCGGACGCGGCACTGCAGCCTCGGAGAGCGTCGCCTCGAGGACATCGAGGAGTTCATCGGGGTCTACCGGCGGATGCTGGACGAGCGGCTCGACCGTTTCGGGGAGTTGCTCGAACGACGCAAGAAGGAGCAGAAAGCATGAGTGCAGACACACAGAAGAAGGCGACCGTCACAACGCCGAGCGACCGCGAGATCCGAATCGAGCGCGAGTTCGACGCACCCCGCGACGAGGTTTTCGCGGTCGTGACCGATCCGGAGCTGATTCCCGAGTGGTTCGGGTTCCGCAGCTCGACCACCACGGTCGACTACATGGACCCGAAGACCGGCGGGCGCTGGCGCTACGTCTCAGTCGACTCGACCGGCAACGAGACCGCCTTCCAGGGCGCGTACCGCGAGGTGACGCCGCCGGAGCGGATCGTGCAGAGCTGGGAGTGGGAGGGGATGGCCGGCCACGTCTGCATCGAGACGATGGAGTTGGAAGACCTCGGCGACCGCACCCGCATTGTCGTCACGTCCCTCTTCCACACCACGGAGGAGCGTGACGGGATGCTGGGCGCCATGGAGGGCGGCATGGACGAGAGCTACGAGCGTCTCGACGAGATCCTGGCCAAGCGGGCCGGCTGACTCGGCTTCGGGGCGCGCTCTCGCTAGGGCGAGAGCGCGCTACCCGGCTTGTACTCCGGGAAGAGCACCGCGAGCACGTCCGCAAACCGGTCGAAGCGCTCGATGTCGCAGCCGTTGGAACGCTGGAAGGCCGCCGCAATCTCCTCGCCGCGAAGGGTCCCGTTCACCGTGAGCGTGTCGGGTCCACCGTAGACCTCGGTGCAGGCCTGGTCGGGTGGTGTCTCCGCGGCCGGATCGGGCGGCAACGCGTCGACCGCGGCGCACGCGGCCTCGTCGCCGCCGGGACAGGTGAGGGTCGCCTCCTGCGCCGGCGCACCACCGGGCCCATCGGCATCGAGCCTGAACGTCACGTCCGTCGCCGCGGCGTCCGCGGCGATCGACGTGGTCTCGTCGTCACTGCCGCAGCCCGCCAGCGTGAGCACCGCAGCGACCACCGGCACGAGGATTCGTACCGGCGGCCTCATCGCCTAGCGGCCGAGCAGCTGGCTCAGCAGCCCGCCGGCGGTCCGGCGCTTGGAGAGGTAGCACTGGTGGTACTCCTCCGCGCGCCAGAACGGCTTTTCAGGCGTGATCTCGGTGACGATCTCGCCGCGAACGCGGTCGCGATTGGCGTCGAGCACTCGCTGAGCGGCCTCGGCCTGCTCCTCGTCGGCCGCGAAGATCACTGACCGGTACTGCGAGCCGACGTCCGGACCCTGACGATTGAGCTGGGTCGGATCGTGGATCTCGAAGTACTTCTGGACCAGATCCTCGTAGTCGACCTGCGCAGGGTCGTACTCGACGCGGACCACCTCGACGTGGCCCGTAGCGCCACTGCAGACCTGCTCGTAGGTGGGGTGCTCAATCTCGCCGCCCTCGTAGCCGACCGCCGTATCGACGACGCCATCGACCTCACGGAAGTGCATCTCGGGCTTCCAGAAGCAGCCCGCGCCGAAGGTCGCAAATCGCGTCTGAGACGTGTCGCTCATCGATTCTCCTTCGCTGAATTTCTCATCTGCCTTTTGAGTCTCGCCAGCGGCCGTGGCGTTACGCGAGCAGGGTCGGGTCGAAGTTCGCTCCCGAGAGGACGACGCCGACTCGCTCACCGGCCTGGGGCCTGTAGGCGCCTGACGTCAGTGCGGCAAGGGCAGCCGTCGCGCCGGGCTCGGCCGCGAGCCTTGCCTGGAGCCAGAGCCGACGCTGCGTCTCAGTGATCGCCTTGTCGCTCACCAGCACCGACTCGACGTCGTGAGCGCGCATCGTCGCCCACGGAACTGCTCCGGTCCGGCGCGCGCCCAGCGAATCGGCGGCGACTCCACCCACCTCAACCTCGACCGGCTCGCCCGCCTCGAGCGCCTGCCGGTACGCCTGTGATGTCTCGGGCTCGACCGCGATTACCCGGGCGCGATCGCCGTACCAAGCGGCGGCGCCGGCGCACAGGCCCCCGCCTCCGACGCCAACCAGGACGGTGTCCAACCCCGGCGCCTGCCCGTCGAGTTCGCGCGCGCAGGTGCCCTGGCCCGCCACGATCAGCGGGTGATCGAACGCGTGAAGCTCGAGCGCTCCCGAGCCGGCGGCGCGCTCGCGACATGCGGCCAGCGCATCGTCGTAGACGGCGCCAGCAACGACGACCTCGGCCGGGCTTTGCTTCAGGCGCTCGACCTTCGCGGGCGGCGAGTTGTCGGGAACGAAGATCGTGGCCGGATGGCCCAGGTCGGCCGCGGCGCGCGCTACGGCAAGGGCGAAGTTGCCACCCGAAGCCGCGACAACCCCAGCGGGCGGAACGTCTGAGGCGAGCATCGCGCTGAAAGCGCCGCGCAGCTTGAACGAGCCCGTTCGCTGAGTCAGCTCGAGCTTGAGCGTGAGTTCGTAGCCGAGGTCGAGGGCGTCCGGCTCGAGGACGAGCACGGGCGTCTCGCGCACGTGACCGGCGATCCGTGAGGCAGCGGCCTCGACCTCGTCGGGACCGACCGCAGACACGGGCTCTTCGTGTTGCTCAGCCGTGAGGACGCGCCAGCTTCTTCTGATCGAGGACCTGGTCCAGGGTGGCCTCGTCGACACCGGCATCGCGCGCGACCTCGCGCACGGTCCGGCCCGACGCGACCGCCTCCTTGACGATCTCTGTCGTCTTGTCGTAGCCGATGTGCGGGTTGAGACCGGTCGCGGTCTGCACGTTCGACTCCGCGTGGCGCTCGAGCATCTCCTCGTTCGGCTCGATCCCGCTGACGCACTTTTCGTTGAGCAGGCGACAGGCGGCCGCGAGCAGCTTGATCGAATCGAGCAGGTTGCGAGCGATCAGCGGCACGCGGACGTTGAGCTCGAACTGACCCTGGGTGCCGGCAAGCGCGATCGCGGCGTCGTTGCCGATCACCTGATCACCGACCTGAATCGTCACCTCGGGGATCACCGGGTTGACCTTCCCGGGCATGATCGACGAGCCCTTCTGCAGCTCCGGTAGGCGGATCTCCGCAAGTCCGGCCCGCGGCCCGGAGCCCATCAGCGCGAGGTCGCCGCTGATCTTGATCAGCGAGACCGCGAGAACCTTGAGGGCACCGGAGAGCTCCACCAGCGAATCACGGCTGGCGTTGCCCTCGAAGGTGTCCTCCGGAGCGGAGATCTCCACCCCCGTCGCTTCGGTCAGCTTCGCCCGGACGCCGGCTGCGAACTCGGCGTGCGTGTTGATCCCGGTGCCGGCGGCGGTGCCGCCGAGCGGGATCTGGCCGACGCGCCCGAGGGTGTCCCGCACACGCGCGCCGCCGAGGCGAATCTGGGCGGCGTAGCCGGCGAACTCCTGGCCGAGCGTGACAGGAACCGCGTCCATCAGGTGGGTGCGGCCCGACTTGACGTGGTCGGCGAACTCCTCGGCCTTCGCGGTCAGTGCCTCCTCGAGGCCGTCGATCGCCGGCAGCAGGTCGTCGTTGACCTCGCCGAGAGCGGCGAGGTGGACGGCCGATGGAAAGACGTCATTCGACGATTGGCCGCGGTTGACGTGGTCATTCGGATGAACGCCCTCGCCGGCAAGATTCGCGATCACCTCGTTGGCATTCATGTTCGACGAGGTGCCCGAGCCGGTCTGAAAGACGTCGACCGGGAACTGATCGTCGTGATCGCCGGCGCCGATCGCATCGCCGGCCTTGCCGATCCGCTCGGCCAACTCGCCGTCGAGCTCACCCAGCTCGGCGTTGACGCGAGCCGCAGCCGCCTTCAGCCTTCCGAGCCAGTGGACAACGGGGGCCGGAATCGGGCGCCCCGACACCGGAAAGTTCTCGACCGCCTTCGCGGTCTCCCCGCCCCAAAGCTGCTCGCTCAACTGCGCCTCCATCGTCGCTTTTCGTCCATTCCCAGGCTATCGGGCGCGATAATGATCGGCGGTGTTTCGCGAGCTCGCATCCGCCAGAGGACTCGCCGACGCCACCCCAACCGCGCCGCGTGACGCGCTCGATGATCGTCGGGAACTTCGCCGCGCGGCGGATGAAGCCCGGGCTCGTGATGCCCGCCTACGTGGACCCCACAAAGCCGGACGAGTTGCTGATCGTCCGGTGACCAGTTAGGCCTGGTCGGGCCGGTGGCGCTCGCGAAAGCGGCGCGCCTTGGCGCGGTTGCCGCACTTGCCGATCTCACACCAGGTCCCGGAGCGGTTGCGGGAGTGGTCGTAGAAGGCCCACCGGCAGTCGTCGGCAGGACAGGCCTTCAGCCGTCGCCAGGTCCCGTCGTTCATCGAGTCGTGGACGATCGACAGCAGGCGCGCGATTGCCGAGTCGACCCCGCCGCAGCTGGTCACCAGGGCGGCGCCGTCTGTGTCGAAGCGCAGCGCCACCGCGGCCTCGGCCGACTGCTCGTTGAGCACGCCGAGGGCGCCGGCCGGCGGGGGCTCGCCGGTGTTGTTCGCATCAAGCATCAGGCGCAGGGCCTCGCGCACCGCCACCAGACGCTCGCGATCCTCTTCATCGACCACGCTCTCCCCGCCGTCGAGCCCGTGAGCCGCCAGCCACCTGTGTGCCTCGGAACGGTCAGCCAGCGCATCTAGGTCGTCCTCGACATCGAGCGTGTTGACGAACGCTCGCACCAACTCGAGTGGAAGCGGCGCAGTCTGGTCTGTGGGCATAACCAGCATTTTAGCTGTACCGGTTACTTTCTGCTATAACTGTCTAACAGAGCTTGGGGGTTACGCCCCGGAATCACGAGAAGCACTGAGGAGGTGCCCCAATGCAGCCGACACTCGCAGCGATGTTCATCAACGCAGAGCGCGCCGAGCGCGAACGGCAGGCCCGTCACCGGCACCCGGTGCAGCGCCGCAAGCGCCGCACTCGCCGCTGGTTCTAAAACAAGGCCCCTCAACGGCGGCGCGGCTCGGCTTCGCTTCGCTCCGCCTCGCATTCAGGTCCCCTACCGGTTTAGATATGGCCGGTGGGGGATCTCGCCGGTAGCTACGAAGCTCTTGCCGCCTCGCGAGCACTCAAGGAGAACGGGTCCTTCTCCCCCGGCCCGCTGACGCCACTACTGACGCACGGGTCGACCATCTCCCCGGCCTACACCGGCGAGCTCACCGACGCCATCGACGGCGTCATCGGGCCGTTCGGCTACGGCCGCTTCGACTACAACGCCGTCTTCGCGCGGATCCCCGTGTCGCGGCAGTTCGTCCCGCGGCTTTCGTGCGACCGTAAGGGCCGCAACGTGTCCGACACCCATTACGGCTTCGAGATCCGCAGCACGCGACTGTGGACCGAGAGCATCCGCCTCAACGACCGCTTTGAGGTCAAGGTGAGCCCGTACCAGGACGACAACTGGCTGCGTCAACTGTTCTCGCCGACCCTCGTCGACTGGCTCGCCGACAGCTCGCCCGGGGATTTCTCGTTCGAGCTCGCCTACGGGTCGCTGTTCTGCACGGTCGAGTCCGACGAACCCGACGCCGACGGCCTCACCGCGCTCTGGGACGGGGCCGCAACCGTCGCGAGGCGCATCGATGAGGAGTCGAAGGAGTAGCTGATGCAGGTCAACCGCACCGGCTACGGCCTGTTCGCCTTCTTCGGCCTTGGCGGCATCGCATTCATGATCCTCGGGGTCGTGATCGGCGGTTCCGCCGCGGCGACGTTTCTCCTGATCGGTGCCATCTGGGTGGCGGTGGTCGTCGGTCTAGTCCTTTACGCGATCAAGCAGAACAAGCAGGGCGCGCACGACCAGTGGCTGTGGAAGACCGGCATCAAGGGCAAGGGCACCCTGGTCTCGGCCGGCGGCAATGTCCAGATCAACGAGCAGCCGCTGCTGAAGATGATCCTCGACGTCGAGGCGCCCGGGATGCCCCTGCGGCGGATCGAACGCAAGGTGATCGTGTCCAACTTCGCCGCCCCGCTAATGGAGCCCGGGCTGGTCCTGCCGGTGTACGTGAACCCCGCGGACCCAGAGGACATTCTCATCGCCTGGTAAACCAAGCTCGCGGATGAGCGCTTTTCGACCGGTCGATCCGAAGCAGTCGTTTCCCGATCTCGAGCTCGGGGTTCTCGAACGCTGGACGCAAGACGACGTATTCGCCCGCCAGCTCGCCCAGCGCCGAGACGCGGGCGCGCCGAGTCTGGAGCTTCTACGAAGGGCCTCCCACGGCCAACGGCAAGCCGGGCGCTCACCACGTCCTCGCGCGGGTGTTCAAGGACGTCTACCCGCGCTACCGGGCGATGCGCGGCTACTACGTACCGCGCAAGGCGGGTTGGGACTGCCACGGCCTTCCGGTCGAACTCGAGGTCGAAAAGGAGCTGGGGATCTCCTCGAAGAGCGGAGATCGAGGAGTTCGGGATCGCCGAGTTCAACGCGCGCTGTCGCGAGTCAGTCTTCCGATACGTCTCGGAATGGAACCGGATGACCGAGCGAGTCGGCTTCTGGGTTGACCGCGACGACGCCTACGTGACGCTCGACAACGAGTACATCGAGTCGGTCTGGTGGGCGCTGCGCCAGATCTCCGACCAAGGGCGCCTCTACAACGCCCACAAGGTCGTCCCCTACTGCCCGCGCGACGGGACCGCGCTCTCCTCGCACGAGGTCGCCCAGGGCTATCGCGACGTCGTCGACCCCTCCGCCTTCGTGAAGCTGCCGATCACCGAGGTCCCGCCGACCGACCTGATCCCCGAGTCGCCGCTCGAGCAGGGCGACAACCTGTTGGTCTGGACGACAACGCCCTGGACGCTGATCTCCCATGCGGCGGTCGCCGCTGGCCCAGGCATCGAGTATGTCCGCGCGCGGCTCGACGACGAGGTCTTCATCGTCGCGCGGCCGCTGGTCGAGCGCGTCCTCGGCGAGGAGGCGGAGGTCCTTGCGCACCTACCCGGGGAAGCTCTCGAAGGGATCCGCTACGAGGCGCCTTTCGACTACATCCGCGGCGAGGATTTCGGGCCGCTCGGCCACTCCGTGCTGCTCGGCGACTTCGTCACCACCGAGGACGGCACCGGCCTCGTACACACCGCGCTCGCGTTCGGCGAGGACGACTTCCGCCTCGGCGAGAAGTACGGGATGACGCTGCAGAATCCGGTTCTCCCCGACGGCACCTACGACGAGCGCGTGCCCGACTTCCAGGGGAAGATGGTTTTCGAGCACAACCCCGAGATCGTCGAGGCGCTGCGGGCGAAGGGACGCCTGTTCCGCGTCGAGGACTACGAGCACGCCTACCCGCACTGCTGGCGTTGCGGTACTCCGCTCCTCTACTACGCGAAGTCGAGCTGGTACATCCGCACCACCGACGTCCGCGACGCCGATGCTTGCCGAGAACGAGAAGATCGGCTGGCGGCCCGACCACGTCAAGCACGGGCGCTTCGGCAAATGGCTCGAGGGCAACGTCGACTGGGCGCTCTCGCGTGAGCGATACTGGGGGACACCGCTTCCCGTGTGGGAGTGCACGGCGGCCAACTGCGACGGCAGCTTCTGTGCCGGGTCGGTCGCCGAGCTGCGCGAGCGCGCCGGTGAGGTCCCGGACGACCTCCACCGCCCGTTCATCGACGAGGTCGTCGTCCCGTGCGAGAAGTGCGGCGGCGAGATGCGGCGCGTCGAGGAGGTGATCGACGCCTGGTTCGACTCGGGCGCGATGCCCTACGCGCAGTTTCACTACCCCTTCGAGAACGAGGACGGAGTTCAAGGAGCGCTTTCCGGCCGATTACATCTGCGAGGGGCAGGATCAGACCCGAGGCTGGTTCTACTCGCTGCTGGCCGAGTCGTCGCTGCTGTTCGATCGAGTCGAGCTACCGCAACTGCGTCTGCTTGGGCCTGATCTCCGATCCCGAGGGCCAGAAGATGTCGAAGAGCCGGGGCAACGCGGTCGACCCCTGGCAGGTCTTCGACACGCAGGGCGCCGACGCGTTTCGCTGGTACCTGCTCAGCACCCAGCAGCCCTGGGCGGGCTATCGCTTCTCCGTCGAGACGATCGGCGAGGCGCTGCGGCAGGTACTGCTGACGCTCTGGAACACGTACTCGTTCTTCGTCCTCTACGCGAATGCGGATGAAATCGCGACGGCGGAGATCGAAACGCTGCCGGCGCCCGAGTCGACTGTCGGACCTCGATCGGTGGGCGTTGTCGCGCCTTCAGGGGCTGACCGCGACGGTCATCGAGCGGATGGACGACTTCGATTGCACCACGGCCGGGCCGCGAGATCGCGACCGGTTCGTGGACGAGCTCTCGAACTGGTACGTGCGACTCAATCGCCGGCGCTTCTGGGACGGCGACCCGGCTGCGTTCGCGACCCTGCGCCATTGCCTGGTCACCCTGGCGAAGCTGATGGCCCCGTTCATCCCCTTCCTCGCCGACGAGATCCACGACAACCTCAGCGGTGGCGGCGACTCGGTCCACCTCACCGACTTCCCCGAGCCGGATCCGGCGTTCGCAGATGGCGAGCTCGAGGCGGGCGTCGAGGCTGC
Organism: uncultured Solirubrobacterales bacterium; assembly: GCA_963746215.1. Taxonomy (GTDB): domain Bacteria; phylum Actinomycetota; class Thermoleophilia; order Solirubrobacterales; family 70-9; genus WHSW01. The sequence continues at coordinate 220,646 of CAVVAT010000005.1, forward strand.
GCTGCGAGCCATCGAGCTCGGCCGTGCGGCCCGCGCTGACGCGAAGATCAAGAACCGCCAGCCGCTGCGCCGCGCGGTGATCGTCGCGACCGAGATCGAGCGAGCCGAGATCGAGCGCCTCGCCGAGCTGGTCCGGACCGAGCTCAACGTGAAGGAGATCGAGTTCGTCTCCGAAGAGGGCGAGCTCGTCACCTACGAGGTCAAGCCCAACTACCGGACCCTTGGACCACGTTTCGGCAAGGCCATGCCCCAGGTTGCCGCCGCGGTGGAGGCGCTCGACCCCGAACCACGTCGCCGAGGCGATCCGCGGGGAGCGGCGGGTCGGGATCAACCTCGAAGGCGCCGACCACACGCTCGAGCCCGACGACCTGACGCTGGTGATGCAGCCGCTTCCCGGCTACGAGGTCGAGCACGAGGCCGGCCGCGCAGTCGCGCTCGAGATCGAGCTAGACGACGAGCTGCGCCTCGAAGGCCTGGCCCGCGAGATCGTCCACGCGATCCAGAACGCCCGCAAGCAGTCCGGGCTCGACGTCTCGGACCGCATCGAGCTGACGCTCGGCGGCGATGAGGGAGCTAATCGATGCCGCCCGCGCACACGAGAGCTACATCGCCGGTGAGACGCTGGCGACCTCAGTTACGTACGGCGATGGCGGCGGTGAGGTCGCGTCGATCGAGGGACGCGAGCTGCGGATCGGGACCGAACGTCTTAGTTGACGTTGACCTTCATCTTCATGCTCTCGTGGATCGTGCAGATGATCTTGTAGGTACCCGACTTCGAGAACTTGTGCGTGAGGTTGACGCCGCGCTCGTCGGTGATCGGCGAGGAGAAGTCGCCACCGGGGCCGCTCTTCTTGACGACGTTATGGGAGTCGTTGCCGACCCACTTGAACTTGACCTTCGTCCCCTTGGACACGTTGAGGTTCGAGGGGCTGAAGAAATCGTCGTCGACCGAAACGGTCTTCGAGGCGCGCTTGTCGGTCGCGGATGTGACCGCGACTCCCAGCGCGAGGACGAGGACGGCAACGCCGATGAGTCCTGCCAGACGTCGCACGATCAGACCAGTGCCGGCTCTAGCTCGGCCTCGAGGCGGCGCTTGGGCAGCGCCCCGACGACCCGCTTGGCCTCGGCGCCATCGCGGAAAAGGATCATGGTCGGAATCGAGAGGACCTCGTAGCGTCCGGCCGTCTGCTGGTTGTCGTCGACGTTGAGGCTGAGGATCGTCAGCTCACCGTCACGCTCGGCCGCGATCTCCTCGAGGATCGGGTGAACGACGCGGCACGGGCCGCACCACGGTGCCCAGAAATCGACCAGTACGGGCCCGTCTGCCTCAAGCACATCCGCCTGAAAGCTTGCGTCGGTCACGTCTGGAAGCTTGCCGGTCACTGTGAGTCTCCTAACCCTCGTCTGCTTGATCTGATGCGGTACTTCAGAAAGTGTAGTACCAGTCGGCACCCTGCCTAGTCGGGCACACTATTGCCTCGACCGGAGCCTCATCTCCGGGACACGCCGCGCGGCCTCGAGCACGATCGATCCGGTCATCTTCGATTGACCGACTCGGCGGTCGCGAAACACGATCGGGATCTCGACGACGCTGAACCCCGCCCTGATCGCCCGGTAGGTCGTCTCGACCTGAAACGCGTAGCCGTGCGAGGCGACGGTCTCGGGATGGATCGTTTCCAGCACGCCGCGGCGAAAGACCTTGAAGCCACCGGTCAGGTCCCGAACCTCGATCCCGAGCACGGTGCGCGCATACGCGCTGCCGCCGCGGCTGATCAGCCTTCGAAGCGGGCCCCAATCGGTGACTCCCCCGCCGTCGACGTAGCGCGAGCCAAGCACGACATCTGCGTGCTCCGCGGCCGCAAGCAACCGCGGCAGGTCGGCCGGATCGTGCGAGAAATCCGCATCCATCTGCGCGACCAGCTGCGCCCCACCTGCGAGCGCGCGCTCATAACCCGCCGTGTATGCGGGGCCCAGACCCTCCTTGGTGGCGCGATGGAGGACCTCGACGTCGTCGCGCTCGCTGGCGAGCCGGTCGGCGATCTCACCGGTGCCGTCGGGGGATGCGTCGTCGACGATCAGCAGGCGCCGCTGGGCCGGCAGCTGCTCGAGCGCGGCGGCGGCGATCACGGCGAGGTTCTCCGCCTCGTTGTACGTCGGTAGAACGAGCCAGACGGGCGCACTCGCTTGCATCCGCAGGAATCTAGACGGCAACTACAGTCCAACCGATGGCGAAGGCACCCCGAAACTCCGAGATTGCCGATGCGCTGATCGAGCTCGGCGTGCTCTACGAGCTGGATGGCGCGAACCGCTTCCGCGTCATCGCCTACAAGGAGGCGGCGCGGGTGATCCGCCAGAGCCCGGTTTCGGTTGCCGAGCTCGCGGTCGCCGGTAAGGCCAAGGACCTTCCCGGGATCGGCGACACGCTGCAGGAGAAGATCGTCGCGCTCACCGAGACCGGGGAGATCCCTGCGTCGGCGAAGCTGAAGGCGAAGTTCCCGGCCTCGCTGATCGAGGTGACGCGTATCCCCGGCCTCGGGGCGAAGACGGTTCGCAAGCTCTACGACGAGCTGAACATCACGAGCCTCGACGAGCTCCGCGAGGCCGCCGAGGAGCAGCGGATCCGCGCGGTCAAGGGACTCGGGCCGAAGGCCGAGGAGAACGTCCTGGCGTCGCTCGCCAAGCTTGGCGCCGAGGGTCCGAAGGAGCGGCTGCTGCTCTCCGATGTCCTCCCGATCGCCGAGGAGCTCGCCGCTGCTCTTCGCGAGCACCCGGCCTGCGACGCGGTCGAGGTGGCCGGTTCGGCACGCCGCCGCGCCGAGACCTGCAAGGACATCGACCTGATCGCAACCGCGACCGACCCGAAGGCTCTCGCCGAGGCGCTGACCGAGCACGAGCTGGTCGCTGCCCACGGATCGGCCGGTGCTGCGGGAACGAAGATCGTTACGCACAACGGCGTCTCAGTCGACCTGCGAATCGTCGCCCCCGACGCCTACGGCAACCTGCTCCAGCACTTCACCGGCTCGGCCCAGCACAACATCGATCTACGCGAACGCGCGGTCAAGCAGGGTCTCTCGGTCTCCGAGCACGGCATCCTCGAAACCGAGTCCGGCGACGTCGCCAAGTACGCGACGGAGGCGGAGGTCTACAAACGCCTCGGCCTTGCATACATCGAGCCCGAGCTGCGCGAGGGCAACGGCGAAATTGCAGCGGCCGCAGATGGTGAGCTGCCGGACCTGGTCGAACTCGGCGACATCCGCGGCGACCTGCACTGCCACACGACGCTCTCGGACGGGCGCAACAGCCTCGAGGAGATGGCTGATGCGGCGAAGGCGCGTGGCTACGCATTTCTCGCGATCACCGACCACTCGGCCAGCCATGGATTCGGCAACCACGTGACGCCGGAGATGCTCGAGGCGCGGATCGACGAGGTCGCGGCCTGGAACGCAGCGAACAAGGGCCGGTTCAAGCTGCTGGTCGGTTCGGAGGTGAACATCGGGACCGACGGCTCACTCGACTACGACGACGAGCTGCTGGAGCGACTCGACTGGGTCGTCGCCAGCGTCCACACGTCGTTTCGGATCCCGGCGAAGAAGATGACCGAGCGGGTCATCACCGCGATCGAGCACCCCCAGGTCGACTGCATCGGACACCTCACCGGGCGGCTGATCGGCAAGCGCGAGCCCTACGACATCGACGTCGAGGCGGTCGCGGAGGCTGCCGCGCAGAACAAGACCTTTATCGAGATCAACGGCAGTCCCCGCCGCCGCGACCTCAGCGAAAGCCATGCGCGCCTCGCCGTCGAGGCCGGCGTCCGGATCTGCATCAACACTGACGCCCACGGCGTCGAGACCCTGGCCAACATCGAATACAGCCTCGCCACCGCGCGCCGCGGCTGGCTGACCAAGGCGGACGTCGCGAACACCCGTAGCTGGGCGCAGATGCTCAAGCTCCGAGGCCGCAAGAGTTGATCTCCCGCAACTAGTTCGTTAAACTAATTACCTGTGGTAACTAATTCCCGGGTAGACACGGCACAGCTCGCAGCGCGACTGCGCCTCGCGATTGTGCGGACCTCCCGCCGGCTTCGACAGGACGCACTTGGTGCTGAGGGCACCGGCGAGCTCAGCCCGACGCTTACGGCCTCGCTCGCCAGCATCGATCTCCACGGACCGCTGACGCCGAGCGAGCTCGCCGAGCGTGAGCGGGTCAAGCGCCCCACCGCGACTCGGACCGTGGCTCGGCTCGAGGAGCTTGGGCTCGTCACGCGCACGTCCGATCCCTCCGACGGCCGCGCGTGCATCGTCGCCACCACCGACGAGGGCAAGGCGCTGATGAAGCGGCTGCGTACTCGCAAGAACGCTTACCTCGCAAGCCGCATCCGGGATCTTCCTGCCGAGGACCTGGCTGCCCTCGAGCACGCCGCCGAGGTCCTCGAGCACCTGCTCGAACATGAGGATCAGGCGCCTCAACAGCGGCGCGGCTCCGCTTCGCCCTCCGGGCTCCGCGATCGCTCTTGAGCGCCGCGCTGCGCCGCTCCTTCGGCTCGCTCGAGATCCCCAACTACCGGCGCTATTTCGCCGGGCAGATCGTCTCGCTCAGCGGCAACTGGATGCAGATGGTCGCGGAGATGTGGCTGATCCTGACGCTGACGGGATCGGGCGTCGCGGTCGGCGTCACCTCTGCACTTCAGTTCCTCCCGATCCTCGTCTTCGGCGCCTGGGGCGGAGTCATCGCGGACCGCTTCTCGAAGCGGCGCCTGCTGATCGTCACCCAGACCATGATGGCGGCCCCGGCCCTGATCCTGGCGGCGGTCACCGCCACAGGCGTGGTGGAGCCGTGGATGGTCTTTGCGCTCGTCTTCGTCCGCGGCGCCGTCAACGCCGTCGACAACCCCACACGCCAGAGCTTCGTGATCGAGATGGTGGGAGCCGACCGGGTCGTCAACGCGGTCGGACTCAACAGCGTGCTCATCCACTCGGCGCGCATCGTCGGACCCGCAGGCGCCGGCATCCTCATCGCGACCGTCGGGATCGCGCCGTGCTTCCTGCTGAATGCCGCGACCTTCGCGGTAATGATCGTCGCCCTGCGCGGGATGAACCGCGCGCGGCTGAGCGAGCCGACCGCGCCCGAGCGTGGCAGCGAGGGGGTACGCGCGGCCCTCGCCTACGTTCGTGGCGAGCGCGAGCTGCTGATCCCGCTACTCATGATGGTCGTCATCGGCAGCCTGGCCTTCAACTTCCAGGTGCTCCTGCCACTTCTCGGCCGCTTCACCTTCGACGGCGGGGTCGCTGCCTACACGCTGCTCGCAATCGCGATGGCGGTCGGGTCGATCTGCGGCGCGCTGGTCACCGGGGCGCGCGGCCGGGTGGGTGAGCGCCTGCTGGTCGGTTCGGCTCTGGCCTTCGGCGTCAGCGCCTTCGTTGCTGCTGCTGCGCCGACCATCGAGCTCGAGATGCTCGCGCTCGCGCCGCTGGGCTTTGCGAGCGTCACCTTCGCCGCGGGCGTCAACTCCACCCTGCAGCTCGCCGCGGCGCCGGCGATGCGCGGCCGGGTCATGGCGCTGTACTCAGTGGTCTTCCTCGGATCCACCCCAATTGGCGGGCCCATCGCCGGCTGGCTCGCCGAGCTTGCGGGGCCGCGCGCGGGACTCGTCCTCGCGGGCGTCGCGGCCACGTCCGCCGCCGTTGGCGGCTGGCTCGCGTTCAACGGCGGGTCAGCCGGCCTCCGCCGGTGGAGCGGGCGGCTTCGGCGTGGGAGCGCGGTCGCGATAGAGCCCGGGGGTTCGGATCAGCTTGACGGGCTCGAAGGCGTGCGACGGCTCGACGTAGAACCGGACCCCGTCGCGCTCCTCGATCGCCTCGACGGCGGCCTGGCGTCCACGCCACGCGAGCGCGGTCGCGATGGCGTACCCAGCCCCGATCGCGGCGACCTGAGGCCAGAACCAGCCGGCGACGCCCACGCCGATCGCGAACGCCGCGATCGGCCAGAGCCGCATAAAGGCGATCCGGCCCGGGCTCTCCGCCGGCAGGCTGGTCGCCGTCCGCGCTCCGGCGAGCACCCGGCCCATCGCGTCCGCCGTTTGCCCGGGGCGTCCAAGCCAGACACCGATGGCGGCGGCGATCGCCCACCAGACGATGGCGACGGTGAGGGCAGTCTCGTCGACCTCGCGGTTCGCGATGACGACGGCGACGACCGCCAGCGCCGTCGCCACGCCGGCGACAAGCAGAACTGCGATTCGAAGCAGGTCGTTGAACTGCATCAGAGCGCCCGCAAGAGGTCGAGGAACTCGGCCGGAGATCCGACGACGACGTCGGCCTCCCGCTGAATCTCAGCCGGGCCCTCGTCGGAAGCGACGCCGACGCACACCGATGTGTCGAGCGCCCCAGTCGCGGTGAGGTCGCGCAGGGCGGCGAAGGCGTCGAGGTCCGTGCGGTCGTCCCCGGCGTACAGGGCTGACGAGGCGCCGGCGCTCTCGACAAGGCGGCGCACCGCCGCTCCCTTGTCGACCGGGACCCTGGGGCGCAGCTCGAGAACCAGCCGTCCTCGGCGGACGTCCAGACTCGCGGCTTCGGCGTCCGCGGCGATCCGCTCCGCCCATGCCTCAGCCGCGGCGACGTCCGGCGCGCCGCGCCAATGGATCGCGTGGATCGGACCCTTGTCCTCCAAGCGAATGCCGGCTTGGGCCAGCGCGTCGCGATCGAGGTACGACGTGAACTCCTCGGCTAACCCGGCCGCCGCGCCGACGCGCGGATCGAGCGCGGGTTCGGTCTCGCCGGGCATCAGCAGCTCGAAGCCATGGTTGCCCGCGTAAACGAGCTGATCGAGTCCCACAATCCGTCTCGCGTCGAGCGCATGCCTGCCGCTGATGCAGGCGACGAGCCGGTATCGCCCGGAGAGGTCGACGAGCACCGCCGCGGTCTCGGGCGGCACCTGAGCAGCGTCGTGGTCGGCGACGATCGGCGCAAGCGTCCCGTCGACGTCGAGCAGCAGCGCAGCGGCGGCCGGGTCTGAGCGAAGGTCGTCGAGGGGATCAGCGGTCACGAACGCGGCCTAGTATCGCGGCGGATGGCTAGCGGCCGATTCCTCAAGCTGGCCGCGATCGGTACCGCGGCGGGCGCTTTCAGCGGCAGCTTCGGGGTCGGCGGCGGCAGCGTGATCGTCCCGCTGCTGATCCTCTGGCTCGGTTATGGCGAGCGCGAGGCGACCGGAACGAGCCTCGCGGCGATCGTCGTCATCGCCCTCCTGGCGACCATCGGCCAGGGCGCGTTCGGCAATGTGGACGTGGCCGAGGGGATCCTCATCGGTGTCCCGGCGGTCGGGGGCGTGATCGCCGGCACCGCGCTTCAGCAGCGAATCTCCGAGCGAACGATCTCGCTGCTGTTCGCCGGGCTCCTCATCATCGTCGCGATCGAGTTCCTGGCGGGCTGATGGAGTTCGTGCTCGCTGCACTGCTCGGATTCGCCGGTGGCGCGGTGGGCGGTGTCCTCGGCGTCGGGGGCGGCATCCTCTTCGTACCGGCGCTCGCGATCTTTCTCGACGAGCCGCAGCTACGCGCCGAGGCGACATCGCTGCTTGCGATCATCCCCGTCGGCCTGTTCGGTGCATGGCGCCAGAACCACTTCGGGAACGTGCGCATCCGCGACGGCCTGCTGATCGGCGCGCTCTCGCCGCTTGGCGTTCTCGGCGGAGTTCTGCTCGCCAACGCGGTCGACGAGCGGACGCTCGAGGTGGCCTTCGCGCTGCTGCTGTTGGTCGTCGCGGCGCAGCTGGTGCGAAGAGCGCTCAAGCCCGCAGGCCGCTCTCGAGCGCACCCTTAATCGAGGCGTCGAGGGCGTTGATCCGGTAGAGCGCGAGCGCCTCGGGCGTCGCAAAGCCGCGCGCGCCCTGACGTCCGGGGCCGGCGTCCGGTCCATGATGGGAGAGCACGCAGTTGATCAGCGCCAAGCGCCGCTCGGTCGCCAGGCCAGCTGCCGCAGCTCCAACGATCTCGGCGCCGATGGTGAGGTGGCCGAGCATCCGGCCCTCCTCGGTGAGGCCGAACTCAGCGCCGTATGTGTACTCGCGGGCGCGGCCGACGTCGTGGACGACCGCCGCCGCCATCAGCAGATCGGAGTCGAGGCGCGGGTGCAGCGTGCAGGTCTCGAGCACCAACGTTGCGACGGCGACCGTGTGCTCGAGCAGGCCCCCGAGGTAGGCATGGTGGGCCGACCGGGTGCACGGGGCGCGCCGAAAGTCCGCGGCGACGGGGCCGCCGAAGACAATCCCGGTCACCGCTTCGCGCAGGGGCGCATCATGGATCTCGCGAACGAGATGTTCGAGGAATCCGTCGAGCTCCTCGACCGATCGGTAGGCGGCGGGCAGGAACTCCTCCGGCTCGTAGCTGCCCGGCTCGAGACGACGGACGTCGTCGACCTCGACCACGATCTCGCCACGAAAACGCTCGGCCTTGCCCCGGACGCTGATCGCGTCGCCGGCCTCAAACCGCAGCCCGATCCGGTCCGCATCGCGAAAGACTCGCGCGGCGACGGTGCCACTGCGATCGCGCAATCGCAGGGAGAGGTAGGACCCGCCGTTGCGGGCCGTCAGTCGCTCCTTCTGTAGACACGCATAGCGTCCCTCGAAGCGTTGACCGGGTCGCAGCTCTGCGACCTCCGGGTGGATCTTTGCTACCGCGGCCTCCATGGCTTCGATCTTGCTGACCGGCGCGGACGCAACCCCCGGCTCGCTAGGCTCGATCGGGTGGAAGCCCTCAAGTGGACGACCGATCCGCCCGAGCTTCGCTCGCCGGTTCTGGTCGCCGCATTTGCCGGTTGGAACGACGCTGCCAGTGCCGCCACAACCGCGCTCGAGGCGGTCGCCGCCTCGCTCGACGCCGAGCAGGTCGCCGAGATCGACCCCGAGGACTTCTATGACTTTCAGGTCACCCGTCCCACGATCCGGATGGCCGAGGGTCTGACGCGCGAGGTCGACTGGCCCGCGAACGACATCCTTGCCGCGGTGGCTCCCAACGCGGAGCGTGACATCGTCATCGTCAGCGGAATCGAGCCAAACCTGCGCTGGCGCACGTTTGCCGATGCGGTACTTCAGGCCGCCGACCGCTTCAATGTCGAGATGGTGGTGACGCTGGGAGCCTTGCTCGCTGACGTCCCGCATACGGCACCGGTGCCGATCACCGGGCTCGCATCCGACCCGGACCTCGTCGACAGACTCTCGCTGTCACGGTCGAGCTACGAGGGACCAACCGGAATCGTCGGGATCATCCACGACGCCTGTCGCCAGCGCGGGCTGACGTCGGCGAGCCTCTGGGCCGCGGTCCCCCACTACGTGGCCGCGGTGCCGAACCCGAAGGCCGCGCTTGCACTGCTGCGACGGCTCGAGGGCTTCACCGGGATCGCGATCGAAGCGTCTGAGCTCGAGGAGGCCATGAGCCGCTTCGAGACCCAGGTCGACCGCGCCGTCGCGTCGAACCCGGAGATCGAGGACCTCGTGCGCCGGCTCGAATCCGAGCAGCCAGACGAAGACGACCTCGACGCCGAGGACGTGCCCTCGGGCGACACGATCGCACGCGACTTTCAGCGCTTCTTGCGCCAGCGCACGGACGACTGACTTCGCCTCGGATTAGGCGGCTCAACGGCGCCGCGCCTCGGCTTACGCCTCGGAGGCCGGGCAAATGAGCCTGTAGTCGCACCACGAGCAGATCTCGTGCGACGGGCGCGGCTCGAAGTCCTGGTCTGAGATGCCGGCCGCCACCTCGAGCACGGTGCGTTCGACGCGCTCGGCGTCGTCGGGCTCGGCCTCGATCGAGACGCGCTTGTCGGCGAGCACGTACCAGTACGCGCCGCTGTCGGCCTCGATTCGCCAGGCCTCGCGCGCGGCCATGCGGTAGACGGCGAGCTGCACGTCGCCGCTCAGCTTCGGGCCCGAGCCCGGGTCGCCGGTCTTGTAGTCGATGAGCTCGTAGCCGCCGTCGGGAAGGCGGTCGACACGGTCGACGCGTCCGCGCAGCTGGTGCGGGCCGATCGTGAAGGCGAAGTTCCGTTCGAGCCAAACCGGGCGCGAGTTCGAGCGCTCGTGTCGCTCCTGGTAGCGGGCGAGCGCGGCAACAGCGCGGTCGCGGTACTGCAGCTCATCGTCAGAGGAGCCAAAGCCCTGGCGACGCCAACCCGCCTCGAACAGCGCGAGCAGTCGGTCGAGCTGGCCTGGATGACCAGCGAGCGGCGCGTCGTGGCCGCCAGCGACGCGAATCTCCTCGGCGTGGAAGCGCTCGAGGACATTGTGGATGAGGATCCCGAAGCGCTGGTTGATCGTCGGCTCCTGCGGGATCGCGAAGACGCGCGCGAACTTGTACTTGAGCGGGCAGGTCCTATAGAGGTCGATGTCCGAAGCGGAGAGGCCGAGGCCCTCGTGCCCCTTGCGCCGCGGCAGAAACTGCTCGAGCGAGGGTTCGCGCCGCGCGGCCACCTGCGCCCGGCGCGCGCTGCGCTCGCGCTCCTCCCCGAGCAGGTAGCGATCGAGCGCCGAGGCCTCGAGCGCCATCCGCTGCTCCGGTGAGGCGACGCGGCCGAGCAGCTCGTTGACCGCGGCGATCGTTTCACCGGCGGACTCCGAGCCCGGCGACTGAATCAGCGCGGCGAGCTTGATCAGCTCGAGGTAGCGCGCGACGGCATTGTTGACGTCGTCGGCCGTGTCGAGACGCATCTCCGACAACGCCGAGCCCGCCAGCCACGAGGACTCCAGCGCCTCGTCGCGCAGCATCCGATAAGTCGAGTGCAGGCCCTCGGCCGGGCCGAACAGCTCCTCCTCGTGGAACTCCTCCTCCCCACCGTGAGCCTCGAGCGCACCGCGATAGATGCGCGAGGGAGCCGAAGTCCCCGACCCGGGCCGCTCGGGCCACGACATGACCAGAGCCTCGCGCGCCCTGGTGATCGCGACATGGGCAAGCATCAGCCGGCTCTCGGCGCTGAGCTCGTCGCCTGGCTGCGGGAGGTCCTCGGCAATCAGCTCATCGGGGATCCAGCCGTCCTCCCACGAGCGTGCGTCGATCGCTCCGCTGCGCAGCCCGAGCAGATAGACGTGGTCGAACTCGAGCCCCTTGACCTGCTCAGGCTCGGCGACGAGAACGGCGCCGGCGACCGGGCGGTCGGTGTCGTCCGCGCCGAGTTCGCCGGCGTCGGCGACGGCGGTGAGGTGGCGAACGAAATCACGGACCGAGCCACGCGGCTCGCGGCGCGACCAGTCGGCTGCCAGCTCGGCGAGGTGCGAGAGGTTGACCAGGCGCTCCGCGGTCTCGGGGCTGGCCGCGAAGAGCTGGTGGCGGCGCAGGCCCACACGCTCGACGAGCCGGCGCACGAACACGTCGGCGCGCATCTGCTCGAGGGCGTTGGCGGCCGCCCGATGCAGGCGCAGGAAGGCCTGGATCCGGTCGCGCGCCTCCGGCGGCAGCTGCGGGCTCTCGAGCGCCGCCTCGAGCGCCGAAACCATGTCGAGCTTGCGGCGCCGGGCGATGGTCGTGACCTTCGCGAGGTCGACCGAGCGCAGATCGACCGGTGGGCGTGTCAGCGCCCGGACAACCGCCGCCGCGTCGGTCGGGTCGGCGAGCATTCTCAACCAGGCGAGCGCGTCACGGACCTCCGGCCGCTGGAAGAAGGCGGCATCTCCCGCGAAGCGAAACGGCACGCTGCGCTCCTCGAACGCGGCGGCGATCAGCCTGCCCTCACGCCAGCCCGAGCCGGCAATCACGCAGATCCGCTCGGCGCGGACCTCGCCGGACGCCAGCAGGTGCTCGACCTCGCGGGCGACGGCCTGAGCCTGAGCACGATCGTTCTCGCAGCGCCAGAAACGGTTGACGCCGGGCAGGCGCAGTGGCCCCTCGAGGTCGATCCGCTCGAGGTCGGGGTGCGCCGCGGCGAACGCCTCGCAGGCTGCGACGCCGGCGCTGCGGAAGCGTCGGGTCGCCTGGTTCGGGTCGCAGGCCGCCGTGATGTTGGTGTGAGGCGCGACCGCCTCGATCAAGCGCCGGTGAGCGACACCGGCGTCCTCGAGCTCGTCGACCAGTACCGCCGCGAAGCGGTCGCCGACCTCGGCGCGGACGTCGGCGCGCGATTCGAGAAGTTTGGTCAGCTCCAGAATCAGGTCGCCGCCATCCAGGCTGCCGGACTCCCGCAGGATCCTGTCGTGGCGGGCGTACAGGTCGGCGAACTCAATCTCCCGCTCGGCGCGCTCGCGCTCGGCGGCACCGTCAGCGGCGCGTTCGCGCGCAACCGCCCACTCGCGCAGTTGAGCCGGGGCCACGGCCTCGTGCTTGAGCACGTCGATCCGGCGCAGCAGGCGAGCGAGCAGGCCGGCCGGGTTGCCACGGATCTCGTGGCGGCGCAGCGGCAGGTCGTCGATACGGTCCAGCATGATCGCGAGCCGGTCGGCAGGGCCAACAGTGGTGAAGAACGGATCGAGGCCGGCCTCGATCGAGTGTTCGCGCAGAAGCGCCTCGGCCGCCTCCTCGTAGGTGTGGATCCACAGCGCCTCGTGCGGGCGGTCGAGCAATGCCTCGGCGCGGTCGCGCAGAAGCGATCGAGCGGCCCGCGACCGGGCCAGCACGAGGACCGATTCGGGAGTGGCTCCGGCCTGCACCAGCGCCTCGAGCCGGCGAGCGAGCGCCTCGGTCCGCCCGGCCCCGGCGACCCCGCCAACAAGGAGTGGACCGGCGTCGTGGGCAGCGATCAGGCGCTGGGCTTCCGTCGCCTTGTCGCTCTCGGGGGGCACGTTCTTAGTGTCTAGCATGAGGCTGGATGGCTGATCCGCTGGCGACCGGAGTCGAGCCCGGCGCCTGGTTCGAGGCCTGCCGGAGGATGGTGGCCGCTCAGCGCGCGCTGTTTGACCGCACGAACACGATCGATGAGCGCACCGAGTACGACGGCGTTGGCGAGGGCGGCGACCGCAGCCTTGTCATCGACCGCCAGGCCGAGGACATCGTCTTCGCCGAGCTCGAGAAGATCCACGCGCAGGGCGTTGACTTCACCGCGATCTCGGAGGAGCGCGGGGAAATCTGCTTCGGCGACCCAGAGGTGCCGCTGCGGGTCGTGATCGATCCGATCGATGGCTCGCTCAACGCCCGCCGGACCCTCCCCTCGTTCGCGCTCAGCGTCGCGGTCGCCACGGGGCCGTCGATGGCGGACGTCGCCGTCGCCTTCGTCCACGACTTTGGCGCAGACGATGAGTTCACCGCCGTCCACAGCGCCGGGGCCTGGCTCGATGGAAAGGACCTCCTCGCCCGCGGTCCCGGCTACGGGCTCGAAGTCGTCGGGCTCGAGGCGAGCAAGCCGGAGCTCATCGCTCCCATCGTCACCGGACTGATCGGTACGGCGTACCGCCTGAGGTCGGTCGGGGCGCTGGCGATCAGCCTCTGTTACGTCGCGGCGGCGCGCTTTGACGGGATGATCGCGGCGCGGCCCGCACGCTCAGTCGACGTCGCCGCCGCCCAGCTGATCGCTCGCGAGGCCGGCGCCAGCGTGCAGTTCGGGGATGGCGGGCTCAGAGCCGCGATGCTCGACCTCGAGGCGCGATTCGAGATCGCCGCGGCCCTCGACGACGAGATGCTGGCGACGCTGCGTGACGTGCAGCGCGCGGCGGCCGAGCAAAGTTCGTGATCGACTGGCGCCTCGCAGAGCTCACCGCCTCGGGAGTGCTCAGCCTCCCGCGCGGCGCGGGGGCGAATCCCGCTTACACGCGACGTGCGATCGAGGACGCTGCGGCCGCCGGCCTCGAGGCAGCGGCGAGCTACGCCGGCCTCGGCGTGCCGGCCGACCCACCGGTTGGAGAGCTGATCGGTTCACGCGAGTGGTCGCGCAACGCACTCGCGACCCTGAGGGCTGCCGCCGCTCCGTTGGAGCACCACCTCGCGGCTGATATCGACGCACCGGGGCCGCTTGGTCCGGCGCTGCGGCGCGCGGCGGGCATCGGCCTCGCGATCGAGATCGGCGTCGCCGCCGGGTACGCGGGCGGCCGTGTGCTCGGCCAGCTCGACTTCGCTCTGTTCGGACCCGAGCGGCCGCCGCGGCTGCTGTTCGTCGGTGAGAACCTCGAGCGGGCGCGGTCGGCGCTGGACGCCGACAGCGACGTCCTTCTGAGGTGGGTCGCCCTGCACGAGGCGACGCACGTCGTGCAGTTCGAATGCGTGCCCTGGTTGGCGGACCACATGCGGGCGCTCGCTTCCGAACTGATCGACGGAGCGGTCGCCGACCTCGATGCCGGTTCGCTCGGAGACGTCGGCCGCGAGCTGCTGCGGTCACCGCGCGAGCTGGTCCAGGCCCTGCTTCGCGGTGAGCTCGCGCGGCTGCTCGCCGACGACGAACGCCGAGCCCAGCTCGATCGCCTTCAGGCGACGATGTCGGTGATCGAGGGGCATGCCGAGCACGTCATGGACGCCGCCGCCGGTGACCTCGGGGGCGACCTCACCGAGCTGCGCGAGCGCCTCAACCGCCGTCGCTCGGAGCGAGGCGGGCTCAGCGCTCTGCTCGGCCGCCTTCTCGGCATCGACGCCAAGCTGCGTCAGTACGAGCAGGGCAAGGCCTTCTGCGACGCGATCGCCGAGGCGGGCGGCCCAAGCGCCTTGACCACGCTCTGGCATTCCCCAGAAAGCCTTCCGAACCTCGCCGAGGTCGAACAGCCGAAGCTCTGGCTCGACCGCACGGAAATCGCTCTTTCAAGCGGTGTGTAACCCCTCCGCCTCGGCGGAGTACAAACACCTGTTCGACTTGATAGAGTTGAACATCCTTAGAAGTAAGGAAGTTAGAAAAACAGCGATACCCGAGGGGTTGACTAGAACATGGCCACCACCGCCAAGAACAGCCGAAGCCGCACCACACGCACCGCAGGTGCGTCGCGGACCAAGCCGAAGACCACCACCACCGCTCGCACGACGAGCACCCCGCGCAGCGATACGTCGCAGGTGCGCGAGGGCGTGACGAAGGCCCGCAACGGCGCCGTCTCGATCGTCGTCGCAACGGCTGAGCGCGCGATCGACGTTCCCGTCGGCGCCGCCCTGATCATCCGCGAGCGCGTCGAGGACGCGATCGAGCCCTGGACGACCGACAGTGCCCGCGAGCGTGAGCTCAAGAGCCTGCGGACCCAGGTCACGCGTGAGCTCAACAAGGCCGAGCGCCGCGGCGGTCAGGCCCGTCGCAAGGCCACCACGCGTCTGCGTTCGACCCGCAAGGACGTTGAGCGCGAGGTCAAGGCCCGCCGTCGCGAGGTCGAGAAGACCGTCAAGCAGAACCGCAAGAAGGCTGAGACCCAGCTGAAGAAGGCGCAGAAGACGGTCGCCGAGCGAGTTCCTGCGATTTCGTAGCACCGCTTAGCCCGGGCCGCCTTCGAGAGGTTGGCGGCGTGCCCGGTGAAGCTGTCCACTTCGGTGGGCAGAACGCAACCTCTCCTCCCGATCGACCGGCCAAAGTGGCCGGTCGATCTTTTTGTGGGTCCGGTCCTGTCAAAATGGCCGCGTGGCACTACCGACCAACGAACAGATCACCGACGCCCTTCGCGCGGTTATCGATCCTGAGCTACGCCGCTCGATCGTCGACCTCGGGATGGTTCGCTCGATCGAGGTCTTCGAGAGCGGCAAGGTCGAGATCGTCGTCTCGCTGACCACCGCCGGCTGCCCGATTCGTTCCCACTTCCAGCAGGCCGTGGCCTCGAACGTCGCCGCGCTTGACGGTGTCACCGAGGTTGGTGTCGGCTTCGACGTCCTCTCGGACTCCGAGAAGGCGAACCTCCAGCAGGCGCTCGGCCGCCCGGGTGGTCTCCCCGAGGGCGCGCTCGCCGCGGTCAAGAACATCATCTGCGTCGCCTCGGGCAAGGGCGGCGTCGGCAAGTCGACGATGACCGCGAACCTCGCCGCGGCGCTTGCGGCAGAGGGTCACAGTTCCGGCGCGCTCGACGCCGACGTCTACGGCTATTCGATCCCTCGCATGCTCGGCGTCAACGAGCGCCCCGACGTCAACGCCGAGCGCAAGATCATCCCCCCGGTCGGTCCGGCCGGAATCAAGGTGATGTCGATCGGCTTCTTCCTGGAGACCAACGCCGCGGTCGTCTGGCGCGGCCCGATGCTTCACAAGGCGATCCAGCAGTTCCTCGAGGATGTCGCGTGGGAAGAGCTCGATTACCTGCTGCTCGACCTTCCCCCTGGCACCGGCGACGTGTCCATGACGCTCGCACAGCTTTTGCCGCAGGCACGAGTCGTGATCGTCACGACCCCGCAGCCCGCCGCCCAAACCGTCGCCAAGCGCGCCGCAGACATGGCGGCCAAGGTCGACCTGGAGGTGCTCGGCGTGATCGAGAACATGTCCGGCTTTACGACGCCTTCGGGGGAGCGCCTCACGATCTTTGGCGAGGGAGGCGGCCAGCAGCTCGCCGACGAGCTCGAGGTTCCCCTGATCGGCAAGGTGCCGCTCTCCGAAGAGCTTCGGGTCCATGCGGACGCCGGCACCCCACTGGTTCTGGCCGAGCCCGACGCGCCCGCGTCGGTGGCCATCCGCCAAGCGGCTCGCGGGATCGTCGCAATGACTCCGCAGGCTCTGCCGGTAATGCAGGCCGAGGCACCGGCGGCTCCCGCCCTCGTGCCGATCGGCGGCACCGAGCTCCCGGTCGTCCAAGTCCAGGCCTGACCCCATGGACGAGCGGCTCGCACCCAACCAGGAGTGGTGGGACGAGCGCGTCGCCGGCCACGTCGACAGCGAGTTCTACGACGTCAAGCGCTTCCGCGAGGGGGGCTCGACCCTGCGGCCGTTCGAGCTCGAGGAAGTGGGCGACGTCAGCGGCAAGCGGCTCGCCCACCTGCAGTGTCACTTCGGGCTCGACTCGATGTCATGGGCACGCGCCGGCGCGTCGGTGGTGGGTCTCGACTTCTCCGAGCCTGCGGTCGAGACGGCCAACCGGCTTGCGGATGAGGTCGGCGTCGATGCCCGCTTCGTCCAGTCCGACGTCTACGACGCCGTTGCTGCGCTCGGGAACGAGCGCTTCGACATCGTCTACACCGGCCTCGGAGCGCTCAACTGGCTTCCCGACCTACCCCGTTGGGCGTCAACCGTCGCCGAGCTCCTCAAGCCCGAGGGCTTCCTCTACATCAGCGAGTTTCATCCGTTCACCTGGGTCTTCGCCGACTACGAGCCGATGGTCGAACTCGACTACTTCCATAACCCTGCTGGCGAGAACTTCGACGACGGCGAGCAGGGCAGCTATGCCGACCTCAACGTCCCAACTCGCAACAACTCGACTGTCGAGTGGGCCCACACGCTCGCCGATGTCATCTCCGCCGTTCTTGGGGCCGGCCTGCGCCTCGAGCTGCTCCACGAGCACGACTACACGCTGTTCCCGCGCTTCTCACATCTGATCGAGGACCGCGAGTACCTCGGCGCGGGCGTCGTCTACCGCCAGCCGGAGGGCCAACCGCGCCTACCGCTCATGTACTCGCTGCGAGCTGCGAACCAACCTTCCTGAGCGTCACCTCGACTGAGGTCGGCTCGTAGGTGATCTGGGCGTGTGAGAAGCGAAGCGGGATGAGTCCCGCAGCGGTGTGGTCCTGGTCACGGCGGGCATCAGCCGCCTGCCGGGCCGCGGTCCGGTGATAGCGCAAGCTGTCGGCCTCGACCACAAGTCCGAGGCCGGGCCAGTAGAAGTCCACGCGGTGGCCGTTGACGTGTTGCTGGGTAAGAGGTGGCGGTAAGCCGGCGCGTTTCGCAATCGGCAAAAGCCGCCGCTCGAGCTGGGTATCGGTGAGGGAGATGGTCCAGCGGGTCAGGACAGCGCGGACGATGCCGCTGCCAGGGATCGGTGCGCGGCGGTCGAGCTGCGCCAGAAGCTGGTCCGGGGTGCGGAGGTCGATCTGGGACATGCGCTCGATGGCGTCGTCAATGCGGTGGTGCTTCCAGCGGGGTGCCAGGTCGACGAGGGTTCGTAGTGGGTCGGTGACTGGGATGCCCTCCACCGTGATGATCTCCGGCGCAGTGAGGGTGGTGGTTCGGTGAATGCGCAGACCGGGGTGCGTGACCGTGCGCGGCGGGCAGACAGTGATCTCGAACTCGGGCCCGCGCTGGGCGAAGCGCCAGAACTCCGCCCCCGCCGAGTGACTCAGCGCCGCACCGGTTCCACAGGCAAGTAGGGCGGCGGCGCGCTGCCCGTTGCGGTCCAGTTCCGGCCGCCCGAGGGCGTAGACGCCGCTCCTCGCGAGCACTCGCTTCCAGCTCGGTTGGTGGGTTAGAGGGTCTATGGACCCCTTAAGTCACCAACCCCTCTGAAATCTCCCCCTCATTGCTCCGTTCGGCGGATGAGCACGATCCGGACCCCGTCCACCCGCTCGACGTACTCGCCGACCGGGTCGCCGATTTCGTCGATGGGGTCAACCTCA
The DNA here is from genome assembly GCA_963746215.1 of uncultured Solirubrobacterales bacterium. Classification (GTDB taxonomy): domain Bacteria; phylum Actinomycetota; class Thermoleophilia; order Solirubrobacterales; family 70-9; genus WHSW01. The sequence goes on from CAVVAT010000005.1 coordinate 239,040, forward strand.
ACGACGAGAGTCTCGTCGTCGCGCCAGCGCATGTCGTAGACGGGGCCGGTGGTCGCGACAACCAGAGTCTCCTCATCCTCACCCGCTGAGGTCAGCAGCACGTCGTGATCGAGCGAGCCGGCGGCGCCGCCGCACGAGATCGCTCGCTCGATCGCCGTCACCGCCGCGCCCGGCGCGGGCAGGGAGGTATCGGTCGTCGTGCAGTCCGCCCCAGAGCAGCCGCAGAGAAATGCTGCGACCGCGGTGGCGGCGGCGGCTACTTGCCGGCGAAGTACTCGGCGTTGATCGCCGTGAACTTCTGCCACTCGTCCGGCAGCTGATCCTCGGCGAAGCAGGCGTCGACCGGGCACGCCTCGACGCAGGCGTCGCAGTCGATGCACTCGTCCGGATCGATGTAGAGCTGCTCGACGTTCTCGTAGTCGGGCTCGTCGGGCGTTGGATGGATGCAGTCGACCGGGCACACCTCGACGCAGGAGTTGTCCTTCTGGCCGATGCAGGGTTCGGCGATTACGTAAGCCAAGCTCGGATGCCCTTTCCGTTGATCGAGGGTTTCACGACTCCGGGGTCCCGGAGAGCCGCATTCTAGAGTCTGGCGGGATGATCCTCGTGACTGGCGCGACCGGAACCGTGGGACAGGCGCTCCTGCCGCGCCTGCTCGAGCGCGGCGATGACGTGCGCGTGCTCGTCCGCGACCCCCGCAAGCTCGGTCGGCTGCGGGTCGAGGTACGGATCGCGCTCGGCGACCTGACCGACTTTGGCGATCGCCGCGTCACCCGCCAGGCGCTGCGAGGTGTCGACACGGTCGTCCATCTGGCAGCGTCGATCCGCGATCAAGCCGCCCCGGTCGAGGAGCTCAACGGACTTGCCACCGCGCGACTGCTGCGGGCGTCCGAAGCGGCGGGGATTGGGCGCTTCGCGTTCTTCTCCGCGATCGGGGCGACGGAGTTTCAGCGCACGCGCTTCTTCCGCGCCAAGGCCCTGGCCGAGCGGGCGGTGCGGGCGTCGGAGCTACCGACCACCGTCTTCGCCCCCTCGATCGTCTACGACCGCAACGACCCGTGGGTGACGATCATGCGGCGCCTGGCGCTGCTGCCGGTGCTTCCGGTCTCGGGCGAGGGCAAGGCGCAGTTCGAGCCGATCTGGGCGAGCGACGTCGCCGACTGCATCCTCGCCGACCTCGAGCGAGGCGACGGCTCGCGCCGCCACGAGCTCGCCGGTCCCGAGCGTCTTGACTACGACGATCTTGCGCGGCTAATCGCTCGCGCGGCCGGACGCCAGCGCCCGGTCCTTCACATTCCGCTGGGAGCTGTGCACCTCGGGCTCACGGGCCTGCGCCGCCTCGTTGGCGATGCGGCGTTCGCCACGTGGGAAGAGGTCGAGTTGATGGAGGTCCCGATGGTGGCCGCGGACGGCCCGGCGGACGTCCGCGCGCTCGGCATCGAGCCGAAGCGCATGGCGGACGTCCTAGCCGTCGGCTAGCTAACCGACGGTGGTGACCGTGTTGCAGTCCTCGTCGACGGTGTCGACCGGGTCGACCTTGGCGACGTCCTTGCCGGTGCCGCAGATGACTCGGTCCTTGTCGCCGTCTGCGGCGTCGATCTTGTCGGCCCCGCCGCCGGAGTGGACGAAGTCCTCTCCGCTGCCGAGGTCGAGGACGTCGTTGCCGCCGTCACCCTTGAGCAGGTCGTCGCCAGCGCCGCCGGAGACCTTGTCGTCACCGGCGCCGCCGGTCACCTTCGGGTCGTCGCCGTCGCCGCCGAAGACCTTGTCGTTGCCGTTTTGGCCGCGGACCGAGTCGCTGCCCTCGTCGCCTTGGACGGTGTCGTTGTCGCGGTCGCCGTTGGCGTTGTCGTTGCCGGGACCGCCGACGACGAGGTCGTTGCCGACCTGTCCGAACAGGCAGTCGTCGCCGCTGAGGCCCGAGACCGTGTCGAGGCCGCCGCCGCCGAGGATGCCGTCGTCGACTCCGGTGCCGGTCAGCGTCTCGTTGGCGTCACCGCCCTTGGTCAGGATCACCTGCTTGCCGAGGCAGAGCTCGGTCGCGGGGCCTGGGAGCGGCGTCGGCTCGGGATCGGGCACGATCACCGGCTCCTCCGGTGGGGGCGGATCCGCTGCGACTTCGACCGCGCCGATGTCGGTGCCGTCGGTTGCGTTGGCCGGTGGACGGTCGATGGTGCGCGGCGTCTCACGCTGCTCCGCGGTATAGGCGTTGGCCGTACCGGCGTCGATGGCCGGGCTCGTGGTCGCCGGCAGCCTTGTGTCCGTCGTGCCGCCGTTGTCCTGGAGCGGACCCAGCTGTGGGTTGACGCCGATCAGATTCGAGCCGGCGGGGCTAGTGACCACATTCGCTCCATCGGTCGTTCCGATGAGGCTGTATCCGGCGGTGATCGTCGTATCCACCGTCGAGAGATCCGACGGCGCGGTCGCCTTCGTGACCTCTGGCGGAGTGACGGTGTTGCCCGAGACGATCGTCGAGCTCACAGCGACGGCCGAGTCGGTCTCGATGCCGCCGCCATTCTCCGAGGCGTCGTTGCCCGTGATCGTCGAGTTCTCGACGGCCAGCGTGCGATCGACCTCGATCTTGCTCTTGTCCGGGGATTCCGGCACGAAGAACTGGCTGAAGATCTCAATGCCGCCGCCGTAGCCGTCGTTGGCGTTGTTGTCGACGATCGTCGAGTTGCTCACGGCGAGATTGCTCGATCCCGGATACATGGCGATCCCGCCGCCGTCCTCGAAGGCGTCGTTGTCGCTGATCGTGCTCTGCTTAACCGTGAGCGATGCCGGACCGGTCGCGACGGCAGCCTTGGCGTCGCCGCGAGGCGGCTGGTACCGCTCGACGGCGATGCCTCCGCCGTTATAGGCCTCGTTGTCCACGATGGTGACCTTCGAGACCGTTAGTGCTGCCGCCTGTTCCTGAAACTCGCAATCGACGGTATCGGTGCTGAGGATCGCGCCGCCGTCGCCGGTGTCGAACGAGCACCCCCCATCGGAGAGGGGCTCGCCTCCGGTGAGGGTGAGCCCGGAAATCGTGACTTCTTCATCGGCTGTGTCGAAGCCGAAGATCTTGAAGATCCGCGACGAATTGCCGGCTGAGATCGTCAACTGGTCGGCACCAGGGCCAACGATGTCGAGGCTCTCGTTCGTGATCTTGAGCGCGGCCTCCCCGAAGGGGCCGGCAAGCTGAATCGTGCCCCGCACGCTGGCGGCGAACGTGATCGTGTCAGCAAGACCGTTGCCGTTGGCTTCGTTCACGGCGTCCCGCAGCGTGCAGATGCCGTCGCTACACGTTCCGTTGCCACTGTCGGTGAGCGAGTTCACCTCGAAGTCGGCTGCGTTCGCCGCCGGCGCAACCACCGCCGCGGCGGCAAACAGCCCGCCTGCCGCCATTGCGACGCGCTTCGCCCGCTGTGCTCCTCGGCGCTCTTCCCGGCCGATTGCGCGCGTGCGATCCCTACGAAAAGTCCGTGCTGACATAACCCGCTGGCCTCCTTTGCCTTGCCGGCACTCCCTGCCGACGTCCGGAAGGCTAATTCAGCGTGACCGCCCCGTCAACCGCCCGTTCGTCCAGAGCTCAGACGTCGAGCCACTCGCCGACCGAGGCCAGGCGGCCGCGCAGGTAGAGCTCGCGGCATTCGGCACGGCGGGTCTTGCCAGAAGACGTGCGCGGAATCGTCCGTGGCTCGATCAAGCAGATGGCCGCGAGATCGATCGCCAGACGCTCGCTGACGCCGTTGCGGATCGCGGCGTAGACGGATGCAAGATCGCGTTCATCCTCGCGGACCTCCGCCACCAGCGCCGGTCGCTGGCGCCCGCCTGCCTCGATTAGAAACGCGGCCGCGCAGTTGTGGCGCAGGGCTGCGGATGACTCCTCGGCGACCTCCTCCACGTCGGTCGGGTACAGAGCGCGTCCGTCGATCACCAGCACCTCGGTGATGCGACCGGCGATGTAGAGCTCGCCGTGGCTGAGGAACCCGAGGTCGCCGCTTCGCAGGAACGGTCCCTCGTCGCCGTCGGCCAACCGCGCGCCGAAGACGCTGGTGGTCTCGGCCTCACGCGCCCAGTATCCGAGCCCGACGCTGGGTCCTGAGATCCAGATCTCGCCGATGGTGCCCTCGGGGAGGCGCTCTCTCGTCTCTGGATCGACGATCGCGACCTGGGCCCCCGGCCGGGGCACGCCGCAGCTGGTGAGCTGAACCGCGTGGCCCTCGGCCGCCGGCGCGTAGCGCCCCTGTTCCAAGGCCTCGGTGTCGACGGCCAGGGTGGAGACAGGTGCGCCCTTATCCCCGCCCGAGACCATCAGCGTTGCCTCCGCGAGGCCGTAACAGGGGTAGAACGCAACCGGGTCGAAGCCGTGCGGCGAGAACGCCTCGGTGAACGCCTCCATCGTGTCCGAGCGGACCGATTCGGCTCCGTTGTACGCCGTCGTCCACGACGACAGGTCGAGCCCCTCACGCGAGGCGGGATCGCTGCGGCGCACGCACAGATCGAAGGCGAAGTTCGGCCCGCCGCTGGCGCTCGCTCGGTACTTGGTGATCGCTCGCAGCCAGTTGATCGGATCGATGAGGAAGGCGAGCGGCGACATCAACGTCATCGGACGGCCCGAGTGCATCGGCGAGAACATCCCGCCGATCAGCCCCATGTCGTGATACGGGGGCAGCCACATCAGGCCGCCGCCATCCGCCTCGAGATCCATCCCCTCTGCGATGAACTCGCAATTGTCGAGAACGTTGGCGTGACTGACCATGACGCCACGCGGAACGTTCGTCGAGCCGGACGTGTACTGAAGGACCGCCACGTCGCCGGCGTCTACGGCGACCGGCTCGCCAGCACCCGAGAGGTCATTGGTCGCGATCAACTCCGGACATCGGTCGCCGAGCACCTCAGTGATGGACGCGTGCAGCGCAGCCGGACTGAGGACCACTCTCGGCGTCGAGTCCGCGACGATCCTCTGCATGCGCGGCCCGGCGTACTTGCGACCCGGATCGGGCGGCGGGCACGGCACAGCTATGAGGCCGGCGTACAGGCAGCCGTAGATCGCCTCGATGAACTCGAGGCCCGGCGCAAAGACCAGGAGGGCGCGCTCGCCCTTGAGATCTCCGAGCGCCCCGGCGATCTCGCGAGCGCGCGTGTCGAGGCTCCCATAGCTGAGCTCCCCGGCGGGCTCGAGGTCAGCACCTAGGAACGTGAAGATTCGATGCTCAGGGGCCGCTGCTGCCTTGGCTTGCAGCAAGCCCCCGAGCGTTTCCATGCTCAGCCGACGGTGGTGACCGTGTTGCAGTCCTCGTCGACCACGTCCTTCGGGTCGACATGGGCGACGTCCTTGCCGGTGCCGCAGAGGACCACGTCCTTGTCGCCGTCGGCGGCGAAGACCTCATCCGCACCGCCTCCCGCAAGCACGAGGTCCTCGCCGGAACCGAGGTCGATGGTGTCATTGCCACCGTCTCCCCTGATGTAGTCCTCTCCGGAGCCGCCGTTGACCTTGTCGTTGCCGGCGCCACCGGTGATCTTCTTATCGTCGTCGGGACCACCGTTGACCGTGTCGTTTCCGCTTTGTCCGCGGACGTCGTCCGCCCCCGCGCCGCCGTTGACGACGTCCCCATCACGGTTGCCTTGGACCTTGTCGTTGCCGTCGTCGCCGTTCAGCGTGTCAACCCCTCCCTGTCCAAACAGGCAGTCGTTGCCCGACAGACCGGCGATCGCGTCAACGCCTCCCGAACCGAAGATGCCGTCATCGGCTTCCGTGCCCTTGAGTGTCTCGTCCGCGTCGGTGCCCTTGGTCAGGAGCACCTGCTTACCGAGGCAGATCTCGGTTGCCGGTCCGGGGAGCGGCGTCGGCTCGGGGTCGGGTTCGACGATCGGCTCGTCGGGCGGGGGCGGGTCCGCGGGAATCTCAACCGCGCCGATATCGGTGCCGTCGGCGACGTTCACCGGCGGGCGGTCGGCAGTGCGCGAAAGCCCACGCTGGTCGTTGATCAGTGCGTTCGCAATGCCCGCGTCGATAACGGGGCTCGTCTGCTCGGGGAGCAGCGTCGGCGTTGGGCCCCCATTGTTGGAAAGCGCGGATAACAGCGGGTCAGCGCTGATGTTCGGCTCACCCGTGACGTCGGTGACCGAGCCGTCGCGAGTTCCGATGTCGCTGTAGCCCGCGCTGATCGTCGCGTCGCCAGTGGCGAGATCAGAGGAGATCGTCTCCTTGCCCGCCACCTCCAGTTCGTCTGCGTAATTGCTGTGAACGATCGTTGAGCGCAGGCCGAGATTGGCTTCCGTGTAAATGCCGCCGCCGGCACCCACACCGAGGTTGCCGACGACGGTCGAGTTGTCGATGTTGTGGCCGGGCTCGTCAACTGCCTTGGTGACCGGGGCCGACACCTCTCCGAACGGAGCCACGCTGATGCCACCACCCACCGCGCCTGCCTGGTTGGCCGAAATGGTCGAGTTCGACACGAACAGCGGGCCGCTATTTCGTCCCATCGCGATGCCGCCGCCCTTGTCTCCGGCCACGTTGTTCGAGATGGTCGAATCGGTGACGTTCAACGCACCGGTCTCGCTCGACGGCGCCCCTGCGGCCTTCTCGGATTCGCTGCACGAAAACGACTCAACCGCGACACCACCGCCGGCCTCGCTGGCCTCGTTGTCGCCGATATACATCGCCTTGAGGGTCAGCGCGGCGGCCCCCGAGCAGCCGGCGTTGCTGCTGTAGATCGCGCCGCCAGGGCCCGTAGTCTCGTTGCCCCCCGAAAGCGTCAGCCCGGACATCATGACCTCGTTATCCGGGCCGCTACCGAAGCCGAGCATCTTGAAGATCCGGTCGGAGGGCGGTCCCTGGACCGTCAGCTTGTCGGCCCCTGGCCCCTGGATGTGCAGCGCATCGCCGCTGATCTGGATCGCGCTGGTGGACAGTTGAATCGTGTCCACGCCGTTGGCGAACGCGATCTTGTCCGGCGTCGACGCCGGGCTGTTGACGTGCTGGTTGGCGGCGTTGACCGCATCTCGCAGCGTGCAGAAGCCATCGCCCGCCGCGGGGAGCCCCTGGCAGTTGCCATCGCCGTTATCGGCGTTCGAGTCGACGACGAACTCAGTCGCATTCGCCGCCGGTGCTGCCACCGCGGCCGTGGCAAGCAGCCCGCCTGCCGCCATGGCGATCCGCCTTGCCCTCAACGCCCCCCGGCGGTCCTCCTGCTGACCCGCGCGCTCGCGCTCGCGGCGAAAACTCCGTGCTGACACTTCGATGGCCTCCTTTGCCTGACGGCAATCCCTGCCGACTGCGAGGCAGGCTAGCGCTGCCTGATCGATTGTCAATCGACCGCTCGTCCAGGGAGCGGCGCCCCGTTATGAGACGTCGAGCCACTCTCCTAGGCCTGCGAGCTGACCACGCAGGAACAGCTCGCGACACTCGCTGCGCTTCGTCTTCCCGCTGGTGGTGCGGGGGATCGTTCCCGGCTCGATCAGTGTGATCGCGGCCAACTCGATGCCGAGCCGGTCGCGCAGCTTGGCGCGGATCGCTGAGCAAACGGCGTCCAGATCGTCGATCCCCGTCCGTACTTCGGCGACGAGTGCCGCACGCTTCGTTCCCCCCGTTTCGATCAAGAACGCGGCGGCGCAGTTGTGGCGCAACGCGGGCGCAGCCGCTTCCGCCATGGCCTCGATGTCGGTCGGATAGAGCTCGCGACCATCGATTGCCAGAACCTCGGCGACGCGACCGGTCACGAAGAGCTCGCCGCGCGTGGATGAATCCGAGATCCCCGCTACGCAGCATCCGCTCCGTTTCGCCCACGATCGAAGCACCGAAAACGCTCTCCGTCTCCACGTCGCGTCCCCAGTAGCCGCTGGCAACGTTCGCCCCGGTGATCCAGATCTCACCGACGATGTCGTCGGGGCAGCGCTCCAGCGTGTCCGGATCGACAATCGCGACCGTGGCCCCCGCGCGTGGAGCCCCGCAGCCGGTCACTCGGACGGCTCGCTGCCCTGACGCGGGCTCGAACCGACCGCTTTCAAGCGCGGCCGCATCCGCCTCGACCAGGGTGACTTCTCCGTCGCGCGGGCGGCCCGTCACGAACAGAGTCGCCTCAGCGAGCCCGTAACACGGGTAGAACGCGCGGCGTCGGAACCCGCAGGGAGCAAACACGTCGGTGAACTCGTCCAGCGTCTCGGGCCTGACCACCTCGGCGCCGTCGTACGCGGCCTCCCACGAGGCGAGGTCGATGTCTGCGAGGTCCGCGCTCGCAGCGCGGCTGACGCATAGGTCGTAGGCGAAGTTCGGGCCGCCGCTCTCGGTGATCGAGTAGCGGCCGATCGCACGAAGCCAATTCAGCGGGTCGGCCAGGAAGGTGAGCGGCGACATCAGCGAGATCGGCCGGTCGGTGGCAAGCGGCGAAAAGAGGCCTCCGATAAGGCCCATGTCGTGGTAGGGGGGTAGCCAGATCAGGGTCCGTCCATCGCGGTCGAGGTTCATCGTCGAACCGATGAACTCGCAGTTGTCCAGGACGTTGGCGTGGGTGATTGACACGCCGCGCGGAGCGTTCGTCGAACCGGACGTGTACTGGAGAACCGCGACGTCGTCGGGATCCAGCTCGGCTGGAGTCGCGCTACCGGAGCAGGCGTCGGTGGCCACAAGCCGCGGGTGCCCCTCACCGAGCACCTCGACGATGGATGCCTGAAGCTCGGTCGGGCTGAGGATGGCCGCCGGTGAAGCATCGGCGACGATCGTTCGCATCCGTGGCCCCGCAAATTGGCGACCTGGATCCGGGGGGGCGCATGGCACGGCGACCAGGCCGGCGTAGAGGCAGCCGTAGAGCGCCTCGATGAACTCGAGTCCTGGCGCGAAAACCAGCAGCGCCGCCTCGCCCTTGAGGCCGCCGAGCTCGGTCGCGATGGCCCGCGCGCGTGCGTCCAGCGCGCCATACGTGAGCTCGCCCGCCGGGTTCAGCTCGTCGTCGAGGAAGGTGAAGATCCGGTGCTCGGGCGAGGCGGCGGCCTTGTCACGAAGCAGCTCGCCGAGGGTCACCGGCCCAATAAAGCAGAAGGGCCCGGACCTTTCGGCCCGAGCCCTCCCGAAAAGCAGTCCCGAAGGGACTTACATCATGCCGCCCATGTCCGGCATACCGCCGGGCATACCGCCGCCATCCTTCTCCGGCGGCTCGGCCACGATGGCCTCCGTCGTGAGGATGTTCTTGGCGATCGAGGCCGCGTTCTGCAGCGCCGACCGGGTGACCATGGTCGGGTCGATGACGCCGGCCTTCACCAGGTCGCCGTACTCGCCGGTGGAGGCGTTCAGACCCTCACCCGGCTTCAGGCCCTGGATCTTGTTGACGACAACCGAACCCTCGAGTCCGGAGTTCTCCGCGATCTGGCGGATCGGCTCCTCGAGCGAGCGGCGGATGATCTCCGCGCCCGTGGCCTCATCGGCCTCGAGACCCTTGGAGTCGATTGCGGAAACCGCGTTCAGCAGCGCAACGCCGCCGCCGGGAACGATTCCCTCCTCGAGCGCCGCGCGAGTCGCCTGGAGGGCGTCCTCGACACGATGCTTCTTCTCCTTCATCTCGGTCTCGGTGGCAGCGCCAACCTTGACCACCGCAACGCCGCCCGCGAGCTTGGCCAGGCGCTCCTGGAGCTTCTCGCGGTCGAAATCGGAGTCGGTGTTCTCGATCTCCTGACGGATCTGGGAAATGCGGCCCTCGATCGCCTTCTTGTCGCCGTTGCCATCGATGATCGTCGAGGTGTCCTTGGACACGACGACGCGACGAGCGCGGCCAAGCTGCGAGATCTGCGTGTTCTCGAGCTTGAGCCCCATCTCCTCGGTGATGACCTCGCCACCGGTGAGAATCGCGATGTCCTCGAGCATCCGCTTACGGCGGTCACCGAAGCCCGGTGCCTTGACCGCAACGCCGGTGAAGGTGCCGCGGAGCTTGTTGACGACCAGCGTCGCGAGCGACTCGCCCTCGACGTCCTCGGCAATGATCACAAGCGGCTTACCCGCCTGCATCGTCTGCTCGAGGATCGGCAGGATCTCACGGACCGAGCCGATCTTCTGGTTGGCGATGAGGATGTACGGATCCTCGAGCACCGCCTCCATGCGCTCCTGATCGGTGATCATGTACGGGGAGATGTAGCCCTTGTCGAACTGCATCCCCTCGGTGAACTCGAGCTCCATCCCGAAGGTCTGGCCCTCCTCGACGTTCACGACACCGTCCTTGCCGACCTTCTCGATGGCGTCGGCGATGATGTTCCCGATCTCCTCGTCAGCGGCCGAGATGGCGGCGACACGGGCGATCTGCTCCTTGCCTCCGACCTCCTTGGACTGCTTGTTGAGGAGGTTGTCGACGACCTGGTCAACGGCGGACTCGATTCCGCGGCGCAGCGCCAGCGGGTTCGCGCCGGCGGCAACGTTCTTGAGGCCGTGACGGACAACCGTCTGGGCCAGCAGCGTCGCCGTGGTGGTGCCGTCGCCGGCAACGTCGTTGGTCGCGGTCGCGACCTCACGGACCAGCTGTGCGCCCTGGTTCGCGAAGACGTCCTCGATCTCGATCTCACGCGCGATCGTCACACCGTCGTTGGTGATCGTCGGCGCGCCGAACTTCTTGTCGAGGACGACGTAACGGCCCTTCGGACCGAGCGTGACCTTGACCGCGTCGGCAACAGCGTCGACGCCTTCCTGCAGCGATGCACGGGCCTCAGCGCCGTACTTGAGCTCCTTATGAGCCATGTTCAATTCCTCCTAATTCGAAAGTTGTGAGGTCCTAGACGACCTTCGCGAGGACGTCGGACTCGCGCAGCACGAGCAGGTCATCACCGTCGACCTTGATCTCGGTGCCGCCGTACTTGCTGTAGAGGACCTCGTCGCCCTCGGCGACGTCGAGCGGGATGCGCTTCTCGCCATCCTCGTCCCAAGCACCATCGCCAACGGCGATGACGGTGCCCTTCTGCGGCTTTTCCTTTGCGGTCTCGGGGAGGACGATGCCGCTAGCGGTCGTCTCCTCCTCCTCGATGGCCTTGACGATCAGGCGATCGCCGAGGGGCTTCAAGTTCATGCGTGTTACCTCCGTCGGTACTTCGATAGCGCTTCTACAAGTCTCGTACGTGGATTGGCACTCTACCTATGAGAGTGCCAAGAGCCTGTAGGCGAGTGTAGCGATCGTGGCTGGAGCGTCAAGTATCTAAGCCGTTAAGACTTAGATTCACCGCATTCGGTCCTCACGGCGCGTTCACGGCTAACGCAGGCGCGCCAGCTGGCCGATAAACGCACCGGAGTGGCCACCTTCCCGATTCAGGCTGATGCGGTCTCGCCCGACGCGCTTCGCCATGCCCTTCTGGATGCCGCGATCGATGCGGTGGTCGTCGCGGACGAGGCCGGTCGCATCGTCGAATGGAATCCTGCCGCCACCGCGACCTTCGGACTTCCGCGCGACGTAGTCGTCGGGCGATCGTTCGAGGAGACCATCATCCCCGAGCGGCTGCGAGCGGCGTACCGCCAGGGCTTCGAACTGAACGTTGCGAGCGGCGCGACGCATCGCCTCGGAGCTTGGATCGAGTTCGTCGGCCAGCGCGCAGACGGCTCGGAGTTCCCCGTCGAGGTGGCGATCACCCGAATCGAGGGTGACCGGGTGTTCTTCGTCAGTCACCTGCGCGACATCTCGGTGCGGCGCCAGCGCGATCTGGAGCTCGCGGAGGCAAGTCGCTCGCTGGAGCAGGCCGAGCTCCGGCACCGCCAACTGCTCGAGAACCTGCCCTCGATCACCTATCGCGCCGGGCTCGGCACTTCCGGCGGGTGGGAGTACATCTCCCCCCAGGTCGAGGAGGTGCTCGGCTACACCCCGGAGGAGTGGATGGCCGACCCGGGCCTCTGGGAGCGCGCCATGCACCCCGACGATCTCGAGCGGGTGATCGCCGAAGAGGACCAATGTGCCGCGGAGGGCACCGGACTCGACGTCGAGTACCGCCTGCGTCATCGCAACGGCGAGATTGTCTGGGTCCGCGACAAGGCCTCCGTCGGCGAGCTCGTCGAGGGCGGCAGGCAGATGGTCGAGGGGCTGCTCTGGGACATCACCGATCGCCGGCGCGCCGAGGAGCAACTGCGCCACCTCGTCGACCACGACGATCTGACCGGGCTCTTCAATCGCCGCGGCTTCGAGCGTGAGCTGACGGCCCGCATGGCGGGTGACGGACTACGTGACGGAGGTGCGATCGCAATCATCGACCTCGACCACCTGAAGCGCGTCAACGACTCACTCGGACATGCCGCCGGCGACGGCGTGATCCGCGAAATCGCAGCGATGCTTCGCGGGCGGATGCGCGACTCGGACCTCTTCTCGCGGCTGAGCGGCGACGAGTTCGGGCTCCTGATGCCCGGCATCGACGCCGACACCGCGCGCCAGCGTGTACTCGAGCTGCTCGACCTGGTCCGTCGACGTGAGGGCTCGACCGCGATCACGGCGAGCGCCGGCATCGCGATGGTCTCCGACATTGACGGCGTCGAGGCCGCCGACCTGTTGATCGCAGCCGATACGGCTCTCTACGAGGCGAAGAACGGCGGTCGCGACCGGCTCGCGGTGTTCACCGGTGAGAACCGCGAGACCTTGCACTGGGTCAGCCGGGTGCGCGCGGCGATCGATGAGGAGCAGCTCGTCATCTACGCGCAGCCGCTGATCGACCTCCAGACAGGTGAGGTGTATGCCGAGGAGTTGCTCGTGCGAATGCTCGCGGAGGACGGACAGCCGATTCCCGCCGGCCAGTTCATCCCGATCGCCGAAAGCTTCGGCCTGATCCGTCGACTCGACCGCTGGGTCGTTTCGCAGGCCCTTCAGCTCGCCGCCACCGGACGGCGCGTCAGCGTCAACCTCTCGGCAGCGTCCATCAACGATCGGCGCCTGGTCCACATGATCGAGTCGGAGATGCAGGCGCTCGAGCTCGACCCCGACCTGCTGATCTTCGAGATCACCGAGACCGTCGCGACCCCGGCGATCGAGTCGCTGCGCGAGTTCGCGGGTCGCATCGAGCGCCTCGGCTGCAACCTCGCCCTCGACGATGTCGGCACCGGCTTCGGGTCGCTCACGTACCTGCGTCACCTGCCGTTCGGGTTTCTCAAGATCGACGCCGAGTTCGTCCGCGGTCTGACCGAGTCGGACGCCGATGCGCGAATCGTGAGCTCGCTCGTGTCGATCGCCAGAGGCTTCGGGATGCGCACGGTCGCTGAAGGGGTCGAGAACGAGGAACTGCTCGAGCGGCTCAGCGACTTCGGCATCGACTACGCCCAGGGCTACCACCTCGGGCGCCCGGCTCCCGCTTAGTCCACGGCTAGAAGTTCGACCCCAAGGAGCTCGGCGATCCCGGTCGCCCCGTTGCGCATGATCCAGTCGTGGTTTGACCTGAACACGGGCTGCGCGACCGGCGCGATCGCGTTCATCCAGCGCTTCGTCGTCCGCACGTTCCACTCGAACACGACGGCCGTCACGGCGCCCTCGGCGAACAGTCGCCACCGGCCGCTGCCCGCGAGGTGCCCGCCGATGTGGGCCTCAACGAGGTGCGGGGGTTCGATCGTGTGCGCCCTGACCTCAAAGACCAGCCGATACGGAATCTGCGCTCGCCACGTCAACCTGGAGTGCGCTCCGACACCGACGTCGTCTCCCGCATCGATCTCGACGACGCTCTCGAGCCCCCGCCACCACGTCGGCCATGCCCGCTGGTCGTAGATCGCGTCCCAGACCGGCTGACGCTCTGACGCGAGCAGCCACGTGGATACGAACCGATATTGCCCCAAGCGCTAGTTGCGCGAGGCTTCGCCGTAACCAGGCGGCGGCTCGTGCACTTTCGAGAAGCGGACGACCGTGACCGTCTCGTCGGCGCTGATGTCACGGCCATAGATCTGGCGCATGAAGCCGAGCGTCTCCTCGAGTCGCCGGAACTCCGGGTTGTCGTGCTCGATGTCTCGCGGCGAGAGCTCTGATGCCTTCTTGACCTCGACATCGTCGATTACCGCCGTGAACAGCTTTTCCCGAGGGCTGTGCTGCTGGCCAATAGTCACCCACAGCAGCTGGCCGCGCTCGTACTTGCGGGATTTGTCGCCGAGGCGGATTGTCGCGCTCTTGCGCCCGCGCCGCAGTTGATCGGCGAAGGCGGGCGAGAAGAAGTTGAGCGCGTAAAAGCCGTAGGCCATCGACTGCGGGAGCCTACCGCTTGAATCAGCCGCCGGAGAACCCCTCCTCACCGACGAGGGGAACGAAACGACACGGCGCGATCACCCGCGCCTCGACGCCGGCGGGCGCCGCGGTAAAGACGGTGAGGAGGTCGGCGCGACCCTCGGTGACGGGCACGACCAGGCGACCGCCGGGTGCGAGCTGGGCAACCAAGCTCGGTGGCGCCTGCGGCGCAGCCGCGTGCACCGCGATCGCCTCGAACGGAGCGAGATCGGGAGCGCCGAGGCTGCCGTCGCCAACTCGCACCTCGATCCGGTCGGCACCTTCAATCCCTGCGAGGTTCTCGCGGGCTTGATCGGCTAGCTGCGCGAAGCGTTCGATGCTGATGACCTCGCCGGCGAGCTGGGCCAGGATCGCTGCTGAGTAGCCCGATCCCGTCCCGACCTCGAGTACGCGCTCACCGCCTCCGAGCGCCATCGCCTCGCAGATCGCGGCAACCACCCACGGTTGCGAGATCGTCTGCTGGGCCTCGAGCGGGAGTGCCGAGTCGGCGTACGCCCTTCGGGCCAGTCGCTCGTCCACGAAGTGCTCGCGAGGTACGGCCCCCATAGCCGCCAGCACCCGCTCGTCCGTAATCCCCCGGCGGCGAAGCTGACGCTCCACCATGCGCGCTCGGTTGCGATCGAAATCAGTCAGAGCTAGAAGATGTAAGCGCGCAGACGGCGGGGCTCCAGCACGGTGACCCGTCCGCGCCCGACGCTGACGACGCCGGCCCGCTCGAGCGTGGCGAGGAAACGGCTGACGCTCTCGCGCGAGGTGCCCGCGAGTTGCGCGAGATCTGTCTGGGTCATACGCACCGTGATCCCGTGGCGATCCTCGGGCACGATCTCCTCAGCGATCAGCTGGGAGAGAACGCCTGCCACCCGACTCGGGACCGTCTGGAACGACTGCCGGGCGACGCGCTCGTTGGTCTCGCGCACCCGCCGGGTCAGCGCGACGATCAACTTCGCCGCGATGTCGCCGTGGCCGGCAATCACCCGGCGCACGTCGGAGGCCGGCAGGGCTAGAAGCTCCGCGTCGGTGAGGGTCTCGACGCTTGCCGAGCGCACGCCCCCGTCGAGCATCGCGAGCTCGCCGAAGATGTCGCCGGGGCCGAGCGTCGCCAGCGCAATCGCGCGTCCGTCGGAGTGCTCGCGCGTGACGCGCAGATCGCCCTCGACAGACGATGTAACAGGCGTCGGAGTGGTCGCCCTCGTGGAAGATCCGGACGTTGCGCTCGAACGCGCGCGGGATCGCCACCGACGCGATGCGAGCGAGCTCGTCCTCCGAGAGTTCGGCAAACAGCGGCACGCGTGCGATCAGCTCAGCGGGGTCCGGAGCCATCGCGCGGAGTATCGCGCCTCAGACCTGACAGCGCGGACACCAGAACGCGGTGCGGTTGTCGTCGCCCTGTCCGCGTGAGCTGACGGGACCACCGCAGTTGGGGCATCCCTTGCGGTGGGCCTTGTAGATCGCCACGGGGCGGCGGCCCTTGGCCATCGAGATGTCCATCACCTTCTTGTTCTCGTCAACGACGGCGAGCAGCTCCTCGTCGGAGAGCTCGCTGACCTTCCGCCACGGGCTGACCCGGGCACGAAACAGGGCCTCGACCCGGATCACGTTGCCGAGCCCGGCGATCAGCTCCTGATCGAGCAGCGCGTCACCGATCTCACGCATCGCCGCTCCCGATCGCAGGCGTGCGGCCGCGACCTCGGGGTCGAACCCAGGGCGTAATGGGTCTGGTCCGAGCCGCCGCAGTGCCGGGTCGTTGCGAAGCTTCGACTCGCTGACGATCCGCAGGATCTTGCCCCCGTTCTGCGAGGCGATCCCACGTCCCGATGCGAGGCGCAGCCACGGCTTGCCATAAGGAAGACGACCGTCGGCCGTGATCCACCAGCGCCCGTTCATCCCGAGATGACTGTGGAGCACGAGGCCGTCGGAGAAGTGCGCGAGCAGATGCTTGCCGCGCGCCTCCGCGAGTTCGAGCGTGCGGCCCTGGAGCTCCGTCGCGTGACGGTGGACGGGGGAGCGTGGGTTCGGTGCGTCGGCGAGCGCCATCTCGCGACCCCCGAGCGCGGCCTGCATCCGCCGCGCGGCGCGGTGGATCGTGTCGCCCTCAGGCAAGGCTCAACCTGCGGCGACGAGCTTGCGCGGCTGGCGGCTGAAACCGGCGGCCACGATCTGCTCCTCGAGTCCCGAGCCCATCACCGGCTGGCCATCGACGCGTTCGATCCCCAGCTTCGGGATCAGCTTCTCGTGCGCGGCCGACGCGAGCTCGGTGATCGCCGCCGTCAGCTCCTCACCCTCGAGCTCGATCAGGCGGACGATGCCCTTGCCGCCGCGCTCGACGTAGACGATCGGGTTGCCGTCGCGAAGCAGGACGTAAGCGCCGGCGGTCCGGGCCGGACGACGGCCCTCAGCTCGCTTCGGCCACGGCAAAGCGGCGCCGTAGGGCTGGGCCGGGTCGGTAGCAGCGAGGATCAGGTACTCGCCCTCCTCGCGCTGTGGCAGGCCACGCAGCCGCTCGACCGCGCCCGCGAGCGCGAACTGGGCGCCGCCGAGGCCCTCCACGAAGTAGCCGCGGCGCGCCGTGCCAAGCATCTCGAGATTCGAGAGCTCGCCATAGAGGCTGGAGAACCCTCCCGGGACACCCTCGGCAAGCACTGTCTCGCGGGTGACGATTCCGTAGCGCTCGAGCATCAGCTCGGCCTGCGCACGAGTGCGCGGCCCCTCGGCCGGAGCGTTGCGGAATAGCGACTCGGTCAGCGACCAGCGCCCGACGATCGCCTCCTGCGCCGGGCTCCGCCTCGAGGCAAAGCGCCGGGCGGGCCGACGCTCGCGCCCGACGGCTGTCAGGCGGCGGGCACGCAGCGGGGCGAACGCGTCGTTGGTTACCTCGCCGGCCCAGACGAGATCCCAGAGCGCGGTGTGCAGTTCCTCCCGCTCGTAGCTGAGCTCGGCGACGAGGTCGAGCCAGAACGACGGTGCCTGCGCAAGGCGCTCGCGGATGGCGTCGTGGACCTCGCCCTCGGGACTGTCGAGCTTGACGTTCGACGGCGGCGGCCCGGCGAGGCGGACATCCTCGCGGTAGTAGAGGGCGACGCGGCCGCTGCGACCGAGCGGGCCAGCGCCGATCCAGACCACCTCGCCGCTCGTGGTGAGCTGGTCGACCCAGGTCGGGCTGTAGGCACCCAGGCGACGGGGAAGCACGTCGCGCTCCCAGACCTCCGGGGTCAGGGCCAGCCCCTGCAGCGGCACCAGCGCCTCCCGCAGCCGGTCGATGCCCGCGCCGGCGGGACGGTGGACGTCGACGTTCTGCCACGCCGGGAGGAAGCGTGCGAGCTCCGCCGGGTCGACCGCCTCGACCTCTTGGCGCAGCGCGGCCACGCTGGCGCGGCGCACGCGGCGCAAGACGTCGGAGTCGCACCACTCGCGCTCGGTGCCGCCGGGCAGAAGCTCGCCGCGAACGAGCTCACCCGCACGCTCGAGCTGCTTCAACGCCGGCGTGACGTCGATCGCATAGCGGGCGGTGATCTGCTCCGTGGGGAAAGGGCCGTGCGTGCGTGCGTAACGGCGGACCACCGTGAGCATCGCGTCCTCGACCGGCTCCAGAAAGATCTCAGGCAGGCCGCCTGGCGGCGGCACGCCGAGCGCGTCGCGATAGAGGCCTGCGTCCTCAGCGGCAATCCACCGCTTCTCACCAGCGATGCGAACCGGGATCGCACGGCGCTCGCGCTCGAGCTTGACGAGCATCGACTCGGCCGAGTAGCCCTCAGCCGTTCGCAGCTCCAGCTCGTCGACGGTGAGGTCGCCGAGCCGCCGCAGCACCTGCTGCAGCGCGTCGCGGTCCTTGGCGAGCGCGTCCGGGTGCAGTAGTTGCAGCGAGCGCTCGACATCCTCGAGCGCGTCCGTGTTGATCAGCTCGCGCAGCTCCTCCGCGCCGAGCAGCTCCGAGAGGAGGTCGCGGTCGAGAGCGAGCGCGGCGGCGCGGCGCTCCGCGTTGGGCGTGTCGCCCTCGTACATGTATGTCGCGACGTAGTCGAAGAGCAGCGACGATGCGAACGGCGACGCCGACTGGGTCTCGACCTCCACCAGCGTGATCTTGCGCGAGTGCAGGTCGCGAAGCAGGTCAGTCAGCGCCGGCAAATCGAGGACGTCGCGCAGGCACTCGCGGTAGGTCTCGAGGATCACCGGGAAGCGCGGGAAGTCCTTTGCGACCTCGAGCAGGTTCTGCGACTTCAGCCGCTGTTGCCACAGCGGTGTGCGCTTGCCCGGGTAGGCGC
The DNA here is from genome assembly GCA_963746215.1 of uncultured Solirubrobacterales bacterium. Classification (GTDB taxonomy): domain Bacteria; phylum Actinomycetota; class Thermoleophilia; order Solirubrobacterales; family 70-9; genus WHSW01. The sequence goes on from CAVVAT010000005.1 coordinate 257,491, forward strand.
GCGGCAAGAGCAGGCTGCGCGCAGCGTTCTCGCGAAAACGCGCGCCGAACAGCGCCGAGCCGCCGAGCTCGGCGACGACAAGGTCCTCAACCTCGTCGGGCTCGAGCAGGACCAGGTCGGCGCTCGGCGCCTCGTCCGCGTCAGGGAGGTGGATGACGATGCCGTCGTCGGACCAGATCGCGTCGGCCTCAAGACCGAGGTCCTCGCGAATTCGCCGCGACAGCGCCAGCCCCCACGCGGAATGAACGCGCCCGCCGAACGGCGAGAGCACGCAGAGGCGCCAATCGCCGATCTCGTCGCGGAACTTCTCGACGACGAGCGTCTCGTCGGAGGGCACAACGCGGGTGGCCGCCTGCTGCTCGCGCAGGTAGGCGGAGAGATTGGCGGCGGCGCGCGGGTCCAGATCGTTCTCCGCGGCGAGCTGCTCCGGCTCCTTTGAGACCGCTTCGCGCGAGAACGCGCCGATCGCGCGACCGAGTTCGGACGGGCGCCCGACGCCGTCGCCGCGCCAGAACGGCACCGCACCGGGGACGCCGGGGGCGGGGATGACGATGACGCGGTCGCGGGTGATGTCCTGAATCCGCCAGGTCGTCGCGCCGAGCAGGAAGGTCTGACCCGGGCGCGCCTCGTAGACCATCTCCTCATCGAGCTCGCCGACGCGGCGGCCGTCGGGAAGGTGGACGCCGTAGAGACCGCGATCGGGGATCGTGCCCGCGTTGGTGACCGCGAGCTGGCGCGCGCCCTTGCGGCCGCGCACGACTCCGGCGGTGCGATCCCAGACCACCCGCGGGCGCAGCTCGGCGAACTTCTCCGACGGATAGCGGCCGTCGAGCATGTCGAGCACGTTCTCGAGCTGCTCGCGGGAGAGCTCGGAGAAGGGCTCGGTGGCCGTTACGAGCTTCTCGATCGCGTCGAGCTCCCACTCGCGGTCGGCGACCATCGAGACCAGGTGCTGGGCGAGCACGTCGAGCGGATTGCGCGGGATGATCGTCTCCTCGATCTCACCCGTTCGCATCCGCCCGGCGACGACCGCGCACTCGAGCAGGTCCGCGCGGAACTTCGGAAAGATCCGGCCCTTCGAGACCTCGCCCATCTTGTGCCCCGCACGGCCGACGCGCTGCATTCCGCGCGCCACCGACTTCGGCGACTCGACCTGGATCACGAGGTCGACCGCGCCCATGTCGATGCCGAGCTCGAGGATCGACGTGGCAACGAGGCAGGGCAGCTTTCCGGACTTCAGTAGCTCCTCGACGATCAACCGCTCCTCATGCGCCAGCGAGCCGTGGTGGGCCCTGGCAATTTCTTCAAAGGGCTCGGCGGCTCGGCTGCCGTGCCGTTACCGGCATGTTCAGTCGCCGGAAGCTCTTGCTGCGGCACCTCGTTATGAAGTTCGTTGAGGCGCTTAGCCAGGCGCTCTGCGCCGCGGCGGTTGTTGACGAAGATGATCGTGGAGGTGTGCTCGCGCACCAGGCGCAGCAGCTCCGGATAGATCGCCGGCCAGATCGAACGCGGATTCGCGGCGGGATCAAGCGTGGATTCGAGCCCCACCGGGTCGACCGAGGCACCGCCGTCCTTGTTCGTGGGCGCGCTCGGCTCCGTCATGTCGTCGACCGGGACGACGATCTCGATGTCCATCTCCTTGCGGACCCCGGCGTTGACGATCTCGCACTCGCGCTGCGGGCCGACGAGGAACTGGGCGATGCGCTCGAGCGGACGCTGAGTTGCCGAGAGCCCGATCCGCTGCGGCTCGGGATTGCCCTCGGACCGGCCAGCTCGGACAGGCGCTCGAGCGTCAGCACGAGGTGGGCGCCGCGCTTGGTGGGCGCGACGGCGTGGATCTCGTCGACGATGACCGCCTCGACCCCCGTGAGGATCTCGCGCACCTGGCTGGTCATCATCAGATACAGCGACTCGGGCGTCGTGATCAGGATGTCCGGCGGCGTGCGCTTCATCGCCTGCCGTTCCTTTTGCGGCGTATCGCCCGTGCGGAGCCCGACGGAGACATCGGCGCCGATTCCCTGGAGCGGCGCGCGGAGGTTGCGCTCCACGTCGTAGCAGAGCGCCTTCAGCGGCGAGATGTAGACGATCTTCGTGCCCGTGCCCAGCTCCGCCGCCGGGCGGCGCGCGAGCGTGTCAATCCCCCAGAGGAACGCGCTGAGCGTCTTACCCGAGCCCGTCGGGGCGCAGATCAGCGTGTGCGCGCCCGAGGCGATCGTCGGCCAATCCGCCCTGCTGAGCCGGAGTCGGCTTCTCGAACGAGGCGTCGAACCAGCGCCGCGTACGGTCGCTGAAATCCGCCATTGGGTCGATCTTGGAGTCCGTTTTCGCGCTCATTGCCAACCTCCGATCATACGCCGCCTCTAGGCTGGCCCCGGATGGCAGAGGGTCCGAACACCGCGCTGGTCCGCGAGGGGATCGACGCGTTCAATCGAGCGGAGCCTCGACTAGCCGTTCGCAAGGCGAAGGCTCAGGTCCTCGCCGCCTGCTGACCTAGTGCTCCTTGCGAATCGCCCGGCGCAGCGCGTGGTAGGCAGGTTTCGGCTGTCCGGCTGAGTCGAGCAGGCCGAGCGAGCTGAGCCAGCGACTGTCCTCGACGGGGACATCGAGGAGGCGGTGAAAGATGATCGCGTGGGCATCGCTGGCGTCGCAAGGAAGCGATAGGCATCGGCGGCCGGCGTCGCCTGCCCGCGGCGCCCGACTCGCTCGACGAGAAGCCGATCTCGGTGACCCAGATCTGGCGGTCGTCGGCGATCGCTCGGACGTCGGGCCAGTCGTCCGCGAGGCCCGGCTGCTGACGACCGAGCGCGGATAGAAGTTGACGCCCAGCGGGACGTGCGGTTGACCTTGCGGTACAGACTGCCGCGTGTACGGAGGCTGGCCGCCACCGCCCGGCGAGGCGGCTGGGCCGATGACCGCGATCGGGTGCGACCGCGTAGAGGGAGTTGGTCAGCTCGGCGGCGCGTTTCGGGCAGGAGATTTCCGAACAGCGGAATGTTCGGCTCGTTCCAAGCCTGGACCTTGAACCCGGGTACCGATCGAGAAGCGCGAGCGCGAGGCGCTGGTAGTCGTCCTCGTAGCCGCGCCCAGGGCCGCAGGTGGGCACGGACGAAGTCGGGCACGCAATCCGGTCCGACGCCCACTCCGGCGCGGCGCTGAGCGCGAAGAGGATCGCGCACGCCGCGAGTCGCGAGGGCCGTGACCGCTGCCGGATCGATCTCCGACCAGTCGTACTCGCCCGGCGATGGTTCGGTCTGACTTCCCAGCTGACCGGGAAGCGAGCGATCGCGGGCGCCGGCCACGAACGCTTGGTCCGGGATGGCTGCGCGAAGGAGTCGGCTGAGTCGTTGAAGCCGAAGAGCGGCGCGGCGCGGCCGCTCGCCGGCAGCGGTCACGACAGGACCGAGACGACCCCCGCGATCACGGCGAGCGCCGCCCACGCCCCCTTAGAAGTCGAGCTCATCCTCGATCTCGGCGAGCTTCGGCGCGGTCGCGTCGCGCTCGGACACCTGCGGCGTCGTCGATCGGCCACTCGACCGCGACCGTCGGGTCGTCCCAGGCGATTCCGGCCTCAGTCGGCGGGGTCGTAGGGAGCTGAGAGCTTGTAGTGCACGTCGGCAATCTCGCTGAGCACGCAGAAGCCATGGGCGAAGCCCTTCGGAACGAACAGCTGGTGATGGTGCTCGTCGTCGAGCTCGTGGCCCTCCCACTGCCCGAACGTCGGCGAGTCGCGCCGCAGGTCGACCGCCACGTCCCAGATCCGGCCGCGCATGCAGCGCACCAGCTTCGCCTGACCGGGGCTGCGCTGGAAATGCAGGCCGCGCAGGATCCCTTCGCTCGAGCGCGAGTGGTTGTCCTGAACGAACTCGCAGTCGACGCCGGCCTCGCGCCACGCGCCAGCGCTGAACGTCTCGACGAGAAAGCCGCGTTCGTCGCCGTGCACGACCGGCTCGAGCAGGACCACCCCGTCGAGCTTGGTCTCGAGCACGCTTCGGCATCAGCCGTACCGGCGCTTGTAGTACTCCGCGTACTCGCCGGAGAGGATCGGCTTCCACCACCACTCGTTGTCGCGATACCAGGCGACCGTGCGCTCGATGCCCTCGTCGAAGCCAACCGCCGCCTTCCAGCCGAGGCCCTCGGTCTTGTCGGCCGACAGCGAGTAGCGGCGGTCGTGGCCAAGGCGGTCGGTGACGTAGGAGATCAGCGACTCGTCGCGTCCGGTGAGCTCGAGGATGCGCCGCACGACCTCGATGTTCGGCTTCTCGTCGGGTCCGCCGACGTTGTAGACCTCGCCGGCCTCGCCCGACTCGAGGACGACGTCGATCGCGCTCGCGAAGTCGTCGACCCAGAGCCAGTTGCGAACCTGCATGCCGTCGCCGTAGACCGGCAGCGACTCGCCCGCGAGGGCATTGAGGATGCAGAGCGGGATCAGCTTCTCCGGGTACTGCCGAGGGCCGTAGTTGTTCGACGCTCGCACGATCAGCGCGTCCGAGCCATAGGTGTTGCGATAGGCGCTGACCATCATGTCGCCGCCGGCCTTCGACGCCGAGTACGGCGACGATGGGTCGATGGGCGAACTCTCGGTGAAGGAGCCCTCGTCGATCGAGCCGTAGACCTCGTCCGTCGAGATCTGAAGGAACCTAAGGCCCGCTTCGCGGGCCGCCTCCAGCAGCACGAACGTTCCGTACACATCGGTCTGGATGAACTCGCCGGGCGCCTCGATCGAGCGGTCGACGTGGGTCTCGGCGGCGAAGTTGACGATCGCGTCGCAGCCGTCGATCGCGCGCTTGACAGCTTCGGCGTCGACGATGTCGGCAACGACCAGCTCCAGCCGCGACTCATCGACCCCTTGCCCCTCGAGGTTCTCGCGCCGGCCCGCATAGGTGAGCTTGTCGAGAACCCGGACCGAGAAGTCGGGATGCGTCGCGAGGCGGTGGCGCACATACGCGGAGCCGATGAAGCCGGCGCCGCCCGTGATCAGCACGTTCATCGCGTCACCCGCCCAAGGGCGTCGCGGCTCGTGCGAGCGGACGAGGTACTCGGCGAGACCGCGGCGCCATTCCGGCAGCTCAACCGGATCGTCGCGCTCGCTGGCGAGAAGCGACAGCGCTGGCCTGGGCGCCGGGCGGCCAAGCATCTCGGTCGTTCCCGCCATCACCCTCGTATCGAGTCCGGCCTGGTCGAAGATCTCCTGCGCGTAGTCGAACCACGAGCAGCGACCGCCGCCGGCGATGTGGTGGATCCCGTAGTCGCCCGTCTCCGCGAGTTCGGCAAGCGCGCCGGCGAGGTGCGGCGTATAGGTCGGGCTCGCGACCTGATCGGAGACGACGATCACCTCGGCCTGCTCGGCGCCGACACGCAGCATCGTCTCGACGAAGTTCGGGCCGCCGACGCCGAACAGCCACGAGGAGCGGACGATGAAATGGCGCGGGTTGGCGATCTGGGTCGAGGTCTCACCGGCCTGCTTGGAGCGGCCGTAGGCGGAGATCGCGGCGGGAAGGTCGGACTCGACGTAGGCGCTGCCCTTGTCGCCGTCGAAGACGTAGTCGCTCGAGACGTAGAGGACGCCGGCGCCATAGGAGGCGGCGGTCGCGGCAACGATCCCCGCCGCCGTGTCGTTGACCCGCATGGCCTCGCGCTCGGCGGTCTCGGCACCATCGACGTCGGTCCATGCGGCGCAGTTGAAGACGACGTCCGGTCGCAGCTCGGCGATCGCGTCCTCGACTGCCGCAACGTCGGTGATGTCGAGCTCGGCACGGCTGAGGCCGGCGACCGACCACCCGCGCTCGGCAAGCGTCGGCACGAGGTCCTGGCCGAGCATCCCGGCGGCTCCGGTGACGAGAGCTCTCATGGAATCGTGATCTCCGAGCGATCGCCGACGATCATCCGCAGCGTCTTCGGCATCGCCTCGCCGCGGACGATCTTGACGTCCTTGCCGAGCAGGCTCGCCTCGATCCGGGCCGGCAGGTTCACCACGCTCGCCCCGGCCAGCAGGATCGAGTGCTCAACCTCGGAGCCGATCACCTCGACGCCCTCGCCGATCGACGTATACGGCCCGACGTAGGAGTCGATGATGCGTGCGTTGGCGGCGATAGAAACGGGGCCGCGGATGACCGCGCGTTCGAGCACCGCCCCAGGCTCGATCGCCACGCGGCCCTCGACCCTGGTCGTCTCGTCGAGCTCGACCGCGATCGAGCGCTCCAGATCCTCGAGAACGAGCCGGTTCGCCTCGAGCATGTCGGCAAGCTGCCCCGTGTCCTTCCACCAGCCGCCGACGGTGTGGCTCTCGACCCGCATGCCGGAGTCGATCAGGTGCTGGATGGCGTCGGTGATCTCCAGCTCGTTGCGAGCTGACGGCTTGATCGCCCGGGCGGCGTCGAGGATCGCCGGGGTGAACATGTAGACGCCGACCAGCGCCATGTTGCTGGGCGGGTCCTTTGGCTTTTCGACCAGGTGAACTACGCGGCCGCCGTCAAGCTCGGCGACGCCGTAGTGCCATGGGTCCGGGACCTCGGTAAGCAGGATCAGCGCCTCGGGCTCGTGCTCGCGGAAGGCGTTGACCAAATCCGATATTCCATCGCGCAGGAGGTTGTCGCCGAGGTACATGACGAACGGCGAGTCGCCGAGGAAGTCGGCCGCGGTGAGCACCGCGTGGGCGAGGCCCTCAGGCCGCGCCTGCGGGATATAGGTGATCGCCGCGCCAAATGCCGACCCGTCGCCAACCGCCTCGCGGATCTCGTCACCGGTCTCCGGAGCGATGATGATCCCGATCTCCTCGATTCCGGCATCGACCAGCGCCTCGATTCCGTAAAAGAGCACGGGCTTATTCGCGACCGGCACCAACTGCTTGGCCGAGGTGTGCGTAATCGGTCGCAGGCGCGTCCCCGCGCCGCCCGACAGGATCAGGCCTTTGAGCGCATCCATCGCTCGGGGAGGCTAGCGTTGGCGCAGCTATGCGGAATCGAAGGCGGTACAGACTTCCGACCGCGGTCGTCATCGCGACGGTCTCCGCTTGCATCATCGCTCCCGCTGCCAACGCCCAGACACCGGAGTTCTTCCCGCTCGGTCAGGGCTCGTTCCCGTCCCTGGCATCCACCTGGCAGGCCAACGCCGTGCAGCCGAACACCGTGCTGCTCGACCTCTACGACGACGAGGCGATCCTCTACCAGACCTATTCGACGATCTTCGAGCCACCGTCGAAGCGCACCGTGAGCGCGACCGGGCAGCGCCCGCTGGGCCTGCCGACGGTCGAGGCGCTCGTGGGTGGGGCCGCCGGCAAGCGGGTCAAGACCGTGAGGATCTTCTTCGCTGGAGCCCCAACGCAGAAGGTGCGCACGATCAAGCCTCCCGCACACTGGGGCTTCGCGGGCCGCTTCTTTGCCGCGGGGGCGACCGTCGACCCGAGCTCGGCCAACACCGTTCAGGTCGTAACCAAGATCAAGGCGCTTGACGGCCGCGGGCGGCTGCTCTCGACGCTCTCGAACGTGTTCACGAACCCGTTCTGAGCGGGCCCCATGGTCTACCGCCTGCTCACCCGGCTGCTCTTGCCGTTCGCCTGGTGGGGCCGACTGCGCGTTGCCGGGATCGAATTGGTCGCGGAGCGCGGGCCGCTTTTGGTCGTTCCCAACCACGACAGTCAGATGGACCCGATCATGATCGCGCTCGCATTGCGACACCGCCGCAGCCTGCGGTTTCTCGGCCGTGCCGAGCTCTGGCGCAATCCGCTACTCGGCCGGCTGCTCTACGCGGCGCATCAGATTCCCATCACCCGCGGCTCGCAGGACACAGCCGCCCTGGACGAAGCGGTCGCCTCGCTTCGCGCCGGTGAGGCCATCTGCATCTTTCCCGAGGGGCGGCTGTCGCGGGGCGAGACGCTGCGGGCTCGCACGGGGGTGTCGCGCCTGGCTGCGGCCTGCCCCGAGGTGCAGGTCGTGCTCTGCAAGGTCTTCGGCACAACCGACTTCGTGCGCTTCCCTAAACGGCCAAGGGTCGACATCGAGTTCGTCGCCTCCGCAGCTCTACCAAGCCCGGCGGAGTCGCCGCAGGAGTTCGCGAGCGCACTGCTCGACCACGTCCGCGCTGGTGTGCCTGCGGTCCACGCGGGTAGGAACCCGAGCTGAGGCGGGGCGCTACCCCGGCCGCCATCGTGTGTTGAACTACGCGATGAACTACACGAAGACAGCTAAACGACCGGGAGGTTGAGGGTTTTGTTCCAGCGAGCACAAGCGCGATGGCGAATCGCCGCACTATCAGTGGTGATCGGGGCGATGGGTGCATTGACGGTCGCCCCTGCGGCACAGGCCGCTAAGGCACCAGCAGACTTCTACGGCGTCGTCCCCCAGACGACGATCCTCGGCAGCGACCTCGATCGCATGGGCCAGGCGAAGGTCGGCGTGATGCGGATCATCATGAACTGGGGCGCGATCGACCAGACCGCCGCCGATGGCGACAACGACTGGACGGGCATCGACGCGATCATGCTCGGGGCCGCCCCGAACGGAATTGAGATCCAGCCGTTCATCTTCGGTACGCCGAGCTGGGTTGCCCAGGACCTCGACGCCCGCAGCTGCACCGGCTTTGACTGCACCACGTTTGCGCCGAAGTCGCCGGAGGCGATCGCGGCATGGCAGAAGTTCACCAGCGAGGCCGTCGCCCGCTACGGCCCCGGTGGCACGTTCTTCCAGGAGAACCCAACCGTGCCGGCGAATCCGATCACGGACTGGCAGGCGTGGAACGAGATGAACTCGAAGACGTTCTTTGCCCCGAAGCCGAGCACCAAGCAGTACGCCGAGATGGTCACTGCCTTTGACACCGCGGTCAAGGCCCAGGACCCGAACGGCAACACGCTCCTTGGCGGAATCCCCGAGCTCGCGGGTTCGCGCAAGGCGATCCCTGGCGATGAGTACCTCGCCGACTTCTACGACATCAAGCGCATCACGAAGTCGTTCGACGGCGTCGCGATCCACCCCTATGGCGCGACCATTAAGAAGGTCCAGTCGTCGACCGAACTGTTCACGGACGTCATCAAGAAGGCGCGCGACAAGAAGGTCGGCCTCTGGGTCACCGAGATCGGCGCTGGCTCGAAGAAGGGCGGCAACGCTCTCAACAAGGGCAAGAAGGGGCAGGCGGAGCTGCTCACCGACTCGTACAAGTACTTCGCGAAGGTGCGCAAGAAGTACAACGTCCAAGCGGTCGACTGGTTCAGCTGGCAGGACCAGCAGACGAGCATCTGCTCGTGGTGCTCGTCCTCGGGCCTGCTGACGACCTCCGGCGCGGCGAAGCCGTCGCTGAAGGCGTTCGTGAAGCTGAGCGGCGGCTCAGCCGGCTAGTACGTACCGCCCAGTTTGCGGTGATCCCAGGTCGCGGTTCGCTTCGCCTCGAAGCGGATCGCGACCCGTTTCACCGCCTGCGCCTCCAGCGCCGCAGCGGCATCGCCGTCGATTGAGTCGATGCCCTCGGCATAGCGAATCGTCAGCTCCTTGCCGAATTCGGCGACCGTCGCCGTGTCGCGGATCAGCTCGGCCTCCGCCTCGATCTGAATGCCGCGCAGCTCGGTGTACTCGGTCCCGGTCTCGATCAGCAGGGTCGCCCGCGGATCGCGTTCGAGGTTCTTGACCTTCTGCGACTTCGCGAACGTCCAGATCCAGATCTCGCCGTCGCGGACCGTGAACCACATCGGCATCGAATGCGGCCACCCGCGCGGGCCGATCGAGCTGACGATCACGACACGCTCTGTGTCGAGCAGCTCAGCCTGCTCGGCGTCCGTGAGCTTGATCTCGTCGCGCCGGCTCGGCATGGCGGCGCAGCCTAGTCTCAGCCGCGGAGGCGCAGCGTGAGCCTCTGCCGCTTTCCCGTCCTGCCGCCGTCCGGTGTCTCGAAGATCGCGCGCGGGTTGACCCGTGCGCGGCCGGTGTCGCGGAGTCTGTCCGCGGCTCTGCCCCTCGCAACGATCACCACCTCCGCGGTTCCCGCCTCGGTGAGCACGATCGGATCCGACCCCGCCACACGCCTCGTCTCGACAGTTCTCACCGAGCCAGGCCGGTTGACCCTGACGGTTAGCGTCGCCGTCCCGGCCTTCCTGTCACGCTTCGACGAGACGATCTCGAGGGCGGGTGCCGTGTTGGAGATCTCGACGGAGCCACCGCAACCGCTGGCCAGGGCCGAGTTGTTGTCGTCCCCCGAGTAGGAGGCAGCCCAGCGGTAGCTGCCAGGACTCGTCGGCGTAAACCCGTCCGACTGGTAGGTCCCGTTACCCGAGACGGCCGTCCTATTGGTGAACACGGGGGTTCCTGAACAAGTCGCGTCGTTCGGGCCGTAGGCGCTGAAGGTCACCTCGCCGCCGGGCGAGTGGCCCGACGCGAGGCTGGCGGTTGCGTGGATCTCTGTGCCGACCACGCCTCCGGGGGAGGATCCAACCCCCAGAATTGGGGTTGCCTTGGCGATCGTTACGGGCGCTCCACACGCCGCAACGTCGGAGTCGTTGTTGGCATCGCCCGAGTAGCTGGCTGCCCAGCGGTAGCTGCCAACCGCTGACGGCGTGAAGCCGTCCGAGTCGTACGCACCGTTGCCGGAGACCGAGAGCGTCTGAGCGAACACCGGGGTGCCCGCGCAGGTGCTGTCGTCAGGCCCGTGAAGGCTGACCTGGATCTGACCGCCTGTCAGGTAGCCCCCCGCAAGCGTGGAGTCGACTGAGATCGCGTTGCCGATCGTGCCTCCGCCCGCAGGTGTCACGGAGAGGGACGGGGTGGCCTTGGCGACCGTGATCGAAAAGCCTTGCGTAGCGTCGGGGGCGAACAGACCGTTGGTCGCCGTGACCGTGCCGGTGTAGGTGCCCGCCGCCGATGGCGTACCGGTTAGCTCTCCGGCCGGGCTCAGGGATAGGCCAGGTGGGATCGAGCCTGCGGTCACCGCAAAGCTCGACGGTGGTCCCGCCGCGGGGCCGGCGGTATACGCGTGGGAATAGGCGCTTCCGACCTGTGCTCCGGTGGGAGGGGCACTCGCGAACGTCGGCGGGCCCCCGCTCGCACCGTCGGCATTGCTACCCCAGCAGTTCACAATCCCGCTTGTCTGGACCCCGCAGGAGTGCTCCACTCCCGTCCCGACCTGGGTGTATGTACCGCCCGGAGGTGTGGTCTGGCCGCTGGAGTTGAGGCCCCAGCAGGCGATCGTGGCGTCGGTTGCGAGCGCGCATGCGTGGACGCTTGTCATCGCGATCTGGGTGAAGGTTCCCGCCGGCGGTGTGGTCTGCCCGCTGGAATTGAGGCCCCAGCAGGCGATCGTGGCGTCGGTTGCGAGCGCACAGCTGGACGCGGTGCCGCTTACGACATCGGTGTACGTGCCTCCGGGCGGCGACGCTCGGCCATTGCCATTGAAGCCCCAGCAACCAAGGGTGCCGTCGGTCCTGATCGCGCAGGTGACCCCGGGGCCGACGCTCACGTCGGAGTAGCTCCCCGGCGGTACCGGGTACTGGCCGCTGCCGTTTGAGCCAAAGCAGTCGATTCCGCCGTCGGTCCTGATCGCACACGAATGAGCGGACGTGGCCGCGACCTGCGTGTAGGTCCCGGCCGGGGGGGCCGCCTCACCGCTTGCGTTGAAACCCCAGCACGCCAGAACGCCATCGGTCTTGAGGGCGCAGCCATAGCCAACGCCGACGGCGACCTGCGTGTAGGTACCAGGCGGGGGTGTCCCTTGACCGCTGCCGTTCTGACCCCAGCACGCAAGCGTGCCAGCCGTCTTGATCGCGCAGTTGCTGTAACCGTACGGGTAGATGGCGGGCCTCGAGAAGGCCCCGGCGGGTGGGTTGGACTCGCCGGAAGAATTGATGCCCCAGCAGGCGAGCGTGCCGTCGGTCTTGATCGCGCAGGAGTGCCCGCCCGCTGCCGCGACACGGGTAAACGTTCCTGGGGCCCCAGCAGCCTGGCCGTCGCTGCCCACGCCCCAACAGACGACGGCGCCATTGGTTCTGATCGCGCAGGTGTGATTTATCCCCTCAGCGACCTGGGCGAACGTCCCCGATGGGACGGCGGTCTGGCCGCCTGCATTGTCGCCCCAGCAGGCAAGCGTCCCGTCGGTCTTGATCGCGCAGGAGTGGAATTGGCCGGCGGCGACGTCTGTGTAGGTGCCCCCGGGCGGGGTCGCCTGGCCGGAGCTGTTGGCACCCCAGCAGGCGAGGGTGCCGTCGGTCTTGAGCGCGCAGCCATGGCTGGCACCCATGCTCACGTCGCTGTAGGTGCCCCCCGGCGGGGTGGACTGGCCGGAGGCATTGCTGCCCCAGCAGGCGAGCGTGCCGTCGGTCTTGATCGCGCAGTTGGCGACGGCGCCCCCGTCGATCCGGGTATACGTGCCGCCCGGCGGGCCAGCCTGGCCGAAGGTATTGATTCCCCAGCAGGCGATGGTGCCGTCTGTCTTGAGCGCGCAGCCATGCACGGTGCCCGCGGCGACCTGGGTGTAGGTGCCGGCCGGAGGGGTGGCACGCCCGCCGCCATTATCGCCCCAGCACGTGAGCGTCCCGGTCGGCCTCACCGCACAGGTAAATTGGCTTCCGACGGCGATCGAGCCAGCCACCCGCGCGTTTGCCGACTCGGCCGACGATGACGGGTTCGCGGACGCGACAGGGGTAACGATTGCCGCCGCTGCGAGCACCCCGGCCGCGGCGACTAAGAAGTGTCGGCCATCCATGGCCGGTGCGAGCCTATCCCGGCGAGATGGTCCGGGTCAACTAATCGCTCAAGGTGCTCAGATCCACGCGGTCTTCATCCGAGAGCTTCTCCAGATGACTCGGCATTGGCCGGCGCAGCGTAGTCGCTAGCCGTCGAGGCTCAGCTTCAACCGCTCACGAACGCCGATCTTGCCGCCGTCGAGGCGCAAGAGAACCCTCGGGTTGACGCGGACCTTGCCGCGGCGATTGAGCTGGCGCTGGGCAACGCCACGGGCGTTGACGATGAGCTCGGCCGTCCCGCCCGCCTCGATCTGCGCCGGTCCCGCCGGCTGGACGCGCTTGGTCTTCGAGATCTCGACCGTGCCCGCGTAGTTGGCCGACACCGTCAGTGTCGCGCTACCGCGTGAGCGCTGAACGTCGATGTCGATGACCGTGAGCTTGGCCTCCGCCAGAGGGGCGGGCGGCGGACCCGGCGCCGGCGCGTTGAGCGTGACCGCATCACCACACGTGGTCGTGGATGACGTGTTGTCGGCGTCGCCTGAGTAGGAGGCGGTCCAGCGATAGGCGCCGACGCTGGCCGGCGTAAAGTCGGACGAGCGATAGGCGCCGTTGGCGGTGACGGCTTTGGTGTCGGTGAAAGCCGGGGCGCCCGAGCAGTTGGCGTCGTCGGGGCCGAAGGCGTTGAAGGTGATCTGCCCACCCGGGTGCTGCGCGTTGGAGATCGTCACCGTGTGATGAAGCGCAGTTCCCAGCGAACCGCCGGGGCTCGACGAGCCCGCCAGAGCGGGGGTCGCCTTCGAGATCGTCGCCGACTCGTTGGCGTCGTTGCAGGCGCCGGTGGCGGCGTTGTTGTTGTCATCGCCCGAGTAGGAGGCGATCCAGCGGTAGGTGCCGGCGTCGGCGGGGGTGAAGTCGGTAGAGGTGTAGTTGCCGTTGGTGGTGACGGTCTTCGTGTCGGTGAACACCGGGTTGCCCGAGCAGTTGGCGTCGTTGGGGCCGTAGAGGCGGAAGGTGACGGAGCGGGTTCCCGACGGGTTGACGAGACCTGAGAGGTTGGCGGTGTCGGTGATCTGGGTGCTCCCCACCGGCCCGCCTGCTGAGGCGGTGGTGGTGAGGGCGGGCGAGGCCTTGGCGATCGTCGCCGACTCGTTGGCGTCGTCACAGGCGCCGCTCTTGGCCTCGTTGTTGTCATCGCCCGAGTAGGAGGCGATCCAGCGGTAGGTGCCGGCCTGGGTCGGAGTGAAGTTGGCGGAGGTGTAGGTGCCGTCATGGGCGACGGTCTTGGTGTCGGTGAAGGCCGCGGCGCCCGAGCAGTTGGCGTCTTCGGGGCCGTAGAGGCGGAAGGTGATCGACCGCGTGCCCGAGGGGTTGACGAGGCCGGAGAGGGTAGCGGTGTCGCTGATCTGGGTGGTGCCGAGCGTGCCACCGGCCGAGGCGGTGGTGATGAGGGTCGGGGTCGCCTTGGCGATTACCGCCGACTCGTTGGCGTCATTGCAGGCGCCGGTCTTGGCGTTGTTGTTGTCGTCGCCTGAGTAGGAGGCGACCCAGCGGTAGGTGCCGGCGTCGGTCGGGGTGTAGGTGCCTGAGGTGTAGCTGCCGTTCGTGTTGACCGGGACGGTGCTGGTGAAAACGGGGGTACTCGCGCAGGTGGCGTCGTCGGGGCCGTAGAGGCGGAAGGTGATCGTGCGGGTGCCCGAGGGGTTGACGAGGCCTGAGAGGGTGGCGCTGTCGCTGATCTGTGTGGCGCCGACCGGGCCGGCGGCGGAGGCTGTGGTGGTGAGGGTGGGCGTTGCCCTGCCAATCGTGATCGCGAAGGTCTGGGTGGCGTCCGGAGCGAAGAGGCCGTTGCTCGCGGTGACGGTTGCGTTGAACGTGCCGCCGGCGGTCGGCGTGCCGATCAGGGCACCGTCCGAGGCAAGGCTCAGCCCTGGCGGCAGCGCGCCGGCGGTGACGCTGAAGATGGACCCGGGTTTTGCCGGAGCGGCCGTGAAGGAGTGGTTGTAGGGACTGCCGACGGTTCCATTTGGCGGTGACGAACTCGTTATCGACGGAGCGCCGCCGCCCGCGGCATTGCCCCAGCACGCCAGCGTGCCATCGGCCTTGACCGCGCAGGCGTTTATGGACCCCACCGAGACGGCGGTAAAGGAGCCCGTAGTCGGATGGTCGAGGCGACCCTGGCTGGAGGCACCCCAGCATGTCAGCGACCCGTCAGTCCTCACCGCGCAGGCACTCACATAGCCGGCGCCGATCGCCTTGAAGCCAGTACCGGTCGGCATCCCACCCGGTATCTGCGTCGTTCCCCAACACGCGAGGCTCGTATCCGTCTTGACGCCGCATGTGTAGTCCGAGCCGGCGCTGATTTCCGTGAAGGTGGTCGCGGGAGGGGTCCCGGCCTGGCCGGCCCCCCAGCAGACCGGCAAGCTGGCTGTCGTCAGGGCACAGCCGTGGCGAAGACCGGCTGAGATCTGCGTGTAGGTCCCGGCCGCAGGGGGGGTCGCACGATTGGCGTCGTTGTAGCCCCAACACGAGATCTGCCCTGCGGTGCTGAGCGCGCAGCTGAAGGCGGAACCGAGGGCGACCTGCTTGTAGGTGCCCGCGGTCGGAGCGGAGAGCGCACCGTGGAGGGAGTTACCCCAGCAGGCCAGCGAACCATCGGTCTTGACCGCGCACGCGTGCTCGTCGCCGGCCGAGACGTCGGTGTAAGTGCCCGCGGGAGCATTTTGCTGTCCGCGGCCGTTGAGCGCGCCGAAGCACGCAAGCGTGCCGTCCGACTTGATCGCACAGTCGAAGTTGCCCCCGGAGTCCATCTTCACCCCCGGCGCCGCCCCCGATGCCTGAGGGACGGAGATCGCCAAGCCGAGGAGCACCGCCAAGACCACGCCAACCGCTCTACCCCTGCCTGCTCGATCCATCGAACCCTGTCCTGTCCGCCCGCCCTGCCCGGCGGACCTCGATGCCTGTGCCTATCCGTGGCGCGAACGAGAAATGTACGCGACTGAAAGGCGATCCGCCAGAACGACATCCGTCTAGTCAGAGTCGGAGCTCGCCGATCTCCACGCGGCCCTCCGCGGCAAGCTTCTCGAGGTGCGCCTGCATCGCGAACGCGGCGGCCGGGCGCATCGTCTCCGGCACATCCGACCAGGCGGCGTCCAACAATCGCTGGCGGGAGCGCTCGCCGGCCTCAAGCGCGGCGACCAGGGCAGCTTCGCGCTCGAGTCTGTGCGCAACGTACTCATCGATCTTGGCGCTCGGGTCGGTGATCAGCTCGCCGTGTCCCGGCGCAAGCAGGTCGAGGTCAAGCGCCGCGATCTTGTCAAGCGACTCCATGTAGTCGGCGAGCGACCCGCCCATGTCCTTCGGCGGGACGATCGCCGAACCGTGGCCCAGGATGAGGTCGCCGCAAAAGCAGACACCGTCGGCGTAGAAGCTGACGTGGTCGTGAGCGTGGCCGGGGGTGTTGATGCGCGCGAGGGGCGCGTCCACCCCGGGCGGATAGCCGAACGCCTCCACCGACTCGGAATGATCGAGATGGCCATGGGTGAGCAGGTAGCCGCCAATCCCTCCCCGCGCCTCGCCGCCGGCGCGGATGGCGTCCAGATGGCCGTGGTCCTCGGGTCCCGGGTCGATCACCCAGCAGGGGTCGCGGCCGACGAGGTAGGTGTTGGTGCCCTCGAGCGTCATCGGCCCCGGGTTCGGGGCGACAAGGCGCTCGAAGTCGAGCATCGCGATCCGCCTAGGCGGCGGCGACGGCCTTGAGCACGGCCTCGCGGGCCTCGCTGGGCTCCAGCACGACGAGATCGCCGACTCCCTTGAGGACCTCGCGCGCGAGCCAGTCGCTCGAGCCGTAAGGAAGCTCGACGACGACGGCGCCGTCGGAGAGCTCCTCGACGACCGTTCGCTGCTCGCGCAGCCAGCGGGCGCGTTCGGGCGCAACCCAGACCCGGGCGATGCCGGCGGTCGTGACCTCGCCATGGACGAGCCACTCCTGCTCGCCGAGCTGCTCCTCGACCCCGTCGCGCGGCTCGAACTCGCGGTCGGTGATCGTCGCCTCCTTCATCCGGTCGAGACGGAAGTGGCGGGTGCCGGAGCGGCCGAGGTCCCAGCAGCCGAGATACCAGCCCTCCGGGCCCTTGACCAGCTGGTACGGCTCGACCTCGCGCTTGACGAAGTCGTCCTCGTTCTCCTTGTAGTACTGGAGCTCGAGCACGTGGTGGCGCTGAATCGCCTCGTTGACCGTGCGGACGACGGAGGAGTCGTCACGACCGGGCGCGATCTCGAGGCCCTCCTGCGAGGGATCGTGGCCGAGCGCCTTGACGATCTTGGTGCGGGCGGTCAGCAGGCCGGTCTGGGGCAGGTGGTCGCCGAAGAGGTCGATGGCCGCAACGAGCGCCTTCGCCTCCAGCGGCAGCAGTCGCGCGGGCTTGGCGAAGTTGTCGCCGTAGGTGTCGGGGTCGACCTCGATGCGGTCGCCGACGATCTCCGCGTAGAGGACGTAGGTGCCGCCCCCGAAGTTGACGACGTTGAGGACATCGAGGTCCTCGCGCAGCTCATCCATCGAGATATTGAGCTCGCCCAGCACCTGCTTGGTGGGCAGGCTGCCCTCATCGCGTGCTGCGCCGATGAGCGAGCCGGCGAGGGTGACCAGGCGGGCGAAGCGCTCGGGACGGATCACCGACTCGGAACGGCCGCTGGAGCCGCGCGAGGTGCCGTTGCGGCGGCCCGTGCCGTCGGCCACCGGGCGACTGACGGTCTTGGCGACGCCGAACTCCTCGACGTGGCGATCTCGCAGCAGTTCCAGGCGCTCGTTGGCTTCCACCGCCAGTTCGGAAGGTGAGAGCAGCGCAGCGTTCTCGCGCCACGACAGGACCCACGAGATCAACTGGCGGCCGGATGCGTACTCGGTCTCGAAGACCACGCCGCGTCCCTTGCCCTCGCCGCGCTTGGACTTGCGGAACGTCCCGTGGCGGCCGAAGTCACGCTCGACCAGCCAGGCGATCCGCTCGCGCAGGAAGACCGTGGCCGTGCCCTTGATCTCGCCCATCTGCCAGTCGGCGCGCTGGGCGTAGTCGCGGCGGTCGAAGTCCTCGGGCGCGGAGAAGTCGTGTTCGGCCTTGGTCGCGTAGGAGACCTTGCCCTCGATCCGCGAGAGCCTGAACACGCGGACCTCGTCGCGCTCGTGGGAGTGACCGATCAAATAGAACTGGCCCTCGCGGAAGACGAGGTGGTACGGGTCGACCTTGCGGTCGGAGACCTCATCACGCTGGAGCGAGTAGTAGGAGAACTCGACCGTCTTGCGGCGCGAGATCGCGGTCTCGATCTTCGCAAGCCGCTGCGAGAGCTCGCGGCCACCGCCGGCCGCCGAGAGCTTGACGTCGATTGGCGCCTCGTCGTCTTCCACGAGCGGGCTCGGGCGGCCCCACGAGACCTGCTGGAGCGCGAGGCGCAACGGCTCGGCGTAGGCGAACTCGCCGTCGAGGAGCCCGAGGGCCGTGCGCAGGGCCGCGAGCTCCGAGTCGGTGAACTCGATCGGGCGCAGGTAGTAGTTCTCCGGCGGCAGCGCGTAGAGCTCGGCCTCGAAGAAGCCCTCAGCGGGCTTGTCGACCTGGAGCGAGATCCCCAGGCTCTCGAGCTCGGCGCGGTCGGCGTAGAAGCGCCGCGCGAAGGCATCCTCGTTCATCGAGCTGTAGCCCTCGACCTCGCGCTTGATCTCGAGCGCGGAGACGGGACGGCGGTTCGCCATCAGAAACGAAATCAGCGAGAGCTGACGAATGAGTTTTTCGGTGTCCTTAGCCAACGGGGTAGCGAGGATATTGCGCGATCGAACTCGCCCCGTCAGGCCACAAGTCGCAAAGCGCGGGGTTTTAGAGGCGGTGCGGCCTCCGGCGGGTCTAGGATCCGCCCGTGCTCGGAGCGGAGACGGTGATCGGACCAATCCTCAAGCTGGTCGTCAGCGTGGCGATCCTTGCCGCTGTCGGGATCTTCATCGTCAAGCCGATCCTCGACACGACCGAGGAGATCAGCGGCCAGATCAACGAGTCCGTTCGCGACTCGATCAACGACAGCAACAACGCGAGCCAGCAGGCCAGCCTCAACGCCGACCGAAGCCGCGCCGAGTCCTACGCGTCAAGCCTTCAGAGCACCTGGCCGGCCGCTGCCCGAGAGATCAAGCGCTGTGTCGCCAATGCCAACACGCCCGCAGCGATGGAGCGTTGCGCGGATCTCGGGCTGCGGCTCGTCCACACGGTGCAATCCGATCGCACCTTCGCCCTCTCCTACGCGGACAGCCTCGACGGACAGTGGAGATGCCGCTGCTGCTGATCGCGTCCGACAATGCGTGCGCGCAGCCGGCTTCCAGACAGCCGCGATGCAGAAGTGCCGTGACCTCGCCGACGACCTTCTGTTCGGCTGAGCGTGATGGGCCGACCCTCCGAGACGTAGGATCCGCGAGATGCTTGGCGCCGGCACGGTCATCAACCCGATCATCAAGATCATCACGACCGTGGTGATCCTTGGCGCGGTCTACCTGTTCATCGTCAAGCCGACGCTCGACACGACCAACGATGTCTTCGATCAGACGTTCGGCGCGTTCGACGAGTTCGAGGCACTGCCGACGAGCATCCAGGACGAAATCAACGAGGCGCTCGAGGGCGTCGACAGCTCACAGGTCGACAGCCAGCGCCTCCAGGACTGCATCAGCGACGCGATCGGCCCGAACGGCGCGAACCAGAATCGGATCGAGCGCTGCCTCGAACGTTTCGGGCCGTAGCGCTCAGGCTGCGTCGCGAGTCCGAAAGTACGCCGCGGAGTCGATGCCGCGGTCGAAGCGCGACCACGTTGCGCCCTCGGGGAGCTCGCGCTCGATGCGGTCGAAGCTGCCGAGCGTGCCTCCGAGGTTGTCCATCGCGTGCACGAGGGTGGCCTCGCGTGTAGCGGGGACGACCGGCGAACCGAGCTCGAGCTTGCCGTGGTGGGAGAGGATGATGTGGAGGACGGCCTGCGCGAGCTCTGGGTCGAAGCCGTCGATCGACTCGATCGTGCGGCGGATCAGGTAGTAGCCGAGCGGGATCTCGCCAAGCAGCCGCCCGGCATCGGTGAGGTCGATCGCAAGTGGATCGTCGTTGTAGGCCTGGGTCTTGCCGATGTCGTGGAGAAGCGCTCCGGTGACCGCGACGTCGCGGTCGATGCCCGCGGAACGCGGCCGGCCGCGGCGCTGACCGCCTCGGCGACCGACACGGTGTGGTCGAGCAGTCCGTGCACATAGGCCTGGTGGTAGTACTTCGCCGCCGGCGCGACGCGAAAGCGCTGCCAGATCTCCGAGTCCGCGCCGAAAACCCGGTCGAGTAGCGCCTGCAGAGCTGACGGGTTCTGGATCGTCTCGAGCAGCTGGCGCAGCCGGCCCTCGAGCTCCTCGATCGACACCGGCGGGCCCTCGGCGAGGTCCTCGTGGGTGTACTCGCCCTCGTCGGCGATCCGCGCGGCGCGGACGGTGATCTTGCCGCCGTAGCGGGGATGAATCGAGAACTGACCCTCGATGAAGAGCACCGCGCCGGGGGCGGTCAGCTCGAAGAGGTCGTCGACCTCCTCCCAGCAAACCGCCTCGACCGTGCCCGTCTTGTCGGCGACGACGAGGCGCAGGAAGTCGTCGCCGCTGCGCCGGGTGCGGCGCTCGCGCTCGCGGACGGCGAAGACGGCGGCGACCGAGTCACCCTCGCAGAGGTCGCGAACGAAGCTGCGGATCAGCGGCACCGCGGTCGGCTCAACCTCGAGCGGGTGCCTGAAGCGCCTCCAATTGACCTGGATTCATCATCTGCGATCAAAGTAATAAGAGGCCCGGACGGCGCCGGTTTCGCCGGGCCGCCGCTTGCAGGCGACTGAAGCCGGGAGGCGAGTAGTGCGGCGCCTCGGCGCGATCCGCCGGATCGATCGGGACCGGCTCGTCGGGCGCGGTCGCGACCTGCGCCGCGTTTGCCGTGCGCTCGAGCTCGGCCGCGAACTGGGCGCCGAACACGACCGCGACGTTGGTCACATACAGCCACAGCAGGAGGACGATGCCGCCGGCGAGGCTGCCGTAGGTGCCCGAGTAGGAGCCGAAGTTCGCGACGTAGAAGCTGAACGCGATCGAGCCGAGCAGCCAGAGGACGGTCGCGACGATCGCACCGGGGAGGATCCAGCGAAAGCCCTCGTGAGAGGCATCGGGCGCGGTGCGGTAGAGGAAGCCGATGATCAGCACGACGGTGGCGAAGATCAGCGGCCACTTGACGATCGAGAAGATCGTCACCGCCGTGTCGCCGACCCCGATCTCGTCGCCGATTGCGCCCACCA
Organism: uncultured Solirubrobacterales bacterium; assembly: GCA_963746215.1. Classification (GTDB taxonomy): domain Bacteria; phylum Actinomycetota; class Thermoleophilia; order Solirubrobacterales; family 70-9; genus WHSW01. The sequence continues at coordinate 278,468 of CAVVAT010000005.1, forward strand.
GCGGGCCGGTGAGGACGAGCGCCACGAGGATGACGCGCGACCGCGACGGTCATCACCAGGGTGATCAGCACCTGCAGCGGGCGGCGCTTGAAGAACGAGCGGTCCTCGTCGACGTCCCAGATCTCGTTCGCGACGACGATGAAGCCGCCGATGTAGCCCGATGCCGACCAGAGGCCCGCGGCGATACCGATGATCAGAGCGATCCCGGCCTCACTGGAGTTCGCGACGATGTTCTCGATCGGCGGCTCGAGGGTCTCGACCGCTGACTCCGAGCCGAGGTCGCTGATGATCCGAAGCAGGCCATCGATCGAGTCCGGCGAGCCGAGAACGCCAAGCAGCGAGACCAGCACGATCAGCGCCGGGAAGATCGAGAGGACGGAGAAGTAGGTCAGCGCGGCGGCGTGATGGGTGAGGTTCTTGGCCGAGAACGCCTTGCCGGCGTCGCGCATCGCGTGCCACCAGGCGCGGGCAGTCATCTGAGTCGGTCGCTCGATCACAGTTCGCCATCATTACCCGATGCTCGACGAGGTAAGTCTCCGACCGGTCGCTCAGGTGCGCGAGGCGCTGGGCTCGGCCGGGTTCCGCGTCGGCGAGGTCGAGCTCGTCCCATACCTGCACCGCTGGCACCTCGAGCCCGGCCTGGACGCCGAGGAGGAGAAGCTGATCGCGTCGGGCGAGCTGCCGCCCACCGGCGTGCGGTTCAGGGCCGTTCGCCGCTGAACGAGCACGTAGTCGGCCACCGGACGGCCGGGGCGACGGCCGCCCGTCGGCCGCCGCCTCGCTTCGCTTCGTATTGAGCGAGATCGCAGCGCTTGACCAGATCGTCGAGGCTCTCGGAGCGGTCCCAGACAGCGACGCCGGCTGAGAACGAGGCGAGCGCCGGCGTTACCTCGTGCAGACGATTGACGACCCCCATCGCGCCATCGGGAGTCGAGTCCGTGAGCAGGGCGACGAACTCGTCGCCGCCAAGGCGTGCAACCACATCGCTCCCGCGAAGCGCCGAGGTCAGCCGCTCGGCTGTCTCGCGCAGAACCTGGTCACCCTCGGCATGCCCGCGAGTGTCGTTGAGCTCCTTGAACGAGTCCAGATCAAGGAGGACCAGCGCGACCGGGGTTCCAAGGCGCGAAGCGCGCAGCAGCTCTCGCGGCGCGGTCTCACCCCAGCCGCGCCGGTTGAGCACTCCCGTGAGATCGTCGAATGTCGCCTGCCGGCGCAGGTTGCGGTTGAGCCGCTGCATCTCGCGGGTCAGCGCCCGCAGCGAGCCGGCGACAGTGGCGCCGACGATCACGAGCAGGGCGGCGTGGCCCCAGCTGACCGGGTAGGCGGGCGGGCCGAAGATCAGCATCGGTCCAATCGCACAGGCGGTCAGGAGGGCAAGGCCGCCAGGAGCTCGCGGTCGGTCCCCTGAAGGCCGAACCAGATCATCGCCATCATCATCAGCACCGCGTAGCCGGACGCGGCGACCGCCGCTGTAGGCCTGCATCATCGTCAGGCCGACGAGGCCCCCGTAGGCGCCCAGGTAGAAGGACACACGGTGGCTGCGGGAGATCCCGACGACGATCATCGGCGCGACGCAGGAGATCGCGGCGCCGACAAAGAAGACGGTGCGGTGCGAGTCGAAGTCGGTGAGGGTGGCGACAGCGATCGGCAGCGCGTTGCCGAGCACGGCAAAGATCGCCGCGCGGTTGCGGTAGGTGCCGTCGAGACGGATGGGACTCACTGAGTCACCATCGGCGCACGGCGCACGGCGCTGTAGGAGAGGGGGTGGAGCGTCCACCCTCTTGGGGTGTGGACGGAGGTCAGCCGCGACCGCATGATCGTCGCATGAAGCGCAGAAACCTCCTTGCCGGCATAGCCGTGGGCATCGGCGTGGCGCTGGCGGGACCGGCCAGCGCCCCAGCCGCGATCACGTTCGCCCAGCCTCAGAACACCGTCTCGACGTCGCAGTTCGAGCTCGACTTCGCGAACGGCACGTTCGAACCCGAGCGGGTGGATGGCGTCCGTTGGCGCAACTCGGCCGGCACCTTGGGCTCGAACCTGGTTGCCGCCGGCGGCGCTGGGTGCAACGGCGTAGGCGTGCGGGAATTCTGGGGCCAGTCCTACGGTGACACCGACGGTGCAACTCCCGGCCCCGTGGTCAGCGGTGTGATCGGAACGTGGTCGCCGGTGGGCGGTCGCACCGTGGAGCTCAACGTTTCCACGCCGCCCGCCTGCTCGGGCGACGGGATCGCGACTCCTGTCCGGACGCGCTACTCGTTCTATCGACTCGGGCGCCTCGGCGAACATGATCCGAGTCGAGCGGCGCTGGGCCTTCAGCGCTGCGAACCCCACGTACAACGGGGTCGGGATGAGGGCTTACACCCCGCGCCTTCCCAGCGGTACCTACAACCAGATTCTGCATCCGAACGAAGCGGGGACAGCGCTTGTCACCGACGGCCTGGGATGTAACGGAGGCTGCGGGAGCGGGGCTGGTGACGACGACTGGAACGGCACCTGGCTGGCCTTCAACGCCAGCAGCACGAATGCCGGCGTCCTCGTCCTTCGCGATCCGGCGAGCGACACGAGCGCGTCGGGAGTGCGGCTCGTACGCGACAGCGACGGGCTGTCCGGAGCCAACAATTCGGGTGTGAGCATCCTTAGAACACCGACGAATCAAAAGGCACCGCTGAGGGAGATCGAGTACCTGTGCTTCTACGACGTCACTTCGTGGCCATTGGCGAATCGCGCCGTCGGGCAGCTTCCGCCGGGTTGCGCAGCGAAACCGGTGCCGATCAATACCCAGCTGCCGACGGTGAGCGGCAATGCAGGCAATCCGCAGCCGGGCAACGTTGTGACCGCCTCGGATGGGGCCTGGGACAACGCGAGTGCCTTCTCGTTCCAGTGGTCGCGCTGCGAACGCGACAGCGGAACCTGTACTCCGATCTTCGGCGCGGTCAATCGCGACTACACCGCGACCATCGAGGATTTCGGCAAGCGCCTGCAGGTCGCGGTCACGGCTACCGCCCAGGGCGGGGAGACCGAGACAGCGAGCAGCACGTTCGCCGGATTGGTCAGCGGCAAGGTCTTCGTCGGCAACGGCTCGCCAGGCAACCGCCAGGCCGGGGCGCCGGTGCAGGCTTGCGAGGCGAACGGAACCGTCTGCAGGACGACCCTGACCGACGGCGAGGGCTTCTACAAGATCCAGCTCCCGCACTCGGGCGCCTGGCGAATCACCGCCTTCCCGCCCGCCGGCTCAAACGCGATCCGTGCCACGCGCCCGACGCCGACGGCTGTGGTGGACGGTCAGGAATCGACCAACCAGGACGTGATCCTCATCGTGCCCGGTCCGCCGCCGAGCAACGTCGGCTTCCAGGGATCCGGCTACCGCTCGACCACCTCGGCCGGCGTTCCCGTGTTCCACTGGCAGGAGCCCGTCGTCGTGCGCTACCGGGTGCCCAAGCCCGGCTACACGGTGGACGGGTCGATTGAGTACCCCGGCCAGGACCCGACCCCGCTCTACCCGGGGCCGTTCGTTCCTGACCCAAGCCCTGCCTGCCCGACCTGCGGCTACTTCGACTTCCCGGTACCGCCGCAGCAACCGAACCATGGGCCCGGGAACATGCACTTCCATCCCACGCCGCCCGATGGCCCCCCCAACCCACCGGACGATCCGGATAACCCAGACGACCCGGACAACCCGCCGGACGATCCCGACGATCCGAACGCGCCTCCCGGCGACGGCGACTTCCCGATCTACATCGACCCGAGCGGCTACGTCCGCACGACCGATGGCGAACCGATCGTCGGCGCCACGGTGACCCTCTACCGCTCCGAGCTCAGCGGCGGCGAGAAGAGCGTGGTCGAGGACGGCTCGGCGGTGATGTCGCCGATGAACCGCAAGAACACCGACGTCACCGACAGCGGTGGCCACTTCGGCTGGGATGTCATCGCCGGCTACTACATGGTGCGCGTCGAGGCGGCCGGTTGCTACGCGCCGGGCAATCCGGGCAAGTCCTTCGTGGACACCGACGAGATGGAGATCCCGCCGCCTGTCACGAACCTCGACATCCGCCTCGAGTGCCCGAAGCCGCCGGCCAAGAAGGCGTCGCTGACGCTGCCGAAGAAGGCCGGCAAGGTGAAGGTCGACAAGAAGGGCAGGTTCAAGGTCGCCGGCGCGACGATCGGCTGCCCGGCCGGCACCACGGGCCCCTGCGAGACCACGGTGGCCGTCACCGCGAAGACGCCGAAGAAATCCAAGAAGACTCTCAACCTCGGGACCTCGACGCTCGAGGTCGCCGGCGGTGAGTCAGCTGCGCTGAAGGGCAAGCTTTCGAAGAAGGGGGCGAAGCTCCTCAAGCGAGCCGGGAAGATCAAGAAGGCGAAGATCGCCGTAGCCGTCGAGGTGCCCGGAGGAGAGGCTGCGACGGCGACCTCGAGCGGAACACTCGTCGTCAAGCGCTAGCGGCGGAGCTTCACCGACGTAGCCTCGACCCAAGCGTTGCCGAGCGCGTCTGTGATCGTGGCCTCAAGCTTCGCCTTCGCCTTCTTGCCGTCGGCGAGCGCATCAGCGATCTTTTGCTTGTTCTTACGCTTCTTCGGTTTCAGCTTCAGGTCCTTATGCGCACCCGCGGTGAGGTCCTTGCTGATCTCGGTGAGCTTGTAGCTCTTCTTGCCGATGACGATCTTCCCGCTGGCGGTGGCGGTCGCGGTCTCGTCAGCACGCGCCTCCACCTTGATCTTGATCTTCTTGCCCTTCTGCTTCTGCTTCTTCTCCGCGACGATCTCAGCGCCGGCAACCTGAGTGTCGACCGTGAAGGTCCGGACGGCCGGAGTCGCGTCGGTATTGCCCGGAGCGTCGGTGGCACGGACCCTGAAGGTGTGCTCGCCGTCAGCGAGAGCGGCGTAGGCCTTCGCCGAGTTACACGGCGCAAAGCCCTCGTCGTCGATTCTGCAACCGAACGACGAGCGGGGCTCAGTCGAGATGAAGGTGAAGCTGGGAGCGGACGCGCTGGTGGGGCCGGTGGGTCCGGCGGTGATAATCGTCTCCGGGGCGACGGTATCCACGGAGAAGTTGCGCGTTGCCGGGGTCGCGTCGGTGTTGCCCTCAGCATCGGTCGCGGCAACCGAGAGCGAATGATCGCCCTCGGCTAGAGCCGGAAGGGTGGTGGGGCAGGCTGCCAGGGCGCCGCCATCGACACTGCAGGCAAACGTCACCGGTGTCTCGCTCGAGGAGAACGTGAACGAGGGCGTGGAATCTGGCGTCGCGGCACCCTCCGGCGGCCCGTCGTCGATGGACGTCTCCGGAGCGACGTAGTCGTCCTCGCGGTCGAAGATCGTGAGGCTGTTGCTATCGCTCGCAGCGAGATAGACATCGCGGCCGTCCGGGGCGATCGCCATGTCCTCGATCCTGTCGAGCCCAGCGGGTCGGTCGCCGCCGTCGCTCGGATCATCCGTTCCCTCGCGCTCGACCTCGAGGAAGGTCAGCTTCCCCGTCGTTCGATTGCGGGTAAAGGTGACCAGGGTGCCGGGAGTGACCTGGGTGCCGGCGTACACCTGGCCCCCGTCAGGAGATACCGCGAGCGCCCGTCCGCCCGAGAGCCCGTCGACGGCTCCGCCGTCGTCCCCCGGATCGTCCTCACCGTTGCGCTCGGCCTCGGAGAAGCTCAGCTTGCCGGTCGCCGGATCGCGATCGAAGACCGCGATCGACGAGCTTGCGAGGAAGTAGACCTGCGCACCATCCGGGGACACGACGACATCGTCGGGGCCGCTGTCGAGCCCGTCGACCTCGCCACCGGCGTCGGTGGGGTCGTCATCGCCCTGGCGCTCGACTTCGACGAAGGTGAGCGCGCTCGTCGCCGGATCGCGCGAGAAGACGCCAGCCTCCTGCACATCGCGCCCCGCGGTGTAGAGATGCTTGCCGTCGGGGCTGATCGCCGCGCCCTCAACGCCCTGAAGCCCGTCGGCCCCGGCGGCGCCATCGAACTCCGCCTCGACGAAGGTAAGCCTGCCCGTTGCAGGGTTTCGCGTGAAGGCGGAGATCCCGCTGTCGTTGTTGGCGGTCCCGTAAACGCTGGCCCCGTCCGGGGACACGATCACGTCCCACGGCTCGTAGAGACCGCTGACGACAGGCCCCGTGTCACTGACGTCGTCGACCCCGTCGGCCTCTGTCTCGATGTAGGTGAGCTCACCGGTTGTCGAGTTGAGCCCAAAGGTGCTGATCGAGTAGGTGCTGGTGTCGGCGACGTAGACGTGGGCACCGTCGGGGGAGACGGCGATGGCATTCGGCTCGTTGAGCCCCGCGGCCGAGGGGCCGCCGTCGCTCGGGTCGTCGACCCCCTCGGACTCGGTGTCAGCGGGCGTGACCGCGCCTGTGGCCGGATTGCGGTCGAATGAACGCAGCGACTCGTCCTGATTGGTCGCGACGAAGACGTGCTCGCTGTCCGGCGAGACGGCGACCCCGCGCGGCTCGGCGAGGCCGAACTGCGGCTCGTGGTGCAGGAAGCTCAGCGAACCGAAGGTCGGATTGCCGGGCGGCTGGCGGTCAAAGGCCGCAAGCCCGCCGCCGCCGGAACTGGCGACGTACACGTGGTCGCCGTCGGGGGTGAGCGTGAGGGCCTGGGGGTCCATGAGGCCGTCCACCGTCGGGCCGGCGTCGCCCGGGTCGTTGACCCCGTTGATCTCGGCCTCGCCGAAGCTGAGTTCGGCCGTCGCCGCGACGTACCTGAACGCAACCACCGCTTCGCTGATCAGTGCGGAGACGTAGAGGTTGTTGCCGCTGGGTGAGATCGTGAGCCCGTTCGGCCACGTTAGGCCGTCGACCGTGCCGCCGGCGTCGCTGCCGTCGTCAACGCCGTCGACCTCGGCCTCGATGAAGCTGAGCTCCTCGGTCGCCGTGTCGCGTTCGAATACGGCCACTGCCGAGTCGAGCAGCCCCGCCGCGAAGACGACGTCCTCGTCGGGTGAGACCAGCACCGACTCAGTGGAGTTGAGCCCGTTCACCACCCCTCCGGCATCGCCGGCGTCGTCTACACCGTCGCGCTCTGCCTCGACGAAGCTGAGCCTGCCGGTGCCGGTGTCGCGCTGAAAGACGACCACCGTGTCGTCGCTGTCCGTGCCCACGTAGACGGCCTCGGAGTCGGGCGCGACGGTGAGCGCGGCGCCCGATTGCAGGCCGTCGACGGTGCCACCGGCATCGCTGCCGTCGTTGACCCCATCGCGCTCAGCCTCCAGGTAGCTGAGCTTGCCCGTGAGCGGATCCCGCTCGAATCCAACCACCGAGTCGTCGGAGCTGGTGGTCGCGTACACGGTGCCGCCGTCGGGGGACACCGCGACTGCCTCGGGGCGGGTCATGAAGTCCACGGTCGCACCGGCATCGCTGGGATCGTCGACCGTGTCGCGCTCGGCCTCGAGGAAGCTGAGCTTGCCGGTCAGCGTGTCGCGGGCGAACACGGCGACGGCGTTGTCTGACTGCCAGCCGCTGGCGTACACGTTCTTGCCATCGGCCGACACGACGACTCCGGTCGTGCGCGCGAGGCCGTTGACGGTTATGCCCGGATCGGTTGGGTCGTCGACGCCGTCGGTCTCGGTCTCGAGGTAGGTGAAAGCGCCGGTCGCCGGGTTGCGGCCGAGGACGGTGAGCGAGTCGTCCCCGGCGACGTAGAGGTTGGCGTTGTCGGGCGAGGAGGCGATCCCCGTCGGGGTGCCGATGTCGAACTCAGGCATCCGTTGCTGGTAGCTGAGCTCGCCAGTCGCCGCCCATGCGATCGCTGCAGTGAGCAGACTGATCGCGGCGGCAGCAAAGAGGAGCGCACCGCGACGCCACCGCCTGCGAATCGTGCCGATGCTCTCGTTTTTCACCGCGATCGCAAGCTAACGCCGGTCCGCTGCCGCTTACACCAGGCAAATCCCTAGTTTCTAAGCAATTCACCGGGGAGCTGAATCCGGGGGCTTCGCCAGTGCCGTTGCGAGTTCACCCCGCGATTTCACGCCCAGCTTCCGGTAAGCGTTTCGCAGGTGAAACTCGACGGTCTTGGGGCTGAGGAAAAGATCCGCCGCGATTTGGCGTGTCGTCGCGCCGCTCGCGGCGGCTCGGGCGATCCGTTCCTCTTGCGCTGTCATCCCGTCGGCGTCCAGCTTCCGTCGACGCCGGCCGCCGGCGGCTCGCAGCTCGGCCCGCGCCAGGGCCGCCCAGGGAATCGCTCCCAGCCCATCGAACGCGTCCGCTGCCGCCCGGAGTTGCACGCGCGCGTCGGCGCGTCGGCGCGCACGGTGCAGGCGCATCCCCCAAGCGAGCTGGGTGCGGGCTCGCTCGAACGGCATCGGCCGACGGTCGTCCTCGGCGAGCGCTCGCCTGAAATGGTCATCGAAGGACTCCCGGGCGAGGAGGCCGCGGCAGCGCTCCGCGAGGGCCGCGGCATTTGCGGTGTCTGCTTGCTCGGACTGGCGGGCGAGTGTCGCGAGCACCCCCTGCGCCGACTCTTCGAGGCCTGCCCGCACGTAGGCCTCGAGGAGGTCAGGCGCCCACGGGACCACCGTCGGCTCTTCGAGGTCGGACTCGGCGGCCAAGCGCGCGGTCAATTCCAGCGCCTCGATCGCCGGTGCCACGCGACCCGCCGAGAGCTCCAGAAAGCCCAGTACGCCGTGGGCGTAGACCCTCATACTGCCCACGCCTGAGGAATCGGCCAGGTCCAAGGCGACCTCAGCATCAGCCCGGCACTCGGCCTCGCGCCCGGTGGCCGCGGCGAGCCGCGCGCGCGTCATCGCGCTTTGCGTTGCCGGACCCCACTGCCCGGTCTCCTGCGCAGCCGCGATCGCCTCGTCGCAGAGTTGCTTCAGACCGCTCCAGTGACCGAGCCGGTACGACGCTTCCGCTGCGATGCAGAGCGGGGTCGGCAATCCAAAAAGCGCGCCTGCCTCACGGGCTTGCGCTACGCGTTCGAGATTGTCCGCGAGAGCCCCCTCGAAGTCCCCGTCAGGAAGCCGGCAGTTGAGGGCGATCTGGACGATCTGGGCGGCGGGTGAGAACGGCGGAATCGACTCCGCTAGCTGGTGTGCTTCCCGCATCAACGGCTGGGCCTTGCGCCCCTCACCTCGGAGGACGAGGCTCCACGAATACATCGCGAGCACCGGTGCCCGCACTCCCGCGTCCGCCTCGCCGAGCAGCGCGTATGCACGTTCGGCAAGCGCTAGCGACTGGGAGCAGTTCCCGGCCGCGGTGTGCGCGAATGACGCATCGGCCAGGATCAGCGCGGACATGACCGGCGCGACCGCCTCAACTTGCTCAGCGCTGTGTTCCAACAGGCTCCTGGCCTCCGACACCCGGCCGCTCCACAAAGCCAGCGCGCCCTGGAGATGCTTGGCCGCGGCTCGGGTCACCGGGTCGGGCGCCTTCTCGGCAGCCTCTTGAGCGAGGGCCGCCGCGTAGTCGACGCGCCCGGAACTCAGCGCCGCAGCCCCTGCGCCCAGTAGACGCCCCGCTGCGGCTCCAGGGTCCTCGCTCAGGCGAGCGGCTCGCTCGAGCGCCTCGGCGGCCGAGGCGTAAGCCCGGCGGCCGCTCGCGACGCCTGCCACCTCGTCCAGCGCCGCGGCAGCATGCGCGTCAGCACCCACCGCCGCGTCGGCCAGATGCCACGCGCGTGGCTCGCCGGCTACCACCTCGGCCAGCGCCCGATGCGCGGATCGCCGCCGACCGGCAGGCGCCCCGTAGTAAACGGCGCCGCGAACCAACGGATGAGCAAACCCCACGCGCCCGTCCGCGAGCCAGACCAGTCCCTTGGTCTCGGCGGCTTCGAGCTCGCCTTTCGAGACGCCAAGGGCTTGGCAGGCTCGACCGACTACAGACATCTCATCGGTGTGCGATGCGGCTGCCACGAGCAACGCAGTGCGAGCGGCTTCGGAAACCTCGCGCAGGCGGCGGTCGTACACGCGCCCAAGGTCACGACCCAACGGAAGCGGATCGTCGAGTGGAGCCGTGCCGGCTCGCTGCTCAGCCGTCAGCGTCGAGGGCAGTTCCAGCAAAGCCAGCGGATTGCCCTGAGCAGCGGCGCGGACCGACTCATGTACCTGCGGGGCCAGGTCGGACGAGGCGTGGCAGAGCAGTTCACTCGCTGCCGCGGGATCGAGCGGGCCGAGGCGGATATTGGGGATCCCCGTGAAGTCGCCGTAGTCGTAGCCATCGCGGCCACACAGCAAGAACACAATTGGCCCGCGGGCTCGGCGAGCTACGTAGGCCACGCACTCTCGAGAAGCGCTATCGAGCCAGTGAACGTCGTCGACGAGCGCCACCACCGGCCGGTCTGCCGAGGCCGCCTCCAGGACGCCGAGCGTCGCCACACCAACGGCCAGACGATCTCCGAGCGTTGGCGGTCCGAGCGTGAGTGCTCCCTCCAACGCCGCTCTTTGCGGCTCCGGCAGAGAGTGCCGCTGCTCGACCACCGGCCAGATCAGGTCCTTGAGCCCGCCAAAGGAGAGACTTGACTCCGACTCGATGCCGGTCATCTCCAAGACGGTCGCGTCCCCTTCGGTGGGTCGCGCTCTCTGAAGGAGGGCTGTCTTGCCAATACCGGCCTCCCCCTCTATGAACAACGCGCCGCCGCGACCGTCTGCCAGATCCCGGAGAAGGCAACCAAGTGTCTCGAGCTCAGAGGATCGCCCCACCAACACGGTACGCCGATCCTAAGAGGCGCGGATCGGTCGCGCAATCGGCACAAGCAGCTCGCTGGTATCGAAGTTCCAGAACGCCCGAGCGAGCGAGTGTTGCGGCTGGTCGCTAGATGGCGAGACCCGGAATCGAACCAGTACTCTGGCTAAGTCCACTGTTAGACGGGCGCTGAACGGCCTGACTTCGACAGCCAGTTCTGCCCTTGCCACCCTGCTTGGCCTCCGCCTGACCGGCCCACAGGAGGGGACAGATGTCCTACGCGCCCGCAGGTCCGGCTCGCCGGCTTGCCGTGATCGTGCTCGGAGTCCTTGTCGCGGTTCTCGCGCTCGCGCCGAGTGCCATGGCAAGGCCGAAGCCCAACCAGTACATCGTCAAGGTGACGTACGAAGCGCTGACGTCGTGGACCCACAACATCACCTACACCAACCCCGACCCGACCTCGGACCTGGGCGATTGCAACAGTCATGTGGATGACGGGCATGGCCAGGACACCGTCGAGGTGAAAGACCGTGTTCTGATGTACGCCCAGAAGGGCTACCTCGGAACGCTCGACGTTTCCGAACCCATTTTGAGCTCCCACACCCGGACCGGCACGATGACCCACGACGCCGAGGGCGCTTTCGAATGCGATCAGTACGACGGGTCAGACCCCACTATCGGCTGCGGCGAGTTCGGACTTGCGACAAGCTTCCCGCAGCTTGAGCTCACCGGCAAGTCGCTCACCAACGTCAGCTTGGATTGGGGGGACGCCGACCCGACCCCTAGCTTCGACGACTGCCCGTTCTTCGGCGGCTACGACGACGCCCAGGACCAGTTCCCCGGCGGTCCGTACGTAGACATGCACCTCATCGGGCTCCCGACTGGCCAGTTGAAGAAAGGCAAGAAGGTTGTCAGGGGCGAAGACAGCAGGAGCTTGGGTGCCACCCAGACCTGCGCCACCATCGCCGGCGGGTGTGCGTCCGACACCGCCCACAACGCGTCGGGAATGCTCGAGGCCGGGGTTGAGGTGGTGTTCACCCGCAAAGGGCCAAAGCGCTGACCCACCTAGGCAGTGGCGAGGGCGGGAATCGAACCCGCGACACCACGATTTTCAGTCGTGTGCTCTACCAACTGAGCTACCTCGCCGCGGCGCGTAAGGCTAGCTACCGTCACCGGGTCTTGACACGCCCGCCCACCGCGTCTGACATCCTGCGAGTTCACGGATGATTCGCAGGCGGGAGTTCTTGATTTCGGCTGGTGCGGGTGCCGGTGCGCTCGCGTTCGGCCCATCGCTCTGGAAGCGGACGATGACGGCTGCTGCTGCGGCGCAGGTCGGGCCTGGGCCGTACGGCGCGCTGCTCGATCCGGACGCCAACGGCGTTCGGCTTCCGTCCGGGTTCACCTCGCGCGTGATCGCCCGTGGCAGCAGTCCGGTCGACGGGACCGGCTACACGATGCCGATTTTCCCCGACGGCTCGAGCACCTTCGAGACACCCGATGGCGGTTGGATCCTCGCGGTCAACTCCGAGGTACCAGGTGCTGGCGGTGCGTCCGGCATCCGCTTCAGCTCGTCCGGCGCGGTCACCGACGCGTACCGGATCCTCGAGGGCACCTCGACCAACTGTGCCGGCGGCCGCTCGCCGTGGGGCACGTGGCTCTCGGGCGAGGAGGTCGACGACGGCTACATCTGGGAGTGCGATGTGACGGGCGCGACGCCCGCAGTGCGCCGCGACGCGCTCGGCCGCTTCAAGCACGAGGCCGCCTGCGTCGACCCGGTCGAGGGGCGCCTCTACCTAACCGAGGACCTGGGCGACGGCGGCCTCTACCGCTTCACCCCAACCGCCTATCCGGACCTCTCGGCGGGCGTCCTCGAGATCGCCACCGTCGGCCGCCGACAAGCGCGTGACGTGGACGCAGGTGCCGGAACCCGGCTCGGCGCAGACGCCGACACGCCAACAGGTCGCGGGCTCGACGGAGTTCGACCGCGGCGAGGGCATCTGGTACGACGGCGGCGTCGTCTACGTCGCGACGACCAACGACGACACGGTCCATGCCTACGACGTCGCCAAGGCGACCATCTCGATCCTCTACCGCAAGGCCGACACCCCCGATTCCCCACTCGGGGGCGTCGACAACGTCACCGTCTCGAAGTCGGGCGACGTCTTCGTCTGCGAGGACTCCTACGACAACGACCCCGATGCGATGGACGTCTGCATGATCACCCGCGAGGGCGAGGTCGCGCGGTTCGCGAAGCTGACCGGCTCTGAGCATTTCCTGCCGGGATGGCCCAGTCGGAGATCACCGGCGTTTGCTTCGACCCGAGTGGCCAGCGGATGTACTTCAGCTCGCAGCGCGCAGGGCCGGGCGCCCTCTATGAGGTCAGCGGGCCGTTCCGCCTCGATCGGCCGGGCGGCGCAATCGCCACCAACGCGTCAACGCCGGTCGGGTCCGCCATCGGGGTCGAGGTCGCGTCCAAGGCGGCGCTCGCGCTGCTCACCGGCGCCGGACTACCGATCGCGCTCACGCTCGACTCGCCCGCCAAGGTCAAGGCGAAGCTGATCGAGGCGAAGCCCAAGGGCGGAGCCAAGCCCAAGGTGATCGCCAAGGCAAGCGCTCAGCTTGGGCGCGGGCGTGGTCAGCTGAGAGTCAAGGTCAAGGGGCGCAAGCCCCGCCAGGAGCTGCGCCAGCGTAGGCGCCCGCTCAAGGCAGTGCTCGAAGTGAAGATCGGCGGGGCCAAGACGCGTCGCACGATCAAGCTGACCGTTTAAGCGCCGGAACCGCCACCGGCCAGCGGATGTACTTCAGCTCCCAACGCGCCGCCGGCTTCGGCGCCGTCTACGAGGTCAGCGGGCCGTTCCGCCTCGACCGGCCCGGCGATCCGCCCCGGACCAATGCCTCGAGCCCTCTAGGTCCGGCGATCGGGATCGAGTCGCACCCAGGGCTCCGCTCGCACTGCTGACGGGCGCCGGGTTGCCGATCGCGATTACGCTCGACGAGCCAGCGACCGTGACCGCCAAGCTGACCACCGTCCGCACCGGCAGTCGGCGCAAGCCGAAGGTGATCGCCCTGACCGTCAAGGACCTCGGACGCGGACGCGGGCAAGTCATGCTTCCGGCCCGCGGACGCAAGCGCCGTGAGGCTCTGCGGCGGCGGCAGCGCCCGCTTGCCGCCGAGCTCCAGGTGACGATCGCCGGCGGCGCCACCCGCACCGCGCTCGGTCGCCGAGTGAAGCTGACCGTCTAGCGGCGCTCGTTGCCGTGCTTGTAGTTGCCGGTCGCGCGGGCCATCAGCTGCTGGGCCGCGTCATCGGTGGCACCCTCGGCCTTCGACAGAAATCGATCAGCGTGAGTGCCGGAGAGGGTCGTCACCACGCGACCGTGGTGGGAGATGCGCACACAACCGTCCTTGGTCCGCGACCACGCAAAGCCCGTCGGCGCCGCCATCAGCCGGCTCCGATGCGACGCCAGTCCTTTGACTCCGCACCCGGCCGGTACCTGCTGTCCAGACGCTTGGCGACGATCCCGGGGAGCCCGAGCGCGGCGCTGCGCTCGCGCAGAGCTGCGCCCTCGCCGCGATGGTTGCCGGGCGTCTGCCAGCCATCACCGTCCAGCTCGAGCACCTCGAGTCGCTCTCGGCGTTCTGAGTACGGATCGTCGAGCAGCGACGCCCCGCCGAAGTGGATGAGGTCGAACAGCTGCAGTGAGAAGCGGGGATCCGACTTGAGGGGCCGCGGGGACTTCTTCGCCAGCCGTCGCTCAACCGCCCCGGCAACGGGCAGGCCGTCTCTACCGAGGGCGGTGACCACCCCGTCGAGCAGGGCGGCATTCGAGCTCAGCTGGCGATTGAGACGCCGGACCTCCGGAAACTGGGCCGTGACATCGCCGTGTTCGGCGTGCTCGAGGCGAAGGCGGCCTGGCTCGGAGTAGGCGAGCACGCGCAGGCCGACCCACTCGATCTCGTATGCCCACTCCTCCTCGTTGCGCGGGATCTGCTTGCCCTCGCTTGGGCGCATCGGCTCGAGACCCTCGGGGAGCGGCTCCCAGTCGTCAGGTGGCGGATCCATGCGGTGGATCAGCCAGTTCTTGGTCTCCTTGCCGGCCTGGAAGAGGGCGAACTTGTTGTCGACCCTCTCGCCGTGAAGGACCACGACCAGCTTCTTCGGCTCCCACTCCTCGACCTCGTACGTGCCGGTGTCCCAGATGCGCATCCAGCCCGCGCCGTAGTTGCCCTTCGGGATATCGCCGTGGAAGTCGAGGTACTCGAGCGGGATGGTCCTCGGTGTGAACCGCCATGTGATTGCGGCCTGGGTCAAGCGGCAGGCCGCGTGGGAGCGCCCACGAAACGAGAACCCCGTCGCGCTCGAGTCGCAGGTCCCAGTGCAGCGCGGTCGCGCTGTGCTCCTGGATGACGAAGCGGTTGCGGCCTTTGCCGCCCGCGGCCTTCTTGCCGGGCGGCTCCGGGGTCTTCGAAGCCTTGCGCTTGCCGCGGTAGCTCTCGAGCTTGTCCGCCATCTACCTCTCGGCTGCGATCAGGTTGATGATCGCCTCCATCAGTCCAAGCGATCCGGCCTTGTGGAGCGGCTCGTTGAGGTTGCCGCACTTCGGGCTCTGAATGCATGAGGGACACCCGTGCTCGCAGGGGCACTCGCCCACGACCCGCGCCGCGTCGGCGACAAGGCGGTAGAACTCGTCAAAGCCGCGACGCGAGATCCCGACGCCGCCGGGGTGGCCGTCGTAGATGAAGATCGTCGGCAGTCCGGTCTGGAAGTGGATGTTGGTCGAGAGACCGCCGATGTCCCAGCGGTCGCACATGGCCAGCAGCGGCAGGACGGCGATCTGACTGTGCTCGGCCGCGTGCAGCGCGCCGAGCAGCACATCCGGCTCGAGCGCTTTCGGGCCGGCGAGCTCGTCGGCCAAGCACGTACCAGAGCGCCTGAGTCGGGAAGTTCTGCTCGGGCAGGTCGAGCGCGACGATGTCGATGACGCCGTGGTCGGTCAGGCTCTTGCGCTGATAGCCGATCACCTGCTCGGTCACCGAGACCTCGCCGAAGCAGAGCTCGAGCTCGCCGGCGCGGCCGATGTGGCGCTGCGCTGCGACCGAGTCGATGAAGACCATCGTCTCCTTCTTCGGCTGCGTGTACCAGTCGTCGTCGAAGGCGTCGACGATCGCGCGGCGCGAATCGAGGTCGAGCTCGGCGACCTCGTACGAGCGCCCGAGGTGCAGGTAGATCGCCCCCGGGTGGATCGTCGTGAAGGCGCGCTCCGCCTCGACCTGGCCGAGCATCTCGCCCGACGCGCGCTCGACGACGGCGATCGAGTCGAGCGACGCCGAGCGCAGGGAGATCTCGCCGGCAGGGAAGCCCGGGCCGCGCGGCAGGTAGCGCCCGTCGCGGCCGACCCGCAGCTTGCCGGCGCCCACCAGCGCGTCGGCGCGCTCGCGCCAGCGGTCGCCGAGGATCGCGTCGTCGGCGCCACCGGGCTGAGCCTCGGTGCCACCGAGGGGCGCCTCGAAGGCGGCGGCAAGCAGGTGCGCCGTCTGGATCCGCTCGTTCGTCGTGATCGAGGATCGCCGCTTCGACCGGGCGCGCCGAGGAACTCATCGGGATGGCGGCAGAAGAACTGGTCGAGCGCGTCCTCGCCGGCGACGTAGAGGGCGATCCCCTCCGTGCGCCGTACCCGCGCGACCCCACATCTGCTTGAGGCTCGCGACCGTGCCGGGAAAGGTCACGCAGATCGACGCGTCGAGCTCGCCGATGTCGATACCGAGCTCGAGCGCGTCGGTGGTGACGACCGCGAGCAACTCGCCGGAGGTCAGCCGCGCCTCGATGTCGCGGCGCTGCTGCGGCGTGTACCCGGCCCGGTAGGGCGCGATCCGGCGTGCGAGCTCGGGTTCGCCCAGGTCCTCGAGGCGCATCCGGGTGAACTTCTGGATCAGCTCGATCCCGCGGCGGCTGCGCAGAAAGCAGATCGTCCGCGAGCCGTTGATGAGGAGGTCGGCGAGCAGCTCCGCCGTTTCGGAGAGGACCGACCGGCGGCGCATCGTGTCCTCGTCGATCACCGGCGGGTCCCAGATCGCGATCCGGCGCTTCGCCCGCGGCGCCCCGTCGGAGTCGACCAGAGCGAATTCGGCGCCCGTCAGCCGCTCGGCGAGCTCGACCGGGTTGGCGATCGTCGCCGAGGCGAAGATGAAGCGCGGATCCGTGCCGTAGACCCGCGCGACGCGGCGCAGTCGCCGCAGGACGTTGGCGACGTGAGAGCCGAAGACGCCACGGTACGTGTGGGCCTCGTCGACGACGACCCAGCGCAGGTTGGTGAGGAAGTCGCCCCAGCCCTTGTGGTGGGCGAGCATCGCCATGTTGAGCATGTCGGGGTTGGTGAGGACGAGGTTCGAGCGGCGCCGGATCGCAGCGCGGTCTTCCTTCGGCGTGTCGCCGTCGTAGATCGCGTGGCGCAGCGACGCGAGGCCGAGCTGGGAGAGCTTGCGCGCCTGGTCCTGGGCGAGCGCCTTCGTCGGGTAGATGTAGAGCGCCCGCGATCTTCGGGTCGACCGCGATCGAGTCGAGGACCGGCAGGTTGAACGACAGGGACTTGCCCGATGCCGTGCCGCTGGTGACGATCACGTTGCCCAGCGCGAGCGGCCTCGAGCGCTTCGAGCTGGTGCGAGTAGAGCTCCGACACGCCCGTGCGGTCGAGAGCGGCAGCCAGCTCGGGAGCGAGATCCAGGGGCGTGGGCACCGTGCTCGAATTGCGTGGTTCGTCAACACTGGTCTTGACGAGCGGTCGTCGATCTCGCCCGCCTCGAGCAGCCGCTCCCAGGCGAGGGGCGCCGCCGAGAAGATGTCGGTCGGGCTCATGACGCCCCCCTGATCGCCGCGGCAACGTGCATCGCGTCGAGCGCCTCGACGTCGTGAAGGCGCAGCATCTCGGCGCCCTGCGCGACCGCCAGGGCGGTCGCGGCCAGCGTCGCCGGTCCGCGCTCGCCTGGTTCGAGTCGAGCTTCCCACGAGCCGGCGCTGATCGCGCCGAGAAAGTCCTTGCGCGAAAGGGCAACGAACAGCGGCCTTCCGAGTTCGCGCAGCTCGCCGAGCCGGCGCAGGATCTCGATCCCGTCGTCCGTCGTGAGGTCGAAGTCGAGACCGGGGTCGAGCGCGATTCGCTCGGGGTCGATGCCGGCCTCCGCCGCGCGCTCGATCGCGTCGGTAAACCAGCGCTTCAGATGCTCGACGACATCGTCGTAGGCCGGCGCTGGGCGGTCGACCCGCGGGGGTCCCTCGATGTGCATGAGCACGTAGCCGCAGTCGAGGCCCGCGAGGCGCTCGAACATCTCAGGTTGACCGCCGCCGATGTCGTTGATCGCCGCGGCGCCGGCCGCCACCGCGCGCTCGGCGACCTCAGGCGAGAAGGTGTCGGCGAGCACGGGCACGCCGGCATCACCGGACCAGGCCCTCGATCGCCGGGACCAGACGCTCGGCCTCGGCGTCCGCGGCAACGGGCGGACCGCTGCGGGCGGCAACCGCGCCGACATCGAGCAGCTCGAAGCCTGCCTCCGCCAACCGCAGACCGTCCGCGATCGCCCGCTCCGGAGTGCCACTTCGCGCGCCGGAGAAGAAGGAGTCGTCGGTGACGTTCACGATCCCCGCCGCCAGGGGCGGCCCGAACTCCAGGACGCGGCCTGCCACTCGCCAGATTGCTCACCGCGTCTAAGTTAGTCCTCGCGTGCCGCTGCGCTGCGTCTACACAGACCTCGACGGAACGCTGCTCGGGCCCGGCGGATCGCTGTTCCGCGACCCGGACGGCAACTTCAGCCTGCGCCAGGGGCGGGCGCTCGAGGCGTGCGATCGAGCGGGCGTCGAGGTGGTGATCATGTCCGGCCGCCGCGAGGTCTCGGTCCTCGCGAACGCGCGGATGCTCGGCCAGACCTCCTACATCTCCGAGGCCGGCTGTGCGGTGATGATCGACGGCGAGCGGACGCTTCTAACCGGCAACTGGACGGTCGACGAGGAAGGCACGCCCTCGCAGAAGATCGAGGCGGCGGGAGTGCCCGATGCGCTCTTCGAGCACTTCGGGAAGCGCCTCGAATGGCACGCCCCCTGGCACACCGGCCGCGAGTTCTCACTGCTGATGCGCGGCGCCGTCGATGTCGATGAGGCGAACGCTCTGATCGCCGAATTCGGCCACGACGATCTGCGCTTTCTCGACAACGGTGCGATCGGGCGCAGGATCGAGGGAGTCGATGACGTCATTCACGCCTACCACGTGGTTCCCGGCGGCGCGAGCAAGGGCGGCGCAGTCGCCTTCCATGCCCAGGCGCGCGGCTACGCAACCGAGGACTGCATCGCGATCGGGGACTCGATCGAGGATCTCGAGGCCGCAGCGGCCGTGGGCACGTTCTTCTGCGTCGCCAACGGCCCCGAGCGCGACGATGGGCTGCGCGCAGCGCTCGCGCGGTTTCCCAACGCCAAGGTCACCGAGGCCGAGATGGGCGACGGCTTCTACGAGGCTGTCGTCTCGACCCTCGCCATGCGCGGCTAGATCATCGACTCGCGATGACTCAGGACCACGCGACAGTCGCTGAGGAGGAGTACCTCCAGATCATGTTCTGGCTCGAGGAGGCCGGGCTGCCGATCACCGGGGCCAACATCGCCCGGGCGATGCAGCTCTCGCCGCCGACCGTCCACGAGATGATCGGCCGGCTCGAGCGCGACGGCTACGTCAGCCGCGCCGACGACAAGTCGCTTAGCTTCACCGACGACGGTCGCGACCACGCGCAGGCGATCGTCCGCCGCCATCGCTTGATCGAGCGCTTCCTCACCGACGTCCTCGGGATCCCGTGGGACGAGGTCCACGAGGAGGCCGAGCGCCTGGAGCACGCGATGTCACCGGTGCTCGAGGAGCGGATGCTCGCCGCGATCGGCGACGCCGACCACCTGTCCGCACGGTCACCCGATCGTCGAGGGCGCCCGCGAGCAGGGCGTTCTGCTCGCCGACGTGGCCGAGGGTGCCGACGTCACGATCCTGCGCTTCGAGAACGAGGCCGAGGAGCTCCTGCATTACCTCAAGGGCACGGGCCTGCGTCCGGGTCTCAACGGCAAGCTCGAGAGCTCCAACGACGACGAGGTCATCGTCGCCTCCGGCGACGGCCGCCACTCGGTCACCCGCAGCGTCGCCGAGACGGTCTCGGTCCGGGCCGATCCGGCGCCGGAGCCGCGCGCCCCGCTGCCGGAGGCGCTCGTCCTCTCCAGCGACCGCTACGGCCGCTAGTAGCTAGGCGACCTCGCGGTCGTCGTCGACCGATCCGCAGATCTGGCGCAGGCGGCGGTAGAGCGTCTGGTCCTGCGGGCGCATCTGATATTCGCGTCGGCGTACGTTGGCCTCGTGCTCACGGACGGCTGCCGCCAGCGCCGAGAACCTCCGCTCGGCCAGGCGACGCTCGCTGACGGGATCGAGCTTCCTACTTCCCTCGATGATCTGAACCGGGCTCATTCACACCTCTTCGTCGACTGTCTCCGCAAGGTTGCCGCGGACGAACGGTCAGCTTGGTCACTGGTTGTAAACGGAGCCTAACAGTTCCCCACTAATTTAGTGGGAAAGCCCATTCTTCCTGCAAGACGGCAAGCACCGAGGTGGGGTTCTGGCTCGCGCCCAGCGAACGCGGCGCCGGAGTCGCAACCGCCAGTCGAACGAGTGGAGCGTGACTGAGCCCAGCAGGCGGTCATCTGCAGGAGAAGCGACAGCGAGCTCCACGAAGTCACCCTCGATCCGCTGCGGGAGTTCGATCAAGCCGGGCTGGCGGCGCGAACGGACTGGAGCGCACGAGCGAGCCGGCCGACGCCGTCGGCGACGCGCTCGACCGGAACACTCGCGAACGAGAGGCGCAGGCTCGAGCGCCCACCCTCGAGCAGGAAGTCCGGGCCCGCGACGTAGGCGACGCCCTCCGCCTTCGCAGCGTCGAGCGCCGCGACCGTGTCGTAGTCGTCAGGTAGATCGATCCAGAGGAAGTAGCCACCGCCCGGGACCACGAACTTCGCCTCGGGCAGCTGCTCTTCGAGCGCGTCGACCAGAGTGTCGCGACGCTCGGCCAGCGCCTCGTTGACGAAAGCGATGTTCTCGGCGAGCGCGCCCGAGCGGCAGAGCTCGAGGGTCATCGACTCGGCCAGCATGTTCGGCGAGATGTAGTGCTCAGAGCCGCGCTTTGCGAGCGTCTTGATCTGCTCCGGAGGGCCGGCGAGGTAACCGACGCGGACGCCTGGGCTGACCGTCTTCGAGAACGAGGACGCGTGGATCACGTGTCCCGACGCGTCGGTCGAGAGCATCGTCGGAGGCAGCTCGTCGGAGCCGAACTTGATCAGGCGGTATGGGTCGTCCTCGAAAATCCAGAAGTCGTGCTCGGCCGCGAGTTCGACGATCCGCTCCCGCTTGGCGGCCGAGAGCGTGCAACCGGCGGGGTTGTGGAAGTTGGGGATGACGTGGGCGAGCTTCACCGGGCCGTCCGCGACGGCTGCTTCGAACGCGTCGAGGTCGAGGCCGTCCGTCTTCGAGCGCGACCGGCACCAACTCTGCCCCGGTGCGGCCGAGCAGCAACAGCGTGCGGTCATAGGACGGCTGCTCGACGATCACCCGGTCGCCCGGCTCGATCATGTAGCGGAACAGCAGCGCGGCCGCCTCCATCGAGCCGTTGGTGAACATCACGTTCTCGGCCTCGAGGCCGTGGAACTCCCGCGCGACCCATTCGCAGAGGCCCGGGTGACCGATCCCGGTGCCGTAGGAGAGCGCCTTCTCCCAGTCGCTCTCGAGCGCGGCGCCAACGGCCTTGCGGACGGCTTCGACGGGCAGAATGTCGGCGCTCGGAGCGCCGCGGGCGAAGCTGATCGTGTCACTGGCCATCGTCAGGCGACGATAGCAACGCAAAGGGGGGCTCTACCGTTGCGACCGTGGACGATCTCAGCGACCTGCTTGCTCTCGCGGAGGACCTCGCGCGTCGCGCGGCGGAGCTACAGCTCGAGCGCCTCGATTCGGGCTTTCGCGTCGGCACGAAATCGACCGCCACGGACATGGTCACAGCCGTCGATCGCGAGGTCGAGACGCTGCTCGTCGACGGGATCCGCGCGGCCCGGCCCGACGACGGCATCCTCGGTGAGGAGGGCGCCGACGTCGAGGGCACGAGCGGCTACCGGTGGGTCGTCGACCCGATCGATGGCACGACCAACTACCTGTACGGACACCCCGGCTTCGCGGTCTCGATCGCCTGCGAGCGCGACGGCAAGGCGATCGTCGGCGTCGTTCAACGATCCGCTTCACCGCGATGTTTTCGCGGCTGCCCGCGGCGGTGGAGCCACGCGCAATGGCGAGCCGATCCGCTGCTCGCAGGAGACCGACCTGTCGAAGGCGCTGGTCGCAACCGGGTTCGGCTACGACCCCGCCCAGCGCCGCGAGCAGGGTGAGGTGGTGGCGCGGATCATCGGCGAGATCCGCGACATCAGGCGCATGGGCGCCGCCGCGGTCGACCTTTGCTCGGTTGCGTGCGGGCGCGTTGACGCCTATTTCGAGCGCGGACTGAATCCGTGGGACCTCGCCGCGGGCGGGCTGATTGCCGCAGAAGCGGGTGCCGCCCTCAGCTCGATCGAGGGTGGGCCCGTCCAGCCTGGTTCGGTGCTCGCGGCGCCGCCGGCTCTCGCCGGGCCGCTGCGGGAGCTGCTCAGCTACGTGCGTTCTTGAGATCGAGCTGCTTGTAGACGAACTTCGTCGACTGCTTCTCGATCTTCGCGCCGAACTCATCGAACGGCACGTGGACGTTGCTGTCAAAGGTCGTCAGCTTCGCCGTGACGCCGTAGTTCGTTAGCGCATCGCGGGTCTCGACCGACCACGAATAGGGGACCACCGGGTCGCCGGTGCTCGCAAACAGGATCATCGGGGCGCTGTTTGAGTCGACGAAGAGTCCACCGGGCAGGCCACCCGAGATCGAGACCACGGACTGGACCGCGGAGGACGGGCCGGCGTTGCCGCTCGAGCCCGGGTCGTCCTCGAGCACGCCGACACCGCAGGCGAGGATCGCGCCGGCCGACTCGCCGCCGATTGCGATCCGCTTCTTGTCGATGCCGTAGTCGCGCGAGTTGACGCGGAACCAGCGCACCGCTGCCTGGCCGTCGTGGACAGCGTCGATCGCCGCCGCGTAGCACTCCGGAGTCACGCCGTTGGCGCCCGTGCAGCCGGTCGAGGGGCCGTTGAGGCGGTAGTTGATCGAGGCCGTTACGTAGCCCTTCTTCGCGTACTCACGCGCCAGCGTCGCCGAGACGCCCTCGGATTTGTCGCCGCCGGTGAAGCCGCCACCGTGGGCGAAGATCAGCACCGCGCGGCCGCGGGTGAGGGTGTCGCCCTTCGGCTGGTAGAGATCGAGCTTGAGCTGCTCGCCCTCCCCGTACTGGTCGGCGGGAGCCTGACCGTAAGTGATGTCGCGGGTGACGCTCACCTTCTTGAAGACGTCATCGCGATAGCGCTTGTCCTTGGCGAACGCGGTCGCACCAAGCGCGAGCACGAGAAGGGCTGCGATCAGAACGGTGAGGGTGATTCGGGTCCGCATTCTCTGGCTAGAGCTCCTTCATCGCCTCGACGGCGAGCTGCGCAGTTTCAGTCGGGCTCTTACCGACCCGGACCCCCTTGGCCTCCAAAGCTTCCTTCTTCGCCTCGGCCGTACCCGACGAGCCCGAGATGATCGCGCCCGCATGCCCCATCTGCTTGCCCGGAGGCGCGGTGAACCCGGCGATGTAGGCGACGACCGGCTTCGTCACGGAGGCGGCGATGAATTCCGCCGCGCGTTCCTCGGCGTCGCCGCCGATCTCACCGACCATGACGATCCCCTCGGTCTCGGGATCGTTCTCGAAGAGGGTGAGGATGTCGATGAAGTCGGAGCCGACGATCGGGTCGCCGCCGATGCCGACGATCGACGAGTTGCCCATCCCGGCCTGCTTGAGCTCGTTGCCGATCTGGTAGGTCAGCGTGCCCGACTTCGAGACGACGCCGATCTTGCCTGCGTCGAAGAACTGGGCCGGGATGATCCCGACGTTCGCCTTGCCGGGCGACAGCGCGCCCGGGCAATTCGGCCCGATCAGTCGCGTCCCGGCCTCCCTGGCCTTCCAGTAGACGCGCAGCATGTCCAGCACCGGGATTCCCTCGGTGATCGCGATCACCGTTTCGATGCCGGCGTCGATCGCCTCCTCGATCGCGGGCGCGGCAAAGCGCGCCGGGACGAAGATCATCGAAGTGTTCGCGCCGCGCTCGGAGCGCGCTTCAGCAATTGAGTCGAAGACTGGGACGCCGTCAACGTCCTGGCCGCCCTTGCCTGGGGTGACGCCGGCGACGAGATCCGTGCCGTAGTCGCGGTTGCGCAGGCCGTGGAAGGTGCCCTCGCGTCCGGTCAGTCCGGAAACGACGAGCTTGGTCTCTTCACCGACGATGATCGCCATCAGGCGAGCTCCACGACTCTCTTGGCGGCGCCAAGCATCGTCGTCTCGTTGTGAAGGTTCTCGAGTCCGGCCGCGGCGAGCAGCGCCAGGCCCTCCTCCGAGTTGGTCCCGTCGAGGCGGACGACGACCGGCATCGTGATCCCGATCTGCTGCGACGCCTCGATGATCCCCTTGGCGATCTCGTCGCAGCGGGTGATGCCACCGAAGATGTTGAAGAGGATCGCGGTGACGTTCGGGTCAGAGGTGATGACCTCGAGGGCATCGACGATCGCCTCCGCCTTGGAGCCGCCGCCGGCATCGAGGAAGTTCGCGGGCTTGCCGCCGGCCTGAGCGACGACGTCGAGGGTCGACATGCAGAGCCCGGCTCCGTTGCCGAGGATGCCGATGTTGCCGCCGAGCTTGACGTAGGTGAGGCCCTTCTCCTTCGCCATCGCCTCCTGCGGATCCTCGGCCGACTTGTCCGTGAGCTCGGCCAGCTCGGGGTGGCGGTAAAGGGCGTTGCCGTCGATCGTCGCCTTTGAGTCCAGCGCGACGACCTTGCGGTCGGCGGTGACGATCAGCGGGTTGATCTCGAGCAGCGTCGCGTCCTCGGCCGCGACCACATCTGCGAGCTTGACCAGCATCTCCGCGACCTGGTCGACGACGTCGTCGTCGATACCCGCGTCCACCGCAAGCTGGCGCGCCGCGTCGGTGGTGAGACCGGTCGCCGGGTCGATGTGGGCCTTGACGAGCGCGTCCGGGTCGGTCTCGGCGACCTCCTCCACGTCCATGCCGCCCATCCGCGAGACCATCGCGAGGAGCTTCTTGGCGGAGCGGTCGAGGATGATCGAGGCGTAGTACTCAGAGGCGATCTCCGAGGCCTGCTCGATCCAAAGGTCGTGGACGGTGAACCCGCGAATGTCCATGCCCAGGATCGCGGTGGAGTGAGTGCGCGCCTCCGCCTCGTCCTTGGCCACCTTGATACCGCCGGCCTTGCCGCGACCGCCGATCGCGACCTGCGCCTTGACCACACAGGGGTAGCCGATTTCGTTCGCCGCGGCCACGGCCTCGTCGACGGTCGTCGCGTGACGGCCGTCCGGCACGGGAACACCGTGCTTGGCGAAGAGCTGCTTGCCCTGGTACTCGAGTAGGTCCATCGGGGTAATGCCCGCTGGGCGGGCGGCGCCGGAGACTACTCAATCGCTGGTGTCTACAATCCCGCGCCGCATGCCGCTCCCAAAGCTCAAGGACATCAAGTGGGTCACCACTGACTCCTATGGCACGCTGATCGATTGGGAGAAGGGCATCCTCGAGGCATTCGCCAAGGAGGCCAAGCGCGACGGGTTCTCTTACGACGAGGATCAGTTCATCGCCCGCTTCCTCGAGGTCCAGGCCGAGATCATGAGTGGCTCCTACGAGCTCTACGCCGAGGTCCTGCGCCGCACCGCGGTCAAGGTCGCCGGCGAGATCGGCTGGGAGCTCGAGCCGTCCCGAGCTCAGTTTCTGCCCGACAGCGTCGCCCGCTGGATGCCCTTTCGCGAGGCGAACGCCGCGATGGATCGCCTCGCCAAGCGCTACCAGATGGGGATCATCTCGAACATCGACGACAAGCTGCTCGGCGTCTCGCGACGTCACCTGCGCACCGAGCTCGAGCTGGTCGTCACCGCGCAGCAGGTCCGTAGCTACAAGCCCGACCCGGCTCACTTCAAGGAGGGCGCGCGGCGCATCGGCGGCAAGAAGGGCTGGGTCCACATCGGCTCCGGCTACGAGTCCGACGTCGCCCCGCTTCTGAAGATGAACGTGCCCGTGATCTGGGTCAATCGCCACGGCGAGAAGCTCGAGGGCCGCAAGAAGCCGACCGCGGAGGTCAAGACCTTCCGCGACGCGGCGAAGAAGCTCGGTGCCGGCGGCTGAGCCGGGGCCTCCCGGACCGCCAGCGCCTCCCGACCCGGCTGACGACGCGATGGTCGCGCGCGCGCGCGACCGCTTCGCCGGTGAGCGCCGCAAGCTCGACAAGCGCAGGCGCGAGGGCGAGCGCCGCGGAGCGCTCCCGAACCTGATCGTCATCGGCGGGCTCAAGTGCGGGACGACGAGCCTGCACCACTACCTCAACCTGCACCCCTCGATCGCGATGTCGCGACCGAAGGAGCTGAACTTCTTCGTCTCCGAGCTCAACTGGGAGCTCGGGCCCGAGTGGTATGCGAGCCACTTCGATCGCAACGCCGCGGTCCGCGGCGAGACCTCGCCGCACTACACGAACCTGCCGCGCTTTCAGGGCGTCGCCGAGCGCATGCACGAGCTCCTCGGCGCGAGCGCCCGCGTCATCTACATGGTCCGCAACCCGATCGAGCGGATGCTCTCGCACTACCTCCACAACGTCGGCGGGGGCTACGAGTCGCGGACATTGGAGGAGGCGCTCACCGATCCCGGCTCGGCCTACGTCGCCCGCAGCCGCTACGCGATGCAGCTTGAGCCCTACCTCTCCGCGTTCGATCGCAGCCGGGTGCTGGTCGTCGCCAACGAGGATCTCGCCGGCGAGCGCGAGGCGACGATGCGCCGCGTGTTCGCCTTCTGCGGCGTGGACGACGACTTTCGCAGCGAGCAGTTCGCCCGCGAGTGGGAGACCGGCAGCGGCAAGCAGGACGGCGGCTTTCGGCTGATGGACCGTGCCGTGCGCCTGCCGGGCCTGCGTGCATTCGATCGCAACTTCGACCGCCTCCCGGAGTCGTTGCGCTGGATGGTCGAGCGCGTGGTCCACGACCCTGGCGAGGGCGCCTCGGCCAAGCCCGAGCTCGACCCGGGGCTGCGCGCGCAGCTGATCGAGCTTGTCGCCGACGACGTCGCGGACCTCGAGCGGC
This sequence comes from uncultured Solirubrobacterales bacterium, assembly GCA_963746215.1. GTDB lineage: Bacteria > Actinomycetota > Thermoleophilia > Solirubrobacterales > 70-9 > WHSW01. The sequence continues at coordinate 305,382 of CAVVAT010000005.1, forward strand.
TCACCGGGCGAACGTTTGGATGGCTCGAGTCATAGGCTCGGGCCCCATGGCACTCGGGCTGCCCGACACGATCAAGGCGTGCCTGTTCGATCTCGACGGCGTCCTCACCCAGACCGCGAAGGTTCACGCCGCCGCGTGGAAGCAGATGTTCGACGAGTTTCTGCGAGGTCGCGACGGCGAGAGCTTCGACGCCTTCACCCAGCACGATTACGACGAGTATGTGGACGGCAAGCCGCGCGCCGACGGGGTGCGTTCGTTTCTCGAGTCGCGCGAGATCGACCTCACGGTCGATGAGATCGCGGAGCTCGGCGACCGCAAGAACGAGCTCGTCCTCAAGCTGATCGACTCGCAGGGCGTCGAGGTCTACGAGGGGTCGGTGCGTTACGTCAAGGCGGCGGTCGAAGCGGGGCTGCGGCGGGCGGTGGTCTCGTCGAGCACGAACTGCAGGCAGGTGCTGGAGTCGGCCGGGATCATCGACCTCTTCGAGGAGATCGTCGACGGACACGTCGCCGAGGCCGAGCGGCTTAGGGGCAAGCCTGCGCCCGACACGTTTCTCGCAGCGGCCGAGAAGCTCGGGGTCGACCGCTCAGAGGCAACTGTCTTCGAGGATGCGCTCGCGGGCGTCGAGGCCGGACGCGCGGGTGAGTTCGGGTTCGTCGTTGGAGTCGACCGCGTCGATCACGCGAAGGACCTCGCAGAGCACGGAGCCGACACGGTCGTCGCAGACCTAGCCGAGCTGCTGGAGGATTCCGCGTGATTCGCCAGGGAGCGTTCGACGTCGACCCGTGGGTTGTTCGCGAGAGCACCCTCGACCTCGACAGGCTTGCCCAGGCCGAGTCGATCTTCGCGCTCTCCAACGGACACATCGGCATGCGCGGAAACCTCGATGAGGGCGAGCCGAACGGGCTTCCGGGCACCTACCTCAACGGGTTCCATGAGAGCGTCCCGCTGCCTTATGCGGAGGGCGGCTACGGCTATCCGGAGTCCGGGCAGACGGTCGTCAACGCGACCAACGGCAAGCTGATCCGCCTGCTGGTCGGCGACGAGCCGTTCGACCTCCGTTACGGGCATCTCCAAAGCCACGAGCGGGTTCTCGATCTACGCGCGGGAACTCTGCGGCGCGAGGTGACCTGGACCTCGCCCACCGGCGACACCGTGCGGATCACCAGCACGCGCCTCGTTTCGCTCGCCCAGCGGGCCGTCGCCGCAATCGACTACACGGTCGAGCCGGTCGACAAGCCCCTGCGGATCGTCGTCCAGTCCGAACTCGTTGCCAACGAGCCGCTGCCGACGCGCGCCGGCGATCCGCGCTCCGCGGTCGGGGTCCATTCGCTGGAATCCGAGGTTCACGCGACCGACGACATACGTGGGGTGCTGGTCCACCGGACCCAGCGCAGCGGGCTGCGCATGGCGGCCAGCTACGACCACGTCGTCGAATGCGAGGCTGATCTGCGCACCGTCAACCACTCGGAGCCCGATCTGGCCCGCACCACGTTCTCGACGGTGATCGAGCCGGGCAAGCCGCTGCGCCTGACGAAATTCGTTGCCTATGGCTGGTCGCGCCAGCGCTCCACCCCCGCGCTTCGCGACCAGGTGGCGGCGGGCGTGCTCGAAGCCAACCACACGGGTTGGGACGAGCTCCTGCGCCTGCAGCGCGAGTACCTCGACGGTTTCTGGGGACGCGCCGACGTCGAGATCGAGGGCGAGGCACGCCTTCAGCAGGCCCTGCGCTTTGGGATGTTCCACGTCCTGCAGGCCGGGGCACGCAGTGAAGGCCGTGCAATTCCGGCGAAGGGCCTCACCGGCTCGGGCTACGACGGCCATGCCTTCTGGGATACCGAGACGTACGTCCTGCCGATGCTCACCTACTCCCTTCCCGAGGCGGCGCGAGACGCGCTGAGGTGGCGCCACTCGACTCTCAAGAAGGCACAGACCCGAGCCAAGCAGCTCGGCCTCGAGGGCGCTGCGTTTCCGTGGCGGACGATCGCGGGCGAGGAATGCTCGAGCTACTGGCCGGCGGGGACCGCCGCCTTCCACGTCAACGCGGACATCGCCAACGCCGCCGCGCGCTACTGGGGATCGACCGCTGACGAGGACTTCGCGCAGGAGGGCGGGATCGAGCTCCTGATCGAGACCGCACGACTGTGGCGCTCCCTCGGCCACCACGACTCGAACGGCGCGTTTCGCATCGACGGAGTCACCGGACCGGACGAGTACAGCTCGGTCGCCGACAACAACATCTACACCAACCTCTGCGCCCAGAAGAACCTGATCGACGCCGCGACGGCCGTCGGAGACTTTCCAGACGTCGCACGCGAGCACGGCGTCGACGACGAGGAGGCGGCCGCGTGGCGCGACGCCGCCGCGGCGATGACGATCCCCTACGACGAGGCGCTGGAGGTCCACCAGCAATCCGAGGACTACACCCACCACGCCCCCTGGGACTTCGACTCAACGCCGCCGGACGCCTATCCGCTCTTCCTCCATTACCCGTACTTCGACCTGTACCGAAAGCAGGTGCTCAAGCAGGCCGACCTCGTCCTGGCCCTGTACCTGCGCGGCGATGCCTTCACCGACGAGCAGAAGGCGCGCGACTTCGCCTACTACGAGCCGCTCACCGTGCGTGACTCGTCGCTGTCGGCCTGCACCCAGGCCGTGATCGCGGCTGAGGTGGGCCACCTCGATCTCGCCTTCGACTACATGACCGAAGCCGCGCTCATGGACCTCGACGACCTCGAACACAACGCCGCCGACGGCATCCACATGGCGTCGCTGGCCGGCGCCTGGGTCGCAGCCGTCGCGGGCTTCGGCGGCATGCGCGATCACTGGGGACACCTGAGCTTCAAGCCACGTCTGCCCTCGCAGATCACCCGGCTGCGCTATCGCCTTGCCTTCCGCCACCGGGTGATCGAGGTGGTCGTCACGCAGGAGAAGGTCACCTACACGCTGCGGTCCGGCGAGCCGCTGCCGATCACGCACTACGGCGAGGATCTCGAAGCGCGAGAGGACGAGGCGATCGAGCGGCCGATCCCTTCGCTGAACCCGGGTCCTGCACCCAAGCAGCCCACGCACCGTGGTCCGCTCGGCGCGCGCGGAATCGGGTAGAAGGGTGCGATGAGCGTCGACCTCGACTGGCCGGTGCGCCGGCTTCTACCCGACTGCGCCGAAACGACCATCGCCGACGAGCTCGCCAGCCTCGACCTCGTCGCGCAGGCGCGTGACGACCGGCCCTACGTGATCACCAACTTCGCCCTGACGCTCGACGGGCACGCGACGATCTCCGGCCGCTCCGGAGCAATCGGCACCGACGCCGATACGGCGATGCTGGTCGGTCTGCGGACCCAGGTTGACGCCGTGATGATCGGTGCCGGGACCATGCGCGCCGAGCGCTACGGGCGGGTCGTCGGCGATCCCGCCAAGCGCGAGCAACGCGAGCGCGACGGCCTTTCGCACGACCCGCTGATGGTGATCGTCTCAGGTCGCCTCGATCTGCCATGGGACGCGCCGCTTTTCACCGAGGGACACGGTTCCATCCTGATCGCAACTGCCTCAGACGAGGACCCGCCGGCCACCGAGACCGCCGTGGAGCTCGTACGCCATCCGGACGGCGTCGATCTCGCTGGCCTGTTCGCCCATCTCCGACGCGAGCAGGGCGTGCGTGCGCTTTTGTGCGAGGGCGGGCCGCGCCTACACGGGCAGCTCGTCGACGGCGGCCTCGTGGACGAGCTCTTCGTCACGCATGCCCCGAAGATCGGCGGCGGCGTCGGCCCTGGCCTGATTTCAGAGCTCGAGGAGGCCGAGCGCCCCCTCGACATCGGCTGGTTGCTGGCCGAGCCGGAGACCGGCGAGCTATTCGGCCGCTACCTGGTCCGGCTAGAGGCAGGGGCGAACGCGAACCGTTGCCCGGAGGGCGCTGAAGCGGGCGCGTAGGACACCTCGCTTAGCGTTGAAGCTCCAGCGCTTGCGCTCGAGCAGCTCGTCGTCGATCTGAACCGCGCACGGGACGAACGGGCGCTTCAAAGTCGCCATGCTCGCCTCCAGGTCGTAGGTGCGGGTCGTCCTGCCACCGCGGAATTTCAGCGTCCATCCGCCAGTCGATTCGGCGGAGATCATCCGCTCGTGGCCGTGGAGGCTCGCCGTGCTGCGACCGCGCGGGAAAGCCAGCAGGTGCAGGCGGCGTCTGACGTCGGGGAGGCTGTCGAGCCCTTTGAGACCGATCCCGTACGGCGCCAACGTGTCGACCTGTGCAGGCAACAAGGGCAGGATCGCGCCGGCACGGACCATCAACGGCAGCTCCTGAAGCGGCGCCGGAACGGTGATCGCTCGATTGCCGCGTAAGAGCCGCGCGCCGCGCAGGGAGAGCGCGCCCGGCTTCTGCAGATAGGCGACCGAGCGCCAGAGGTCGATCCAGCGGCCGCGAGGCAGGTACAGCTCTCGGGTGGTGGCTCCCTCCTCGAGGACAGGCGCCGCGAGGAGGTCCGGGCCCAGCATGAACTCGTCGTCTGTTGCCAATGCACGATCGTCGCGCGGATAGATGAGCCCGAGCTGGCGCATTACCGGCATTCCGGTGCGGCGATAGTTCGCCAGCGCCGCCGCGAAGTAGACGTAGAGCTGCGTGTGCAGCTTCGTGTAGCGGCGCCAGTTGTCGATCTGGTCGGGGTCGATGACCTGCGGCCGGGCCTTGGAGGGGACGGCCACGCCGTTGGCCTGAGTCCGCATCACCGGCGAGACGGCGCCGAGCTGGACCCAGCGTGTCAAGAGCTCCGGCGAGAGGCGATTTGCCCCGAGCGCGAAGAAGCCGCCGATGTCCGATCCCCAGATTCCGATGCCCGACGCGCCGGCTGAGAGCGCCTGCGTCACAGTCGAGCGGAGTCCATCGAAGCCGTAGCTGGTGGTCGGGTCGCCGCCCCAGACGACCTGCGCGCAGCGCGCAGCGCCCGTCCACCCCGAGCGCTGGAAGCGGACGATCGGCCGCGGCGCCGCCGTGGCCGCCTCGGACGCTCCGCAGTGGTAGGCGGTCGCGTACGGGTTGTGTGCGCTCGTGCCGGGAACGCCGTCTCCCGAGACCGAGTCGAGCGGGGTGTACTCGCCGAAGTCCTCCATCCAGCCGTCGTAGCCGACGTCGATCGCTTCGTCTAGCAGTGCCGCGTAGCCCTGGCGTCCGGCGGCGGTGAAGAAGTCGAACTGACCGACCAAGAACGCCTGGTCGACGTCGGCGCCGTAGCGGTAGAGGTAGGGGTTGCCCGATCCATCTCGCGTCAGCGCTCCGGCGGCCACGGCCTGCTCGTATGCGGGCTGATAGTTGGCGCAGATCATCGGGTTGAAGTAGGTGGTGATCGCGACTCCGGCCCCATGCGCTTCTGCGACCCGCGCCTCCTCGGCGTCGCCCTGAGCCACGTGGTCGCCGCAGGGCAGATAGTGCGTGTAGGTCTGCAGCGCGGATAGCGGTGCGTCGGCCTCCTGCAGCTGCGCGATCTCGGTCGCCGCATCGTCGTCGGCCTGGTACCAGGGCCCCAGCAGCCAGGGTGAGGCGGGTTTCGGCTGGCGCCCGGTCGCATCGGTGAAGCGCCGTAGGGCGTCCGCCGGTTTCGGGCCGGCGAAGAAGCGCAGCTGCCAACTGGTCGACGGCGGATGTCAGCGGCGCGCCGGTCTCGCCCGTCGGAGCGCCGGTGACCTCGACGCTCCAGGCGCCGGCCGTCTGCGAGCCGAGGTGGAAGTAGCTGGTCTCGGGGTTGTCGACGAGGACGCCGTAGCCCGCGCTCGACAGCAGCCATGGAACGGGGTAGTACGTGGCGTCGGCGTGGCCGTCGCGCAGGCCCCACGGCGGCGCGACGAGGTTGATCAGCGGGTACTCCTCGGCCTGATACGGGCCGTCGGAGACGTAGTTCTCCACCGAGGATCCGGCCTGGTCGACCGCGTTGGACCTCTCGCCAAAGCCGTAGTACCGCTCGCCCGGGCGAGCGGCAAAGCCGATCCCGACGGCCGCCGGTGGGGACGAACCGGTGACGGTCGCTCGAAGCGAGATCTCGCCGGGCACGATCTCGAGTAGGCGCAGGTCGATCGTCCTGGTCGGGTCGGTTGTCGCCAGCTGAGCGGTGTAGCTCGATCGCGACCGCTGCGCCGAAATCACTCGCGTCGCGTGCTGCCAGCCGGCCTCGGTGCGAAACCCGAGCGGTCCGGGCGAGCCCGCGCCAGCCTCGGCCAGGACCGTCTTCCCGTTCTGATCAGTGAGAGTCAGGCTCCAGGGATCGGCGGTCACCTCGGCGCGAAGCGGGCCGGCGTCGACGACCGTCTCGGCCTGTGCCGGCGCGGCCAGGGCCGCGGCAAGTGCAAGCGCTGCGAGCGCGGTCCTCACACCGGGCTCGCGGGCACGTACATGCCGTGAATGTCCGGGATCAGCCCGGCGCGCTCCGACTGACGCTCACCGCGGCGGAGCATCCGCAGGGCGAGGATCGCCGCGCCCAGGAGCGCTGCCCCGCCGAAGCTGATCTGAACGCTGAGCAGGCCCTCACGCGTCCAGTAGACGTCCTCGAGCTGAAGCAGCAGCGCGGCCTCGTCGAGGGTGAGCCCGATCCCCGCGCCGAAGGGGATAGCGAGGACCTCCTCAAGCCGCTCGTTGGAGGTGACCAGCCCCGCGCCACCCGTGAGAAAGGCCAGCGCGATCCCCGGAACGAAGTGGTGAACGTGGCGGCCGCGCACCCGGACGTTTCCGGCCGGCCACCAGCCGCCGCGAATCCCCCAGGTCGAGAGCCGAACGGTGACGAAGGCGCCGGTGAAGCCGGTGAGGATGTTGAAGAGGACGGCCTCGCGCCGGCTCGCTCCCGCAATCGCCTCGCGGGCGACGGTGACCGTGTCCTGGGTGGCGAGCGTCGCGGCCTCGAGCGCGTGCTCGGCGGTCTCGATCACGCCGGCGGTCTCAGTGGCGGCGTTGCGGCGGCGCACCAGGCGCAGGAACTGATCGCCGACCACCGCGCCCGTTGTTGCAGCCGCGGCGACCCCGAGCGCGAGCGTTACCGGGTCGGGGCGGCGTGACGGCGCTTGACGGAGGGGCCAGGCGATGTGCGAAGGCTAGAGCCGGACGACGTTGCTGGCGACAATCCCGCGGGTGGTGCCACGGAAGTCCAGCACCAGAGGTGCCTCGTCGACGACGCGCTGAAAGTCGATCTCGCGGTGAGCGGTGACGACGCAGGCGATGTCGCAGCGGCCGAGCTCGTCATCGACTTCGCCGGAGCTCAGCCCGAGGTCATTGAGCTCAGCGACGTGCGGATCGTGGTAGGCGACCTCGGCTCCGAGCTCATTGAGCAGGTGGATGATCTTTAGCGCGGGCGCCTCGCGCATGTCGCCGACGCCGGCCTTGTACGAGACGCCCAACAGAAGTACTCGCGATCCGCGGACCGGCTTGCCCACGTCGTTGAGCGCGCGACTGATGCGATCGACGCAGTAGTGCGGCTGCTGCTCGTTGACCTTGCCCGCGAGCTCGATGAACTCAGCCGGGAAGTCGTATTCGCGGGCCTTGAAGGCGAGGTAGAACGGGTCGACCGGCAGGCAGTGCCCGCCCATCCCGGGCCCCGGCTCGAAGCGCATGAACCCGTACGGCTTGGTTGAGGCGGCATCGATCACCTCCCAGAGGTCGATCTGCATCCGATCGCAGAGCACCGCGAGCTCGTTGACGAGCGCGATGTTGACCGAGCGGAAGATGTTCTCGAGAAGCTTTGTCATCTCGGCCGCCTCGGGTGTAGAGACCTCGACGACCTCGTCGCAGATCGCGGCGTACAGGTCGCGGGCACGGGCGCGGCAGGCCTCGGTGAGTCCGCCTACGACCTTGGGCGTCGTGCGGACGTCGTAGTCGGTGCGGCCCGGGTCGATGCGCTCGGGCGAGAATGCGAGCTGGAAGTCCTCGCCGGCGGTGAGGCCGGACTCCTCGAGGATCGGCAACAGCCGTTCGCGTGTCGTACCCGGATAGGTAGTGGACTCGAGGACGACGAGCTGCCCTTTGCGCAGGACGCCGGCCAGCGCGCGTGCTGCCTCGGAGATGTAGCTGAGGTCAGGCTCGCGCTGATTGGCGAGCGGTGTCGGCACGCAGATCAGAACGGCGTCGCACTCCGCAAGCGGGCCCGAATCGGTCGTCGCCACGAGGCGATCGCCGATCGCGGCGATGCGCTCGTCGGGGACGTCCTCGATCCGGCTGCGGCCGGCCGCCAGGCCCTCCACAGTCCGGCGGTCGACGTCGAGCCCGACGACATCGTGGCCCTCCTCAGCGAAGGCAACCGCTAGAGGCAGGCCGACGTAGCCAAGGCCGATGATCCCTACTTTCATGCGGCCGCAGTCTAGGCGGGTGCTGTGGCGAGTTGTGCCAGAACCCGACCGTTCGGGCTGGTGGAGCCGATCGCGTCGCCCGTCGCCTCGAACGGGATCAGCAGTTTCGTCGCCACCAGCGCGGCCGCGAGCGAGGTCTCGGAGTCGTCGGTGACGACTACTAGCTCAGGCCGGGATGCCTCGAACTCAGCCTCCAGAGCGACGAGGGCGGCCGCCAGATCAGCGGTTGCAGTGTCTCCCGCGCCCGACGGCACCCCTGCGTAATCCCTGTCTACGACAACTCTCATGACCTATCTCATACTAATCCGGTCAAGAAAACCGCTTGCCCATCGGGTTCCACGGCCGGTTCGCTGGGTATTCTGAGTGCTGATGAAAGCGATTTTGGTTCCGCTGTCACTGGGCGTGAGCGCCGCGAGGCACCTAGCCTGGTACGTCAGCTACCACGTCAGCGGGGAGACCCGTCCCGCCGAAGCCACCGCTTCACAAACGCCCGCTGCGTAGAGCTCGCACCGCGCGCAACTCGAAGACCTCGTCCGGAATCTCATCGATCGCCGGACGCGGTGAGTCGAGGACCTCGGTTAACAGCCGCGTTTCGCTGGCGCCGCCCATTCCGTCGGGCTCGACCCGCCATACCGCTGGGCCCTCGTGTCCGGTGAACGCCGAAGCGACCTCAGTGCCGCGGATCACAATGCCGGCACCGTCGTCAATCCCGAAGCCGCTGATCCCGCGCGTGCCAGACTGCTCGAGCAGCGTCTGGCGACGATCGGCGTCGCGGTGGTAATGGACGCTCAGGACGCCGGGGATGAGACCGAGGCCCGGCGCGAACTTCGCGGATCCCGCCGAGCGGGTCACGCCGCACTCGAACCAGCACATCGCCCCAGCGCTCTGCCCGGCGAGGACTACCCCTCGCCGCCAGCAATCGGTCAGCACCTCGTCGATGCCGTGGGCGCGCCAGACCGCCACCAGGTTCAGCATGCTGCCGCCGCCGACGTAGATCAGGTCCTGGCCTAGCAGGTGCGCGGCCAGGTCGACCGCCTCGGTCTCGAGGCGAAAGAGGGAGACATGCGAGAGCGAGCACCGGATCCCGGCGAAGCTGGATCGAAACGCCGCGATCTGATCGGTCGGGTCGCCGCTGGCCGTCGGCAACAGGCACACCCGCAGCGGGCGGTCGCCCGACGGATGCGAGGTCGAGCATGTGGTCGCGGATCGCCTCGTTGCCCCGCTTGCGTGAGAACTCGTGCCCGCCGAGGGCGAGGATCGTCCGCTGTTCCAGCGGCAGGTCGTCATCCATCAGGCCTCTGCCCCGACAGGGACTTGAGGCACTTGAGGCACTTGGGGCACCGGCCGCAGCAGCGGCACGGATTCAGAGTCGCCAAGAAAGCGCGTCGCCAGCTGCGTGGTGACCACGTGTCCATGACGCAGCCCCACCCGGTAGGCCCGCGCGCACGGCCGGGACGCGACCACCTGGGCGACGTCCTCGCCGACGAAGTGAAGCGCGGCCCCGTCGTCGGCCGCGTACGCCGTCGTCATCCCTTCGCGCAGCCATCCATGAAGCGCGTCGCGTCGCGAGGGCTCGCTCGAGTAGTGGACGGTGTTGGTCCATGGAAGGAAACCGAGACCCTCCGTGCGGACGGGGGGCCCGTGGAACGTTGAAACGCCCTCGGTGAACCAGCACAACGAGCCGGCGCTCAGGCCGCAGAGGATCACGCCCCGCTCCCAGCACTCGCGCAGGATCTCGTCGATGCCGTGCGCACGAAGCACGCCGATGAGGCTCGTCACGCTGCCTCCGCCGACGTAGATCAGATCCTGGTCCAGCAGGTGCTCCCGCGGCTCCTTGGGCGCCTTCTCGCGGCGAAACAGCGACAGGTGCGAGGGAACACACCGATCCGCGTCGAAATGCCTGTAGAAGCGGACGATGTAGTGGTCAGCGTCACCGCTGGCCGTCGGCAGGAAGCAAACCTTCGGTCGCGCTTTCCCGGTCAGGTCGAGCACGAACTCGTCGAGCAGGGGATTGCCCGCCTCCATCGAGAAACCGCCTCCGCCGAAGCTGACGATCTGGCGCATAGCCAATCCTCCACGCGTTCACCGCTGGCACCTCTGAGTCGCCAGTTTGCGGGCATGCACGCGTTTGGTCTTTGTCCATCTGTCGAGAACTGCGTGCCCCGGAGTGGACCGGCTGTCTAGCGCAACGCGGCGTCGTCTCGACCCTGTAACGATGCGCACATGCCGCCGACGTCGCTGCATGAGTGGAGGCGGGCCTTGTGGCTCAGCGCACTGGTTGCAGCTTTTCTAATCGGGCCCGCGACGCCCACGGCGATGGCCGCGATTACCGAGTTCCCGCTTCCCACGGCCGGGGCGGCGCCCGCGGGGATCACGGCCGGGCCGGACGGAAACCTCTGGATGGCGGAGTCGGAGGCTTCCCGCATCGCGCGCATCACCCCTGCCGGCGTCGTCACCGAGTTCGTGCTCCCGCCGGGCCGCGAACCATTCGACCTCGCGATCGCCGGCGGGCTCGTCTACTTCACGGAGCGGGCGGGCGATCGAATTGGCCGGCTCGATCCGGCCGCCCCGAACATCCAGGCGTCGATCGCCGAGTTCGTGGTGCCCGGCGCAGGCAGCGCTCCCACCGGGATCGCCGCCGGGGCCGACGGGGCCCTGTGGTTCACGCAGTCGGGCGGCGATCAGATCGGCCGGATGACCACTGCAGGCGCCGTGACCGAGTTCGCGGTGCCTGGCATTGGCAGCGTGCCGACCGGCATCGCCGCCGGCCCGGATGGAGCGCTTTGGTTCACGCAGCGGGACTCGAGCGAGGTCGGACGCATCACGACAGCGGGCGCGATCACCGAGTTCGCAGTTCCCGGCCTCACGTCGAGGCCGAACGACCTCGGAGCGATCACCGTTGGGCCGGATGGCGCACTTTGGTTCGCGGTCTCCGGCCTCGACCAGATCGGGCGAATCACGACGGCGGGCGATCAGACGCGTTTCAGTATCGCTGACGGTGCGGTTATCGACGACCTCGTCGCCGGGTCGGACGGAGCGCTTTGGTTCACCCAGGGCGGCGCCGGCAAGATCGGGCGAATGACGACTGCAGGCACCGTGTCGCACTACACGCTGTCGGATAAGGCCGCTGGCCCTTCGGGCATCACCTCCGGGCCCGACGGCGCGCTGTGGTTCACCGAGCGGTTCGCGTCGAAGGTGGGAACGATCAGCACCGACACCGCGCCCGATGCCGCGGTGGTTGGACCGCCAGGCCCGCCCGGGGAACCGGGCCCTCCAGGGACAAATGCCGGACTGAGCCTCGTCGCGTTCGAGGTCAAGCCGAGACGTCCGCGCGTGGGGCGTCGTCTCAAGGTTCGGTTTGCGATCACCGGTGGCGCCGAGGTCAGCCTGGGAGTTGCCCGAGTCAGGAAGGGGCGTCTCTCGCCGCGCGAAACGGTCGCGACGCAGAGCGCCGCCACGGCTGGCGTCGGCAAGCTGACCTGGAACGGAAAGCTTGCCGGCAAGCACGCCAAGCCCGGTCGCTATCAGCTGACGGTGGCTGCCCAGAGAGACGGGGACGCAGTCGAGTCGAGCCTGCGCACCCGCCTCCGCCGCCGGTAGCTACTTGCGCTTCTTCTTGTAAGCCTTCGCGTCGTAGTCCTTGAAGTAGACCGAAACCGTGTGCTGGTCCGAAGGCCAGTTCGGCACGTTGATCGTCTCGGTTTGGGGCCGTGGCGCTCGCATCGTCTCGGTGACGGCGATTTTCCCGCTCGCATCTGGGCTTGACGGCATGTAGTTGTCGACTCCGGTCAGAAAGCCGATGCCGCTGAACGGCGCGAGCGGCGCGCTGGTGTCCGAGGCGCCATCGGAGTTCTTGTCGAAATTGAAGACGGCCAGAACGCGGCGTGAACGTGGCGCAACCGCCGGACTCAGGACGTTGAACCCGTTGAACGACAGGGTGTCGTTCGCCGGGGCGGGCTGGTCACCCCAGAACTCGCGCATCCGCGTGACCGCGACGCTGACGTGGTTAGGGCTGCGCTCGATGAACGGGTCGAGCGCCGGGGCGGTCAGGACGCGGTAGAAGTAGTCGTCGCGCTCGAAGGGCTCGGGGTAGTTGTGGATCGTCGAGTCGCCAGGCCGTGAAACCTCGAACTCGTAGTGGCTGCGGCCGTCGACCTTGAAGGGTCCGAAATCGCCGGTGGCGTCGAGCGCCTTCTCATAGACCGGCTTGTTCGTTTCGCGCTGACCCGTCTTGTCGTCGAGGAGAAAGACGCGAAGCGTTCCGCCCTCGACTCCCGTGTTGTTCGGGAAGGTCAGACCCCGGCCCTTCACCTTGACCTTGTTCGGCTTCTCCGCGACGACCTGCTTCGTCTCCGGCTTCGCGTCCAGCAGGAACGCGTAGACCTTGGCGAACGCCTCGGCCGACGTGGTGACCTCGGTGTGGGCCTTGCTGGGGAAGTAGACGTTCTCGGCGCCGCCGATCGCGCGCGCCTGGTCTCCCTCGCCCCAGACCGCGAGAGTTGGGACGCCGCCGGGCTGCGTGTCGCTGGTGCGACCGTCGAAGTTCACGTAACGGCGGACCGACGCGGCGCGCTCCGGCGTCGCGAGATAGGTGTGCATGACGGTGGTGCCACGCGAGTGGGCGAGGATGTCGACCTGATCGGAGCCGGTGCGTGCCTTGATCGCGGCGACGAACCCGTCGAGGTTGGCCACGGCGAGATCGTTGCTCGACTCGAGCGTGTCGTATTCGTAGGCGAAGATCCTGCCCTGCGGGAATCCGTTCGAGGTCAGCCGCATCGCGTTGGTCTCGAACTGTTGCGCCGAGCCCGACTGGCCGTGAACGAAGATCACCGGCGTGGGCGCGTCCTCACTTGGTGCCGCGGCGGCGGTGGACGCGAGCGTTAGCGAACAGATTGCCGCGACCAGGACGGTGACTCGTGCGAGCAACAACGGGGCTCCTTCTCTCGTTTAACCGGAAAGCGTGGACTCGCCGCCGTCGACGGCCGCGCCCAAAGCTGTAAACCCCTCGTCCGTCGAGAGTTGCTCGGCGGGGGGCCTAAGTCCTCGTGCCTCGGAGAATAGGTGCTCGGCCCGGTCCGCTCCGGCTACTCGTCGTAGACGAGCTGGCAGCTTCCGTCCGTGTAGTCAGCGCCGGCGTCGTGGAAGAGGACGTCGTTTCCTCCGTCGCCGCAGAGGCCGTAGTCGTATGCGTATCCGTCGCCGTTGTGGAGCTCGTCGCCGTTCTCCATGCCGCGAAGGACGTCGCCCGAGGGCACCCCGCCCCAGAGCTTGTCGCCGTCGCCGCGACCGAGCAGCTCATCGGATCCACCGAGGCCGCGCAGCTTGTCGACGTGGTCGTGTCCGTCGATCCACTCCCCCCACCAGTTGCCGTTCACGTCGGTGGTGTGGGCGACGACCGCTGTGACGGCGCCAACGCCGAGGGTCACGAGGATCGCGATCAGGCAGAGCGCAAGGGCGTTCGTGAATCGCCTCATCGCTCGACCGCCCCGGGAGCCTGCTCCGTTTCGAGCGCCGTCTCAGCGAGCCTGTTCGCCTCGTCGGGCGTCGGGCAGCGGCCGAGGAACGCTCCAATCTCGACCCGGGCGGCTCGGTATTCCTCGAGCGCCTCCGGGCAACTCTGCGGTTCGCGCCCGAACGCCACCAGCGCCTGCGCCGTGGTGTGCACGCCCAGCTTCGCGGTGTCGCCGCCGGCATCAACCGTGAGACACGGCAGCTTCGGGCAAAAGCGGTCGAAGGCCGCCGCCTCCTCGGGGGTCATCTGCTTGCGCGCCTCGTCGGCCGTGACCGCAGGCACCTGCGGTGGTGGCGACGGTGCCTCCGTCGCCGGGGTCACGTGATGAGCCACTGCCAGCCCGCCGGGTACTCCTAGCGCGATCGCAACCAAACCGATCGCCAGGCTTCCATGCCGTCCGCTCACGATCATCCTTTCGCGAGGTTTTTCTAACCGATCAGATCTTATTCGTCATTGAGTCCCGCTGTCAAGCGTGGTCGCCTCGACCTCGTTCTGTCACGGTTCTGCCACGAAACGGCTCTTTGGCTATATGGCTCCAGGAAAGAGCGGGCCGCCGCTTGAGCTCACCTCCGAAGAGATCGGCCGTCTCTACGACCGCCTGGCGCCTCGCCTGGTGCGCTTTTTCGCCCGGCGCATCTTCGATGCCGAGCTCGCGGTCGAGCTGACGGCAGAGACGTTCGCAGCGCTCATCGTCGAGCGGGGGACGTTCAGGGGCAGCACGCAGGCCGAGCTCGAGGGGTGGCTGTTCAGGCTCGCCCGCACGCAGCTCAGCCGCTATCTGCGCCGCGGGTATGCCGAGCGACGCTCGATCGAACGCCTCGGCCTGCAGACGCCGGTGCTCGCTCCGGACGAGATCGACCGCATCAACTCGTCGGTCGACCTCGCAGTGACCCGCCGCCACCTCAAGGAGGCGCTCGGGCAGCTGCGCGAGCCGCAGCGGGAAGCTCTGCGGCTTCGGGTCATCGAGGAGATGCCGTTCAAGGAGGTTGCCGAGGTCCTGGGGGTCTCGGAGGAGACGGCCAGGACACGCGTGTCGCGCGGCCTACGAGCGCTGCACGCCCAGCTTGAAGACGTGATCAACACGGAAGAGGTCTTGCCATGAGCGACCGAGCCGATCTCGGAAACCTGCCGTCCCTCGTCCTGCTGCGCCAGGAGCTGATCGATGCCGCCGAGCGTGAGCCCATTCGCCGGCGCTCACGCTTCAGGACCTGGCTCGCCGGCCTTTGCGCGGTCGGGGCCATCGCGGTTTCGCCGCTGGGAGCTGCAATCGCAGACGAGCTCGCGGACCTGGTTGGCATCGGTGATCCGCCAAGCGATACGCGCCCGCGCGATGCGATCGTGATCGGGGCACCGGCTACGGCTGTTCCGTTCGAGATCGTCGCGATCGGCGCGGAGCCCACTCGTGTTGTGCCGCCGGGGGAGGAGCCGATCCCGTGTGTGGCCCCGGAGTTCCCCAGCGTGCAGGTCGTCGGCGGACAGAGCTGCATGGATGCCGAGCTCCAGCGCGTCCTACCCAGGACCGTGATCAACCCGGCCGCTTACGGTGCGCCCGCTGAGCTTGCGGCGAACGGCGCGATCATCGTCCAGGGCTTTGCCGACCCGGAGGTCGCGCGTGTTGAGCTGGTCGTGCCGACGCCGTCCGGTGACCACACGGGCCCTGCCGAGATGGCGACACTCAGCCGGTCGCTGAGCTCTCAGATCGGCCTCGACGATCGCGTGCGTTTCTTCGTGGGCTTCGTCACCCCCGCGGACATTTCCGCAACGGGAGCGCACGGCCGATTCACAAAACAGGATGCGCATCGCGCGCTGAAGGGACTGACGATTCGGGCCCTGGCGGCGGATGGCGCCGTATTGACGGCGCGCAGTCTCGATACCGACAAAAACGCCAGCGTCCTCAGCCAGATCCCACCGGGTAGTTGACCGAGGAGGCGCATGAGTAGATTTCCCCGAGAGTTGCGGCTCACATGGCTATGGAAACCGAGCATTCGATAGCGGCCGATGTCCGTCGCCATCGCGCGCTCGGCCATCCGGTCCGCCAGCAGATCCTGACCGCGCTCAAAGGGGGGCGGGTGGCGACTCCGAAGGAGCTCGCGGCCGAGCTCGGGCTCCCGTTGGCGCGGACGAGCTACCACGTGGGCGTTCTGCGGGAGAAGGAGGCACTCGAGCTCGTTCGCACCGAGCCGGCGCGAGGCAGCCTGCGGCACTTCTATCGCGCCACGATGGAGCTCGACGAGCTCGAGCCGCAGGTTGAGCTCGCCTCGCTCGAACTCGACGAGCAGGGGCGCAAGGAGGTCGCCGCTCTCTTGGCCGACACGAACCGCGCGATCGAAGCGGTTCAGGCGCGCGCCGCCAAGCGGCTGAACAAGAAGTCCTAGGTTCCTGTCACGAATTTCGTCCTTCGCGGCTCCTTAGTCCGAACACCACGTTCGGCACGACACGGAGGGATCCCCGCGATGAACCAGAAAACTGCCCACAGCGGCAACGGCGGAAGCGCCGCACCCGACGCACTACTGGCCGCGCTTCTGAGCACCAGGACTTCGAGCGGCCCCGAGCGCTTGGCCCTCGAGCTCGATTCAGAGGGGAAGCACGAGCTTGAAGCGGTACTGGCCGCGGCCCGGCGCAACCTGGCGGCCATCGAGGATGCGGCACGCGAGCGGATGCGCAGCGCCGGGCGTGATCGGGCACCGCACTCGGTTGGCGTCGTGATGATGCAGCGGTCGCCGCGGGTGTAAGCACGCAAACTGGCCCACGTACGTCGTATTCAGTCCGAACGAACCGTTCTGCAGTTGAGCTGCGGTGCCGCGGAACCTCCCCGATTTCAGGTACATGGTGTGCCGAAATAGACGCGCTTCTCGTCCAAAGCGCAACGATCCCTACACGCGATCCACCACTCGCTAAAGCAACTGGGCGAATGGACGATTCGATAACGGGATGACCGATGACGCGGACCGGCTAGCGGCACAGTTTCTCGGGCCAGAATGGCGGGCCGTTCTAGAAATTTGCCGCGACGATCCGAGCCTCAAGGAGCGCGTATCGGCCTCCATCGCCAGCGTCCTCATTGACTGGCTGCGCGACGCCCTGCGAGTGGATGGAAGAAGCGGCTGGCCCGATATCGAAGACCGAGTCTTTGCGTTCGACGAGCTACCAGGCACCTACCCCCAGGCCGATGGTGTGTTTCAAGCGTGCTTTCACCCGAACCTGATGCCTGCCACGCTCGACGAGCCGACGCTTCGGTGGATGATCCGCAAGATGCCTGCGCGGACGACCAACCTGATTGCCGAGGAAGACCAAAGGAACGGCTCTGGCTCAGATCTGGACAAGCTTCAGCGCGCAATCGACCACTACCGCGGAGTGGTTCGCAACTCCACTCCGGCGCTCGACGAGCACTGGCGATTCGCGCGCATCGTGGTCGGAGGTGACGTGGTCTCGGAGGGAGGGGGTGTCGGGCTAGGCAGTCCGTGGGTGCGAGACGGCGCCAGACCTCGTTTTTGACACACTGCCGGGTCGCTTTCCTGTTCGCCTCGCGCAGGCTGAACACAAGGACGGCCGACTCGGAAATGCTGCGGCCGAACTGACGATCTCTCCGCCGCGCCGGTCAACTGGAGACGCCTCTCAGATGCGCCAAACGATGTGCATTCCTACGAATCAGTCGCCGGGGTCGGTTCCTTCGGCGCGCCTGCGGCTTTCGAGGCCATCGGCGACGAGCAGCCGCCGGAGCTCTTTGATGGTCGCGACTCGGGTCTGCTCGTTATCGATCGGGCTGAGCTCGGGACCGTGGTCGCTTTCACTGTTGTCCCCCAGGACCAAGAGTGCTTACCTGGATTGGCAGCGACGAAGCTGGGAACCCAACGAGACTCGTCACTGACCTCGGCCTGCTGCCCCCTGAATCCCGAGCGCGCCGAATTTCCCTGGTAGGGACATCGGGTTGTGCGAAGCGCGCATTTTCATCCTTAGCGATCGTTGCGCTTCTCGTCCGAAGGGCAACTGTTCGCGATCTGAAATCGATGGTCCGATTTCGGCCCCATATGGGCCGTTATCTGCCCGTCGACGTCGATGAGGCCGGTCGCCCGAAAGACGCGCCCTCCATGCAAAGCGCTACCCCTGCGTGGGCTCTGCGAGCTAATGGGCCGTGCAGGGATCGAACCTGCGACCTTGAGATTAAGAGTCTCCTGCTCTACCAGCTGAGCTAACGGCCCGGGGGCGGAATGCTAGCGACGCTCAGTGAGGCGAGCCCGGCGGGCGAAGCCGAGCCGCGCCGCCGCTGAGGCGCCTTGTTTACGGAGTCGGCGTGACCGGGTGGCGCCGGTTGGGGCGCCGCCGAGCGAGCCGAACGGGTTGTCGAGCGGAGTGGTGGGAGCGCCGTTCTCGCCGCCTCCCTGTTCCTGGGCCTCCTGCGCCTCAGCGAGCTGCTCCTGGTAGGCGATCGCCTGCTTGCGGAGCTGGTCGAGAGCCTTCTGGAGCTGCTCGGCCTGGGTCGAATCAGAGGCGGCCTTGACCGCGAGCTCGGCAGCCTTGTCGCCGGCGTCGATCTTGTTGGCGGCGTAGAGGTAGAGGACCAGTGAGTAGTAGGCGGTCGCGCTCTTCTGGGCGTCGGCGACGACCTGCTGGGCCTGGCGGCGTTTTCCGCATCGCCAAGGACGACGAAGACCTGCACGACCCGCGAGGCAGCGTCGACGTTGACCTTGTCCGGGTTCGTCTTCAGATAGTCGGCCCAGGCCTGCGCGGCCTTCTCGAGAGTGGCGCGCGCATCCTCTGAGACCGATTGCTGGCCGGTCTGCTCGTCGAGCGTGATCCCGGTCGACGCCGACTGGTAGTAGGCGGTGATCAGCGCGGCGTAGGCGTCGCCGCTCTCGGGGTTGGCCTCGATGTCGTCCTCGGCGTCGGAGATCTGCTGCTCGAACTGCGGGTCGTCGCTGTTCGAGCCGCCACCGATCCCGAGAGCGTCGAAGATCCCGCCCGAGACGTCGCTGCCGATGCCGAAGCCGACGAAGGAGATGAAGAAGATGAAGGCAAGGAAGCCGAACACGATCTGGACGACGCGCCGGCGCTTACCGCTCTTGAGATCGAAGATCATGAGGCTGGAAGCCTAGATGGTCGTCGTCATCCGGGGTCGTCTGTCGTCTCCGGGTCTGCCGAGCCAGCGAGCGAGCAGCAGCGGACGCCTCGAAGAGCAGGTACAGCGGGAGCATCGAGATCAGCATCGTGATCGGGTCGGTCCCGGGCAGGAGCATCGCGACCACGGCGATGATCAGGACCGCGTAGCGGCGGTTCTTCGCAAGCTGCTGCGGCGTGACGATGCCCAGCCGGGTCACGGCGAGGACGCCGATCGGGATCTGGAACAGGAATCCGACCCCGATCAGGGTCGTGACGAAGAACCCGTAGTACTCGCTGCCGCGGATCTGGACGTTGAACTGGTCCGTGTTGAAGCCGAGGAGGAACTGCAGCGCCGGAGGCATGACAACGAAGTAGGCGAAGACGACACCGGCGATGAACAGGACCGGCACCGCCAGCAGCATCGGCAGCAGCACCTTCTTCTCCGTCGGGCTGAACGCCGGCAGGACGAAGGCGTACACCTGGTAGAGCAGGAACGGCAGCGCAATGAGGATGCCGCCGTAGAACGACAGCTTGATCGTGGTGAAGAAAGGCTCGGTGGGGCTGAAGGTGAGGGGCTCGAGATCGCGCGGCAGCGGCTCGTTGGCGATGTCCAGCAGCTCGTGGTTCTGCCAGAAGCAGAATGCGACAGCTACCAGCAGGAAGACGCCCGAGAAGATGATCCGGTTACGCAGCTCGTCGAGGTGCTCGACCAGGGTCAGCCGGTCGTCGAAGTTCGCCTTCTTAGCACGCGCCACGGGCTTGCGAAAAGTCCTGAGCCGCTCGCCTAGGAGCGGTTATCCGCGACGACTTCGGCGTCGACGGGCTCGCCGTCGTCGTCGGTCGGTTGCGGCTGCTGGGCCGCGACCTCGAGCTCTGCCTGCTCGTCGTCGTCGTTGTCGCCGGAGATCGAGTCCTTGAACTCGCGCATGCCCTTGCCGAGCGACTTGCCGAGATCCGGCAGGCGCTTCGGCCCGAAGATCACGAGCGCGATGATCAGGACGATCGCCAACTCGAGTGGTCCGATATTTGGCATCGCCTTAAATGCTACTCCGCCGGCTTCGCCGGAATCGCTACTGGCGCGTTACTTGCGATCGAAGTTGAGGTAAAAGCGGGAGGGCGTCGGCTCGTCCTGGCCCTGGTACTTCGAACCAGCCTCGCTCGATCCGTAGGGGCTCTCGACCTCGGCGTCCATCCGCATGAACGAAATCTGGCCGATCGGCATGCCGTGGTAGATCGTGATCGGCAGGTTGGCGACGTTCGAGAGCTCGAGCGTGAGGTTGCCCTCGAAGCCCGCGTCGACGAACCCTGCCGTGCTGTGGATCAGCAGCCCGAGGCGACCGAGGCTGGACTTGCCCTCCAGGCGGCCGACGACGTCGTTAGGCAGCTTGACCCGCTCGAGCGTCTGGCCCAAGACGAACTCGCCAGGGTGGAGGATGAACGGGTCGTCGCCCTCAACCTCGACCAGCTCCGTGAGCTCCTCCATCTTCTGGCGCACGTCGATGTACGGGTAACGCGCGTTGTGAAAGACCCGAAACTTGCCATCGGCGCGCATATCCACGCTGGACGGCTGGATCAGCGACTCGTCGAACGGGTCGAACACGATTCGGCCCGCCTCGACCTCGGCGCGAATGGTCCTGTCGGAGAGCACCATCGGGCGGCCAGTCTATTCGTGCCGAAACTAAAGGAACGTCGTGGGCGACCCGATAAGTGCTGCGAGATGGCCGACCGCCAGACCACAGACGCCAATCGTCCGGAATTTCCCGGTCAGCAGACCGCTGCACTGCACGTCTGCCCCGTGTGCGAGTCACAGCTCGTCTACCCGGTCGACTGGTCGCCGGCCGACCAGCGCCGCTGGCAGGTCGACCTGCGCTGCCCCGACTGCGAATGGAACGGCGGCGGCGTCTACTCCCAGGAGATCGTCGACGCTTTCGACGAGGAGCTCGATCGTGGTACCGAGCGGCTGCTCGGCGACCTGACCGCGCTCACGCGGACCAACATGGAAGAGGAAGTCGACCGCTTCATCTGCGCCCTGCGGTCCGGCTGGATCCTTCCCGAAGACTTCTAGGCGAGCGCTCTAGGAATAGCGCTCGACCACGCCGTCGGCGACGAGCGTCAACAGCTCGTGGCGCTGCGGGTCCAGGTCGGCGTCGTCCAGCGCCAGCTTTGCTGCCTCGACCCGGGCCCGTGCGTCGGCGCGCACCGTCTCGAGCGCGCCCGTCGCCTCGATTCGATCGCAGACGGCCTCGGCCGCTGCTCGCGTCGAGGGCGGCCAGGTCGAGCTCCGCAAGTGACGGGTCTGCGTCCCGAGCGACGATCAGCGGCATCGTCACGGTCCCGTCCAGTAGGTCGGTCCCGCGCGCCTTGCCGGTGCGCTGCGCAGGGCCGGTGACGTCGAGGACGTCGTCAAGGAGCTGGAACGCCAGCCCGATCTCGCGGCCGAAGACGATCAGCGCCTGGGTCGCGGGGTCGTCGTGCACGCCCCCGATCACGCAGGCGCACTCGAACAGCCGAGCCGTCTTCAGCCCACACCGGTACAGGTAGCGCTCGGCATCGATCGAGAGGTCGTAGGCGTCGCGGCGCTGAGCAAGCTCACCCTGCGCGAGACCCACCGAAGCGTTGGCGAGCAATCCGACCTGGCGCTCGCCGACGTCGCAGAGCTCGGCGAACGCGCGGGAGAACAACAGATCGCCAACGGAGGTGGCCGTCTCGCGGTCCGTTCTGGCGACCACCGTGGGCAGCCCCCGCCGCAGGGGAGCGGCGTCGAGGACGTCGTCGTGCACGAGGGTCGCCATGTGGACGAGCTCGATCGCGGTCGCGGCGCGGGTCGCGCCATCGCCGGCATCGGGGCCGGCGCACAGGAGCACCAGCATCGGCCGCAGGCGCTTCCCACCGGCAGCGAGGGTCGCCGCCGCCTCGGTCGCGAGCCGATCATCCCCATCGCCGACGATCTCGCCGAGCCGTGACTCGACCGCCGCCATCCGCTGCGGCAACCAGGCCTGGGCGGCGTCGAGGACGCGGGTGACCGGCGGCGGGACGTCGGAACGCGTCAAGGCCTGACTCCGGAGTGGATCGCGATGATCCCCCCGGCGAGCACCGTGTAACGGATCGACGCGAGGCCGGCGCGATCCATGATCAGCGCCAGCCCCTCCGGGGGCGGAAACCGCTTGACTGACTCGGGCAGGTACGTGTAGGCGTCACGATCGCCGGCAAGCGTCCCGAGCAGCGGGACCAGCCGGTCGAACCAGAGGGCGAAGAAGGTCGACAGGGGTGGGCGCGTCGGGTTCGTGATTTCGAGGATCACGAGACGGCCGCCGGGCTTGAGGACCCGTGCCAGCTCGGCAATGCCGTCGTCGAGGTCGGCAAGGTTGCGCACGCCGAAGCCCACCGTGACCGCGTCGAAGCTCGCGTCGGCGTACGGCAGCTCGAGGGCGTCGCCCCACTCGAAACGCACGTCGGCCCCCCGCTCAGCCGCCTTGGTGCGCGCGATCTCGAGCATCTGCTCGGAGAAGTCGCTGCCGGTGACGCTGCCCGTCGGCCCGACCCGCTGCGCGAGCTCGAGCGCGAAGTCGCCGGTCCCGCAGCAGACGTCAAGGGCGGAGTCGCCGGGCTCGAGCTCAGCGCGATCTGCGGCCCGCTCGCGCCAGCGGTGATGAAGGCCGACGGTCATCGCCGAGTTCATCAGGTCGTAGACGCCGGCGATGCGGTCGAACATGCCGCGCACCTGGCCCGCAAACTGCTCGCCGTCGGTCCGCGACGGCGCCCCACCGGTCACAAAAGGCGCCTCAACAGCGGCGCGGCTCGGCTACGCCTCACTGCAAGGACGCTAAGAACTTGACCAGGTTGTTGAACTTCTCCGGCGGCAGACAAGAGGACTCGTTTGCCCCCTCCGTGCCGCACGGCGCGAACACCGGCATGATCCCGGACGGGTTGATCATCGTCCGCTTGATCGCCTGCGCCGGCAGCCTGGATCCGATCTCGGTGAGGTCCGGGCCGGGCCCCTCGTTGCCGTTCTCACCGAACTTGTGACACGCGAGACAGCCCGACTGCGCCGCAACCTGCTTGCCCGCCTCGAACTGCGGCGGAACCTCGAGGTCGATCTGCGTCGGCGAACCGGCGGAGGCGCCGAGGTAAGTGAGG
Organism: uncultured Solirubrobacterales bacterium; assembly: GCA_963746215.1. GTDB lineage: Bacteria > Actinomycetota > Thermoleophilia > Solirubrobacterales > 70-9 > WHSW01. Next base: position 328,441 of record CAVVAT010000005.1, read on the forward strand.
AACGCCATCGCGACGATCGTCATCACGCCTGCGGTTGTAGCAATTGGCCGGCGCCACGGCACCCGCTCGGGGTTGCGGTCGTAAAACGGCAGCAACAGGAGCAGGACCATGCAGATGGTCGGGATGCCGACGGTCGCGATCGGGACGAGCTCCGGCGGCTTGATCACGCGCAGCAGCTCGAAGAGGAAGAAGAAGTACCACTCGGGTCGCGGCACGTAGGTGGTGGTCGTCGGGTCGGCCTTCGGACCCTGCTCGGCACCAAGAATCAGCGACATCGCGACGATCACCAGCGCGACGATCAGCATCATCGCTGAGTCCTTGAAGATCGCGTACGGGAAGAAGGGCTTGCCCTTCTTCTTCATCACCTCGTACTCGAGGAGATATTCCTCCTTCTCGGCGGTGTTCATCCGCTATCGCGCTCCTCGACGCCCGAGCCGCCGTTGCTCTCGCCATCGCCGACGGGGGGCGGCCCCACCGTGTGCTCGCGCAGCGACTTCGGCTTTGACTCGGAGCGCATCCACGGCGGTGCCGTGGTGCCGAGCTTGACCACGAGATACAGGTGCGCGACGATCAGCCCGATGATCAGCCCGGGCACTAAGAGCATGTGGACCGCGTAGAAGCGCGGGAGCGTCGTACCCCCGAACTCGGCGCCGGCGCGGAGGAAGTCGGCCAGGTACGGACCCATGATCGGGCCCGACCCGGTGATGTTCATCGCGACGATCGTCGCCCAGTAGGACCGCTGGTCGAACGGCAGCAGATAGCCGGTCAGGCCCATCACCATCGTCAGGATCAGCAGGACGACGCCGATGACCCAGTTGAGCTCTCGGGGGTATTTGTAGGCGCCGAAGAAGAAGGTCCTGCCCATGTGCAGGAAGATCAGGATGATCATCACCGTCGCGCCCCACTTGTGGAGGCCGCGGACGAACTCGCCGAGGAAGACGTCGTTCGTCAGATGGGTGATCGAGTTGTAGGCCTGCGTCGACGACGGGATGTAGTACATCGCCAGGAAGACCCCGGTCAGGGCCTGCACCACGAACGCGAACAGCGTGGCCGAGCCGAGCGTGTAGAACCAGTTCGTTCCCTTCGGGACCTTGCGCAGCAGCATCCCGGTGAGAAACGGGCTCATTCCGGAGCGCTCGTCGACCCAGCCGACGACGTCGATGCCGCCCTCCTTCACCGTCTCGAGCACGTCCGGGCGGTTGTCGGGCTTCTCCTCGGTCTTGGCCGCACCGTTCGACCCGCTGGCGCCGTTTGCGCGCGCGCCGTTGGTGCGGGTTCCCGGCTTGGCGGGCTTCTGCAGAGCCTTTGGAATCGGAATCTTTGGCATCAGGGAGCCGGCGGCACCGTGAACCGCGGCGGGTAGAGGTATTCCCAGATGCCGCCCGTGAACTCACCCGGGTCGCGAGCGCGGACGGGCTCGAGGCTGTTGGTGACGCTGTAGCGCGGGCCGATCTCGAGGATGCCGTCGGTCACGCGCGTCTGGAAGCGGTCGAGCGGGCGCACCGGCGGGCCGCCGATGACGCCGCCGTCGAAGCCGTAGACGCCGCCGTGACACGGGCAGATGAACGTGCCGGCGGCGCGGACGAATCGCACCGGGCAGCCGAGGTGGGCGCAGCGGTTGGAGATCGCGATGAACTCGTTCGGATCCTCGTCGAGGTCCGTGCTGCCGCGGCGGACATAGACCGTCGTCTTGCCCGAGTCTCCGACGCCGTCGACGATCGTGATCACTGACTGGCGGTAGGTGTCGCTGGTGAACTCGTCGACCGGCCCGACGCCCTCCCAGGTCTCCTCGGGGCGGTCGAAGATCGGTGCGAGGGCGAATCCGATGGTCGGTAGGGCGACGGCGGCTATCGCCGCTCCGCCCAGGGCCTGACCACCCACCGCGAAAACGGTACGCCGGGTCATCGTCTCGCCTTCGAAGTAGCCCGCGGGCTTGGGCTTCTCCGGCACAGCTTTCTTGTCCGCCTGCTCAGCCAACTTGGGCCGGGAAGTCTAGTCCAGCGGAAGCCTTGCCTAACGCTTGCGTAAAGCTCCCCCTGATCGCGGCCTCTTGCGCGGCAGCTCGCAGGCTTGCCGAAGCGCCCTCGGCGCCCTCTCCGAGCTGACCCTTGGCGGCCTCGTGGGCCTCCCCTGGGCCGGCGGCAATCGCCGCCGTGGCCGCGAGCCAGAGCGCCGCGGACTCCTGCGCGACTCGCTGGGTGGACGCCGCGCGGTCGTGAACGCGAGCGGCAAGGCTGATCAGGTCGGACAGCTCACGGATCGCCTCGAGGTCTCCGAGCGCCGCCAGGCGCTCGAGCCCGACCGCATAGAGGTAGTCGCCCGCGAGCAGGTCGAGGTCGCGGTCGGCGCTCCTAACCACGCGCCCCTTGCCGTAATGCAGTTCGTAGCCCTCCCGCACCGCCTCGACGATGAACGCGTACTCCGCTGCGTTGGCCTCGGTGCGAGGCCCGGAGGCGGCGAGGACACCGAGCAGCGGCTCGCAGTCCGCGGCAGGGGAGGTCACGTGCGGGCTGATCACGGAGCCCTCCTCGCGCAGGAGGCCGGCGAGTGCGGTCAGTGCGCCGGCGGGCCCCTCAGCCATCGAGGGCGACAGCGAACGCTTCGGCGGCGACGTTGCAGGTGTGCTCGATCGCCGCCTCGTCGTGGGCGAGCGAGACGAACCACGCCTCGTACTGCGAAGCCGGTGGGTAGACACCACGGTCGAGCAGTGCCCGGGCGAAGCGGCCGTATGCCTCGTGATTGCACGCGGCGGCGCCCGCGAAGTCCGTGACCGGCTCGTCCGTGAAGAACGGCGTGACCAGGCCGGGTACCGAAACGACGTCGACCGGGCGCCCACCCGCCGCGACCCGCAGCCCGGCCGCGAGCATCGTCGTGCGCGCCTCCAGACGCGAGTACGCCGCCTCGTCCAGTTGCTCCAGCGTCGCCAGGCCGGCAGCGACGGCGAGCGGGTTGCCCGAGAGCGTTCCCGCCTGATAGACGTCGCCGGCGGGGGCGACGCGCGAGAGCAGCTCGCGGCTGCCTCCGTATGCGGCCGCCGGGAGGCCGCCGCCGATCACCTTGCCCATGATCGTCAGGTCGGCCTCGACCCCGAGCAGCTCCTGCGCGCCGCCGCGTGCGACTCGAAAGCCCGAGATGACCTCGTCGAGCACGAGAAGGGCGCCGTGTGAATCGGCAAGCTGGCGCAGGTCACCGAGGAAGCCGCCCTGGGGCGGCACGAGGCCCATGTTCGCCGGCAGCGGCTCGGCCAGGATCGCCGCCACCTCGTGCTCGGCGAGCGCCGCCTTGACAGCGTCGAGGTCGTTCCAGGGCACGACGATCGTTGCCGCGGCCTGCGCCTCGGGCACGCCCGGGCTAGCCGGGATCCCCTGCGTCGCGAGCCCGGAACCGGCCTCAGCGAGCAGCCCGTCGACGTGGCCGTGGTAGGCGCCGGCGAACTTGATCAGCTTCTCGCGGCCGGTCGCCGCCCGTGCCAAGCGGACCGCGCTCATCGTTGCCTCGGTCCCTGAATTCACCATCCGGACCATCTCGACGGACGCAAAGCGGTCGCACACCTCGGCTGCAAGGTCGATCTCGCCCTCGGTCGGTGCACCGAAGCTCGTCCCCCGCGATGCGGCGTCGGTCACCGCTGCGACGACGCTCGGCTCGGCGTGGCCGAGGATCAGCGGGCCCCACGAGCAGACCCAGTCGACGTAGCGGTTGCCGTCGACGTCGATCAGCTCGAAGCCCTCGCCGCGCTCGATGAAGATCGGATACTCGCGCCCGATCGAGCGCATCGCGCGCACCGGGGAGTTGACGCCGCCGGGCATCAGGCCGACCGCGCGTGCGTAGAGAACTTCTGAGGTGCGGGTGTCCATCAGCCGGTGATGGAAGACGAACTACGAATGTTCGGCTTCCCAGCTCGCGTACTCGTCGGTGAAGTAGTGGAGACGGATCTTCTTGTACTCCGTCGACGAGTAGAGGGTGGCTCGGTCCTCGCCGTGGAGCTCGTGCTCGTCCGCGATCGACTGCAGGATCGCGTCGCACTCCTCCTTGGAGCGGCCGTGAGCCATCGTGAACACCGAGTAGGGCCAGTCCGCGTAGGTGGGGCGCTCGTAGCAGTGGGAGATCCCGCGCACCGCGGCCATTTGGGTACCGACCTCGAGGATGTCTGAGTCGGCCACCTTCCAGACGCCCATGCCGTTGGCCGAGAAGCCAGCGCGGCGGTGGTAGAGGATCGCCGCGACCCGGCGCAGGATCTTGCGGTCCACCATCCCGCGTAGATGCTCGAGCAGCGCCTCGGTGCTCATTCCGGCTTCAGCCGCCGCCTCGTCGTAGGGCCGGTCGACGACCGCCATTGGGCCCTGCAGGGCGCGGATTACGGCGATGTCGGTGTCGTCGTAGGGCTGGCGGTCGAGCTCGCGCGGCGTGGCGGCCTCGGCGACCGCGGCCAGAGCGTCAGTGCCCTTCTCCATCTCCAGGTTCATGTTGATCTTGAAGAGCTTCAGCGTCGGCAGCTGGCGGATCGACTCGGCGCCTGTGAGCTCCTGAAGGACCGCGAGCGTGCCCTGGAGGCCGAGCTCGGAATCGGGCGGAGTCGCGATCGTGAACCAGAGGTTGAACTCGTGGGTGCGCAGGTAGTTGTGCGAGACCCCGGGATGGGAGTTGATGATCTTCGCGGCGCGATGGGGGTGTTCGGCGTCGACCTTGGCGGCCACCAGCATCGAATCGAAGCCGAGAGCGCGCGTGTCGAAGATCGGCGTGATCTCGCGGATGATCCGCTCCCGCACCAGGCGTTCGGTTCGGGTCATCAGGTCGTCGACGTCGAGCTCGTGCTCGGCCGCGAGCCGCGCGTACGGCTCAGCGGCAAGCGGAAAGTGCGACTGCAGAAGATTCATCATCCGCTTGTCGGTGTCGTCGAGCGGAATCGCCGCGCCGTCCTTGCGCGAGCGCGTCTTGGGCTGTGGGACCTTCACGTCGCTCATGCTGCCAACCACCCTGCTGCCTGTTTGGCGTAGTAGGTGAGGATCACGTCGGCGCCCGCGCGCCGGATCGACGTCAGAGCCTCGAGCGCCGCGGCCTGACCGTCGAGCCAGCCGTTGGCGGAAGCAGCCTCGATCATCGAGTACTCGCCCGACACCTGGTAGGCGGCGATGGGCATGTCCGTTTCGTCGCGGACGGTCCGGATCACGTCGAGATAGGGAAGCGCGGGCTTGATCATCACCATGTCCGCGCCCTCCTCGATGTCGAGCTTGACCTCGCGTAGCGCCTCGCGGGCGTTAGCCGGATCCATCTGATAGCCGCGGCGGTCGCCGAACTCGGGGGCCGACTCAACAGCCTCGCGAAACGGGCCGTAGAAGGCCGATGCGTACTTCGCCGAGTAGGCGATGATCGCTGTGTCGGGGTGGCCCTCCTCGTTGAGCTGATGGCGGATCATCCCGATGCGCCCGTCCATCATGTCCGAGGGAGCGACCACATCGGCGCCGGCCTCGGCGTGTGAGATCGCGGTCTTGGCGAGCAGCTCGAGCGTGATGTCGTTGTCCACCGAGCCGTCGCGCACGAAGCCGCAGTGCCCATGCGACGTGTACTCGCAGAGGCAGACGTCGGTGATCACGGTGAGGTCCGGATGCGCCTGCTTCAGCGCACGCACGGCGAGCTGCACGACGCCCTCGTCGTCGTAGGCACCCGTGCCGGTCTCGTCCTTCGCGTCCGGGATCCCGAACAGGATCACGGCCTCGATGCCCACCGCGAGCAGCTCCGACGCCTCCGCGACCAGCTCGTTGATCGAGAAGCGGTCGACGCCCGGCATCGATTCGACCGGCTCGCGGACGTTCTCGCCGGTGACGACGAAAAGTGGCTGGACGAGGTGGCGCGGCGAGAGGTCGGTCTCGCGAACCAGATCGCGAAGGGCCTTGGTCCGCCGCAGCCGCCGCATGCGCGTAGCGGGGAAGCTCACCAGGGTGATTCTAGGGGCGCTTCGGGCTCAATCGGCCTCTAGGCCCTCAGCGGCGGGCATCGTCGCCGACAACAGGGGTGAGGGCTCCGAGTCGGAGTCCTGGTCGCAGACGAAGACGAAGTCGATTACCCCGGTGTCGATCGACGCGTGCACGCCCTCGACTTTCCAGCGGTCGTCGATCGTCCGCAAGCGCTCGATCTCGCCCGAGGCGGCGATGGTGCCGACAACCGAGCCGTGGATCGCGCCGTCGGAGTCCTCGGCCGAAGCGGTGAAGACGATCTTCTCGTCCGTGAGTGGTGTGGCGTCGCTAAAGCACAGCGGCGTCCCGTCGAGCTCGCCCAGGTCGTAGGAGCGGATCGCGTGGAGCTCGTGCGCGTCGATTGCAAGATCGCCGGTGAGTGACTCCATGACCTCGCCCAGCGAGAGTTCGGCAACGATGTTCTTGCCGCCGTCGTTGCCGCGGTGAAAGAGCCAGAACTGATCGCCGAGGACCGCCGACCCCTCGATGTTGAGGCGCTCGATCTCCCCACGCAACATTTCGTAGAGGGGATGCAGGTCGATCACGTCCGGCTCGCCCTCGAGCGAGCCGTCGGCGGCCAGGCGCCAGGCGAAGCCGCGATCGCGGTGGCCCTCGTCGTCGGAGCCCGAGCCGAGACCGAGGATCGCGCCGTAGGGGGCGCCCTTGAACGGAGGCAGGATCGACAGCGCCTCGACGTCGGGCTTGTCGCGCTTGCGCTCATCGGGGTCGTCGGACGACTCGCCCGGCAGCACCGCGCGCAGCTCGCCTGGGTCGCTTGACGAGATCGTGAAGACCGCCAACTCGCGCTCCTCGTCGCCGATCACATAGGCAAAGTCGCCGCGGCGCACCACCGCCGAGGCGGAGGAGATCCGTGGCGGCCGCTCGTCATCTGAGTCACGCGTAACGTCGAGCTCGCGGACCGTGCGCAGCTCGAGCGGGGGCAGGTCCTCGGGTGTCGCCTTTAGGTCCTCCATCGGCTCCTCAGCTCGTGAAGCGGCGCAGCGCTAGGCGCGCCAATAGACCGTAGGCCAAGGTGATCAAGACGAGGTGGATCAGCGGCAAGCCGACCGACGGCCCGGCCGAGTCCAGCGCCCCGTTCATCGCATCGAGCGCGGGATCAAAGGGAAACAGCGCGCGCACGAACTCGATCACGTTGAAGAGCGCGGAGCTCACGGTTCCGGAGGGCACCAGCGAGAGAAACGCGATCGGCAGCGAGACCATGAACGCGAGCAGCGAGCTCGCCCGGACCTCACGCGCGGCCGCGCCGATGGCCGCGCCGAAGGCCGCGAACGCCGCCCCGCCCGCCGCGATCGCGAGGAGGATCAGCGGGAAGCGTTCCCAGGAAACCGAGACCAGGATCGTTAAGGCGCCCAGCAGCAGCAGCGTGATCGCAAAGGACGCGATCACGCCCAGGGTGAGCTTCTCGACCAGCAAACCGGTGGGGCCAACGCTTCCCCTGGTGATCCGTGCGAACGCGTTCTCCTCGCGCTCGAGCGCTAGCGAGCCGGCCACGAGGAGGACGGTGACGAACATCAGCGTGACAGTCGCGGCAACCGCGATCGCGAACACGTCGAGCGCCGACGACTGGCCGGCGACGACCTGCTTGTCGACCGTGATCGGCTCGGCGATCGCGCCGAGCAGCGGTAGGGCGAAGTCGAGGTTCTCGCTCGCGAGGTCGGCGAACTTGATCACCCGGTCGAGCGCCTCCGTTGCGGTCGAATTGGGCGGGAGCTCAGCGCCGACCTGGCTGAGAATCGCCGAGGCCTTCTGGAGACCGAGGATGTCGACGTCGCCGAGGATCGGGACGCTGAAGGTCCCGCCGCTCACGATCAGATCGAGGTAGTTGGCCGCCTCGTCGGATATCCGGCTGGCCAGGATCAGATTCGCTTCGGTGATCAGCGCCTGGATGCGGTCGTCGACGAGGCTTGCCTTGACCGGATCGTCCTGGTTGACGAGCACCTCGACCTGGGGCTGCTGAGGGTTGAGCGTTGCCAGTGAATTGAGCTTGTCGAGAAGGTCCTCGGGGAGGATCAGGGCGGCGATGACGTCGCCGTCCTTCACCATCTCCTCGGCCTTCTCGCGCGTCTCGACGTCCACGCACTGCACGCGCTCGCACAGTTGATCGCGGGCGAGATCGCGGTCGATCGTGTTGTCGCCGCTGCCAACGTCGAACTCAGCGCTCTCGGAGACCTCGTTGAGGAACGCCACGCGTGGCTTCGAGTTATCCGACGAGAGCGCGAAGCCGATCAGGACCCCGAGGACGACCGGATACGCGATCAGCAGGCCGACGATCAGCGGCGAGCGCCGCAGGATCTGCAGGTCCTTGAGAAGCAGCCAGCGCATCAGCCGATCAGTGCCCGCGCTCGGCGAGGAAGCGCACGAACGCGGCCTCGAAGTCGGCGACGTCTCCCGGTGCGGCCTCGTGGAGGTCGGCGGCGGTACCGGTGAAGATCACCTCGCCGTCGGCGAGGACGAGCAGGCGATCGCCGTAGCGCTCGGCCTCCAGCAGGTGGTGGGTCGAGTAGATCACCGTCGTGCCGGCGCCGGCGAGCCCGAGTACGAACTCCCACAGGCGCTCGCGCTGACGTGGGTCGAGACCTGTCGACGGCTCGTCGAGCAAGAGGACTGCGGGGGAGGCGAGCAGCCCGATCGCGATATTCACGCGCTGCTGATTGCCGCCCGAGAGCGTCCCGACCTGGTCGTCGCGGCGTTCACGCAGCGCGGTCTGCTCGAGCATCCGCTCGACCGCGTCGTCCACATCGTTGAGGCCCTCGAGCCGCGCGAAGAGCGTCAGGTTCTCGACAACGGTCAGCCGCCGGTAGAGGCCCGTCGACTGCGGCACCCAGCCGACCTTGCCCGCGATTGAGACCTTGCCGGCGTCCGGTTCGCGGATCCCGGCGAGGATCGACAGCATGGTCGTCTTGCCCGCCCCGTTCGGGCCGATGACCGCCAGCAGTTCGCCCTTGGCGGCACCGAACGACACGTCTCGCAGCGCCGCGCGCCCGCCAAAACTCTTGCCGACGCCGTCGACCTCGATTGCCCCGCTCACGTTGCGAACTCTAGGGTGGTCCCATGAAGGTGCTCTTCGTCGGGGACGTCGTCGGTAGCCCCGGCCGAGCCGGGCTGCGCCGCGCGATGCCCGGATTGCGCGAGCGCCATCAGCCGGATCTCGTGATCATCAACGGCGAGAACTCAGCCGGCGGGCTCGGCATCACCGAGAAGACGGGCACCGACCTCTTCACCATGGGCGCCGACGTGATCACGCTCGGCAACCACGCGTTTCGACACCGCGACGCGTTCGCGTATCTCGACAACACGGATGCTGTGATCCGTCCGTCGAACTTCATGAGCGGAAACCCCGGTCATGGCCACACGATCGTCGAGGTTGATGGCGCTCGCGTCTGCGTGATCAACCTGATCGGCCAGATCCAGCTGCGCGCCGCGCGATCCCCGTTCTCCGAGGCCGATGCACTGCTCGACCGGCTCGAGCGCGACGCGGACATCTTCTTCGTCGACTTCCACGCAGAGGTGACCTCGGAGAAGGTCGCCATGGGCTGGCATCTCGACGGTCGCGCCGGCGCCGTCGTCGGGACCCACACGCACGTGCCGACCGCGGACGCCCGGGTGCTCCCGAGGGGGACCGCGTTCATCTCCGACGTCGGCATGACCGGCTCGCGCGAGAGCGTCCTGGGCGTGCGCTGGGAACAGGCACTCGAGGGCTTTCGGACGCAGATGGCGGTGCGCTTCACGACCGCCGAGGACGACCTCTGGGTGAACGCCGTCGTCGTCGATATCGGCCCCGACGGGCTCGCCCGCTCGATCGAGCAGGTGCTCGAGCCGGCGCCGGCTTGACGCACCGAGAACCGGGATTAGGATCGGCGTAAGCCAACGAGGAGGCGTCTATGTACGCACGTGTCGTCAGGTTCACCGATGTCACCCCGGAGCGGATCGACCAGATCAAGGCCCGAGTCGAGGCGGAGGACGGACCACCTCCTGGCGTCGACGCAACCGGGATGAAGCTGCTTTACGACGCGGAGCAGTCGACCGGGATCTTCGTCGCCTTCTTCGCCAGCGAGCAGAACATGCGCGATGCCGACGAGGTCTTCCGCAACATGGACAGTCAAGAGACGCCGGGCAGCCGCGCGTCGATCGATCAGTGCGAGGTGATGCTCGAGCGCGACGCCTGAGCGCTGCCTTAGAAGTCGTCGTACGTCAGCGTCGGCTTCGTCGTTCCGTAGAGCCACTGCTGGAAGTACTGGTCCAGCCGGTCAAGCTCGTCACCGGTTAACCCGGAGCTCGTCTTCGCGAAGGCGATGAACTCAGGCGTGTCGATGTTGCCGTGGGCGAACTGCGTCTGCAGGTCGCGTGCGAACTGATCGAACGCCGCTGCGCCGATGATCTCGCGGAAGCCCGCGAGCGTCATCGCGCCGCGCGTGTAGGTCGGGAACGAAGGCGAGAACATCTTCGCCGGGTCGTTGTCGAGGACGGCCGGTGCGATGCTCCAGTCGCCCGGGGCGGCGCCGGCGTACTCGTCATCGAAGTGGTCCTTGGGCGAGTCGGCACTGGCGCCGGATTCGAAGGCGAAGAGCCAATCGGAGAACTGCGCCCAGCCCTCGTTGAACCAGAGGTCGTTCCAGTCGTGGAGGGTGACCGCGTTGCCCCACCACTGGTGCGCGAGCTCGTGCAGGTAGGTGCCCTCGCCAACCACCGAGGAGAAGTGCGACTTGGTCTGGACCTCGAGGGCGTAGCCGATCCCCGGGTTGATGTCCCAGAACGAGCCGTAAGAGTCGAGGGGATACGGGCCGTAGTGCGCGCCGAGGGCGTCGATCATCTCCTTGTTGCGAGCAAGCAGCGGGTCGATTGACACCGCGGCGATCGCCGTGGCGGAGGCTGCGATCGTGTCGTAGATCGGCAGCGACCGGCCGGTCAGCGCCTCGGTGATCGCCGACTCCTCGTACTGAGTCGGCCCAGGCGTCGCGGCGTTGCTCGCGGTCACCAGGTAGGTCGAGGTCGGAGATTCCTCGCGCCAGCTCCAGGTCGTCGTGCCGTCGCCGTTGGCAACCTGGCCGGTGAGCTCACCGACTCCGATGGCCGTGCGCCCGGTGGGAACGGTGATCTCGGTCGTGAAGCTCGCCTTGTCGGAGGGGTGGTTGTTCGACGGAAACCAGGCCTGCGACCCCATCGGCTCACCGACAACGAAGTAGCTCGAGGCCGGAGACACGCTCGGAATCCAACCCTCGTCGGAGCCGTCGGGGTCGGTGAAGACCTGCGGCGCGCCGTGGTAGGAGACGCGCACCGTGAAGCTCGAGCCGTTCACGATTCCAGTCGCGGGGTCGACGACGAGCTTCATCGGCTGAGTGCCGCCGCCCGCTAGCGGTGGGGCGGCCGTGGTCTGGCTGAACCCGGCGGCGACGCCGTCGACCGTTACCCCATCGACAGGGAGGTCCTGGAAGTCCAGGCTGAGCTGCGACAGGTCCTGGGTCGCGACGGCTTGCATCGTCAGCGTCGCGGTCTCGAAGGTGTTCGCGGTCGGGTCGTAGTCGAGGTCGATCTCGTAGTCGCGGGCGTCGTAGCCGCCGTTACCGATCTGCGGCAGCAACGGGTCGTTGAGCGTGCGGGCGCCGGGCTGGAAGTTGGGCGGAATCGTGGGGGTGGAGCCGGACCCGGTCACGCCGATCAGGTCAGTGACGCAGCGGCGGGGGCCGTGATTGCCGTACTTGGGCGTGCAGACCTCAAGCTCGTACTGGCCTGTAGGAACGCCGCTTGGAATGGCGCCAGTCAGCGTGTAGCTGGTCCCGCGCGTGAAACGCTTTGTACGTTCCTGCGCGAGGTTGAAGCGCATTTCTGGGGTGCGCAGCCACAGATTCAGCTGAGCGCGCTTGCGCGATCGGCCAACCTTGCGCACGGTCACCGTTGCGGAGACTTCCTGGCCAACAGCTAACTCGGCTGGTTGTGCCGCAATCTCCTTGATCGAGAAGCGCGGCTTTGCCGATGCAGGCACGGCGAAGGCGAACATCGCCGCCAACGCACAGACCGAGACCGCGATCGTTCTCATCCAGGAACGATCGCAGGTCTGCGGCCTTGGCTACCTACGCTCCGGCCGGGGCCTCGTCCTCGCCCGCGCTTCCGGCGTCGTCGTCGTCCGTGGTCGGCTCCTCGACGGGTGCCTCTTCGGTTCCTGGTGTCTCCATGACGCTCCTCCTCTGTGGATGGGCTGTACGGGATGCGTCTACCCCGGACAACAGGGCGACGAACAGTCCCGGCAAGAACCACGGGATGTAGAGGTAAAACCAGTGATCGACGGCGAGCTGGAGACCGATCAGGATCGCTGTCGAAAGCGCCCCGACCTGCGCAAGCGTTCGGCGGCGGGGCACAAAGGCGACGACGATCGCGAGCACCGCAACCGCTGCGAAAACCGCCGTCTGCAGCCACTGGATGCCGTCCACCTGACCCCAGATGCTGAACGGCGAGGTGCGGTCGACCTGCGAGACGACGGTGCGGTCGAAGAAGGTGCTGAGACCAGGATCTATCGCGGGGTTTGCGAGTAGGACCGCGACGACTGCGAGGAACGCAGCGGCAAAGACCACGAACGGACGCAGCGCCGTGCGCCAGCCGCGCGTGAACAATCCGCCGAGTCCGGTGTCCCCGGCGGCGTAGAGCGGCGCGAGTGCAAGTGGCGCGAATTTGGTCATCACCGCCATCGCGAGCAGAGCGCCGCGCGCAGCGGGGCGAGCGAAAAGCGCCAGTGACCAGGCAAGGGCAGCGGCGAGCAGCGCGTCGTTGGAGTTGGCCTGGAGGGCGAAGGTGGAGTACGGGTACGCCAGCCAGGCGAACGCGAGCAGGGTTCCCAGCCTGCGGCCGGCGTCCCCGCGCGCGAGGCGCAGCCCGCAGAAGAAGAGACCCAACACCGTCGCCAGGTCGAACGCGATTGCTGCGGCGTGCGACGACGCAAGTTCGTCCCAGTCTCCACCCCACGGCAACGCCAGCTCGAACGGGACGTAGGCGTAGTAGTTGGCTGGGCCGTAGGTATCGCCGAAGCGGTTGTCGTCGGGGAACTCGCCCTCGCCCCAGACCGTCTCGCCGTGAGTGATGCGGTCGGCGCCGATCGTGCCCGCGTAGCCGACGTCGATCACGCCGGAGTCGGCGATGTTGATCGTGATCCGAAAGGCGATCAGGACGATCGCGGCGATGCCGATCCAGCGCCAGGGCAGCGACGGGTTGAGTCCGCCGCCCCGCGTTCCGCGCAGGCCGATCCAGAGCATGCGCGCGAGGAGGTAGAGGAGGGGTGGATAGGCGAGCGGCGCCGAGACGCCGATCTCGCCGTTGTTGAAGAAGACGTGTGAGACCCCGAACGAGAGGAGGACCAGGAGGTCGAGATGGGCGATTCGCAGCGGACGCCGAAAGTCGAAGAGGCCGAGAAGGAAGAGAAACGCGAGCGGAATCCACACGTACGGCGCGTTGAGCACGTGCCCGAACTGACCTTCGTAGCCGCGAGCCATCGGCCAGGCGACCTGATGGCCGGTCCACGCCTCAGTGACGTCGCCGCTGAAGCCGTCGATCTTCACCTGCGCGACCTCGGTGCCGTCATCGTCTGAGTAACCGACCTGCCACAGCGTGTCATCGGTGACCTGCATTGCGGTGTCGAGACGGCCGTGGCTGGCCGTCATCTCGGCGACGACCGGGTGGGCGTCGGCCGTGCGCAGTGCTTCTTCAGCCGTGACCTCGAAGTTCTCCGGGGTCGATGGGATCGGTTCAGGCGGAACCGGCGCCTGCGCCGAGGCGACGCCGGGGACGATCAGGCAGAGGACGGCGGCGAGCCCAGCCGCCAGCCTGATTAGGCGCTTGAGTCCCCGAACGTCCACAGCTTGTTGCCGATGAAGTTGACCGGCGTCACCAGGGCCACCGCGAGCGCCTGCGCCGCGAGCTCGGGAAAGTCGAAGGAGCTGATGAAGAGCTCGAGCAGCACGAGGTTGATCGCCAGGCCGACGAGGCTCACCACGAAGAACCGTGCTGCCTGAAAGCCGGCGTGGCCTTCGCCCGCGGCGAAGGTCCAATGCCGGTTCCACCAGAAGTTGTTGGTCACAGCGACAACGAACGCGCCGAGTGCGGCCGCGATGTGATGGAGATCGGCGAAGTGGACGAGCAGCGCGAAAACAGCCAGGTTCACGACGTAGCCCGAGGCGCCGACGAAGCCGAACTTGAGGAGCTGCATCCAGTTCTGCGGTTTGCGGACCCCGAGGTGAATACGGCGGACGACGTTGCCCTGGGGCTGCTCGAGCGCGCTCATCGGCCCTCTCCGGAGCCGGTCGCGGCGAGTTCGCGGTCGGCGGTCGCACCGTCGAAGTGCTCGAGAACGAGCCCGGCGACATCGCTGATCGCCCACTGCTCGCGCCGGCGCTCGATCCCGTCCTCGAAGCCGTAGAGCAACAGCGGCCCGAGTGAGTCGTCGGCGTGCAGCGCGCCGTGGCTACCGCCAGGGCAATGGGTGACGCCGCCCCAATCGACGAACTCGTAGCCGAGGGCGGCCGAGATCATGATGTCGCCGGCGTGCGGGGCTGTCAGCGCTGCCCACAGCCGCCCGAGCCCGTCCGGGTACTCGGCGGAGTCGAAGCGCGAACGCGGGCCGCTGACCTCACCCGCGAGCGCGGCGACGTCGCCATCGAGCTCCCAACGCTCGCCGCGCGCGTCGACCACAGTCGAGCCAGGCCGGAAGCGCAGGATCTTGCCGTCACGCTCGACGACGGCTTCCGAGCGCCGTGGCGGCGGGCCGGCGACGTCGCCGCGCAGGACCGGCTTGCCCTCGTACTCGAGCCACGCAAAAAGGTCGACGCCATCAAGGTCTCGCAGTCGCTCGCGCACATCGGCGTGGGCGGCCTCCGAGCGCTTGCCAGCGATCACGTAGACGGCCGCCGCTCGCGACGTTGGGCTGACGGCGAGCTCGGCGCGCTCAGGATCGCCCTGGTTGGGCTCGAGCACGCGCCAGGCTTCGCCGAGCTCGGCGGCGAGGTCGAGCTCACGGTCCACCGCGGACTGCGCGTGGTCAGCGACGACGATCACGGCGTGCTCCTCGAGGAACCGGTCGAGGCCCCCGCTTGCATCGACGAGCTCCGCCAAGGCGTCGTCAGCGCGGCCGATCGACTCCACCTGACCGTCGGGCCCGTATTTGTGCGAGTGGTAGTCGTTGTCGGGAAGCGAGAAAAGCATGAAGTCGTAGAGGCCCTCTTCGGCCAGCTCACGGCCGCAACAGGCCGAGTACTCGTCGCGGGTCCCTGGCCGCGCCAGGGTCGGCTTGCAGGGAACGCGGCGGCTCGAATACAGCTCGCCGTAGAAGAGCTCGTCTGGGCCCCAGGTCGCGTGGTGGAAGGTCGCAGCGACAGCGACCCGGCGCAACAGTCCCTCGAGACCCAGTTCGTGGCGGGTCCGCCCGCGATAGATCAGAAACGGCGTGCAGGCGGTGCGGACGCCGCGGTCGGCCAGCGTCTCGAAGATCGTCTCCACCTCGTCGGAGAGATGAGACATGTTCATGTTGTAGACGGTGTCGTAGAGCGAACGGAAGAGGCCGAAGGCACGCGTGGCTTCGAACGAGCTGCCGTACTCCACGTAGCGCCGCTCGACGCGGTGGTACCAGTTCATGCCGCTGATCCAGTGACCGTTCGGCCGTTTTCCGGTCGTCATCTCCGAACAGCAGACCGGCGTCACCGACGGGAACGAGGAGACGCAGTCACCAATCAGCGTGCCGCGCTCGAGCAGTGCGCCGAACGTGGGGGCGACTCCCTCCGCAACGGCCTCGGTGAGCTTGTCGGTCCGCAACGAGTCGACCATGCAGAGGACGAGCTTGCGCGGGGTTTCCTCCGCCTTCACCGCAGCGTCCGCAGGCCCTCGTACTTGGTTGCCGCGCGGCGGCGGCGACCGAGCCAGAGGTAAACGACCGCGGCGAGCGCAAGCAATCCGACCGGCCCGAACAGAAGCGAGAGGCCGGCGACAGCCAGCGCGGCGATCACGATCGCGGTGGCGATCACGCCTCCACCCTCGGCGCGCTGAGCGGCGCCGGCGGCGAAGTCGGAGATGACCGCGAAGGTCGCAGCTGCGATCAGGGCACCCACGGGCCAGCCGGGCCACGCGGGGTGATCCTCCGTTGCCAGCGACGCGCCGAACAGGATCGCGGCGCCGACCGCGGCAAGGGCGAGCAGCACGTAGCCGATGCCGTCGCGCCTTCCCGGAGCGCCGGCGAGCATCCCGGCGGCGACCGCGAGGCCGGCGCCCTGACAGGCGGCGATGAAGAGATCCATCGGCGCAGGAGCGTACTGCTCACGGTGGCTGAGCCAGCGCATCCGCGAGACTGCCGCGGATGCGACGCAAACGTGGCCATGGACCCTGGCCGCCGCCGAGCGGCGGCGCCTTTCGCTCGGCCTACGCCGACGCCGAGCGCGTTCCGTTCTGGCTCGACAGCCCGGATCGCCCGCAACCGCACTCGCCGCTGGATGAGTTCGCCGAGGCCGAGCTCGTAATCGTCGGCGCCGGGCTCAGCGGCCTCTGGGCGGCGGTGCTGGCGAAGCAGCGCGACCCGGCTCGCGACGTGATCCTCCTTGACGGAGCGCGGATCGCCGACGCAGCCAGCGGGCGCAACGGGGGCTTCTGCTCGTCGTTTCTCACTCATGGGATCAGCAACGGGATGGCGCGCTTTCCCGAGGAGATGGAGCAGCTCGAGCAGCTCGGGCTCGCCAACCTCGATGCGATCGCCGAGACGATTGAGCGCTACTCGATCGACTGCGCGTTTGAGACCGGCGGCGATCTCGACATCGCCATCGAGGAGCACGAGGTCGGGTGGCTGGCCGAAGAGGCCGAGGCGTTGCGAGGAGTCGGCCACGACGTCGAGCTACTCGACCGCGACGCGATCGGCGAACAGTTGCACTCGCCGCTTCCGCGGGCGGCGATGTGGCGTAAGAGCGGCGCGGCACTGGTCGACCCGGCGCGCCTGTGCTGGGGCCTGGCCCGGGTCGCCGTCGAGCTCGGCGTGCGGATCCATGAGCACACGCATGTGGAGGCGGTTGAGCGCAGCGGGGCAGGCGTTGCGCTGCGAACTCCGGAGGGCGGTGTCCTTGCCCGAAACGCGTTGCTGGCGACGAGCGCCTTTCCGGGGCTCGTCGGGGCGATTCGCCGCCGGGTGGTCCCGGTCTGGGATTACGTGCTCGTCACCGAGCCGCTCAGCCGCGCGCGTCGCGAGGCGATCGGGTGGGCGAATCGCCAGGGGGTCGGCGACGTGGCGAATCAGTTCCACTACATGCGGCTGACCGCCGACGACCGGATCCTCTTCGGCGGCTACGACGCGCTCTACGACTTCGCCGGCACCGTCGCGGACGGAGACCCACAGCGCGAGCGTTGCTTCGACCTGCTGGCCGGTCACTTCTTCACGCTCTTCCCGCAGCTCGAGGGGATCCGCTTCACCCACCGCTGGGGAGGAGCGATCGACACCTGCAGCCGCTTCTTCGCCTACCAGGGCACAGCGCTCGGCGGGCGGGTCGCCTACACGGTCGGCCACACCGGACTCGGAGTCGGCGCGAGCCGCTTCGGTGCCGGCGTCGCACTCGATCTGATCGAGGGGCGCAACAGCGAGGCCACGCAGCTGCGGGCGATGCGCTCGAAGCCGTTTCCCTTCCCACCCGAGCCGCTGCGCTGGGGCGCGATCGAGCTCACCCGCAACCGCCTCGCCGCAGCGGATCGGCGCGGCGGCAAGCGCGGCCTGTGGCTACGGACGCTGGACCGCTTGGGCCTAGGCTTCGATTCCTAGCCGAAGGTCTGTTTGCGCTTGCACCCGGCGATGGCGATCGTCACCGGGCCATCCGTGGTGACGTCGAGCTGGGCGCGGCAGTCGATCCGCGCGCGACGCGGGTGCACGACGATCCGACTCAGGTTGGTCGCGGTGATCGTCACGGTGTTGGTCTTCGGCGCGTTCGGAGTCGGGCCCCAGACCTTGCGCCGCTCGGTATAGGCGAGCGGGCCGAGATTGCCTGCCGGCAACGTGCCTGGGCCGACCTCGGTCGAGCCGGGGACGGGGTCGCCCTTGCCGAAGCCGCCCGAGACCGCATCGACCTCGCCGAGCGGAGCGTTGCCGGACGCGTCTCGCAACCGCAGGCCCGACAGCCAGTAGGCGTGGTCGGCGACCGTGTCGCGGTTGGCGAAGTCCATCGTCGGATTGACCACGTAGGTGACGTGCGCGGGATTGCGGACGACGCGCTTGGTGCCGAGGAAGTCCGCGGCGGGACCGTAGGAGTCGTTGACCGCGAGGGCGAAGTGATCGGCGCTCGCGAATAGATCGAACGCGTAGCGGTAGCCGAGATCGTCGAAGGTCTGCGCCTGCGCGACCGGCCCAGGGACCGGAACGAGCTCGTCTTGGGCACCGTTCCAGATCAGGAACGGAACGTTGCGAACCGAGGCGAGCATCCGGTTGGTGTTCGAGCCGGGTCCGCCTGGAACCGGCGCGTTGGGCGGCAGCCAGATGCCCTGACCGGGCGGTCCGACAACCGGCTGGCCGGCGGCGAACAGGTCCGGGTACTGCGTCGCGAACTTGTAGGTGCCGTAGCCGCCCATCGAGTAGCCGGAGATCGCCGAGTAGCCGGGGTCGAGCTTGTAGCGCCGCGCGACGTCGGCCCAGACCTCGAACGTGTCGGCGCCGGCTGCTCCGTAGTACCAGCCATCGGTGCCGCGACCCGAGGGCGTGATCACGATCGAGCCGGTCCCGCGCTCGCCGATCTGCGACTGGTTGTTGGAGCCGGTGAACTGGTTGTAGTTCGCGCCGAGCGAGTGCAGCAGCAGGGTCAGCCCGTACCCGCGCTTTGGCTGCGGCTTGTTCGGGATGTAGACCGAGTACGGCAGCAGCCGACCGAGCAGCTGGCTCGAGCAGTCGTCGTTGCCCGCGCACTCCAGCGCGTAGTCGGCGCCCTGTCCGAAGTTCGAGCGGCTGCTCAGGATGCGGTTGATCGGGCCGCTTGTCGGCACGCCCCCGGGCTTGCCGGCGAGGTTGTCGCGCTTGCGCTTGACGAGCTTGGCGAAGTCCACCGTCGCGTGGAAGGCGGAGATGTCGCCCGTCGCAAGCTCATGCGCCTGGTCGTGGTCGCGCCACCAGGAGGGATCGGCGAGCACGCTGGCGGTGTTGCCGATCGCCGGGAGCGACTCCGCGTAGCGGAAGGCGACGTTGAAGAACGCGGGCGGCGGCGGCGAGGCCTCCGCCGCCGCCCGGGGTCGTCTCGGTCGCACTGTCGCCGGGCACCAGGTACTGGCCGGCGGCGGCGTCCCAGAGGCCGGTGCCGGCCGCCATGCGCACCTTGCTGGTGCCGGGATCCCAGGCTTCGTGCGGCACGACGATCTCGATCTGCGCTCGCGCGCTTGGCGACCTTCACCTGTGGCGCAGGCGCGATCGGCTGCGCTCGAGCCGGCAGCGAGGAGGTCGGCGGTGCGGCCGTGGACGGTGAGGAAGTACTGGGCCGGGCGCGACGACGTTTGCGCCGTGCGGGAAGGCCTGCGGCGCCGGTGAGCTGCCGAGCGCGATCGTCGTGCCGACCAGCTTCGGATCGGTCATCGAGTTGAACGTCAGCCGGAACGCGGTCGCATCGTCGAGCGCCTTGACGCGCAACTCGACCAGGTCGGCGACGTTCTGCACGTAGGCGTCTGCGGTCGGGTAGTCGTAGGTGCCGTTCCAGCGCGCGAAGGTCGCGCCCGCGCGCGGGTTGCTGGGATCGGCGGTACGCGCGCGCACCGCTGTCGTCGTAGAGGAAGTCCTGGTAGAGGAACTCGCCCTTGCGGTAGGCGCTGGCGCCAGAGACCAACAAGGGCTTGGCCTCCCAGACGCCGGCGTTGCGCAGCTGCGGCGCGGTCTTCGGAGGTGCGTAGAGGACGTCCGGCCCGGGACGCGGCGGCGGGCCGGAGTACAGCGAGCTCGACGCTGCTTCGGCCGTGCCAGGGGCGAGCAGCGCAAGGCCAACTGCAATCGCGATCGCCCGCCTCCTCACGCGGCGAACCTTAGTCAGCCGCCCTGCGCCACACTCCACCCATGGCCGAGGACCCCAGCCGAGACGCGGGTGCCGAGAGGCGGGAAAGCGGCCCCGTACCGCACCGCCGCTCCCACACCACCGCCCGTGATCTCGAGCGCTACGCGTCGCTGTTCGCGGCGCGGACCCGGGTGATGCGCTCCAGCGCAATGCGCGACCTGATGGAGATCACCGCGCGACCGGAGGTGATCTCGCTCGCCGGCGGACTCCCCGACACCTCGACGTTCCCGCCCGAGAGCTTCGCCGCGCAGATGACGAAGATCGCTCAGGAGAGCTCCGCGCAGGCGCTCCAGTACGGACCGACCGAGGGCTTCGCCGAGACCAAGGCCTGCATCGGCGAGCTGATGCGCAGCCGAGCGAATGGACCCCGATCCCGACGACATCGTCGTGACCACCGGCGGCCAGCAGGCGATCGACCTGGTCGCCAAGACGCTCGTGGACCCGGGCGACATCGTCATCGCCGAGGCGCCGACCTACCCGGGCGCGGTGCCGGTCTTCTGCTCGTACGAGGCGCAGACGATCCAGGTCGAGATCGACGAGCACGGTATGCGAGTCGACGAGCTCGAGGCTCTGCTCGATCGCCTCGCGGCCGACGGCAGGCGCCCGAAGTTCGTCTACACGGTGCCGAGCTTTCAGAACCCCGCCGGGGTGACGATGTCGGCCGAGCGGCGGCACCGACTCGTCGAGATCGCCCGCGAGCGCGAGCTGCTGCTGGTCGAGGACAACCCGTACGGGCTGCTGCGCTACGAGGGCGAGCCGGTCGAGACGCTCTACTCGCTCGACGGCGGCGACTACGTCATCTATCTCGGGACGTTCTCGAAGATCCTCTCGCCCGGCATTCGGCTCGGCTGGCTCTGCGCGCCGCCGCCGGTCGTCGAGAAGGTCGTGCTCGGCAAGCAGGCGTCCGACCTCTGCACCTCGACCCTCACCCAGTACTTCGTCCGCGAGTACTTCGCCGAGGGCCGCTGGCGCGAGTACATCGAGGATCTCTGCGGCGTCTACCGCGAGCGCCGCGACGCGATGCTCGAGGCGCTCGAGCGCCACTTCCCCGCCGGCGCCACCTGGTCGCGTCCCGAGGGCGGCCTCTTCTGCTGGGCGACGCTGCCCGACTACATCGACACCACCGACCTCCTCGCAAAGGCGCTGCGCGAGAACGTCGCCTTCGTCCCCGGCGCCGCCGCTTACGTCGACGGTCGCGGCGGCTCATCGATGCGCCTCAACTTCTCGGCCTCCCAGCCGGACGAGATTCAAGAGGGCATCCGCCGCATCGGCGCCGTAATCGCCGAGCAAGTCGACCTGTACGAGTCCATAACCCAGGAGCATGGAATACCTGACGTTCCGCCCGAGCGACTCCGGCCAGGTATTTCCCTTCAGGCGACGCTCGTGAAGGTCGCTGTCCTGAAGGGTGGGCGAGGCCTGGAGCGTCAGGTCTCCCTGCGAGTCCGGCGCCCGGGTGGAGGACGCGCTGATCGCTCTCGACCACGAGGTGATCCCGATCGACGTCGGCTCCGACCTCGTCTCGCGGCTGCGCTCTGAGCAGCCCGACGTCGCCTTTGTCGCCCTACACGGGGTCGGTGGCGAGGACGGCACCGCGCAGGAGCTGCTCGAGATTCTCGGCATCCCGTACACCGGTCCCGGCGTGCGTGCGTGCATGCGCTCGATCGACAAGGTCGCCGCCAAGCAGGAGTTCGTCGCGGCCGGCATCCCGACGCCGGAGTGGGCGGCGTTCAACGCACTCGCCTTCCGCGAGCTCGGCGCGGCCGAGACCCTCGACGAGATCGGCGAGCAGCTCGGCTACCCGCTGGTGATCAAGCCTGCGCTCGGCGGCTCTTCGCTTGGAGTCCGCTTTGCCGCGCTCGGCCGAGGAGGTGCCTGCCGCGCTGGTCGCGGCGTTCTCCTACGACGACCGCGTGATGCTCGAGCGCCACGTCGACGGTCGCGAGCTCGCCGTCTCACTGATCAACGGGATCGCGCTGCCATCGGTCGAGGCTCGCCCGCGCGAGGAGGACCGCTTCACCTACGAGGCGCGCTACGAGATCGGCCGCACCGAGTACCTCTGCCCGGCCGCCCTGGGCGCCGCCGAGGGCCAGGTCCTCGACGCCGCGCTGCGCACCTGGGACGTCCTCGGCTTCGACAGCTTCGGCCGCGTCGACATGATCCTCGCCGACGACGGGCCGCAGGTGCTCGAGGCGAACGCGATCCCGGGCCTCACCGACACCTCGCTGCTCCCAATGGCGGCCGAGGCCGTCGGGATCGACTTCGAGCGCCTCTGCACGCCGCCTGCTCGAGCTCGCACTCGAGCGCGCCGCGATCGGCGAGCCGCTCGGCAACTAGCTCTGCAAGCGGGTTGCCACGCTTTGTGACGTTGGTATCGTTTTCGCGATGAGCGGCTCGCAGGAGGCGACCCGCGTTCGGAGGCAACGGGCTTCATGGAACGGGGCCGCGCTCCCGATCGCAGCAGGATTTCTCGCGGTGATCGCGTTCGCAGCGCTCGCTGCACCCGCAGACGCTCGCAAGAATTGCCGCAAGGGCATCAAGTGCGAGCGTTCCATCGGCAACGGTCAGGCGGGTGGCGGCGCCGGTTTTCAGCTCTCACTTCCGTGGCCAGCCGGCGCGGGGGCGACGTACGACGACCGGAACGACAACCGTGGGCCCCTCAAGGGTCTGGTCGTTGGCGGCAGGTGCGGGTTCTTCTACGGACAGGGCACGCATCGCGATCACGGCAACCGCTACAACGACGACCGCTTTGCGATCGATTTCGGCGTCTGCGGCAAGTCGGACGAGGGGGTTCCGATCCTCGCGGCCCACTCAGGCAAGGTCGTCGACGTGGACGAGGAGGGCGAGTACGGAAACACGGTCGTGATCCGCAGCGAGAACGAAGACGTCGCCACCCGTTACTCCCACCTGGAACAAAACCCCGAAGGGGATCAAGAAGGGGCAGGAGGTGAACAAGACGAGCCGATCGGTTCCCTAGGCAAGAGCGGCGACGTGGCCGATCCCCATCTGCACTTTGCCGTGTACACCGCGGACGGCTCCGAAGCCGTCCAGCCGAACCACTGGGGGATACGTACCCGCCGACTCGACTTTCCTCAGCTCGACGTCACTCCCAGCCGCGCCGAACGCGCTGACTTTCGCGCCTGAACTGGTTGGCCAGACGCGAGCCGACCGCGCCCCTGACGGCCTATCCGGGCCAATCGCTGGCGCTTGGCTTCGACGTCCGGTTCCCCTCGCCGCTACCCGGCTTTGATGTCGCGACACCGATAGCCCCGCGCGACCCTACCCTTGCCCAGGCCCTGCTCGCGAGCCCGGGAAGCACCGCGGGAGTGGCCGCGGGGCCCCCTCGATCGGCCAATTCAGACCGATCGTCAGCGTGCCGGACGGTCTTCCCAGGGGCGACTACCGGCTGACCTGGGACGTGATCGACGGCGTGGACCGCTTGGTTGGAGACGAGATTCTTGCGGCAACCATTCGCGTGCTGGACAAGCCGGCGCTGAGCGTGACGAGCTCTGGCCCCGGAACGGTCGCGGGACTCGGGATCGACTGTCCTGGCGACTGCATCGAGTCGTTCTCTCATGGGACCGAGGTGACGCTGATCGCCACTCCAGGAGCGAACTCGGTCTTCGACGGCTGGAGCGGCGACTGCGCGGGAACCGCGGCGACATGCACGGTGACGATGAACGCCAGCAAGTCCGTCGGCGCGTCGTTCACGGCGAAGCCGGTGCTGACCGTGGTCAGCACCGGGCCGGGATCGGTCACCGGCCAAGGGATCAACTGCCCCGGGGACTGCACCGAGTTCTTTGATCCCGGGGCCGTGGTGACGCTGACGGAGGCGCCCAGTACGAACGCCTACTTCACTAGCTGGGGGAGCGCGTGCTCGGGTAGCGCCACGACCTGCGACGTCGCGATGAGCACGAACAGGACGGTTGACGCCAGCTTTGCGACGAAGCCACTCCTTACCGTGCACCGGGCCCCGGGGGACACCCTCGGATCGGTGAGCGGTCCGGGGATCGACTGCTCCGGTCCGGCGCCCGGCGTCGATTGCAGTCAGTACATCTCGCCAAATGGCTCGGTCACGCTGACCGCGAGTCACCCAAGCGGCCCGTCGGCCTTCACGGGCTGGATCGGCGCGCCGGAGTGCTCCGACGCCAGCCTCTCCTGCGTGGTCAATTTTGGCACCAGCGATCGCACGGTCACCGCCAACTTCGGTGACAACCGACCGACGGTCACCTCGGCGCCGCGGCCTGCCATCGTCGACACACGAACGGATGGGTCAGGTCAGCCGGGCTTCCCGCAGCAGCATGCGGATCCGACCGTCATCGGCTACTCGCCCACGCCGTATTCGTGGCAGGGAACCGACGACCATGGAATCGACGGCTACAACCTGTACATCGAGGACAACGGCAACGAGACGCACTCGTTCTTCGACACGAGCTGCAGCGGCGTAACCGTGTGCAAGGGACCAAATCGACGCTGTCCTGACCACCGGGACGCACACCCACATCTCATCGCTACGGGGTGCAGGCGGTTGATGGATCCGGGTTGACGAGCGACATCAGCTGGACGCCGAAGTTCAAGGTGATCGCCATCGAGCAGAACGGACAGGTGACGTACGGCCCGAATATCAGCGCATGGCCTTTCGACAACGGGCCCAAGTTCTTCCCCGGCTACTTCTGCGACGGCTGTCCGGATGAGCGCGACGGCTTCATTCGCTACACGACGAGCGCCGGGGGCGGCACCCAGGTGACGATCAACCCGGACAACACTGCGGCGATCGGTGGGGCGGCCACCTGTCTGATGACCTCATGGGTGGGGCCGATGGGCTCCGCCTACGGGCACGCGACTGTGGAGATCAACAACACACCCGTCGACGGCGAACCGGGTGGCGTGACCAACCCCTTCAATGCCACGCACGGCAGCCTCCTGCCTCGGCGGTACATCATGGCCGAGAGCTTTCCGTACTCACTGAACCCCACGACCGCGCCGAACTGCCCTCAACTCGAGATCATCCCGACGGATTCCGGCGCCACCATCGGTTACGACAACTCGATCTGGTTCGTCGTCGTTCCCTAACGCCCTCAGGAAGCGAACGTCCAGACGTCGACCGGGCGTGCGTGCCCTTCGAGGTTCAAGG
This sequence comes from uncultured Solirubrobacterales bacterium, assembly GCA_963746215.1. Classification (GTDB taxonomy): domain Bacteria; phylum Actinomycetota; class Thermoleophilia; order Solirubrobacterales; family 70-9; genus WHSW01. Next base: position 353,568 of record CAVVAT010000005.1, read on the forward strand.
CGCCCCGCGGCTCGAGGTTGCTCGAGTCGGAGGCGAACTCCCGAGTCGAGCCGGCGATCAGTACCGCCGTGCCGTAGCTCGCGGTGGCCTCCTCCAGGCCGAGCGCGACATTCGTTGTGTCTCCAACCGCCGCGTACTCAATTCGCCACTCGGTGCCGACGATTCCCGACATCACTCGGCCGCTTGACACTCCCGCCGCGAGCTCGACCTGATCGGCGATTCCGTGGCCGAGTAGCCACGCGTTCACGGAGGTCAGAGACTCGCTTCGCAGGCGTCGCGCGGTCGCGAGCGCTCGGTCGGCGTGATCGGCCTGCTCGGCCGGTGCGCCGAAGATGGCCATGAGCCCTGCGCCTAGGAACGAGACGACCGTCCCGCCCTCGGCACGAACCGCCTCGGAGGCAGCGCCCAGAAACACATTGAGTGCGGCGATCACGTCTGGTGCGCTTCGTGTCTCGGCGATCGCTTCGAACCCGTGGAGGCGGGCCACGAGCACCGTTGCCTCGACATTGGTTCCGCCCAGCTGCGGGCTGGACTCCCCGCTCAGCAACTGCGCAACGACCTCCGGCGGCGCGAAGCGGCCGAGGTTCTCGCGAGCGCGCCGGCGCCCGGACTGTGCGCGGGCGAGGGCGTAGGTGCCCGTACCGCCAAAGGCGACCACGAACCCGGTGGCGGGCGGGACCATCTCGATTATCCGGCCGCCGTTGAAGGCGAGCTGAGCCAAGACGAGGAAGGCACCGATCAGCAGAGGGGCGAGGAGCAACAAGCGCCACGTCCGCATCCAGAGCGCGGCACCTGACAGGCCAGCGAGAACGATGAGTAACACATCTGTGAGGGATGACGAGTAGCGCAAAGGGAAACCCTCGAGCGCGCTGGCAATCGCGTTCGCCTGAATCTCAGCTCCGACCATCGGCTCGTCGCTGATGGGCGTCGGGTGCACATCCTGCAGTGCCGGATCGGCATAGCCGACGACGACGATCTTGTCGCGGATTCGCTCAGGGTCGAGATCGCCCGTGACGAAACGGGAGAATGGGATCGTCGGGTAGGTGCCGGGCGGCCCGGCGAAGTCGATCGGGACGTTCCTCAGGTCGGGGCTCTGCGGCTCTCCGAGCGCCTCGGCGGTCTCGAAGGCGATCGTGGGGATTCCGACTCGATCCGCACTCACCTCCCGGTACTTGCCGGTTGCGTCGATCTCGAGGGCAGTCGCGCCGATCCGAGCGCCCGACTCGAGCACCCTCGCGGCGCCCCAGGAGATCGCGGGCACCGCCGTGTTACCGACAGTGTGGGCGGCGCCGATGACCAGCTTCGGGCCTGCCGCGAGGATCGCCTCGATCAGGACCCGATCGTCGTAGGGATCTGACTTCTGATTGAAGAACAGGTCGAGGACCGTGAGTCTCGCGGGCGCAAGCGTCTCGAGCGCACGGGCGTAGAGGCGCCTCTGGACGGGCCTGACGGGAAGGCGCAACTCGGAGAAGGTGATGTCGTCGAGGGCGGCGATCACGATGCGTTCGTCGGCGGCGCGATCGCCGCGCATCGCGAAGCGGGTGTCCACCGAGCTGCGCTCGGCGCCGTCGAGCAAAGCCGTGCGGCTGACGATGAAACCAGCGAGAATTCCGAGCAGGGCAAAGGCCAGGAGTGCCCAGCGGCGCTCGACCAGGACATCGGGGCGGCTTACCCCGTCCACGCGGCGCTGTTGGCGAGGCTTTATCCGCCGTAGCGTCGCGACCAAGCCATCGACATCGGTTGAGAAGCGCGCATCGCTGATCTCCAGCGCGTTGGTCCGCGCGAGTTGCCTTACGTCATCCGGTAACTGGTCGGCGGTGGGCATCGTGGCGCCGCCGACGAGCAACGGGATCACAGGCACGCCGGCGACCAGGGCCGAGCGAATCTCCGCGCGGACGAGATCGACGGGATCATCGATTCGGCGGTCTCCGGTTGGTCCAGGAGCCAGCCAACTCGGCCCGATTACGGCCAAGAGCACATCGCACTCGGTGACGGTCGCGTGGATGCGGTCGGCGAAATCGGCGCCGGCTTCGATGCCGCGGACGTCCATGAACACGGCGTCATCGTCGAATTCAGCAGCGAGGCGGTCGTAGAGGCGCCCCGCGTGCCCGGCCGTGTCCTGGCGCCTGTAGTTGACGAAAACCTTTGGAATCGGCCGTTCCCCTTCGGTGGTTGGGGAGGTATACACCGCGCAAGACCACTCGGCCGCAGGGTTTCGCCCGGCCGGTCCTAGCCAGCCGCTAGAGGCCCAACTCCGCCTGAAGCCTCGCGGAACGTCGGGCGACAGCGGGCCTGTGGGTCGCCACTGTGCTTCCGCAGGGCCTCGGCCAAGCGGGGTCTCAGGGCGGAACTCGTGGATGCAAACTGGGCTAGCGCCGGCTGCTGCTTCGCTACCGTTTACCCCCGAGGCCTACCCCTCTTCGGAAGCGAAGTCCTCGGGAGAAGTCCTCGGGGAGACCTCGTCGAGGAAGTCCTTGAACCGCTCGACGACTTCCTCCTGATCCTCGACCTCGTGCTCGAACTCGATCGAGGACTCGTCGATGACCTCTTCGGCAGCGAAGATCGGGGCCTGGCAGCGGACCGCCAGCGCAATCGCATCGGAGGGGCGCGAGTCGATCTCGATCTCCGCACCGTTGACGGAGATCGTGATCGAGGCGTAGAAGGTGTTGTCGCGCAACTCGGTCACGGCCACGCGCTCACACTTCGCCTCGAGCTGCTCGAGCATGTCGTTGAGCAGGTCGTGCGTCATCGGCCGCGGCGTCTGCGCCCCTTGAAGCTTCATCAGGATCGCGGCGGCCTCGGGGTGACCGATCCAGATCGGCAGAAAGCGGTTGCCGTCGACAGTCTTCAACAGAACGATCGGCTGCTTGCCGACCATGTCGAAGCTGACGCCGTAAATCTGCATCTGCTGCATCGGTGTGATAGTTCGGCCCTGATCCGCTCGTGGAGAGGCGGCGATTCCGCTGCCTTGGCTGATTATAGGTCTGGCCCTACCCGGCCCCGATGAGAGAATGCCCGCGTGTCCCTATGTCGCCACCAGGGATTCATTGACGCGCCCGTCGATGTGGTCTGGGATTTGATCTCGGATATCGAGCATCACCCCGAGTGGTGGCCACGCGTGATCGCGGTCGATGTGAGCGGGAGCGCGGAGGGCGACTCATACCGACAGGTCACCCAGACCCCGGTCGGTAAGAACGAGATGCAGCTGCTGATCGAGTCGCGCGAGGAGCTGCGCAATTTGCGAATCCGCTGCCTCAACACCGGCACCTTCCTGCGTTTCGAGATGACCGACGCACACGGCGGGACGTTCGTCGATGGCGAGATGGGGATGGACCCCCACGGGATCAAGGCGCGGTTATTCGACGCTGCGGCCGGTCGGCGGTACTTCCGCGACTGGATTTCGGCGACCTTCACAGCGCTTGATCAAGCGGCAAAGCGCCGCACCGGCCCCTGACGCCGGCGAGGGCGACCGCAGCTCAGCCGAGGAAGCCGTGTTGAGGGATCCGAAGTGATCCTCAGGCAGGGGGCCTGAGCAAAACGACAACACCTCAGGAGGTGGGACCGGATGAGGATCAGCAAGCTGCGCCCGACACCGAGCGCGCTGATCGCAACGATCGCACTCGTCTTTGCAATGACGGGCGGGGCGATTGCCGCAACCAAGATCCAGACCAACGACATCGCCAAGAAGGCGGTGACCGGCAGCCGGATCGCGAAGGACGCTGTCAAGAGCGGAAAGATCACGGACGGCAAGGTCAAGGCGAAAGACCTGGCGCCGGGCGTTGTCCCCGATGTGCCGACGGCGGCATACGCACGTGTCAACAAGAACGGTGGAAACGTCGCACCCGCGAACGGGGCCGTCGGCATCACCGGTGTCGCGAACGGCGGACCGGGCGTGATCTGTTACGACCTCGCCACTCAGCCCGTCTCGGGTAACGCAACGGTCGTCACCGATGCGACGTCTGCGGGCTCAACGGTGAGTCTGCTGATCGGCGCGGGCACCGGATGCGTGGCGCCGTACACCGATGCGCAGACGACGACGTCGTCGGCGCCGACGCTCTCGGGCACCGGGCCGTACCAGGAGGGCTCGGCCGCGAACCGCGACGTCTACGTGCAGTTCGTCGGGGGCTGAAACCCGTGCGGACCTCCGGCCGACGGGGCGGTGCGATATGCGCCGCCCCGGCGGGCCGGGGCATCACAAGTGGCGCCTTTGGCACCTATGGGCGATCCTGGATTCGAACCAGGGACCTCGTCCTTATCAGAGACGCGCTCTAACCAACTGAGCTAATCGCCCGCCGGATCGCCATTCTAGGGAGCCGATGCCGCGCCGTCCCGAGATGCCCGAGCTTCGCCGCGAGGCGCTCAACCCCGACCCGATCGTCCAGTTCGGCAGTTGGTTCGAACGGGCCAGCGAAACGGCGCCGCTGCCCGAGGCCATCACCCTCGCGACCGTCGACGCGGACGGTCTCCCCGACGCCCGCATGGTCCTGCTCAAGGGCGCCGGGCCCGACGGCTTTCGCTTCTTCACCAACTACGAATCGGCGAAGGCCGGCCAGCTCGACGGTGGCGGGTCCGCGGCGATCGTCGCCTACTGGCGTGAGCTCGATCGCTCGGTTCGTGCGCGCGGCCCGGTCGAGCGCCTGAGCCCCGCCGATTCCGATGCGTACTTCGCCACCCGACCCCGCGCGTCGCAGCTCGGCGCCTGGGCTTCGCCGCAGTCGCAGGCGGTGCCCACCCGCGAGGAGCTCGACGGCCTGCTTGCGGAGGCGGAGGAGCGCTTCGACGGCGCCGACGTCCCCCGGCCCGAGCACTGGGGCGGCTATTTGCTGCGCCCGCAGACGGTCGAGTTTTGGCAGGGCCGTGTGGGCCGGCTGCACGACCGGTTCCGGTACACCCGCGAGGGCGAGGGTTGGACGATCGACCGGCTCGGGCCCTGAGCGATTAGTCCGCGGGGAAGCCCCGGTCTAAACCACAACTCAACGAGGAGGCCGCAATGGGAGAGATCCACGTACACGAATTCATCACTGCCGATGGCGTCATCGACGCGCCAATGTGGACGGTCGACTACGGCTTTCACCCGCAGATGGGCGAGGCGATCGGCGCCGTGTGCGAGCGCTCCTCGGGGATCCTGCTCGGTCGCGTGACCTACGAGCAGTTCGAGCCGGCCTGGTCGAACCGCACGGTGGAGGACGACCCGGGCGCACCGTTTTTCAACGACACGACCAAGCACGTCGTCTCCGGGACGCTCACCGAGGCGACCTGGCGCAACTCCGAGATCGTCGGGCCCTACGACCCTGAGGCGATCCGCCGCCTCAAGGACGAGTCAGAGGGCGACCTCTACGTCAGCGGCAGCGGCACGCTGGTGCGCGCGATGCTTGCCGACGGCCTGGTCGACGAGCTGCACCTGTTCGTGTATCCGCTCACGCGCGGTGAGGGTCCCCGGCTGTTCGAGCACGGCGCGGCGCCGGCGAAGTTCGACGTTGCGCGCACCGACGCGTACGACAACGGCGTTACGTACCTGGCGTACCGCCCGCAGGCGTAGTCAGACGCGGGGGCGGCGCCCCTCGGCGGCCGCGCGGGCGAACTCGAGCAGGCCGTCGAGGTCGTCGAACTGAATCTCCGCGCGCAGCCCCTTGCGCGTTGGGCGGACGCGCACTCCCGTGCCGAGCGCGCGTTCGAGCGCGTCCTCGGCGCGTGTCAGCGCCGCCTGCTGATCGGGATGCGGGACCACCTTCGGCGAGCGGGTGGTACCTGGAGTCGTTTGCCCGGCGCTCGGTCTCGCGCACCGACCAGCCTGCCGCGACCGCGTCGCGAGCGAGCCGGCGCCTGACGTCCGTTCCCTTCGCGATCAGGATCGCGCGGCCGTGCCCGGCCGTGAGCCTGCCCTCCGAGAGGAAGTCGAGAACGTCGTCCGGGAGGTCGAGCAGGCGCACGAGGTTCGAGATCGACTCGCGCGAGCGACCCAGACGGCGGGCCAGCTCCTCTTTCGTGAGCCCAAGATCCTCGACGAGCGCAGCGCAGGCGCGCGCCTCGTCGACCGGATTCAGGTCCTCGCGCGCGACGTTTTCGATCAGCGCGGTCTGCATCCGCGTGGCGGCGTCGTCGTCGCGGATGAGCGCCGGCACCATCTCGAGCCCCGCCTCGCGGGCCGCGCGCCAACGGCGCTCGCCGGCGATCAGCTCGAAGCGGCCATCGGGCATCGGCCGGACGAGGATCGGCTGGATCATTCCCGCCTCGGAGATCGACTCCGCCAGGGTCGAAATCGACTCGGGATCGAAGCGCTTTCGCGGCTGGCCCGGGTTCGGGCGAACCATCGCCGTCGGCAGCTCGCGGTAGTCCGGGTCGCCTACGCCGGTTTCAGGCAGGATCGCCGCGAGGCCGCGCCCGATGCCTCGGGTACTCATGCCGCCAGCGCCTCGTCGCGCGCGGCGCGCGCCTCGAGCTCGGTGACGAGGGCCGTGTAGGCGAGCGCTCCGCGGGAGCCCGGAGCATGCTCTGCGATCGGCTTTCCGTGGCTGGGAGCCTCCGCGATACGCACGCTTCTCGGTATCACCGTATCGAACACCTGTTCGGGTAGATGGCTTCGCAGTTCCTTCTCGACATCCTGGGCGAGGCGGGTGCGCTCGTCGTGCATGGTGATCAGCACGCCGGTCAGAACCAGCGTCGGGTTGAGGCTGCGACGAACCAGCTCGAGCGTCTCGAGAAACTGGACGAGCCCTTCGAGCGCGAGGTACTCGGCCTGGACCGGAACGATCACGCGATCAGCGGCGCAGAGCGCGTTGACCGTGATCGGACCGAGCGAGGGCGGGCAGTCGAGGACGGTCATCGCGAAGCGCTCGCGGACCGGGCCGAGCCCGTCGCGAAGGCGTTGCTCGTAACCCTCGATGCGCGGCAGCTCGATCGAGGCGCCGGAGAGGTCGCGGTTGGCGGGGACGATCCAGAGGTTGTCCGGGCCGGCCGGTCGCGCCGCGACCGCGATTGAGGTCTCGCCCGTCAGACACTCGTAGACGGAAGGCGAGAGGTCGCGATCGAGTCCGACCGCCACGGTCGCGTTGCATTGCGGATCGAGGTCGGCCAGCAGGACCTGGCGGCCGGCTGCCGCCGCGCTTGCCGCGAGGTTGACCGCGGTCGTCGTCTTACCGACGCCGCCCTTCTGATTTGCGATCGCATAGACGGCGCCCATCGCCGCCCGACATTACCGCCCGAACGGGCGCTTCTTTGCCATTCCCGGCCGACGCGGCAAACCCGCTGGTGTGGGGCCTGTTTTCACCGCCACGTGGAGATGGCGGTGTTGCGAGCCGGCACGTTGGCCGACGGCAACGACCTCCGCGGGGCTCATCGCGAGGCGCTCGGCGGCGCGCTCGAGCTCCGCCTCCTCGTCGGCGTCGCGGCGGCCCTTCCAGGCCACGAGCTTGCCTCCATCGACCAGGAGAGGCGAGGCCAGCTCGGCCAGCGTCGAGAGCCGGCCGACCGCCCGTGCGGTCACCACGTCGTAGGCCTCGGCACCCTCCCCGGCGGCCCACTCCTCCGAGCGAACCGCGAGAGCGCGAGCGTTCTCGAGGTCCGCGACCGAGATCGCGCGCTCGATGAACGCGGCCTTGCGACCCACCGACTCGATCAGGTCGACCTGCGTGTCCGGCAACAGAGCGGCCATGACAAGGCCGGGAAAGCCCGCGCCCGCCCCGACGTCGGCGAGCCGTTGCGGCGAGCCGACCAGCTCCAGCCCGGTCAGCGAGTCCTCGACGTGGACGCGCCAGTAGTCGGTGCGCTTGACCGAGCTCAGCGAAGCTTGCTCGCTCGCGAGCAGCTCGAGGACGGGCTTGAGCCTGCGGAGCCGAGCGGTCGCGTCAGTCGTCATCGCCCACGAGGGGCGCGACGATCACGCAGCGGTCGGGCTCGTCGCCCTCGCTGAAGGTCTCGATGCCCGAGCGCTCCGCGAGGCGGTCATGGACGACCTTGCGCTCGGTGGCGGTCATCGCCTCGAGCTCGATCTCCTTGCCGGTCTCCAGCGCGCGGTCGGCGGCGCGGTCGGCTTGGCGCTCGACCGTTTCGCGGCGACGCTCGCGATAGCCCGATGCGTCGACCGAGACCCGCTTGCGGTCACCACGACCGCGGAAGGCGATGCGGTAACAGAGCAGTTGGATCGCGTCGATCGTCTGGCCGCGGCGGCCGATGAGCACGCCCAGATCCTCGCCCTCGATACGTGCCGTGATCTGGTCCTCCGCCTCTTCGACCTCGACCTCAGCGGGCAGGTCGAGCGCGTCCACGATCTCGTCCAGAACCGCCTCGACCCGCTCGCGCGGGTCATCGGAGAGCAGGTCGGTGGTTTCGTCGTCGTCGCTCACTTGCGCTTCTTTCGCTTCCGCGGTGGGGGTGGCGGCGGGGTCGCGGACTTCTTCTTTCGCTCCTCGAGCTCTTCGGGAGTGGGTGGCTTTGGCATCGGCATGATCCTCTGAACGACCACCTGCTGGCCGAGAGACCAGATGTTGGTGGTGATCCAGTAGATGCCGAGACCCGCCGGCTGAGTGGCGATGAACGGCGCGAACAGCAGTGGCAGCGCCAAAAAGATGTAGCGCTGCGCCCCGGTCGCGGTCTGGGTGGTCGCCGTCGTGTAGAGGAACGTCAGGACCGTGGTGGAGATGAAAAGGACGATGAGGATCCACATCTCGAGACCCTGAGGCTTCTCGAGGATCGAATCGACGAAGAGGAAGCCCTGGCCGCCGCCGCTCGAGATCACGTCCTGGCTGAACGTGTCCGAGCGCAGCAGCTCGTAGACCGCGATGAAGAACGGGATCTGGAGAAGGAACGGGAAGCACGACGCGAGCGGGTTGACCCCGTGCTTCTTGTACAGAGCGAGCATCTCGCGTTGCTGGCGCTCGCGGTCGTCCTTGTACTTCTCCTGGACTTCCTTCAGCTCCGGCGCGACCAGCTGCATCCGGCGCATCGACTTGATCCCGTTGAGCGAGAGCGGGAGCGGTCGCGGCGCGGACCGTCAGCGTCAGGAAGACGATCGAGAGCCCCCAGCCGAAGCCAATCGTCTCGGCGAAGAACGTGATGATCGCCTCGGCGAGGTCGACGAACGGCTGCAGGAAGAAAATTACGGCGAGCGTGCTCACGCAACCACCCCGGGTTCAGCGTGCTCGGCGCAGTCATGGCGGGCCGCCGGACGAAAGAGGCGGCGGTCGGCAAGCTCGTCGATCCCGCCGGAGCTCCAGGGATTGCAGCGAACGATCCGCCACGAGGCGACGATCGTGCCGCGGACGATCCCCAGCTCGCGCACAGCCTCGACCGCGTAGCTGGAACAGCTCGGGTAATACCTGCAGCGGGGCTTGAGGTTTGGTGAGATCAGCCACCGGTAGAGGTGAACTGGAGCCAGAAATACTTCACGAACCGCACCGACAAGCCGCTTTGCCAGCGTTTCACGTGTTACGGAGTCGTCGCGTTTCACGTGTTACGCCCCGATCCCGGCTTCAGCGATCAGCTCGCGTAGCGCAGCGTCAACCCCGGGCGTCCCCTCACGCTCGACCAAACCTGCAGAGTCTGGCCTCGCCACGAGCACAAAGTCGTGGTCGGAAGGCAGGCTCTCCTCGCCGATGCCCCAGAACGCCTCTCGTAGAGCGCGCTTGACGGCATTGCGCTCGACAGCGCCGCCAACCTTGCGGCTCACCGAGATCCCGAGGCGCGTCTGGTCGTCGTCGGCTCGGGCGGGCGCCTCCGCGGGGCGCGGGAAGGTGTAGAGGACGAGGAAGCGGTTGGCGTGCGAGCGGCCGTCGCGGTACACGCGGTCGAAGTCACCACTGCGCGACAGCCGGCCGCGCTTTCGACGCTCGGCCATCAGTGGACCGTGGAAGTGGCCGCGGGCATCTACGGGGTGAGTCGCTTGCGGCCCTTGGCGCGCCGGCGGCGAATCAGTGCGCGACCCGAGCGGGTCCGCATGCGACCGCGAAACCCGTGGGTACGGGCGCGCTTACGCTTCTTGGGCTGCCAGGTGCGCTTCATCGGATCGGCCAGTCTAGAGGAACCACGCGCCTCAACAGCGGCGCAGCTCCGCTTCGGGCTCCGCCCTCCGCGATCAGAACCACGCGCCTCAACAGCGGCGCAGCTCCGCTTCGGGCTCTGCCCTCCGCGATCAGAACCACGCGCCTCAACAGCGGCGCAGCTCCGCTTCGGGCTCCGCCCTCCGCGATCGCAGGAGCCGGACCGTTTCTTTCCCGCGAATTGCGGGGTGGGCTGGAAGCGGTCGTCGCGCCCGAATGTATGGTCGCTCGCCGTGTCTCCTCAACCCCCCGACGACGATCTCGGCGCGCTTTGGCAGCGCGTGCGAGTCGAACTCGAGGCGGCGTTCCCGGCTTCCACGTTCGATCTGTGGTTCGAGCCGATCCGCGCCGTGTCGCGCCAGGGCTCGACCCTCTTTTTGAGCGCTTCGCCCTCGGTTCGTGCCTGGGTCGAGCGCCGTTACGGTGACCGGCTGCTCGCGACGGTTGCGGCCGATTGCGCCGGACGTCGCGGCGATCTCCTTCCTCGATGCAAGCGCTGCGAAGCCCTCCGGTTCAGCTGCGCCGAGTTCCCAGCCGCTGGATTCGGGACACACCTTCGAGCGCTTCGTCATCGGCCCGGGCAACCGCCTTGCACACGCAGCTGCGCTTGCGGTCGCTGAGCTCCCGGGCGAGGCCTACAACCCGCTCTTCCTCCATGGGCCTCCGGGGCTCGGCAAGACCCACCTACTCGGAGCGATCGTCGAGTACCTCGAGCGCAACCACCCCGAGCTCAACATTCACTACACCACCGCGGAGCGCTTCACCACCGAGTTCGTCGCGGCGCTGCGGCGCGAGGGGCCCGAGGCTTTCAAGGCCCGCTACCGCGAGCTCGACGCGCTGCTGATCGACGACGTCCAGGTCCTCGAGGGCAAGCAGCACACCGAGGAGGAGTTCGTCCACACCTTCAACACGCTGCATGCGGCCGGCAAGCAGATCGTGCTCTCCAGCGACCGCCCGCCCGAGGCGCTATCGCGGCTTGCAGAGCGCCTTCGCGACCGCTTCGACTGGGGCCTTCGCGTCGAGCTCGAGGCACCTGATCTCCGCACCCGCATCGCCGTTCTCTGGCGCTTGGCCTCGGATTCGAGCCAACTCCCCGAGCCAGGGATCCTTCAGGAGATCGCCGCCAGCGTGCCGTCCAACGTCCGCGCCCTCGAGGGTGCGATGACCCGCGTCATCGCCCTCGCTTCCCTGCTGCGAGAGCCGCTCTCTCCGCCACTCGTGCGCCGCGCGCTCGGCAAGCCGGCCGCCGAAGTCGCCGCACCCACTTCCGAGCCGCCGACCTTGAGTGCGATCCAGGATGCGGTCTGCACCGTCTATGGCGTTGCCCGCTCCGACCTGCTCTCGCCGTCGCGATCCGAACGGGTGGTGCGGGCGCGTCAGATGGCGATGTATCTGGCGCGCGAGCTGACCTCGCTTTCGCTCGCCGAGATCTCCCGCGGCTTCGATCGCGACCATTCGACCGTGGCCCACGCGATCCGCGCCGTCAGGCCAAGCTCGAGCCCGGCTCGGAGACCTCCCTGCGCGTCCACACTGTCCACGCCGCCCTTGGGACGCGACCGGCGTCCACGGACCCGTCCACCCTTAACCGCCATGATCCCCCTCCCGCGTCCGCGTGATCCACACCCCAAACCGCACGATCAAGCGCGATGCCGACCTTTTCCCCAACAATCCACAAGCCTGATACATCTGATCTAGGTAGGAAGATGAGAGATTCCTGATGAAGCTTTCCGTTCCACGTGATTCGCTCTCGGCCGCTCTTCAGCTGGTCGGCCGCGCGGTCTCTACCCGCGGCGCACTGCCGTCACTCGGCGGCGTGCTCGCTGTTGCCGGCGAGAACTCGCTGACCCTGCGCGCCACCGACATGGAGCTCGCGCTAACCGCCGGTGCCGACTCAGCCAAGGTCGAGCGCGAGGGCACCGTCTTGCTGCCGGGCCGGCTGTTCGCGGACGTCGTCCGCAGCCTGCCGCCAGGCGAGGTCGAGCTCGAGCTGCGCAGCGAGCAGCGCGACGTCGAGATCGCCGCCGGCGGAGCGCGCTTTCACCTGCGCACGCTTCCGGCCGAGGACTTCCCGCGCCTGCCGGAGGTCGAGGGCGACACCGTTCGCCTGCCCGCCGCGCCGCTGGCAGCCACGATCGACCTGGTCGCCAGGGCCGCGTCGCGCGATGAGGTCCGCCCGATCCTCACCGGCGTCCTCGTCCAGACCGAGGGCAGCAAGCTGACGATGGTCGCCACCGACTCCTACCGGCTCAGCGTCAAGCACACGGCGCTCGAGGCCGAGGTTGCTCAGCAGCTCGACGCCAACGTCCCGGCCCGCGCGCTGCGCGAGCTGGCCCGGATCGTGGCCGCAGATGGCGCCGAGGAGGTCGAAATCGCGCTGCCGCGTAACCAGATCGTCTTCCGCGTCGGCGAAACCGTGCTCTCGTCGCGGCTGATCGAGGGTCAGTTCCCGAGCTGGCGTCAGCTGATCCCGGAGAGCTTCGAGCACGACGTGCGCCTGCCGCGCGAGGAGTTCCTCGAGATCGCCCGCCGGATCAGCCAGCTCGCCCAGCGCAACGCGCCGTTGCGGCTCGCGTTCGAGGAGGGCCAGTTGACGGTGGCTGCGGAGACGCCGGACATCGGCGACGCCAGCGAGGCGATGCCCGCGCCGTATTCCGGCGAGCCGCTCGAGATCGCGTTCAACCCGCAGTTCCTGATCGAGGGCGTCGAGAGCGTCGACACCGAGCAGGTCGCGATCCAGATCAGCTCGCCGCTGCGGCCCGGGCTGCTGCGCCCGGTCGACGGTGACGAGTTCAGCTACCTGGTGATGCCGATTCGCCTGAACGTCTAGGCGAGGTACCGCGTGGTTGTCGAGTCCGTCAGCGTTCTCGGCTTCCGCAACCTCGCCAGCTTCCGAGGTCGCGCTCGGATCCGGCGTCAACCTCCTCTGGGGCTCGAACGGTGCGGGCAAGACGAATCTGCTCGAGGCCACGTACATGGCGCTGGTCGGGACGGTCGTGCCGCACCCGCGACGACCGCGAGACGATCGCGTTCGGCGAGTCGCTCTCGCGAACCGAGGCGGTCGTCGCCGACGATCGCCACCGCAGCACGTTCCTCTGCTCGATCTCCCGCGCCGACGGCCGGCGCCATCTGGTCGACGGCACCCCGACGACCGCCCAGAGCGCCGAGCAGCGCCCGCCGGTGGCGGTCTTCATGCCCGACCGGCTGGCGCTTGATCAAGGGCCCGCCGGCGAACCGGCGCAACCACCTCGACGGGTTCTGGACGGCGCTGTGGCCGTCACGTGCCGAAACCCGGCGCCGGTACTCCCGGGCGCTCGCGCAGCGCAACGCCCTGCTCGGCCGCATCCGCGCGGCGGCGCGTCGGCGGCCACCCTCGACTCCTGGGACGCCGAGCTTGCGACGGCCGGGGTCGAGTTGATCGCCCACCGCGCGCGAGGCGGTCGGCGCGACTGGCGCCTGCGTTCGCAGCAGCGGCCGCGGCGCTCGGCCTCGCCGAGCGACGCGTCGATCGCCTATCGCCCGCGCAGCGAGGCGACCGACGCCGAGACGCTCGCGGCGGAACTTGCCGAGCGTCGCGACGGCGACATCGCCCGCGGCTATACGGGCTGGGGCCCGCATCACGACGAGCTGGCGATCGAGTCCGGCGGCCGCTCGCTGCGCCGCTACGGCTCCCAGGGCCAGCAGCGCGCAGCGCTGCTCGCGCTGCTGTTCGCCGAACGCGACGCTCTGATCGCCGACGGCCGCCCCGCCCCGCTGATGCTCCTCGACGACGTCACCTCAGAGCTCGACGCCGATCATCGCGGCCTGCTCGTCGAGCATCTCGCGCGTCGGCGGCGGCCAGGCGCTGATCACGGCCACGGAGCCCGATCACCTGCCCGGGTCCGCCGAGCGCAACGAGATCGCGATCCGCGCCGGCCGGCCCGCTCGGCGACGCCGGCGAAGCAACGCACCGAAAGCGCGGCGTGAAGCGCGCCAAGCCGCACGCGATCGCGGACACGATCCGCGAGATCAAGCGCGACGCGCAGCCCGCGACCCTGCTCGCCGCGGTTCAGGCAAGCTGGCGGGCGGCCGTTGGCGAGCAGATCGCCGAGCAGGCGTGGCCCGTCCGCGAGCGCGAGGCGATGGTCACGGTCGAGTGCCGCGCGGCGACCTGGGCGCAGGAGCTCGACCTGCTCCACGACGACCTGCTCGCACGCCTCAACTCAGAGCTCGGCGAGGCGCGCGTGAAGCGACTGCGAATGGTGGTCGGCGACGGACGCACACCCGGCACTCTTTAGTGCGTGATTTGCAGGCCTTTTGTCGACAGTGCACGCGGCTTTCCGGCCGCCGTCGCTGCTATCCTTATGTGAACCGGTACCCCCGACCCCGCACCGCCCCAGCCCCGCTTTCCATCGGGCCCGGACGGACGGGGTTTCTCCATGACATCGACCGAAGGGCCTTACTGAGTGGCAACTGAGGCGGGAGCCGACCGCGAGCAAGAAGCGGCGGCTCCGAACAGCGAAGAAGAGAACGGCTACACGTCGGGCAACATCACCGTCCTGCGGGGGCTCGACCCTGTCCGCAAGCGCCCGGGGATGTACATCGGCTCGACCGGTCCGCGCGGGCTGCACCACCTCGTCTACGAGGTCGTCGACAACTCCGTCGACGAGGCCCTCGCCGGCTACTGCGACCACATCGAGATGACGCTGCACCCGGACAACAGCGTCACCGTCACGGACAACGGCCGCGGTATCCCGGTCGACGAGCATCCGGAGGAGAAGCGCGCGACCGCTGAGGTCGTGCTGACCGTCCTCCACGCCGGCGGCAAGTTCGGCGAGGGTGGTGGCTACAAGGTTTCTGGAGGCCTCCACGGCGTCGGCGTCTCGGTGGTCAACGCGCTCTCGGAGAAGCTCCACCTCAAGATCTCTCGCGACGGCTACGAGTGGGAGCAGGACTACGAGCGGGGCGTGCCGCAGGGCGACCTCACCCGCGGCGCCAAGAGCGACAAGACCGGGACGGAGATCACCTTCCAGCCCGACGCCGAGGTCTTCGAGATCGTCGAATACGACTACGCGACGCTCTCCGAGCGCATGCGCGAGACGGCGTTCCTCACCCGCGGCCTGCGAATCGACCTGGTCGACGAACGCGGCGCCGGTGACAAGGACTCCTTCAAGTACGACGGCGGAATCGTCGACTTCGTCAAGCACCTGAACGCGAACAAGGACGCGCTTCACCGCAAGGTCGTCTTCCTCGAGAACGAGACCGACGACGGTCAGGTCGAGGTGGCGATGCAGTGGAACTCCTCCTACCAGGAGTCGGTCTTCTCGTTCGCGAACAACATCAACACCCACGAGGGTGGATCCCACCTCTCCGGCTTCCGCTCCGCGTTGACGCGCACGCTCAACGCCTACGCGCGCAACAAGGGAATGCTCAAGGAGAAGGACGAGAACCTCAGCGGCGAGGACTGCCGCGAGGGCCTTACCGCGGTGATCTCGGTCAAGCTGGCCGAGCCGCAGTTCGAGGGCCAGACCAAGACCAAGCTGGGCAACCCGCCGGTTGAGGGACTAGTCAAGGAAACCGTCAACCGCAAGCTCGGTGAGTTCCTCGAGGAGAATCCGGCTGAGGCGCGCAAGATCGTCACGAAGTCCGTCGAGGCAGCGCGTGCCCGTCACGCCGCTCGCAAGGCTCGCGACCTCACCCGCCGTAAGTCGGCGCTCGAGAACTCAACCCTTCCCGGAAAGCTCGCCGACTGCACAGTCCGCGATCCGTCGCTGGCGGAGATCTTCATCGTCGAGGGCGACTCGGCAGGTGGTTCGGCCAAGCAGGGCCGCGACCGCAATACCCAGGCGGTGCTGCCGCTACGAGGCAAGATCCTCAACGTCGAGAAGAGCCGGATCGACAAGGTCCTCTCCAACGAGATGATTCAGGCGATGATCACCGCGATCGGGACCGGGATTCGCGAGGAGTACAACCGCGAGGACGCCCGCTACCACAAGGTGATCGTGATGACAGACGCCGATGTCGACGGCGCCCACATCCGCACCCTGGTGCTCACCTTCCTCTATCGCGAGATGCCCGACCTGATCGAGGCCGGCTACATCTACATCGCGAAGCCGCCGCTCTACAAGGTCAAGAACGGCAAGCAGGAGACCTACATCGAGAAGGAGTCCGAGCTCGAGGCGCTGATCCTGCGCGACAAGCTCGAGCAGTTCGAGATCACGGACGCCGAGGCCCAGGGCCACAAGCTGACCGAGTCGCGCTGGCAGCGGTTCAACCGGCGCTACAAGGAGTACGAGGGCTGGGCGGACTCCCTTCAGGCCGATTTCGGCCACGCCGCGATCACCTTCCTCGCCGAGTCGCAGATCCTCGACTCCAGCGCCACCTCGGTCGCCGATGTCAAGAAGCTGCTCTCCGAGCCCGACCCGGAGGGTGAGCCTTTCGACACGGAGATCGTCGAGTCGAGCGACGAGGTAATCGTCGTCAAGGCGATCGCCCGCCGCGACGGCCTCGCGCGTTTCCACTCGCTCCCCACCGCGTTGTTCGACTCGCACGACTACCGCAAGCTGGTCGAGGTCCACACCGAGCTGCTGCGCCAGGTCGGCCGACCGCCGTTCAAGCTGGCGCTCGGCGAGCGCACCGCGCAGGCGGAGTCGTTCGACGAGCTGCGACGCAGGGTTCTCGAGCTCGCGCGCCACGGTGTCGGCCTGCAGCGCTTCAAGGGCCTCGGTGAGATGAACGCCGAGCAACTCGCGGAGACGACAATGAACCCAGCGACGCGCACGCTCCAACGGGTCACGATCGACGACGCCATCGAAGCCGATCAGATCTTCACCGAGCTGATGGGCGACAAGGTCGAGCCCCGCAAGGCGTTCATCGAAAAGCACGCGAACGAGGTGAGGTTCCTCGATGTCTGATGGTGGTGGAAACCTCGACGCCCTGACCGGGCGCATCGAGGAGCGCGAGCTGACGACCGAAATGCGCAGCTCGTACCTCGATTACGCGATGAGCGTGATCGTCGGGCGCGCGCTGCCCGATGTCCGTGACGGCTTCAAGCCGGTCCACCGGCGCGTCCTCTACGCGATGCACGACCTCGGCCTGCAGCCGAACCGGCCGTACCGTAAGTGCGCGTTCATCGTCGGTGAGGTCATGGGTAAGTACCACCCGCACGGCGACTCGGCGATCTACGACACGCTGGTGCGAATGGCGCAGGAGTTTTCGCTGCGCTACCCGCTCGTCGACGGCCAGGGCAACTTCGGCTCGATCGACGACGACCCCGCTGCCGCCATGCGGTACACCGAGGCCCGTCTCGACCGCCTCGCGACCGAGATGCTGCGCGAGATCGACTCCGACACGGTCGACTTCGGTCCCAACTACGACGAGTCTCAGTCGGAGCCGCTGGTCCTGCCGGCGCGTTTCCCGAACCTTCTCGTCAACGGCTCCTCGGGCATCGCCGTCGGCATGGCGACGAACATCCCGCCGCACAACCTGAGCGAGTCGATCGGCGCGGTCAAGGCCTACCTGACGAACCCGGACATCGACCTCGCCGGCCTGATGGAGCACATCAAGGGCCCCGACTTCCCGGGCGGCGGCATGATGAGCATGGAGGGCATCCGCGATGCCTACGCCTCCGGCCGCGCCTCGATCAAGGTCCGCGCCCGCGCCCACATCGAGCCGCTCAAGGGCGGCCGCGAGTCGATCATCGTTACCGAGCTGCCGTTCCAGGTGAAGAAGGGCGGCGAGGGCGGCCTGATCACGAAGATCGCCGATCTCGTTCGCGAGAAGAAGATCAACGGGATCTCCGACCTCCGCGACGAGTCCGACCGCTCGGGCATGCGACTGGTGATCGAGCTCAAGCGCGGTGGCGACCCGGCGGAGGTCGTGCTCAACCAGCTCTACAAGCACACGCCGATGCAAAACACCTTTGGCGTGAACATGGTCGCTCTTGTCGACGGCGTCCCGAAGACGCTCTCGCTCAAGGAACTGATCGTCCATTACGTGCGCCACCAGCGCGAGGTGGTCACCCGCAGGACGCAGTTCGAGCTGCGCCGCGCCGAGGCGCGCGCTCACATCCTCGAGGGCCTGCTGATCGCGCTCGACAACCTCGACGCGGTGATCGAGCTGATCCGCGCCTCGAGCGATACCGATGTCGCGCGCGATGGGCTGATGGAGAAGTTCGAGCTCTCCGAGATCCAGGCGCAGGCGATCCTCGACATGCGTCTCGCAAGGCTCACGGCGCTCGAGTCGGACAAGGTTCGCTCCGAGCACGCAGAGCTGATGGAGCTGATCGGCGAGCTGCGCGCGATCCTCGGCGACCCCGAGCGAATCGATGCCCTCATCGTCGAAGAGCTGAACGAGGTCGATGCGAAGTACGGCGACGAGCGCCGCACCGAGCTCATCTACTTCGACGGCGACATGAACATCGAGGACATGATCGCCGACCAGCAGATGGTGATCTCACTGACGCACTCCGGCTACGTGAAGCGACTGCCGCTGGTCACCTACCGCCAGCAGCACCGCGGCGGAGTCGGCGTGATGGGCATGGACATGAAGGAGGACGACTACATCGAGCACCTCCACATCTGCTCGACCCACGACTTCCTTCTCTTCTTCACCAACCGCGGGAAGATCTACCGGCTCAAGGTCTACGAGCTGCCTGAGGGATCGCGGACGGCCAAGGGGCGTGCCCTGGTCAACATGCTGCCTCTGCGCGACGGCGAGCGGGTGATGGCCGTGATCCCGACGCGCGACTTCAAGGAGGCCAAGTACCTGGCGTTCGCAACCGCCAAGGGCCTGGTCAAGAAGACCGAGTTCCTCGCCTACAACACGCCGATTCGCGCGGACGGGATCATCGCGATCAAGGTCCGCGACGGTGATGAGCTCGTCCAGGTTCGCTTGACAACCGGCGACGACGACCTGCTGCTGGTCTCGAAGTCCGGGCACGCTTCGCGCTTCTCCGAGGCGGCCGTCCGTGCGATGGGTCGCGATACCTCCGGTGTGAAGGGGATGAACGTCTCGGCCAAGGTCAACGGCGAGCCCAACCGCGTCCTCGCGATGGACGTCGCCCACGACGACTCCGAGCTCTTCGTCGTAACGGAGGGTGGCTACGGCAAGCGCACAGCGGTCGCCGACTACCCGGTCAAGGGCCGCGGGACGAAGGGCGTGCTCACGATCAAGATGACCGCGAAGAAGGGTGGCCTCGCCGGCGCACTGATCGTCCGCGAACACCAGGACCTGCTGTTCATCTCGCAGGCCGGGATGGTCCAGCGCACCCGCGCCGGCGGCATCTCGCAGATGGGTCGCGCGACGCAGGGCGTGAAGGTGATGAACATCAAGGACGACGATCGTGTCAGCGCCGTGGCGCTGGTGGTCGAGTCAACGGCTGATGCCGGTGACGTCGCGACCGAGGCCGAAGAGGTCGCCGCGGCAGCAGCCGACGGCGCTACACCGCAGGCTGCGGACTCAACCCCCGACGAGTAGCCGGCTCGGGCACCTCGGCCTCGGCCCCGTCCTCGTGCGCCAGGCTGCGCCGCAACCGGGCCATCGCGGTGACGCCCAGGAGGGCCGGTACACCGAGCTGGAAGGCGCGGTAGCCGATCACCGCGGCGGCGGCCACCGCGACCGGGGTGCCGAGCAGGCCGAAGGTGAGAATGAGTCCGCCGTCGGTGCCACCCACACCTCCTGGAAGTGGGACGAGGCCGCCGAGCTGACCGACCGCATAGGCGAGAACGAACACGCCGAGCGACGGGGCCCCACCGCCGAACGCGGCAAAGACCATCGCCAGCGCGGCAACGTCGAGGGCCATGTAGCCGATCGCCCCGAGCAGCACGAGCGGCCGGCCCGAACCGAGAAGCGAGATGGCGTCACGGATGCCGTCGGCGACGTACCCGCGGCCCTTTGCCAGCGCGGTGCGAATCCGCCCTCCCGAACCGATCTCGGCGCCCTCTAGGACCCGCGGGGCAAGCGCGATCGCTGTGAGGGCGGCGGCCGCGAGCACGGCGGGAACGACCGCGGCGAGCAGGGCGACATCTCCCGGCAGCACCCCAAGCGCGAGGCCGACGCCGGCGACGATCACCGCGAGGAAGTTGACCGAGCTGGTGACGAGGAAGAAGGCGACCGTGCGGCGACCGATTCGCTCTGCGGGCATGCCGGCGCGCTTCAGGGCCCAGGCGCCGAGCGCGAGCCCGCCAGCGCCGCCGGTGGGCAGGAGGACGTTGGCGGCCTGCTCGGCCATTCCGACGTGGTAGCTGAACCGCCACGAGAGCCGTCGCGAGAAGACGCCGCGGAAGGCGGCAACGAACGCCAGGCAGGAACCAACCTCGAGCAGCGCAGCGAGCACGATCAGTCGCGGGTCGGCACCGGCGAGCCGGGCTCGGAACTCGTCGAGTCCGGGAAGCGCGATCACGGCGCCGACAACGAGCACGGCGAGAATGCCGATCTCCATCAACCTTCGGCTTCCTTGCCGTTCCGTGGTCTGCATGTCGCCAGCGTCGTTCATTCCAGGCTCTCTGTCAGTGAGACCGATCACGTCTCGCATATTCATCGCGCGGCGACGGACTCGCATCGGGGAAACCCCCTGATCTGACCCCCCTGAGTTTCGAAATTGGCCCCAACACTTGGACGAATATCCAGGCGAATACTCAACAGCTCTCAAGTAACTTGCGATCTCGGGGGAAGAAGCACAAAGCCAAGGAGGGCTACACGTAATGAGGAGGGGAACAATTCTTTGCGCTGCCGTGTTCGGCGCAGCGGTTTGGGTCACCGCGCCAGCACCGGCCGACACGGCAAACGACGGGCACCGACACCTCGGGACCGAATGCGCGGTCACAGAGACCTCTTTGGGTCCGATGATCGCGGCGAAAACCACCTGGCAGATGTGGAGCGATCAGGAGAGCCCGGACGGCTACCGCTGGCAGGCGCGACTCATCCCCAATCGTCCCGGGCTGAACTTCTTCCGGTCCTGGCACAAGGAGGAGGTCGACGTGGCCGAGGACGTCCAGGCAACCGGGGCCAGCAGCTACTACGCGACGGTGACGACCCCGGTCATGAGCTCGCACCTGGATTGGGATCTCCACGTCAAGCTCACGTGGGACCGCCCGGATCAGCGCGACGGAAACGAGGAGTACGTGCTCGATTTCGACGAGCGGGTCTGCGCGTCGGCGTAGGCCCCGCCGGCGAAGCACATACCTCGACCTCCCGGTTTGCTTCAATCAAGTCACCAGAGAAAGGAGGTGGTCCTAACTTGAGTGACAGTAGTTTCGGGACGCTGGAGGTGCGGGGCCGCTAGTCGGCAGCTTCGTTCGCCCGGCCGGCGACGGTCGAAGCGGGCAAGCAGCGTGCGCGCCGCCTGGCGGAATCCAACCCCAGGCGCCGGCAGGCAGCGAGGGCCGGGAAACGTCCCACTCGGCCACGTCAAACTCGCGGTCAGCTCAAAAGTCGCACCTTGGAAGGGCCGTCCCTCGGGGCGGCCCTTCGCTTTCTAAGCAGCCAGGAGGTACGGCTCCCAGGCGAGCGGTACTCGCGGCGCGGCGATTCGGATGAAGATCGTTGGGCCCGGAGGGCGCGGCCGCGTCGCTGGGTGCATCTTCGACTGGTGCGGGGTCAGGTTCCCCTTCTTGCGGTTGCACGGCGCACAGGCGGCGACGATGTTCTCCCACACCGAGAGGCCGCCCTTGCTGCGCGGGATCACGTGGTCGACGGTCATCCCGCTCGACTCCCGCCCGCAGTACTGGCAGCGATAGGCGTCGCGGGCGAGCACCGCCTTGCGCGTGATCTTGCGGCGGTGGACATCGCGCGGAACCCGCACGTAGCGGACCAGGCGGATCACGCACGGCCGGTCGAGTTCGAGCCGCTCGGAGTGGATCTTGCCCTCGCCCGCCTCGAGCATCTCTGCGCGCGCCTTCAGGACCAGGACCGTCGCCCTCCGCGCCGTGCAGACGTTGATCGGCTCGTAGCTCGCGTTCAGCACCAGCACCCGGCCGCCGGTCCTGTGACCTCCGTTCGCCGCCCCCGTCGCCGGGGAGCGGCTTACTGCATCGGGGTCAGCCAGGACCTCCATGGTGGCCGGGATTGTAGACCCGGCGCAACCCGGCTAGCCGGGAATCCCCGACGCGTGGGGCGGATAGCTGCCCAGCACGCGCACGTTCTCGGCCTTCCCCCGCAGCGCCTCGACCGCCGCGGCGACGTGCTCGTCGTCGAGCGCTCCCTCGAGATCGCAGAAGAACATGTAGCGCCCGAGCCCGCGGCGAAGCGGCCGCGACTCGATCCTCGTGAGGTTGATTTGCCGGCTCGAAAACTCGGTCAGCGCGTCGACGAGCGCGCCCGGATGGTCCGCGCCGAGCTCGGAGAAGCTCAGGGTTGTCTTCCACGGTCCGTCTCCGTCCCCGGGCGGGGTTCCCGCAGGCGCCAGCCAGACGAAGCGCGTGACGTTGTCGGCCTCGTCCTCAACCGATTCTCGAAGGACGACGGCGCCGTAGATCGTCGCCGCTGACGGCCCGGCAAGCGCCGCCCATGGCTGGTCGCTCTCAGCGACCGTCCGGACCGCGTCCGCGGTGCTCGGCGCGCTGCGAACCTCGGCATTCGGCAGCTCCGCCCGGATGAACCGGCTGCATTGCGCGCTTGCCTGAGGATGTGAAAACACAGCCTCGATCTCATCGAGGGCCATCCCACGGGCGGCGATCAGGCTGTTGGAGATCGGGTGGTCGTGCTCGCCGACGATCGCCACCGACTCGGTGTCGAAGGCAAGCGCGTCGAGGGTCGCGCGCACGCTGCCCTCGATCGAGTTCTCGAACGGCACCAGCGCGCGCTCCGCTCGTCCGGCCTCCACGGCGGTGATCGCCTCGTAGATCGTCGCGCAGGGAACGGGCTCGATCTCAGCGCCGGCGCTCGCAGCGCGCAGCGCGTCCTCGCTGAAGGTCCCGGCCGGGCCCAGGTAGGCGACTCGCATCGCGGCGAAGCTAGTCGAAGATGACGGTGTAGGTGGCGCTGTTGTTCGACGAGTCGACCTCGCCGGGCACCGGAAGCACGTCCACGACGAGCGTCATGGGCGTGTTCGGCTCCGGCAGGTCGGAGAGTCCGAGGGTGATTTCGCTGTTACCGCCCGAATCGAGGCTGTCGAGTGACTCCTCGCCTTCGAGCGGGACCGCGCCTCCCGTGAGGCGATAGCTGACGGTCACGCCCTCTTCGGCGGAGTCGCCCTGATTTTCGACCTGGACCTTGATGTCGGGCGGATCGTTGCCGAGCGGAACCGTGTTCTCCGCGCCGGCGGTCAGCACGGTCTTGTCGATCTCCGTACTGAGCAGCGCGAGCCCGTGAATGCCTGAACCGGAGCCGGAGGCGAAGACGTTGAGCGCGTTGACGACCTGAATGTTGTCGAGCCAGCGGTCAATCGGCTCCGGCAGGAAGACGCTCTCGGGGATCTCGGTGGTGATGTCCTCGTCGGCAAGGATCTCGAGGATCTCTCCGCGAGCGCGGGCGTAGAGCACGTCGCTTGCGAGGAAGCCCTTCATCGCGACGACGATGTTGTCGATCGCCGCCGAGCGCTCCGGCGTGGCCGCAAGAGCGGTCGAGATGTTCTCGGAGATGATCCCGAGGCCGTCGCTGCGCAGCCTGAAGGCCTCAACCAGCTCGGTCTGGGCCTCGGCGAGCTCGTCGGGCGTGCCGATGTCCTCGACCCGCTGCAGCAGCGCCTCCGCCGAGCCGCGGTCGGTCGCGATCTGTGCCTCGAGCTGCTGCTCGTCGATGTCACTTGGCGGATCGGTGATCCGGTTGAAGAACTCGCTCGAGAGCTGGTTGGAGTTGACGACGATCGACGAGAGGTCCGAGGCGTAGTTCTCAAAACCACGCTCCTTGCGTGCGTTGAGGCAGCCCCTGACCGCAAGCAGCAGCAGGATGATCGTCAGCACGCCGACGCCGAGGGCGATGAGCCTTCGGGTCATGAGCTGACGCTGGCGTTCGGACCCCGAGCCTCGAGGCCCCGAGCCGCGTCCTGCGGGTTGTAGTTCGTCCTCGTCGAGGAAAGACACGGTTCGCCTAACTCCGGGATTCGGCGCAGCCAGTATGAAGCCTGCTCCCGACGGCAGGAGAAGCGGGCGGTCCGGCGAACGGTGAAGGTCGTGGGTGATCAGCTTGTGATGGACCGCTTCCGGCTCCTCGAGCGCATCGGCTCCGGGGGCATGGGAACCGTCTATCGGGCCTTCGATGAGCGCCTGCAGCGCCAGGTTGCGGTGAAGAAGCTGAGGGCCGCCGATCCCGACCGGGTGATGCGCGAGGCGCAGGCAGCGGCTCGCCTCAACCACCCCGCCATCGTCACGCTCTACGAGCTGGGCGAACACGACGGGCACGCTGTTCTCGTCTCCGAACTCGTTCCGGGCGAGACGCTGGCCGAGCTCGAGGCCGCCGGGGACCTCTGCGACCGCGACGTTGGCGAGATCGTCGCGGACCTCTGCGAGGCGCTTGTGCATGCGCACGACCGCGGCGTCGTTCACCGCGACATCAAGCCCGAGAACGTGATCGTCCGCGAGCTCGGCGGAATCGGGCGCCGCGCCAAGCTGATGGACTTCGGGATCGCACGGATCGCGGGTGCGCCGACCCTGACGGCGCATGGCGAGGTCGTCGGGACGCTCGCCTACATGTCGCCGGAGCAGGCCGAGGGCGAGATCGCCGGGCCGCCGTCGGACATCTATTCCCTCGCGCTGACCGCGTATGAGTGCTGGTCGGGCGAGAACCCGGTCGCGGGGGCAACCCCGGCCGAGACCGCGCGCCGCATCGGCGAGCCGGTGGTGCCGCTGCGCCTCAGCCGCCCTGACCTGCCCGAGGGGTTGGCGGACACGATCGACGCCTGTCTCGACCCCGAACCGGAGGTGCGGCCTACCCCGTTCGAGCTGCGTGACTGCGTCCTCGCCGAGCTCACCGATCTCGATTCGACCCACTCCCTGCCTGCAACCCGCGAAGACGCCGACGATCGCGCTGACCGTCAACCGCTCGCGCCCGCAAAGATTGCCGTGCTCGTCGCCGCGGTCGTGGTCTTGCGCCCTGATCGCTGGCCCACTCGCGGCTCCCGGCCTTGCGCTCGTCCTGGCCGTGTTCGCTCTGCCATCGCTTCTGATCGGCGCCACCGTCGCGGGGCTCGCGCCCTGCGCCGCGCCTCTGCTCGGGGCGATCGGTCTCGGTCCAGCGGCGGCGGGTCTCGGGGCGGTCGGGACCGACGCCTGCCGCGCGCGCGATTCTCGGCGTCGGAGCTTGGGCCTGGCTCTTTGGTGGCGCCCTCGCGCTCGGCGCCGGAGCGGACCTCGGCATCGCAGCCGGGGCGCCTCACGGCTGGATCTATGACGCCTCGCTCGCGGCTGAAACGATCCTGCGACCGCTTGCGGGAATCGACTCGCTCCTCGGCGCGCGACGATGTTTGCCGCTGGCGGCGGTTGCGCTCGGCCGGCTGCTCGAGATGCGCCACGCGTCGCTCGCTCTGCTGGCCGCGATGCTCTGGGCGGCGGCGGCTGAATGCCGCCCTTTCGCTCGTCGGCGACGGCTCGCTCGCCGGCCGTCCGATCGTCGGTGGTGGCGACCGCAGGCGTCGCCGTTGCGCTCGAATTCGGCCTGCGGAGGTCTGCGAATCGAGGATGCGGAGCCGCGTCGCGCCCCAGGCACGGCCCACGCACGATCCACGGGCGCGGTTGGCCGGGAGGCTTGCGTAGTACGCCCTTCGGGGCGCCCGCTGACCCGTTGCCGGGGCGCGGCCCCGTAGGATTTCCGTAGTTCGCTGCGGGTCCAACCCGGGCTACGCGGTGCGCGAACAAGGCAACCATGAGCGTCCTTCGAAACCTTGAACAACGGATTGAGAACCTCGTCGAGGGGGTGTTCAGCCGTGCCTTCTCCTCGCAGGTGCAGCCGGTGGAGATCGCCCGCAAGCTGGCGAAGGAGATGGACGCCCATCGCACCGCGTCGGTTTCGCGCGTCTACGTGCCCAACCAGTACACGGTCTGGCTCTCGACCGAGGACCGCACCCGCCTCGAGGGCTACGAGCGTTCGCTCGAGCAGGAGCTCTCGGCATATCTGCTCGAGCACGCCCGCCGCCACGACTACGCGCTGTTGACGCGGCCCGCTGGTCGATCTCGAGTCGGACGAGCGCCTTCGCCTCGGCGAGTTCGGGATCCAGACGCGCCTGGTGAAGCCGCCGGCCCGACAGGGCGAGGCGCCCGAACAGGGCGAGCAGGGCCACACGATGGTCTACAGCGTGCCACCGAAGGACACGAAGTCGCGCAAGCGCGGCCCGGCCGCCCACCTGACCGAGACGAAAGCAATCGTCTCGCTGGACGACCGCCGCTATGTCCTCGACGGGCCCGTCGCGTCGCTAGGCCGCTCGCGCGAGTGCGACTGTGTGCTCAACGACCCCAACGTCTCGCGCCGCCACGCCGAGCTGCGCCGCGGGCCGACGGGCGACTGGGAGATCGCAGACCTCGGGTCGACCAACGGCGTCAAGGTCAACGGGCGCCGCCTCGATGCGTCGCGGCTGCGTCCCGGCGACGAGGTCGTCCTCGGTACGGTCCGCTTCATCTTCGACGTCGAGCAGTAGCACCACCCGTCTTGGATACCGAACCGATCGCGGTCGCCCTCAAGTTCGGCTTCTTGGCCGTTCTTTACCTGTTCCTGCTCTGGGTCTCGCGCAGCGCCCTGCGTGAGCTGCGCAAGACCGGCGCGCCCGGCCCCGGAGGCCACGGGCTTCCACCCGATCGGCGGCGCGGGCGGCAGGGCTCCGGCGACGGACGCATTCCTCGTCGTCGTCACCGGTGGCGGCCTTCAGGTCGGCGAGCGCTTCGACCTCTTCGGCGGCCTCTCGATCGGGCGCTCCTCGGGTGAGGCCGACGTCGCGGATCACCGACCGCTTCGCCTCGTCGCTGCACTGCCGGATGTACTCGCGCGGGGCCTCGTACTACGTCGAGGACATGAACTCGACCAACGGCACCTTCCTCAACGGTTCGCAGCTGCGCGGTGAGGCCGAGCTCCACGATCTCGACTCGATCAAGATCGGCGACACCGAGTTCCGGTTCGAACTCGACGTTCCCCACGCCGACGGTGGTGGCTGATGTTGCGCGTTGCCGAGCAGGCCTTCCGCTCGGACACGGGCCGCCAGCGGACCGCTAACGAGGACTCCTACTTCGCCAGCGCGCCGCTGTTCGTCGTGGCCGACGGTATGGGCGGCGCCCAGGCCGGCGAGGTCGCGTCGCGGATCGCGGCCGAGTCGTTCGAGGAGGCTGAGCGCACCGGCACCGAGCCCGCTGAGGCGTTCCTGCGCAGGATCACCGAGGCGGCGAACCAGCGGATCCACGGGCTCGCCCAGCACGACTCGACGCGGTCGGGCATGGGGACGACGCTCACCGCGGCGCTGGTGCACGACGACGAGGTCGCGTTCGCTCACGTCGGCGACAGCCGGGCGTATCTATGGCGCGGCGAGGAGTTGAAGCTGCTCACCTCCGACCATTCGCTGGTCGAGGAGCTGCGCCGCCAGGGCAAGCTCACCGAGGAGCAGGCCGAGGATCACCCGCAGCGCTCGATCATCACCCGCGCGCTTGGTCCGGAGGCGGCGGTCGAGGTGGACACGTTCACCCGGCAAGCCCGGCCCGGCGACGTCTTCCTGCTCTGTTCCGACGGCCTGACGACGATGGTCAAGGACGCGCGCATCGCCGAGCTGATCGCCGAGACGGACGACCTCAACGCGCTGGTTCGAGCGCTCGTCGAGGAGGCCAACCAGGCCGGCGGCCGCGACAACATCACCGTCGTCGCCTTCAGCCTGGAGGGCGTCACCGATATCGCGCCGGATGATCCAGGCGCGACGCTGATCGGCCCGAGTGCCGAGGACGCCGGCCTCTCGGCCGACCGCATCCGCGCCGCCGCGGCGCGACGCGAGAGCGCGGAGCACGCAGCGAAGCCGCGCCGCCGCGGTTGGCGAACGGGCGCAAAGGTCCTTGCGGTCCTGCTGATTCTTGCCGGCTGGGCTACGGCGCCTACCTCGGGATGCGTCAGGTCTACTTCCTCGGGATGGACGAGGGCGGGCGCGTGACCCTCTACCGCGGCCTGCCGTACGACCTGCCGCTCGGTGTCGAGCTCTACTCCGAGGTCTATTCGATTCCGATTCAGGCCGCCTCGGTGCCCGACCGATCGCCGCGATTCGCTCACCGACCACGAGCTGCGAAGTCGTGACGACGCGGTTGACCTGCTCGACGATCTCGAGGCCGCCGCGACGCCGGCAGCTCCGACCACGCCGCCAACCCCGAGCGGGGGCAACGGCGGCGATCAGAGCCGGCGGCGATCAGACCGGCGGGAACAACAACCCCAGCAACAACGCCGGCGAACACGAACAACAACGCCAACAACGATGGGGCCGGCCAAAACGACGGCCGTCGCAACGGCGGCAACTGAGCTCGATGAGCGCCCGCAACCGAGAGCTGCTGGCGCTGGTGCCGGTGGCGATCCTCGTCACGGCGGGCTTCGCCGCGGTCTTCATCGTTCGCTACGAACGAGGTCTCGGACGTCAGCCTCATCTACGGCGGCTACTTCCTCGGGCTCTGCCTGGCGGCTCACCTGTTCCTGCGCTTCCGGCTCCCGAACGCCGACCCGTACCTGTTTCCCGCTCTGTGCACTGCTCGCGGCCATCGGCCTCGTCGTCATCTATCGGATCGACGACCAGCTCGCCTTCGACCAGGCGTCGGTGTTCGTGCTCGGCCTCGTCGTCTTCTGTCTGACGATCACGTTCCTGCGCGACTACCACGTGCTCGAGCGCTACCGCTACCTGATCGCGATCGCGGGGATCCTGCTGCTGATGGCGCCGCGGTTGTTCGCGCCGGACAACGGCGCCTATCTCGCCGTCGACCTCGGCGGGATCTCATTCCAGACGGCCGAGCTGGCGAAGCTCTGCATCGTCGTCTTCCTCGCCAGCTACCTGGCGGAGAACCGCGAGATGCTCTCGGTCGCGGCGCGGCGCGTTCCTCGGGCTGACGATCCCGCCCCTCAAGCATTTCGGCCCACTGCTCGTCGTCTGGGGCGCTGCGATGTTCATGCTGATCTTCATCCGCGATCTGGGCAGCTCGCTGATGTTCTTCGGCGCGTTTCTCGCGCTGCTGTATGTCGCCACGGGCCGCCTCTCCTACGTGCTCGTCGGGCCTCGCGATGTTCGCCATCGGCGCCTACGCGTTGGGCAGCAACATCTCGCACGTCCACGACCGGCTCGAGATCTGGATGGACCCGTTCGCGAACAACGCCCCAGACGGCGCCGGCCAGATTCAGCAGTCGCTGTTCGCCCAGGCGGACGGCGGTCTCTTCGGCCAGGGCCTCGGCGAGTCGCTGCTGAAGCTCACCGGGCCGTTCGCGCCCGACTGCCAGACGCCCGTTCCCCGAGTGCGGCAGCATCCTGCCCGCGCCGCACACCGACTTCATCTTCGCGGTGATCACGATGGAGCTCGGACTCTTCGGTGCCTGCGCGGTGATCCTGATCTACGCGCTGATCGCCGCGCGCGGCTTCAAGACCGCGGTGATGGCGCCCGACGGCTTCTCCAAGCTGCTCGCCGCGGGGCTGACGGCGATCTTCGCGCTGCAGGCCTTCGTGATCATCGGCGGCGTCACCAAGGTGATTCCGCTGACCGGCGTGACCCTGCCGTTCGTCTCGTTCGGCGGTAGCTCGGTGGTCGCCAACATGATTCTGCTCGCGCTGTTGCTGTTGGTCTCCGACCGCGCCCGGCGCCCGCCGAAGGACACATCCGTCGATCCCGCGCGACCTACGAGGGGCTGCCCGCGTGAACGCGCCCGATCTTCCGCATCTACGTTCTGATCCTGCTGCTGTTCGGAACGCTCGTCTTCTTCACCTCGAAGTGGACGGTGTTCGAAGCGGACTCGCTCGAGCAGCGCAACCAGAACCGCCGTCCGCTGATCGAGTCCCAGCAGGTCCCGCGCGGGAACGATCACCAGCTGCCGACGGGGTCCTGATCGCCGAGTCCAAGCCGCAGGGCGGCGGCAACCACCCGATCTACGTGCGTGAGTACCCGCAGGGCGTCCCTGTTCGGCAATCCGGTCGGCTACAGCTTCGTCGCACGTCGGTCAGAGCCGGGATCGAGCTGTCGGAGAACGACCTCCTCAGCGGCGAGAAGAACGAGTTCGCGACGATCATCGACCAGCTCACCAACGACGAGCCGGTCGGGCGCGGACATCACGCTGACGCTCGATGCGCAGGCGCAGCAGCTGTCCACGCAGCTGCTCCAGGACGCGATCGCCACGACGCCTGGCGCGAGCGGCCTCGGCGGGTCGGTCGTCGCGATCGAGCCCGTCGACCGGCGCGGTGCGGGTGATGGCGTCGGTGCCCGGCTACGACCCGAACGCGGTTAAGGACACGAACACCTACATCCGAGCTGCTGGAGAGGGCACGAGAGCGCGCCGCTGTTCAATCGCCCGACGCAGGGCACCTACGAGCCGGGCTCGACGATGAAGGTCGTCACGGCGGCCGCCGCGCTGGACTCCGGGGAGTTCACGCCCGACATCGTGCTCAGCGGCGAAACCGGGATCGAGATCGACGGCGTCACCCTCGAGAACGCCGGCGGCGAGAGCCCCGGCGACATCGACATGGACTTCGCGCTCACCCACTCGATCAACACCTACTGGGCCCAGGTCGCGCGAGGAGCTCGGGCACCGACACCATGTTCGAGTACATGGACCGGTTCGGGTTCAACACGGACCCCCAGCTCGACTATCCCGACAATGCAGATGGCGCCGAGCGGGGTGTACTCAGAGGGGAGCCTGCTTGGACCATGACGACGCGATCGACATCGGCCGCGTCGCGATCGGCCAGGAGCGACTGCTGACGACGCCGATGCAGATGGCGGAGGTGGCAGCGGCTGTCGCCAACGACGGCACGCTGATGAAGCCGACGTTCCTTCAGGAGGCCAAGGACTCCGACGGGCGGACGATCGAAGAGCTCGACCCCGACGAGCAGTCGGAGGTGATCTCCGAAGAGGCGGCGAATCAGCTGACGGAGATGATGACCAACGTCACCGAGGAGGGAACGGCTGCCGGGCTGACCGTCGGAGGGATCCCCTTCGCCGGCAAGACCGGAACCGCGGAGATCGACGTCGAGGCCGGGATCAACCGACCCTGGTTCATCGGCTTCGCCCCCGCCGACGATCCGCAGATCGCCGTCGCGGTGATGCTGGAGCGCTGCCAAAGCTGTTTCGGCGGCGAGGTCGCGGGCCCAATCGCCACCCAGGTCATGGAGGACCTCCTCAATTGAACGAGGCACCGTGTTAGAGCAGGGCCAGCGAATCGCGGATCGCTACGTGCTCGTCGCCCGCCTCGGCAGCGGCGGGATGGCGGACGTGTGGCTCGCCGACGACGAGATGCTCGAGCGCCGGGTCGCGCTGAAGTTCCTGCACGAGCGCTTCGCCCAGGACACCCAGTTCGTTGAGCGTTTCCGCCGCGAGGCCCAGTCGGCCGCGGGGATGCAGCACCAGAACATCGTCGGCGTGTACGACCGCGGCGAGGCCGACGGTCGGCACTTCATCGCGATGGAATACGTCGAGGGCGCATCGCTCAAGGACCTCATCGGCCGCGGGCTCTCGATCGGCGAGGCCCTCGAGATCATCCGGCAGATCCTCGCCGGCACGAAGTTCGCGCATGAGCACGGGATCATCCATCGCGACCTGAAGCCGCAGAACGTCCTCGTCGACCGCGAGGGCCGTGCGCGGGTCGCGGACTTCGGGATCGCCCGCGCCGGCGCGTCGGAGATCACGCAGACCGGCTCCGTGCTCGGAACGGCCCAGTACCTGTCTCCCGAGCAGGCGCAGGGGCTCGCCGTGACCGCCGCGTCGGATCTCTACTCGGTCGGCGTGATGCTCTACGAGGCGCTCACGGGTCGCGTCCCGTTCGAAGCCGACTCGCCGGTTGCGGTCGCGCTGAAGCAAATCTCCGAGCAGCCGCAACCGCCGTCGGAGATCAACCCGCAGGTCACGCCGGCGCTTGACGCCGTCGTCCTCAAGTCGCTTGCCAAGGATCCGGCGTTCCGCTTCCAGACGGCCGACGAGTTCCGCGAGGCGATCGACGCCGCAGAGCTCGACCCGAGCAGCTCGACCGCTCTCGCGGCTGTTGCTGCGGCAGCAATCGACGAGTCCGACATCGACGCGCTGATCGCGGAGGACGATGAGCGCCGCCGCCGCAATCGCAACATCGCGATCGCCGCCCTGCTGGTTCTGCTGATCGCGGGCGGGATCATCGCGTTTGCCGCCACCCGCGGCGAGAAGGTCAACGTCCCGGCGGTCATCGAGAAGCCGGTCGACGAGGCGCGGGCGTTGCTCGAGGATCGCGGCTTCGAGGTCGCGATCAACACCGTCGAGAACTGCTCGGAGCCGGATACGGTGACCGAGCAGCAGCCGCCCGCCGGGTCCGAGGTCGAGGAGGGCTCACGCGTGACCCTGACGACCAGTCTCGGCATGGAAGTCACCGTGCCGAACCTCAAGAACGTGTCTGTCGAGACCGCGAAGAAGCGCCTGGCGGACCTCGACCTGCTGTCGGATACCCAGGAGCGGTCGGATCGCGACGTGGAGTCCGGCGATGTGATCTCGACGTCCCCCGCCGCGGGCGAAGCGATCCCCTGCCAGTCCACCGTGACCCTGTTCGTCTCGACGGGTGCCAACTTCATCGACCTCCCGAGCTTCATCGGCCAGCGGGAGGCCACCGCCGCGGCCCAGGTCCGTCGTCTCGGGCTGATCCCCGACACGGAGACCCGCGACGCCGACGAGCCAGAGGGCCAGGTCATCGACCAGGACCCGGTCGAAGGCGCCGAGGGCGTGCTCCGCGGAGACACGATCACCCTCGTGGTTTCGAGCGGGGCCGGCGCGACCACCATCCCCGATGTAGTTGGCCAGACCGAGTCGGCCGCGCGAGGACGTATGTCGGCTGCTGGCCTCAACGTCGACGTCATCACCCAGGAGACAGACGAGCAGTCGCAGGACGGCCGCGTCCTAGACCAATCGCCCGACGGTGGCGTCCGGACGCAAACGGGCACCACGGTGACGCTCGTCATCGGTCGCTTCACCGAGCAGACGACGACGACCTCGACGACGACCAGCACCACCTCGACCTCAACGACAACCACCACGACGCCCTGATGCAAGTAGCGGTGATCCGCGGCGGACGCTCGTCGGAGCACGAGGTCTCGCTGCGGTCCGGGGCGTCCGTCGCCGCGGGCCTTCGCGAGGCCGGCCACGACACCGTCGACGTGGTGATCGACCGCGACGGTCGCTGGCTCGCCGATGGCGCCGAGTTCGAGATGCGCCCGGCAGGCGGCCTGCTCGGCTGCGACGTCGCCTTCCCGGTCCTCCACGGGCCGTTTGGTGAGGACGGGACCGTGCAGGGACTGCTCGAGTCACTCGACATCGCCTACGCCGGGCCAAACGTGCTCGCCGCGGCGGTGGCGATGGACAAGATCACCTGCAAGCGCCTCCTGGCCTGGCTGGGGCTCCCGCAGATCGAGTTCTGCGAGGTCGGCGAGGACGGCTGGCGCGAGCACGCCGCCGCGATGGCCCGACCGCTCTGGGTCAAGCCCTCTCGGCTCGGCTCGAGCGTCGGCATCTCGCGGGTGCTGAGCCCGGAGTCCGAGCTCGACGCCGCGATCGAGCTGGCGGCTCAGCACGACCCACGGGTGATCATCGAGGCGCACGCAGGCGGCCGGGAGGTGGAGTGCTCGGTGATCGGCAACACCGGTCTTGGCGAGGCCTCGAGCGTCGAGACGTCGCTCCCGGGAGAGATCGTCGCCAAGGCCTCCGATTGGTACGACTACACCGCCAAGTACGACGCGGGCGGGATGGAGCTGATCGTCCCAGCCCCCATCGGCGAAGACGGCGTCGCCAGGGTTCGCGAGCTCGCCGCAAGGGTTTTCGAGGCAATCTCCGGAACCGGGCTCGCGCGCTGCGACTTCTTCGTTCGCGACGACGGCGAGATCCTCGTCAACGAGATCAACACGATTCCCGGCTTCACGGAGACCAGCGTCTTCGGCAAGCTCTTCGAGGCGACCGGCATCGCCTACCCGGATCTCTGTTCGCGCCTGGTCGACCTCGCGGTGCAGCGCCACGAGCTCGAGCGCAGCTACCGCTTCTAGCCGCTGAGCTCGATGTCGCTGACCTCAGGCCGGTAACGGTCCTCGTCGGAGGCCGGTGCCAGCTTCGTGAACCACAGGAGGAAGTAGTTGGCTTCCCCCGCCGATTCCAGCGGAATGTTGGTCTCGGTGTCGCCGTTGGCGATCGTCCCGATCGGTGCGCCCCAGCCCTCGAGATCGTCGGGCGGCCCGTCCGCCGCGGCGTAGACCTCGGCGTCCCACCCGGGTTCCGGCGTCTTCACCGCCATCGAGGTCGGCTCAGCGGCTTCGTCGGTGCTCACGTAGATCCCGACGCCGTCCTTGAGGCCGCCGAAGTCAGTGGTGTCGTAGTGCTCGCCCACCCAGGCGGTGGTCGGGTTGCTGTCGACGGCAAAGCCGGTCTCCTCGGGCAACTCGCCGTCGCCGCCGATCGGGTCGAAGTCTGTCGCCTCGTTGATGGCGATCTCGCCGGACGTCGTCGACCCACCACCGCCACCGTTGCCACCGCGCTCCTTGTCGTTGCCGCTGATGCCTGCGATCACGAGGGCAGCCGCGGTTGCCGCGAGTACGAGGAGGATCCCGGCGATCGAGACGCGCCGCGGCGTGATCACCCTCCCGCCTCGCCCGGGTGAAACGGAATCGAGCACGGTCGTGACCTCGCCGGTCGAGCGCCCGCCCCTGGCGACCTCGACCTCCAGCGCCCGCTCGAGGTCGTCGAGCATCTCGTTCATGTCGCGGTAGCGCTTGTCGGGCTTCTTCTCGGTCGCGCGCTCGACCACGACCGCAAGCGCCGAGGAAACGTCGCGCCGGCGCCGCTGGACGTCGGGCATCTTCTCGTTGACGTGCTTCATCGCCACGCCGACGAGGTTGTCCGCCTTGAACGGGACCTGCCCCGTCAGCATCTCGTAGAGCACGACGCCGAGCGAGTAAATGTCTGAGCGGGCGTCGACCTGCTGGCCCATCGCCTGTTCGGGCGAGACGTAGTCGGTCGTGCCGAGCACGCGCCCGGTCTTCGTGAGCCCGTCCTGCTCGAGCTCGCGAGCGATGCCGAAGTCGGTGACCTTGGCCCGACCCTCGGAGTCGATCAGAACGTTCTGCGGCTTGACGTCGCGGTGAACGAGGCGGCGCGCATGGGCGGCGCCAAGCCCGCGCCCGACCTCGATGGCGTACGCGGCCGTCTCGTCGAGCGGCAGCCCGCCCGGGTGAGCGTCGATGCGGTGCTTGAGGGTCTCGCCGTCGACGTACTCGAAGACGATGTACGGCCGCCCGCCGTCCTCTCCCGCGTCGATCACGGAAACGACGTTGGGATGCGCGATCTGCGCGACGGCCCGCGCCTCGCGGCGAAAGCGCTCGATCTGATCGGGCTGATCGGAGATCTCGCGGTGCAGGACCTTCGCCGCCACCCAGCGCTCGAGCGTCTCATCGCGCGCCAAATAGACGGTCGACATGCCACCGCTTCCGAGCTTCGACTCGAGCCGGTAACGGCCCGAGAGCACGGTTCCGGTTAGTGCTCCCGGACTTCCTGTCACCGCTTCGCTCATCGCCTGACTATTTTCAACCCTGGACTTCTATCCGGGTTTCATCGAAACCCGCACCTGCATGATGACCATCGGGCTGGGCGTCTACATGGACGCCGGCTGAACGAACGGTTTTTCGCGGCTACGCGACCTGGCGCACGAGCTCCACGAGCTGCGGATCCGCCTTCTCCGGCGAGCCTGAATCGAAGGGCGGCTGGGGGTCGTATTCGATCCCGAGCTGGATTCCCTTGGCGAGATCCTCACCGAACTCGAGGGCCGTCAGCTGGAGCGCCATGTCGATTCCGGCGGAGACGCCCGCCGCGCTCACGTACTTGCCGTCAACGACCACGCGCTCTGCTATCGGTTCGGCCCCGAAGCCCGAGAGCTCATGGCGATAGGCCCAGTGGCTCGTTGCCCTGCGTCCCTTCAGCAGCCCCGCCGCGGCCAGGACGAGCGACCCTGTGCAGACCGACGTCGTCCACTTGGTGTTCGCGTCCGCCGCGCGGACCCAGTCGAGCACCTCCTCGTCCTCCATGAGTGGCCGGTTTCCCTCTCCTCCGGGGATGAGCAGGATGTCCGGGTCGGCGAAGTCGGCCAGGGCGGCGTCAGCGCTGACCCCGAGGGCGCCGGTATCGGTGCGCTTGAGCCCGGCCTCCTTGGCGACGAATCGCAGGTCGGCGTCGGGGAGGCGCGAGAGGACCTCGTAGGGCCCGATCGCGTCGAGGGCGGTGAGCTTGTCGAAGATGACGATGGCGATTTTCATGCCCGCATCGTCGTGGCTCGGCGCGCCTGGCACAAGAGGCAGAAATGCCTATCTACGCTAGATTCCTGCCAATGCACCGAGTCGCGCTGCTTTGCCTCGAGCCCGTCGTTGCTTTCGACCTTTCGACGCCGGCGGAGGCCTTCTCGCTCGCCTGGACTGAGGACGGCCCGCTGTACGAGACGACCACATGCGCCATGCAAGCGGGACCCGTGGCGACGACGACCGGCTTCGCGATCGAAGCGGTGGCGGACCTGGGCGCTGTGGACGACGCGGACACGGTCCTCGTGCCCGGCTACCGCGGTCTCGAGCCGCCGCCCGCACCGGTACTCGACGCGCTGCGCGCCGCCGCGGCTCGCGGTGCCCGGGTCGCTTCGATCTGCACCGGCGCCTTCGCCCTTGCCCATGCCGGGCTGCTCGACGGACGCCGGGCGACGACCCACTGGTTCGCGGCGCCCGAGCTCGCGCGCCGCTTCCCCGCGATCGACGTCGACCCCGACGCGCTCTACGTCGAGGCCGGTCGTGTGGTGACCTCGGCGGGACTATCCGCCGGCATCGACCTCTGCCTGCACCTGATCCGGTCCGACCACGGCGAGCGGATCGGCTCGCAGGTCGCCCGGGTGATGGTTGCCGCGCCACACCGCGACGGGGGCCAGGCGCAGTTCATCGATCGACCCTTGCCTCCGGTGCTCGCCGGCGACTCGCTCGAGCCCGTCCGTCGCTGGGCGCTCGACCATCTCTCCGAGCCGCTGGACGTCGGCACCCTCGCCGCACGCGCCGGGGTCAGTCCCCGCACGTTCGCCCGGCGCTTCGTCGCAGAGACCGGCACCACGCCGCTGAAGTGGCTGCACGCGCAGCGGGTCCTCGAGGCTCGCCGCCTGCTCGAGCACACCAACCTCCCCGTCGAGCACGTCGCTTCGAAGTCCGGCTTCGGCTCAGCGCCATCGCTGCGCGAGCACTTCCGCCGCGCGACCGCGACGACGCCCACCGCGTACCGGCGGACGTTCGCGACGGGGCGTCGGCGGGGTGAGGACGCGCGTCTGGCTGGGTAGGGGTGGCCGGGGTTGCAGTTTCGGCACGTTTGCGCGGTGGGCGCCACGAAACGTCACGGGCGCCTCCCACCGCCCTTACCCAGCCCCAACCACCGGGGCGCCCGCGCGGCCGCTAGGTCCGCTCGACCACTCCGGCGCGGTCCGTGACCGTGCCGATGCGCTGCGCGCCGGGGTAGTGGCCGCGCAGAAGCTCGAGCGCAGGCTCCTCGTCGGCGCTCGCGACGACGCAGACGAACCCGCAGCCCATGTTGAAGACCTCGTACATCTCCTCGTCACCGACGTCGCCGAGCTCCGCGATCAACTCGAAGATCGGCGGGACCTCGAGCGGATCGGAGATCTCGAAGCCGACGGGCGCGGTCAACCGATTGAGGTTGTTGAGCCCGTCGCCGGTGATGTGCGCGAGGCCGCGGACGTCGACCTCCGACGCCAGCAGATCGAGGATCGGACGGACGTAGATCTCGGTCGGCTCGAGGAGGATCTCGCCGAGCGGTCGGCCGAGCCGGTCGTCGTCGAGGTCCACTTGGGAGAAAAGGACCTTGCGAGCGAGCGTGTAGCCGTTGGAGTGGAGCCCGGTTGACGGCAGGCCGATCACAGCGTCGCCGGGCTCGGCACGCCCGCCGTCGACGATGGCGTCGAGCGGAACCAGCCCGATCGCGCTGCCCGTGAGTTCGGTCCCCGAGACGATGTCACCGACCTGGGCGATCTCCCCGCCCGGAATCTCGACGCCGGCGAGCTCGGCACCGCGGCGCAGGCCGACTCCAATCGCCCCGCACATCTCGGGGTTGGCATCGCGGCAGAGGATGAAGTCCAGCAGCGCGATGGGCTCGGCACCGACGCAGATCAGGTCGTTGACGTTCATCGCGATGCAGTCGATGCCGATCGTGGTGTAGTCGCCCATCCGCTCCGCGACGAGCATCTTCGTGCCGACTCCATCGGTGCCGAATGCGACCCCGAGCTCGTCGCTCACCCGCAGCACGCTCGCGTAGTGGTTGGGGAGCGGCACCACGCGGGAGGGCTTGCCGGTGTCGATCAGCTTCAGGCTGCGAACTAGGGCCTCAACGGCCGAGTCGGCATCGCGCTGACTGACTCCGGCCTTCGCGTAAGCGTCCTGTTCCTCTGTTCCGCTCATCGGGGCATTCTGACCGCGACCGCGGCTGCCAGGGCCAGCCGGTAGGCCGCATACGGCCAGAGCGCGCGGTCACGCTCAACGAGGCGGATGAGCCGCTGCGATGCCAGCGTCGAAACGAACGAGGCGCCGACGCCGACGGCGATTGCACCCGCGAGCTCGCTCGAGACGCCGCGTCGACGCAGGCGAGCGCCCTTCAGCGCGGTCGCACCGACGATCACCGGCAGCGCCACCATCCGGGACAGGAGGTTGGCGTGCTCACGATCGAATCGCCGGGCCCGTGCCGCGCTCAGGGTGGCGCCGTTGCGGGAGACGCCTGGCACCAGCGCCGTGGCCTGCGCGAGTCCGAGCGCGAGCCCGTCCAGCGGCCCGGCGTCGCCGCGGCCGCGGTCCTGCGGGCAGGTGTCAGCGATGACCATGGCGGCGGCGCCGATGGCGAGGCCCGCAGCAATCGAACGCGGGCCACCGAGGCGCGACTCGATCTGGCGCTCCAACGTGTAGCCAGCCACCGCCGGCGGCAGAAACGAAAGCGCGATCAGCGCGCCGCGGCGACGGTCGAAGGCGACCACCTCCTCGCGGATCTGCCGTCGCTGGCCGATCAGAAGCGCAGCTGCCGTCCCCGCATGCAGGGCGATCTCGAAGCTCTTACGGGTCTCGGGGTCGATCGAGTCCCAGTCCCACCCGGCGAACAGCGGCGCAAGCGAAAGGTGTGCCGAGCTCGAGATGGGCAGCAGCTCGGTGGGCCCCTGAATTGCGCCGAGCACAGCCGCCCTCGCGGCCGTGAGCGAAGCCGCCTCGGCGGGGCGGCGCAACCTATCCCTCTTCGACTGCGGGAGGGGGGGTGCGGCGTCGGCGGATCAGCAAGTAGATGCCACCGACCAGGACAGCGACGATGAATGCGTAGTCGAGATAGTGGAGCTTGTCGCGCCACTCCTCCCAGTTGTCGCCCACCTCGCGCCCGATGAAGCCGATCGCGAAGACCCAGGGGATGCAGCCGATCAACGTCAGAACGGTGAAGCGCCAGAACGGCATCCGTGCGATGCCTGCCGGCAGCGAGATGAAGGTGCGGATGATCGGCAGACACCGGGTCACCAGGACGGTGACGTCGCCGTGTCGCTCGAACCAATCGTCAGCCCACGCCAGGTGCTTGGGGCTGATGTGGATAAAGCGGTTCTTCTCGAGCAGCTCGAGGCGCCCGTAGTAGCCCACCCCGTAGGCGATCCAGGAACCGACGACGTTGCCGGCCACACCCGCCACGGTGATCCCGAGCAGGGTCATGTCGCCGTTCGAGACGCTGAACCCCGCGAACAGCATGATCGCCTCGCTCGGGACCGGGATACAGGCGCTCTCGAGCGTCATCAGGATGAAGACGCCGATCACGCCGACCGAGTCGATGAAGTCGGTCGCGGCGTTGACGATCGGATCGAGGATCGCGTCGGTGACGCTGGCAAGCGGGATTGCGGCGCTGAGCGGGTCCATGCGGAGCGGACACGTTACCCATCGGTGTGCGCTTTACGGCCGTAAACTCGCGGCGATGTCGCGTGTGACCGATCCGGTTTATCGACGCCGCGCGCTCGAGTTCGTCGCCGACGCGCTACTTGCGGCGCTCGCCTTCGCGCTGGCGTTCGTGCTGCGCTTCCTCGACGACGGCGGCAATCTCCCGGAGCGCTACGAGACCATGCTCCTGGGCTCGGTTGCGTTTGTCGCACTTGGCAAGAGCATCATCCTCGAGCTCCTCGGTCAGCACCACCAGTGGTGGCGGTACTTCCGCCTCCCGGATCTCTGGCCGCTCTTCCGCGCGCTGTTTGTGGCGACCGTCGTCCTGGTTTTGGTCTTCGTGCTTGCTAAGCCGTACGCCGACAGCCTGCCGCGCTCGGTGATCATTCTCGACTTCATCCTGTCCTGTGCGCTGCTCGGTGGCGCGCGCCTGGTCCGTCGCTCGCTGGCCGAACGGCCCGACCGGCGTCGCAGCGGCCGCCGCACCCGCGACGTACTCGTTGTCGGCGCCGGCTCCGGCGGACAGATGGTCGTCCGCGAGCTGAAGCTCAACCCCAATCTTGATGCGCGCGCTATCGGCTTCATCGACGACGACCCACGCAAGCGCGGGATGCGCACGGAGGGCCTGAAAGTCCTCGGCACGACGAGCGAGATCGGTGCAGTGCTCGACCGCCACTCCCCGGACGAAGTCGTGATCGCGATCCCGTCGGCGCCCGGCGTGCTGCGCGGGAAGGTCGTCGCCGAATGCCGCGATCGCAGTATTCAGGTGCGGACGCTCCCAACCGTCTTCGAGTTGCTGCGCGGGGGCGTGCAGCTGACGCGCCAGCTGCGCGAGGTCCGCGTCGAGGACGTCCTGGGTCGCGACCCGGTGGTAATGGAGCTCGATCGCGTGGGCGCCTACCTCGAGGACAAGCGCGTGCTCGTCACCGGCGCCGGCGGGTCGATCGGCTCCGAGCTCGTCCGCCAGATCGCCCGCGTGCGGCCAAAGCTGCTGGTCCTCCTCGATCACGCCGAGGACAACCTCTTTCAGATCGACCGCGAGATGACGGCCCAATGGCACTTCACCCGGGTTGAGTCGGTGCTCGCCGACTGCCGCGAGGGCGACCGGATGCTCGAGGTCATGCAGCGCTTCAAGCCGGAGGTCGTCTTCCACGCGGCGGCCTACAAGCACGTGCCGCTGATGGAGTCGAATCCGCTCGAGGCACTTCGCAACAACGCGATCGCGACGCAGGTGACCGCGAAGACGGCCGCGGCGTGCGGCGCTCAGCGGTTCGTCCTGATCTCGACCGACAAGGCGGTCAACCCGCGGACCGTGATGGGCGCGACGAAGGCGATGGCCGAATGGGTGGTGCAGGCCGCCAGCGGCCGCCATCCCCAGACGCGATTCACGATCGTCCGGTTCGGCAACGTCCTCGCTTCCTCGGGCAGCGTCGTCCCGATCTTTCGCTCACAGATCGAGCAGGGCGGACCGGTCACCGTCACCCATCCCGACATGACGCGCTACTTCATGACGATCCCGGAGGCGGTCCAGCTGGTGATTCAGGCGGGCGACCTCGGCGCCGGGGCCGGCGAGGTCTTCGTGCTCGAGATGGGCGAGCCGGTGAAGATCCTCGACCTTGCCCACAACATGATCAGGCTGGCCGGGTACGAGCCAGATGTCGACATCGCCGTGGAGGTTGTCGGCATTCGCCCCGGCGAAAAGCTGCACGAGGAACTCTTCAACGCGGACGAGCGTCCGCAGGCGACAAGCGCCGATCGAATCGTCCGCGCCGTCCGGTCGAGCCCGCTTGATCCGGACTGGGTTGAGATGACTGTGAGCCGTCTCGAGGGCCTGGTCGCATCGGGAGATGAGGCCGGCCTGGCGGGCAACGTCGTCGAGCTGATGGGCGAGGGCGGCGGTCCGGCGCGCCACCCCGCCCTCTAATCGGCAAGACTTCCGCCCGACTCCATGACCGACCTGATCGATCGGATCGGCCCCTACGTAGGCGTTGCTGCCTTCCTCGGGCTCGCCTTCCTCGCATTCCTCGTCATCCAGCAGGCCCGTGAGGTCCGCCGGCTGCGCGAGTGGGCGGGGCGTGCGCCCGAGCGCGCCAGCGACGCGACGGACGCGTCAGCTGCGCTTGCGGAGGCCAAGGGTGAGGAGATCCCCGAGCCCGAGGTGGAAGAGGCGCCGCCGAGTCGTTTCGGGCTCTGGTGGCAGGGCGTGCGCGAGTGGTCCTCCGGCCGCGCCGCGGCCGTCGACCGCCGGCTTCCCGTCGATCCCCGCTATCTACTCGCCGTCATCGCTGCCGCGGTGATCGCCGTGGGCGTGCTGACCAGCGGCTTTGGCCTCTTCGGCGGCGACGACGCGACGAGTGGCGGCGGCGGTAAGGGCGGCAAGCCGGAGAAGATCGAAGTGGCCGTCCTCAACGCAACTCAGGTCGAGGACACGGTCACGGGTGAGCCGATCGCCGGCGTACAGGGCCTTGCCGGCGTTGTCGCGAAGAAAGTGATCAAGCCCGCCGGCTTTGCGATCGGCGTCAAGGAGGACGCGGCGTCCGGCTTCGACGAGACGGTGATCATGTTCGAGCCGGGCAGCGAGGCGGATGCTGACGAGCTCGCGGCCGCAGTCGAGGAAAAGCTCGGCACGACCGAGGTGGCGCCGATGATCGGCGAGGTCCGCGACCTGGCGGACGACGCTCCGCTTGCACTCGTGATCGGCGCCGACGATGCGGACTTCGGCGGCGGCTCCGACGAGGCCGCAACCGACACGACGACCTCCGGCTGACCGGGGAGCCGATCGGTGCAGGTCCCCGAGATCTTCGACACCGTCACGGGCTTCGTCGCGCTTGCGGCGGCGCTGGGCGTCCTCATGCTCATTCCGCTCTACCTGTCGCAGCGCCGCGACGTGCGCCGGCTTCGTGAATGGTCCGAGCGCGAGCCCGAGTACGCGGGCGAAGACCTGGCGGAGAGCGAGCGCCGCTTGGACGTCGCCGAGGCCGAGCTCGAGGAGATCCTCGGCGAGGCCCCGGCCGACGACGTCACGGAGGTTCGCCCGCCCCCGGCGCCAGGCGAGACGCCGGTGCCGGCGGCCACCCGGGTCACCCATGACCGCCCGGCCCTGGAGCGGATCACGATGGAGCGGGCCGCGTTGGCGCCGCATCCCCGCTGGCGGCGCTTCGTCAACTCGGCCACACAGCCACGGGTCCTGGTCGCGATCGGCGCCGTCGCGCTGCTCCTCGGCGCCGGCGCGATCTTCGCCTCGCAGCAGCTGCTCTCCGACGACGAAGGCCCCAGCGGTCCGCATGTCGGGCGTGTCAATCCCCGCGACGTCACCGTCGCCGTCCTCAACGGCACGACGGCCGCCGGGCTCGCCGGAAAGGTCGGTTCTGACCTGGAGGCCGCCGGCTATGTCCTCGGCGTCGTGACCAATACGGAGGACAACTACGAGAAGACCGTCGTCATGTACGCGGACAAGCAGAAGCCAGCGGCGCAGAAGGTCGCGGGCGATATCGGGGTGAAGGAGGTCGAGGAGCTCGACCGCGATCTGCGCTCAGACGTTGGCGACGCCGACGTCGTCGTGATTGCCGGCGAGGATCGGGCCTAAGTTGGGTGGGAGGCTGTCGCTGAGCACGGCGTTGTTCTTCGCGCTGCTCGCCGCCACTCTGATCACAGCGATCCTCGTCGTTCGTGGCCGTACGCCCGACCTGGTCCTCGAGGTCACCGATCCCGGCGCTGCCGAGGACGTCGTCTTCAGCCCGATCGGCGGCCCGCCGCCGCATCAGGTGACGATCACCTTCTTCGTCCGCGAGGCCGACGATGACGCCCTGGTCGGGATCGTCGACCGCCGTGAGCAGCTCATCCGCACGCTCGACTCCGATGTCGAGCTGGAGGAGCGCGAATCCGTCACGTACGTGTGGGACGGGCGCACGGACGCGGGCGACTTCGCCACGGCCGGCCGCTATCGCCTGCGCGTCGACCTTCCGGGCGCAGACCGGGAGATGGTCTGGCCGCGTCGCTTCACAGTCGTTTCCGGGCCGGTCGAACCGTGAACGCCTCGGTCGCGGAGATGATCGGCATGCTGGTGGCGAGCGGGGCCGCTGCGGCCGGAATCGCGTTGCCCGACCGGCGGCACCGGACGATCGCAATCGTCATCGCCGTGATCGCCGCCCCGATCCTGGTGATCGCCGACGTCTGGAACGAGCCGCGCGTGG
Source organism: uncultured Solirubrobacterales bacterium (assembly GCA_963746215.1). Lineage (GTDB taxonomy): Bacteria > Actinomycetota > Thermoleophilia > Solirubrobacterales > 70-9 > WHSW01. The sequence goes on from CAVVAT010000005.1 coordinate 397,826, forward strand.
CCGACTTTCGCGATTCGCCGGCGCAGGTGGGCGCCGCATTGGTGGTTGCCGGGCTTGCGGTCGCGGGCCTCACGGCGGCCATTCGCCGGCGACCCGAGGTGTTGCCGATCGCGGCGGTCGCACTCCTCCCGATCCGGGTGCCCATCGAGATCGGCGGCGAGACGGCGAACCTGCTCGTCCCGCTCTATCTGGTGATCGCAGCAAGCGTGCTCGCCCGAGTGCTCTCCGAGCGAGGCTCGACGCCCCCACCGGCAGACGAGGGCGGCGACCCCTGGCCGCAACGCCTGCGCTACGTCCTCGCCGCGGGCCTCGCCCTGTACGCGATTCAGGCCGCCTACTCCGAGGACGTCTCGAACGCGGTCGAGAACATCGGCTTCTTCCTCGCACCCTTCGCCGTTCTCTTCTGCCTTCTCAGCGAGATCGTTTGGTCACGGGCGCTGCTGCGCCGGGTGCTGATCGCCGTCGGCGTGGTCGCGGCGGTCTGCTCGCTGCTGGCGATCTACCAGTACTTCGCGCGCGATCTCTTCCTCAACCCGGAGCTCGTCGACGCGAATGAACTGCACGTCTACTTCCGCGTCAACTCGATCTTCTTCGACCCCAACATCTTCGGGCGCTACCTCGCGCTCGCGATAGCGGCCTTCGCCGCGGTGATCGCATGGGGCGGCGGCCGCCGTGAGCTTTTCATCTCCACGGCGCTCTGTGGGCTCGCGCTGGTCGCGCTTGCGTTCAGCTATTCGATCACCAGCTTTGCGGCACTGCTCGCCGGGCTTGGCGTCATCGCGATCCTGCGATGGGGCGTTCGAGGACTGATCGCAGCAGGCGCTTTCGGGGCTGTCGCGCTCGTTGTTCTCGTCCTCGCCGGGGGCGCCCCGACGAGCGATATCGAGGACGTGCGCAGCATCGACTCGGGTCACAGCGACTTGATCGAGGGCGGTCTCGAGCTCGCCGGCGACCGCCCGATTGCCGGCTGGGGTTCGGGCTCCTTTGGCCGGGCCTTCTACGAGCGCATCGAACGGGCGCGAACGACTGTGTCGCACTCCGAGCCGATCACGGTCGCCGCCGAGCAGGGGGCGATCGGGCTGATCGTCTACGTGGCGCTGCTGCTGGTCGCGCTCGTAACGCTGTTCGGCCGCGGTGCTCGCTCGTCCGCCGCCCGGTCGCTCGTTGGCGCCTGCTTTGTCGTGATGCTGGTCGACAGCCTCGGCTACACCGGCTTCACCACCGATCCCGCGACATGGGCGTTGCTCGCGCTCGGGATCGCGTTGAGGCTGAATCCGCCCGATTCGCCAGCCACCATCCCTGCCTGAGGTGAGCTGAGTGTTCGACTACATGCGCCGCTTGGCGACGACCGGCGCCGCCTACACGGCTTCGAGCGTCCTCTCGAAGCTGATCGCGGTCTTCCTGCTGCCGGTCTACACCGGCGCCCTCTCCCCCGCTGACTACGGAGCCGCGGAGGTGATGCTCGCCTCGGTCATCGCGATCTCGATCGTCGTTCGGCTGGGCCTGATCGAGGCCTTACTCCGCTTCTACTACCTAACTGACGTTCCGCCCGCCTCCTCCGCTTCGCGTCCGGGGGCGGCCGGGTCAGCTGATTTCCGAGCGGAGGTCATCCGCACCGGATTCTCGGCGCTGTTTTGGTCGACCACGCTGATCTCGGCGATCTGCCTCGCGCTCGCCGAGCCGATCTCCGAGCTGCTCTTGGGCCAGCCCGACGCCGAGCTCGGCCGGCTCGCGGTCCTCGGGCTCTGGACGCTGACCCTTTGGGAGTACGCGCTGACGCTGCTGCGCGTCGACGAGCGCGCACGCGCCTACTTCGCCCTCACGGCTCTCAACGTCCTGGCGACGATCCCGGTCACCGTCTACTTCGTCGTCGTACGCGACGACGGCGCCGCGGGAATCCTGATCGGCACCTTCGGCACCGGCGCAGCTTTCCTCGCCTGGCAGCTGTGGAAGGAGCGCCACCGGCTCGCGCTGCGCTTCCAGGTGCCGCTGTTGCGGCGGATGATCCGCTTCGGCCTTCCGACGATGCCCGCCGAGCTAACGCTGTACTCGCTCAACTTCATCGACCGCATTCTCATCGTGCGTCTGGCAGGCCTCGCCGAGGCTGGGCTCTATGCGCTGGCGATCAAGTTCGCGCAGGGGATCAACGTGCTCGCACGCGGCTTCCAGCTCGCCTGGCCACCGCTGGCGTACTCGATCGCTGATGACGATGAGGCGCGACGCGCATACAGCCTCGTTTTCACCTATTTCGCCGCCGTGTGCGCGTTCGCGGTCGCCGGCCTGTGGCTGCTCTCGCGCTGGATCGTCGATCTGCTCGCTGCGCCGGAGTACTTCGCTGCGTACGAGGCGGTCGGCCTCCTGGCGACCGGGATCGCGCTCTACTCGCTCTACCTCGTCCTGGTCGTGGTCCTCGGGCGCACGGGGCGAACCGAGTTCAACCTGCCGGCAACCATCGCGGGAACGATCGTCAACGTCGTCCTCAATCTGATCCTGATCCCCTCCCACGGAATCGTGGGCGCAGGAATCGCCCTCGTCGCCTCCTACGCGGTGATCCTGGTCCTCATGTACGTCCTCACGCAGCGGCTGTTCCCGGTCCCGTATGAGTGGGGCCGGTTGGCGCTGCTGGTCGGGGTGACGTCGGCGACTGTCGCCGCCGGCGAGCTGCTGCTGCCGACCGACGGCTTCGACGGCCTCGCGCTACGGACGCTGCTGTGGCTGGCACTGCCGCTGCTCCTGCTCGGGTGTGGCTTTCTCTCTCGCGAGGAGCGCGCCGGGATCCGCACGATGCTCAACCCAACGGCGATTCGGGAACGCATGGATGCGGCCCGTTCGGCCCAGCCCTCAGCCGAGTCCGAAGCCGGAGCCTCGGCCGAGATTTACGAGGCCGTCCGCCGCGACGAGGATCGGCTCTAGCCGGCGCTCAGCCGCTCCAGCGCTCGCCCTCGGCCAGGCGCCCGAACCCGACCCAGAGCGCGTTCATCGCCGCCGCGACGACCTGCTCGCCACCGCCCGGGGCTCGTGGACTCTCGCGCAGAAGGGCGTCCTCGCCGTCTGCGTCTTTCAGCTCGCCTGGTCGCTCGCCGGCTTCATCGCCGAGCCGACCTTGTCCGGCCTCTTGCTCTTCGGCCCGGGGCTCGTGTTCGCGACGCGGCCGGCCTGGGCCCTGCTGTACGCGATCGCGGCAGCCGGAGCGCTGCTCGTAACCGGGGTCTGGGCGCTTGTGAGCACCGAGCCCGCCTACGTCTTCAGCTTCCCGAACAACGAGCGCGACGCCGTCCTGCACCTCGCCACGGCTGCGGTGCTCGCGATTCTCGCGGCCGCTCAGCTGCGCCGCGACCGCGACTCGTTGTAAGCCTCGGCCGCCTCCCGCATCCCCTCGCCGCCAGCCGGCCTAAGCGCCTGGCGGGCATGGAGGAGGTAGATGCCCGCGTCGTGCTTTGGCAGAAGCAGCGCCGCAAGGGCACGGGGTAGGTAGGGCCAGGCAAGCAGGGGACGAGCCAAAAAGGCGGCGGCCGCCCCATGGTGCTTGCGTAGATAGCGATCGCGACCGCGATGAAACTCGACGATGCGTCGGCGCTGCGCAACCTCGTCGCTCGCGAGCTGCTCGTGGTGAACGACCTCGGCAGTTGGGACGAAGAGGATGAGCCCGCCGGCGTCGTGCAGGCGCTTGGCGAAGTCCGTCTCGTCGGAGTAAACGAAGAACTCCGGGTCGAGGTAGTCGATCTCTCGCGCCGCCTCGCGGCGGACGAGCATCGCCGCCGATTGAACCCAGCCGACGGGGCGGGTGGCAGGGCCGCGCGACTGCACGACCAGCCAGCGGTGCAGGAGGAGGGCCCCAGCAAGCGTGGTCGCCAGCCCGGGGAGCCTCCACGCGCACGGCTGCGGTTCGCCGTCCGGATCGAATAGCTGCGCCCCGGCGGCGACCGCGCGTGGCTCGGCGTCCAGCGCGGCGATCAGCGACTCCACGGCGCCCGGCCGCAACTCGGAGTCCTCGTTGAGAAGCAGGCAGAGGTCGCCCTGGGCTTCGGTGAGCACCAGAGTGTCGAGCGCGGCCTTTCCTTCGCGTTGCGGGCTGCGAATCAACCGCAGCGCCGGTCCGTTCGCCTCCGCGCTCGCCGCCCATGCCTCGACCGCCTCGGCTGAACCATCGTCAGACGCGTTGTCGACGACGAGGATCTCGCTCTCGAAATCGCCAGGCGCGTTGGTGGTGATCGATCGCAGGCAGGCGAGAAGGAGCTCGCGGCCATTGGTGTTGACGACGCAGTAGGTGAGCTTCACAGGAACAATCGTCAACGATGCGTGTCCAAATCGTCGACCCGCCGGCCTTCACGCCGCCGTACGACCGCGCGCTCTGCGCTGCGTTGGCGCACGCGGGCGCTGATGTCGAGCTGGTCACGAGCCAGTTTGAGTACGCGCCGGTCGCTCCGGCTGAGGGCTACCGCGTCAACGAGCTCTTCTACCGCCGCTCCACACGGCGCGGCCTCGAGGCGCCCGGCCGCCGCGGGCTGCGGCTCGCCGAGCACGTTCCCGGGATGCGCCGGCTTCGCGCTCACGCGGCTCGCGCCGATGTCGTCCACCTGCAGTGGCTCAGCGTGCCGGATCTCGATCGCTTCCTGCTTCCACCGCGACCGCGGGTGTTCACAGTCCACTACCCGTTGCCGACCTCGTCGGCGGCACGAAAGCGCCAGCGCTCGCTGCTGTCGCGAATGGACGCGCTCGTCGCGCACTCGGAGTACGGCGCCGCCGAGTTGCGCGAACTCGTCGACGACCCGGCGCGTGTCCACGCCATTCCGCATGGCGCCTTCGACCACCTAACCCACCAACCGGATGAGCTGCCCCTGCCCGCCGAGCTTGCTGATGTCGAAGGACCGGTCGTCCTCTGCTTCGGCCTGATCCGCCCTTACAAGGGCGTCGACGTCCTGCTCGAGGCCTTCCGTGAGCTCGAGGGGGCTGAGCTGTGGATCGTCGGTATGCCGCGGATGGACATCACCTCGCTCGAGCGGCTCGCCGAGCGCTGTGCGGCGACCGTTCGCTTCGTCCCGCGTTTTATCACCGACCGCGAGATCCCGGCCTACTTTCGCCGCGCCGACCTCGTCGCGCTTCCCTACCGCGCAATCGAGCAGTCGGGCGTGCTCTACACCGCCCTGGCGTTCGGCAACGCGATCGTCGCCAGCTCCGTCGGCGGGTTCACCGAGATCGGCGAGCGCGACGATGCGCTCAGGCTCGTGCCCCCAGGCGACCCTGCCGCGCTGCGCTCGGCGCTCGGCGAGCTGCTCGGCGATGAGGAGGAGCGGTCGGCGCTGGCGGCCCGAGCGGCGGAAGCCGCCGCGACCACGTATTCGTGGCCGCGCATCGCCGCACGCACGCTGGACCTCTACCGCGGGCTGCCGCCTCGATGACCGTCGTCGCCGTCATCTTCTGGATCGCCGCCGGGGCGATCGTCTACACCCACATCGGCTATCCGCTGCTGCTCTGGATCCTCAGTCGCTTCCTTTACCGCCCGGAGCCAGAGGACACGGGCGAGCTTCCGAGCGTCTCGTTGATCATCGCCGCGCACGACGAGGAAACGGTGATCGCGGAGAAGGTCGCCAACGCGCTCGCGCTCGACTATCCCCGCGAGCTCATCCAGGTGATCGTCGCGTCTGACGGCTCGACCGATCGAACCGTCGAGCTGGCGCGCAAGGCAGGCGCCGACCTCGTCCTCGAGCTGCCGCGAACCGGCAAGCTCGCGACGCAGAACGCCGGCGCCGCACACGCATCCGGCGACGTGCTCGCGTTCAGCGACGCCAACGCGGTGTGGCAGCGCGACGCACTGGGCAAGCTGGTCGTGCCGTTCGCGGCCGACGACATCGGCTACGCCTGTGGCCAGGTGCGGTTCCTCGGGCAGGGCGGCAGCAACCAGGAGGGCGCCTACTGGCGCTTCGAGCTCTGGGTGCGTCGCCTCGAGTCCGGCCTGGCGGGGATCACGGCAGGCAACGGGGCGATCTACGCGGTCCGCCGTTCCGCGTACATGGCCCTCGGTCCGGCGTCGAGCCACGACCTCGTCTTCCCGTTTCTGCTGCACAAGCGGCGCTTGCGCTCCGTGTACGTGCCCGAGGCGCTCGCCGAGGAGAAGATGGTCGCGAGCAACGAGGGCGAGTTCGCGCGCAAGCGGAGAATGATGCGCGGCATCTACGACGAGGTCGTCGGCGACGGGATGCTGTCGCCGCGCGGATACCGCCCCTTCTACGCGTTCGAGATCATCAGCCACCGGGTGCTGCGCTACGCGACGCCGCTGCTTCACGTGATCGCGTTTGCCGCCAACCTCCTGCTGCTGGGAGAGGGCTCGATCTACATGGCGACGCTGATCGCTCAGGTGGGCCTGCTCGTCGCGGCGGCACTCGCGCCGGTGATCTCGCTGAAGCCGCTGCGCCTCGCGCAGTACTACGTCCTGACCACGGCGTCGATCGCACTCGGCCTGGTCGACCGCATCCGCTTCGGCACGCCAGGCGCCTGGGATCAGGCGGAGGGCACACGATGAGTCGGATGCTCGACCTTGTCATCGCCTCGGTTGCGCTGGTGGTCACGGCGCCGGTAATGGCCATCGCAGCGATTGCCATCAAGCTCGACTCGCGTGGACCGGTGCTCTACCTCGCCAGCCGTATCGGCCGCGACGGCGAGGAATTCAAGCTCTGCAAACTGCGCACGATGCACACCGGCAACGACCCGGTCGGCGTTGGCACTCCGGTGTTCGCTGACGACCCCCGGGTTACGCGCGTCGGTGCCTTCCTGCGCCGGTTCTCGCTCGATGAGATCCCGAACCTCGTGAACGTCATCCGCGGTGAGATGGCGGTCGTGGGCCCTCGGCCGACACTGGCAGCCCAGGTCGCCGACTACACGCCGCGCCAGCGCCGCCGGCTCGAGGTCAAGCCCGGAATCACCGGCTGGGCGCAGGTCAACGGCCGCGCCGGCATTCCGTGGGACGAGCGAATCGAGCTCGACGTCTGGTACGTCGAGCAGCGCTCGATCGGTCTCGACCTGAAGATCCTCGCTCGCACGGCGCGCCTGCTCGTGACCGGCCAGGGCCTGTACGGATAACTTCACCCGCATGCCCCGAGCCGAGGTCAGCCTGCGCGACTTTCGCCCCGACGACGCGGAGGCCGTACACGCCTGGTTCAACGACGAGCGAGTCACCGCCGACCTGGTGGGCAGTCGCGACTCGTTCACGCTCGACAACGCGGCGGGCTGGGTCGAGCGCGCGATGGACACCGCGACCGATCGCAAGTGGGCGATCACGATCGACGGTGACGACACCGCGGTTGGCTTCGTCGCGCTGTTCGGGCTTGACCGCCAACTCGGCCCCGAGCTCGCCGTTTTGATCGGCGATCCGACCGCCTGGGGTAAGGGTGTCGCGCGCGAGGCCGAGCGCCAGGCGTGCAATCGCGCCTTCTCGGAGCACGACGCGCATCGGATTCACGCTGAGATCCCGGCCACCAACGAGGCTGCACAGAAGGTCGTCACGTTTCTCGGCTTCAGGCTCGAGGGCGTCATGCGCGCCGCGATCCGGCGCGGTGACGAGGTGATCGACAACCAGGTCTGGGGCCTGCTCGCCGAGGACTTCACCGGGTGGGACTAGCGCCCGCCGAGCTGCTCGCCGACGGCGGCGCCGCGGCCCAAAGCGACGACCTCTTTCGGTTCCCGCCCTATCTCGAAGCGGAGGGCGTCACACACACCCTGCGGGTCAGCTTCGACGGAGGCGAGTCGCTGGTCCCGCTGATCGTCCGCGAGATCGAGGCGGGCGGGATTGACGCGATCTCTCCCTACGGGTACCCCGGCGGCGTGGTTAGTGGCCAGCCGCCTGATGCGGCGGGCGTTGACTGGAGCTCCACCGGGCTGGTGAGCGTCTTTGCCCGCGAGCGCCTTGGTGCCGGAGCCTGGCTCGCCAATCCGACGCGTCGCGGGCGCGTGCACGTCCACGACCCGTCGAGGCCGCGGGGAATCCGCGCCCGGCTGGCCGAGCAGGTCCGCGCGAATGAGCGAGACGGCTGGGAGGTCGCCACGAGCCCCGGTCCACAGACCCCTGCCGGCGACCGCGCCGCGTTCGCTGACGCGTACGAGCAGACGATGCGTCGCGCAGGCGCCGCCGAGCGCTACTTCTTCGCCAACGCGTACTTCGACGCGGTGCTCTCGTTCGAGCGCAGCTGGCTGCTCGCCGCCCGGCGCGACGGCGAGGTTGGTGCTGCCGCCATCGCCGCGATCAGCGACGGCGTCCTGCACTACTTCCTCGGCGGTACGTCCGAGTCGGCGCGGTCGGCGTCGCCGTTCAAGAACGTCGTCGTCGCGATGCTCGATCTTGCCGACGACCTTGGCAGGGCACTCAACCTCGGTGGCGGGATCTCGGCCGGCGACGGCCTCGACGAGTTCAAGCGCGGCTTCGCTAACACGGAGCTCGATTTCTGCACGCACGAGCTGGTCGCCGACACGGCGGCATATGAGCGACTCGGCGGGGGTCGTGACGCCGGAGGGTTCTTCCCCGCCTACCGCGCCGGCTAGGGAGAGACGCCGCCGCCCGGAGGGGCGGTCGGATCGCCGGGATCGCTGGGCGGAGTCACCGGCGCGGGCCCGCCGTACTCTTCGATTCGCGCCTGGACCATGCGTCGGATCGACGGGATCTCGAGCTGCAGTACCTCGCCGGGGCAGGCGGTGAGGCCGACATCGCGATGTCCGACGATCTTGTTCAGGCGGACCTTGCGCCCCGCCGGGTAGCGGCTGAGGTCGCCGCCGGCTGAGGTCACGGTCGTCTTCCCGATCGCGCTGAGCCCATGGATCGAGAGCTTCCAGGCGAGGTACTCGACGATCGACGCCCGCGCCTGTGGGGTGATCCCGGTATCCGTGTAATCGCCGATCGAGGCGATGCTCGTCATCGTCGAGTTGAAGCCCTGCGCGTGCGCGCCGACGATTGCGTTCTTGAGCCCGCCGGCTCGACCGGCGTAGAGCGTGCCGAAGCGGTCGACCAGCGCGTTGTAGCCGATGTCGTTCCAACCGTTGGCGTTGCGGTGATAGCGGCAGATGCCGAGCACGACGCTGGGTGCCTCGGTGGCGGAATAGTCATTGGCGGTTGCCGTGTGATGGATTGCCGCGGCCTTGACGGTGCCCTCGACCGCTCCGGTGCGTGGCTTGCAGCCCCCCTTGGCGAGGCTCGCGCCCCAGGCGGCGCGGCTGACGACCGTCGGGCGTGGGGCGAGCGCTTCCGCGTCGCTCCCGCCGACAAGCGTCGTGGCCGAGATGAAGGCCGAGTTGATCGCCTCGCGGGCGTGGGTCAGCAGGCCGTCGGCGGGCGTAGTCGTGCCCGAGACGTTGACGTAGTGGATCGTGCCGCGCGGGCGATAACCCTCGGTGCGCAGCTGCAGCTCGTCCGCACCGCCGAAGTAGATCGGGTTGCCATCCTCGGCCTCGACCCATTCGCCCCACTCGCCATCGCCGGTGCGAGCCCGCAGCTCATACGGGCGCATCTCACGAGCGAGGCCCGCAAGGTCGAAGTGCGCAGGGGCGTCGAGCTTCGCCGAGACGAAGCGGGTCGAGCGCTTGGTCGCCTCACGGTCAACGGCGCCCAGCGGCTGTGCGAAGTCGACTCCGCCCGGCCGGTAGGGCTGGGAGGAGAGGGCGGGAGCCGCGACGTAGACGCAGCCAACGGCGACTGCTGTCGCCAGCAGGTATCGGAGTTTTACGCGCACCAAACTTCCAACACCTTGGCAAGTCGAAGGATTCGGGCGCGTGTTCAGCCGGAGAGCTGAATCGGAACGTTCTCGGGCCCGCGACCGCGGTAGGTGTCGCGGAAGTCGCGAATCGCGTCGAGTGTTGCGTCGCCCTCGAAGGAGTCGCAGCCGAGGAGTTGAGTCCAGGCGGTGGCGGCCACGTCATAGGGCATGTCGGGGTTCGGGAAGAGGAGCATGCCGTCCGGGCTCTCGTCGAAGACGCCCTTCAGCGCGAGCTGATCTGACTCGGGAAGGTCCGGGGAGTACTGGATCGCGATGCGGCCGTGCTCGAGGGAGTGGACGGCGTACTCGGGGTTGGGGGTCTCGGAGTAGGCACCGTCGGCCTGCTGCAGAGGCGGCGCGATGTGATCGCCCGAGGTCGCCGGGTTCGTCTTGTACTTCGGGACCGGGTCGGAGGGCTTGATGTGCTGGTTACCTTCGTCCTCGAGGTCGAGCTGGAGGTCGCAGCCAGCGGTCTTTGCCGCCTCGGCGAGGTCGCCCTGTTGCAGCTCCGGCGGGGTCGTGCCGGAGCGATCGTCGGGCGCGACGTCGTTGACGGAGCCGCTCAGTGGCTCGATGTGGGCGTTATCAGGAAGATTGGCGGTGGGATCGGTCTCGTCGTCGCCCCCCGCGAGCACGACCACCAGGCCGACGACGACCGCGAGCGTGAGCACGCCCGCGGCGACATAGCCGAGCAGCAGCCGGCGTCGCTCGGAGGCGGAGGCTGCCTTCTCGGCGGCGAGGCGTTCGGCGCGGCGCCGTTCGCGTTCGGACTTCGTCGACATGGGCCGATCAGCCTAGCGCCGGAGACTTATCCGTTTCATAAACCTCGGCGACGAAACCGGCGAGCTCATCGTCGAGGCGCCCGGGCTTGAGCCGCCACTCGAGGATCGAATCGGCGTTGACGAGTCGCGCCCGCGGCATCTCCGAAACGAGCATGTCCGAGTCGATGAACGGGTGCAGCGGATCCGACGGGTGGCCGATGACGAGCGCAGGCAGCCCGATCAGCTCGCGCTCGGCCTGCGGTGGCGCGGTGCGGCCGAAGAGCAATCCCTCGAGCACGGCCTCGGAGGCCTCCGGCGGTCGGCGCGTCCAGTCCAGCAGCAGATCGACGAGAAAGCGCGACCGCGGAATCCGGCCGGTCACCTCGGCGACCGCGCGCAGCACCGGCTTGCCGAACCGCAACGTGACGAGGATCGGCAGGAAGATCAGGCCGGCGGCGACGAGCGCGTTGTCGAGCACGGGCATCTCGATGAACAGGCCTCGGGACGCCTTTGGGTGACGCACGGCCATTTCCAGTGCGGCGTTAGCGCCCAGCGAGGTGCCGCCAACCACGGGCCGGTCGAGATCGAGCGCGTCGATCAGCGCCGCGAGCTGATCGCCGTAGTCGGTCATCGAGTACTTGCGCTTGTCGAACGGCTTGTCCGACGCCCCGTGGCCGAGTAGGTCAACCGTAATCACGCGGATACCGCGCTTCGCCATCTCGGGCGCGACGTGGTCGAACATGTGGCGGTTCATCAGCAGCCCGTGGGCGAGGACGAGCACGCGCTCTCCCTCGCCGAACTCGGCGTAGGCGATCCGGTGCCCGTCGTAGACGAAGCTGCCCTCGCGCATCGGCGGGAAGTCTAGGCTGGGCACCCGATGCGTAAACGAGGCAGGCGATATGGCCGCGGGCCGATGATCGTGGCCGGGATCGCAGTGGTCGTGATCGCGATCATCGCGATGATCGACTTCTCGATCACGTCGGGCAAGGTCCCGGAGGTTCCTGCACCCTGCAACGTGCCTGGTGACGCGATCTGCGAGGAGGAACGCAACGAGGAGTTCGACGCCCGGTTCGAGCGCGCCTTCGAGCTCGAGGAGGACTTCAAGAAGCGTGCCGGTTTCTACGGCGGCGCCGCGCTTGTCGCCGTGCTCATCGGCCTGGTCGTGGCCCTGCGACGGACTGAGCCGTCGGCGCGCCGCGAGGTGTTCACCGACCTCGGTGTGGCCTCTGTAATCGGGCTCGGCGCCGGGTTGATCCTCGCGGCCGGCGGGAGCTCCCTGATTCAGACCCCGACCAAGGCCGTGCTGTATCCGCCGTTAGCGCTGCTCGCGGTAGCGGCGATCGGCACGCTGGCGACGCGACGGCCTCCGGCCGAGCGAGCCGAGCCGGCGGACGTGGATCGCGATGAGCAGCCGGTCAACCGTGAACCGATCGGGCCCGTCGTCTATGCCGGCTTCGCCCTCACGGCGGCAGCGGTTCTCACGGCCCTGATCTCCTTCAGCGGCCGCGACGACCCTTGTGTCGAGGCGGTCCCCGGGTGGGTCGAATCGGTGGCGATGGTGGCGCTGGTCCTCGCCGGGCTCGCTGCCATCTGCGGAATCGCGTCGCTGATCGCCCGCCGCTGGATGTCGGCGCTGGTGATGCTCGCCGTTGGACCGGTCTTCGCGCTACTCGCGGTGGTCGGGACCGTTTGCTGGAACTGAGACGGGAGGGGCGTCTCAGCTGACGTAGACGGGAGCGTCGGCGCCCGCCTCGGCGCGCTCCCATGGCCGGGAGCTATGCAGAGCCGCGAGCACGGCGCGTGTACCCGCAGCCCGATTCAGCGCGATGAAGTGGATGCCCGGCGCGCCCGCCGCCAGGAGCTCCTCGCACTGACGCGCCGCGTACGCGACACCGAGCAGGCGCTCCGCCTCCTCGTCGCCGCCAAGCGACTGCATCGCCGAGGAGAGGTCCGCCGGAATATCGGCGTCGCACAGCTTGCAGATCCGCTCCACCTGGCCGAAGGTGGAGATCGGGATCACCGCGGGAATGATCGGGACATCGATGCCGATCTCGCGCGCTGATGCGACGAAGTCGAAATACACGCGGTTGTCGAAGAAGAGTTGGGTGATGAGGAATCGCGCGCCGGCATCGACCTTCGTCTTGAGGTAGCCGAGATCCGTCTGCATGTCGGGCGCCTCCGGGTGCACCTCGGGGAAGCAGGCGCCACCCAGCGTGAAGTCGTGGCTCTCGCTGATGAACGAGATCAGGTCGGTGGCGCTCGAGAGCCCATCGTCGGGCGGCGTGAAGTTGGTCTCACCGCGTGGAGGGTCGCCGCGGAGCGCCATCACGTTCTCGATCCCGGCCTCGTGGAAGCGGTCGAGCAGGCGGCGCAGCCCTTCGCGTGTCTCGCCAACGCAGCTGAGGTGCGCCATCGCCTCAAGACCAAACTCATCCTTCATCCGCGAAACCATCTCAACGGTGCCGTCGCGGGTCGAGCCGCCGGCCCCGTAGGTGACCGAGACGTAGTCGGGCTCGAGCGGCTTCAGCGCTTGCACTGTTTCGAGCAGCATCCGCTGGCCCTCCTCCGTCTTCGGGGGGAAGAACTCGACCGAGAAGAGCGGACTCTGGCGTGCCAAGAGCTCGTCGATGCGCATGGATGGGGATGGTAGAGCGCTTACACTCGATCTCCATGCAGTCCGGCGACCAGTCGGAGCCCGGCAATCGAGCTCGATCGGCGTCGGCAAGCGGTTCGGTAAGGCGGTCGTTCTCGAGGACGTCACTCTGAGCGTCCCGCGCGGCGAGACGACCGTGCTCCTCGGTCCGTCAGGTGCGGGCAAGACGGTGACGATCAGTCACGTCATCGGACTCATCCATCCGGACCGCGGCACGGTGACGGTCGAAGGCCGCAACCTGGCGCGGATCGACGACACGGAGCTCAACGCGCTGCGCCAGCGGATGGCGGTCGTCCTTCAGGGGACGCTGCCGTTCACCTGTGGGCTGTTCTTCTCCCTGAACGTCTTCGAGAACGTCGCCTTCGCGCTGCGCCAGCGCCACCGCTGGTCTGAGGATCTCGTTCGGGAGACGACGCTGTCGCATCTCGCGATGGTCGGTCTGCGCGACCGCGCCGACGCGATGCCCGATCAGCTCTCAGCCGGAATGTGCAAGCGGGTCGCGATCGCCAGGGCGCTGGCGCTCGAGCCGCAGATGCTGATCATCGACGACTTCGACTCGGGCATCGACGGCGTTCGCCTGAAGCTGCTCTGCCAGATGCTGCGCGACTTCCGCACCGACAGCGGCGCGACGCTGCTGGTGTCGACCCACAGCATGTCCGCGGCGCGGATGATCGCCGACCACATCGCGGTCATCCACGAGGGCACCGTGGTGTCGCAGGGACCCGCGGCTGAGCAGCTCGAGTCCGACGAGCCGCTCGTCCATCAGCTCGTCACCGGCTCGACGACCGGGCCGATCAGGCTTCGGGACGTCTGAGGGCTACTCGCTGAGCCCTGCCGCCTCGAGGCGAGCTGATCCGAGGAACCCGCGCGCTACGCACGCCCGCGTGCTCGACTATCCATCCCCAGCGTCTGACGATCCCGCTCGTGCGCCCGCGGCCGTGAACGTCGGCGAGAACCAGCACGCGGTCGCCGAGCTCGCGAAAGTCCGTTCCCTCGAACACCAGCGACTCCCAACTCTGCTCGACGTCGGCGAAGAACTCGCGGATGCCAGCCTCTCCGGCGTAGTGGACGTCCTCTCCGCCGACGCCGACAAGATGCATCTCGAAGTCCGGACCGGCGGCTGAGATCAGCTGCTCCGGGTCTCCCGGGATCGTCATTCGCCCGAAATGAATCCGGGCGAACTCGACGCTGTCGGACATCGTGTCTAGCTTCGCCGATGGGCGATCTTCGCCGTCGCCTGCGCGACCGGCTTGACGCCGACGTAGTCAACGTCGACGTTCGGCGGGCGGGTTGCGCAGAACGCGACGATCGCCGCGACATCCGCCGCGACCAGCGGCTCGAGTCCGTCGTAGACCGACTCGGCCTTTTCGGCGTCCCCACCGAAGCGCACCAGTGAGAACTCGGTGTCGACCAGGCCCGGCGCGATCTCGGTGACTCGAATTCCGTCCTCGAGCAGCTCGAGTCGCAGTGTCTGTGCCAGAGCGTGGACAGCGTGCTTCGCGCCTGTGTACCCCGCGCCGCCCTTGTAAGCCTCGACGCCGGCAACGGAACCGATGATCTGAATCGCTGGCGCCTCCGCCTGACGCAGCGCCGGCAGGAGCGCCCGCGTCACACGCGCCACACCGAGCACGTTCGACTCGAACATCTCGATCCAGTTCGCGTCGTCGAACGACTCAACCGGTTCCATCCCGAGCGCGCCTCCAGCGCTGTGGACGACGAGGTCGAGTCTGTCGATGGTCGACGCGAGCGCATCGATCGACCCCTGGTCGGTCACGTCGAGCCGCGCCGCGCGCCCCCCGACCTCGGCGGCAAGCTCCTCGCAGCGCTCAAGCCGCCGCGCCGCGGCGATCGTCTCGAACCCTGCCTCGGCGAGAGCCCGCACGCTCGCTTCACCAATGCCGCTGCTGGCGCCCGTGACAAGCGCGATGGGCCGAGCGTCGCTCACGGCGCCGAGGCTATCGAGCGCGTGTGAGCTAGCGACCGACGCGGGTGACGTCCGTCGCCTGCTCGCGAATGTCGGCGGCGCAGAAGGGAACGCGGTTCCACTTCTTGCGCGAGAACGCTCGGGTGTAGTCGCCGGCATGCCGGGAGTTCTGGTTCTCGGACTCGCTGTAGGTGACGAAGCTGAGCTGGCGCACCGGGCAGCCGCGCTTGGCCCAGGTCATCGCGGCGATGAAGCTCGTGCCGTGGGCGACGTCGGGATAGCCGGCCTTGGGATTCCAGCTGACGTTGATCGCGTTGAACACGCCCAGCGTGCCCGGCCCACCGTGGATGGGGATCTTCTTGCCGGCGCGCGTCTCGTACTGGAACTCGCGCAGGGTCCCGTCGAGCGGGATCCCGGCGCCGGCGAGGTCGTTGATGGCATCGCCAAGGGCGCGGCCCACCAGCGGGCTGTCGGTGTTGAGGCCGCTCGGCGTGTTGACCGGGTCGGCAGGATCGAAGGGGGTGTCGAAGATCGACTCCGAACCCTCGGCGTAGCCGCTCGAGACGCCGGTGGGCAGCGACGTGAAGTTGGCGAGGATGCGCGAGACGAAACGCCGGAAGAGGATCGCTCCCTTCGAGTCGAGGTCGTCACGCCCATCCCATGCTGCGAGCACGGGGCAAGCGGCGCTCGCATCGACCGGGCCGGCGCTCGACGACACGCTCGGATTCGCCTCGCAGAACGCGACCAGCTCGTCGCGCCACAGCTCGCCCGCGTACTGGCGGTTGTTGAGCGCCACCTTCGCGAGATTGCGAAGCGTGAAGCCCTTACCGCGCAGCCCGTCGGTTCCGGTCAGCCGGTCGATGATGATCCTCAGGCCGAGCCGAGTTCGCAGCGACCGGGTGGTTCCCTCGTCGCCGATCACCCGGGCGTAGCCGGTCAGCGGCTCCTCGGGGTTCGAGAGCCAGTGGCTGTCGTTGCCGTTCTCGACGTAGTCACGGCGGAACACGCGCGGCAACTCACTCGGCCCGAAGATGCCGGGTACGACGGCGTCGGGGTCGGTATCCCAGCCGCACTCCGAGCGCGAGCCATCGAGTACGGGAATGCCGGTAAGCGGGAACACGGCGAGGCCGAGCGCGCCTGAGCAGTCGGTGGCCTTCGAGTCGGGAACGTTGGGTACGGCGCCGTCCATCGAGTAGTAGGCGGTGCCCTTGCGATCGGCGGCGATGCTGTTGACCCACGGGATCCCCTGGATCTCCTGCTGGATCCGGTCGTACTCCTTTACCGACTTCGCCCGGTCGGTTTCGAGGAAGTGGTTGAGGTAGCGGAAGTTCTCGTAGTTGACGTCGCCGAGGGCGTAGCCCTGCACTGGCGTCCATGGGAAGAGCGGCAGGCCGAGGATCGACGTGAACATCGGTCCGTACTCGGTCTCGTAGAGGGTGCGCGAAACGTCCTCGAGGCTCCCGTCGGACTGGAGAGCCTTGACGGTGAGCTCAACCGGCGTCATCGCCTTGACCTGGCCATCGACGATGTAGGAGTGCGGGTCGCCCGGGACCAGCGTCAGCTGAAACGGCGTGAACCGCCACGCCGATGCGACGGTGTGCGACCAGGCAAGGTGGCGGTTCTGGCCGATCAGCACCGCCGGCACTCCATAGAGAGAACCGCCGCTCACGTCGAGCTTGCCCGGGAGGGTGGCCTGCGCCTGGTAGAGGCGCTCGGAACCGTCCCAGGGGAAGTGCGGGTTGCCGAGGACCATGCCCTTCCCGCTGCGCGTGGCCTCGCTGCCGAGCCCGATCGCGTTGGAGCCGATGTCGATCGGGAAGAACCCGTCGGCCTCGCCGGTCTTCAGATCGCTCAGCGCCTGCTCTTGGCCCGCGTCAGCCGCTGAGACGTTGGCGGCAGGAGCCGCGGCGCCGATCCCGGTGATCGCCGCGCCCGAGCTGGCGAGGCTGCCCAGCTGGTGGAAGCGGCGGTAGGCATCGAGCTTGGTTATCGGCCGCACCCAGTCGGCACCGCGACACCGCGGGTCGGGGATGCCGTCCACGCCGACCTTGCGCAGGTACGCGTTGTAGCCCTTGACGTATCCGTCGACGACCCGCTGCAGCTCGGGAAGCGGTCCCTCGGGCGGCGGGCGCGCCATCAGGTCCTCGACGATCCCGGACTCGTTGATCCGCGCGAAGTAGAAGTCGGAGTCGAGGTTGCGGTTCACGGCACCGTTGCCGGAGAACCGCCACGTCTCATCCGGGCCGAAGTAGCGCGAACGCTCGGCCGCGACCGTCACGTACGAGTCGGCGATCGTGCAGATGTTGTCCTCGGCGAACGCGTATGCGTAGCCGTAGCCGATGCCCTCCCAGGTCTTCGCCTTGATGTGGGGGACGCCGTACTTGGTCCGCGTGATCTTGGCCGAGTACTTCGACGGCTTTGCTTCGGCTGCCGGAGCCGCGATGAGGCCGCAGACGAGCATCGCGACGAGGACGAGATAGCGCTTCATGGACGAATGGACCCTAATCGCGGGCGAAACCATGGGCGCCGGTTCGGGTACCGCTCAAAGATGTCCGAGCACAACCCAGAGAAAGCCGTCGATGCCTACCGCGAGGAGAGCTTCCTTCTCGCCAAGCCGGAGAAGCGACTGCTGCGCTGGATGGCGGCCCGCCTGCCGCGCTGGATCCTGCCCGACGATCTGACCGCCCTGGGCGTCCTCGCCGCCCTCGGAATAGCCGTCGCTTACCAGCTCTCCAACGAGTCGCTCGACTGGCTCTGGGTTGCAAGTGCGCTGCTCGTGGTCCAATGGCTCGGCGACTCGCTCGATGGCACGCTCGCGAGGGTCCGTGGGATCGAGCGGCCGACCTACGGCTACTACCTCGACCACCTCGTCGACGCGATCGCAACTGCGGCGATCGGCATCGGCCTGGGTCTGTCGCCCTTGATGCTCCTGTCGATCGGGACGCTGATCGTCGTCGCGTATCTGATCCTCTCGATCAACGTCTACTTGGAGAGCTTTGCCTTCAACCGGTTCTCGATCGGCTACGGCTACGTCGGTCCGACCGAGATCCGCCTAATCCTCATCGCACTGAACACAGTCGTCGCCCTGGGGGCAGGGCTGGACTTCGTCGCGGTCGATCTCCAGCTGACAGTCTTCGACCTGATCGGGCTGGCGATCGCAGCAACGATGATCACGCTGCTCGTCGGCCGGGCGTTTCGCAACCTGCGCGAGCTGGCGAAAAAGGAGCCGTCAGCGAGTCGTCACTAGCGGTGTTTTTCCGCACAATGCGGGAACGTTTCCGGCGCGCCTCTTGCAATTCGAAAACGCCGGGAATAAGTTGATCCTGCGGTTCGGGAGAGAGGAACACGGGGACGACAGCCAAGTCCACGGCCCTCTCAGAAGGTGACTCGCAAAGCTTTGATCGTGCGAAGGCTACGCACGAGGCAGGCAGCGCTGAGTCACCCCCGAACTGCTTTTTTTATGCGCCAGCGGACCGTCCGGCGCTAGGCCTACCTTCCGCCACGCGGTGATCAAGTTGCCGTCGGCTCGTGATGGCCTGCCGCCTCGAGCCGCGCGACCGGGGCGCACAGGGGAGCGCGCGCGCCGAGGTGAACCCCGGAAGGCACCTCCGGCATAGCCCGCCCGCTTCCCAAATTCGAACCAGAAAAGAATCGCGGAGATACATCCGCGGAGAGTGGCGACCCGTACCATCCTCTTGATGGCGACGGTTCCGGATCTTGATCCCGCCGCCGTAGCCGAGGTAGGAGAGCGCCTGCGGACCAACATTCGCCGGGCGGTCAAGGTCGGCGACGGCGTTATCCGTGACGTGCTCGTCGCGCTGTTCGCCGGCGGCCACGTGCTGATCGAGGACTACCCGGGGGTAGGCAAGACGGCACTCGCCCGAGCTCTTTCGCGCTCGATCGATGCGGAGTACGCGCGCGTCCAGTGCACCGCCGATCTGTTGCCGTCAGACATCGTCGGCACCAACGTCTTCAACCAGCGCGAGAGCCGATTCGAGTTCCATCCGGGTCCGGTCTTCGCCAACGTCGTCCTCGTCGACGAGATCAACCGCAGCTCGCCGAAGACGCAGTCGGGCTTGCTGGAGTGCATGCAAGAACGTCACGTCACGATCGACGGCCACCAGCACGAGCTCGCCCGCCCGTTCGTTGTCATCGCGACACAGAACCCCGCCGAGTACGAGGGCACGTATCCGCTTCCAGAGGCGCAGCTCGACCGGTTCATGGTTCGCGTCTCGCTCGGCTATCCGTCGGCTGCTGATGAGGCCGAGATGCTCGAGCAGCACGCCGCGCACGACCGCGTTCACGATCTCACCCCGGTCACGGACGTTCCCACCGTGAGCGCGGTTCAGTCCGCGGTCGCCGCCGTTCACGGCAGCGATGCGTTGCGTCGCTACGTCGTTGCGCTCGGTGAGGCGACGCGCACCGATACGCGGGTCGAGCTCGGCGCCAGCCCGCGCGCGGTGCTGATGCTGTTTCGCGCCGCCAAGGCGTTCGCGGCGCTCGACGGGCGCGATCATGTCCTTCCCGACGATGTCCAGGCGCTGGCGCCGGCCGTCCTCGCCCACCGCCTGTTGCTCGCTCCTGAGGCAGCTCAGGGCGACGCAACCTCGGTGATCTCCGACGCGCTCGAGCGCGTCCCGGCCCTCTGACGCTTTCGCGATGCCCGGGGCGCTGACCGCAGCGGGCCTGGGGGTCGCAATGATCCTCACGGGTCTAGGCTTCGGCACGCCGGCGCTGCTCGTCCCGGGGGTCGGGCTGCTGTTGCTCGGTGTCCTCGCGTTTGCCTGGGTCGAGCTCGCCACGCCTCGCCGCCTCATCCGCGCGCCGGGCCCAACCCGCATCGTCGAGGGCGAGCCGTTCGAGCTACGGATCGAGGCGCAGGGCGCCCGGGTTTCGCCACCGACGGCCGAGCTCACAGATGCGGTCCTGCGCAAGCCGCTGAGCTTCGGGCCGCGATGGAACGGACGTGTCGACACGACGGTGTGGATCCGCGGCCGTGGGCGCAAGCGGCTCGAGCCGGCCCGGCTCGAGGTCCGCGACCCGCTGGGCCTGCGGTCGCGCACGGTCTCGAGCGAAGAACCCGGCGAGCTTCTCGTCCTGCCGCGAATCGAGCCCGTCGTCGTCGCCAACGCGCCCGGAGGCGGAGTCCGGGCGAGCACCGCGGCCGGGATCGAGGAGGGTGCAGCATCGCGGCAGCTCGACGCCCGGGCGCTCGAGTTCGAGGTGGATGGCCTCAGGGCCTACCGCGAAGGCACGCCCGCTTCGCGCATCCACTGGCCAGCGGTCGCGCGCACCGGTGAGCTGATCGAGCGGCAGCTGATCAGCGGGGCGGAATCGGCGCCAATCGTCGCGCTCGATGCGAGCCGGCCGGCCAGCCCGGCCGCCCTTGACGCCGCTGTCCGCGCAGCTGGATCGCTGTGCGTCCACCTCGCCTCGCGCGGCGGCTGCGCCGTCCTGCTCAGCGGGCAGCAACGCGCGGTTGAGATCGAGGCGGACATGCGCGGGTGGCCGGCGTTGCACGCCCGGCTGGCAATCCTCGCGCCGTCGAACGCGCAGCCCGTCCTCTCGCGGGTGCTGCGCTCCGGAACGGTCTTCTGGGTCACCGCTCGGGCCCGTCCTGCCGTTCCTGCCGCACTGCGGGCGTCCGGTGGCGCGGTGCGGTTTCTAGTCGCTCCGACGGAGGGCAGTCCCGGATCGGCGGGCTTCACGGTCGCGGGCTGCGCGGGCTGGCGGATCGGTGCCCGTGCGCGTACCCCGGAGATGGCGGCGTGACCGCCCCGGACGAGGCCAGGGAGAGGGCACCGTCTCCCGCGGTCGAGATTGCGCTGTTCGCCGGTCTGGCGTTCGTCGGTCTGGCGCAGTGGTCGCGCCTCGTCGCGGGGTCGCCCATGATCAAGCTGTTGTTCGCGCTTGGCGCGGTCTGCATCGGTGCGCGGTTGCTCCTCGCGCTGCGCACCGGCCCGGACCGCGGCATCGCCTCGACGCTCGCGGCCGCCGCGATCGCCCTTGTCACGTTTGCGGTGGCCCTGATGCTCGCCGGGCTCCCAGCCCGGCTGCTGTTGCCGGGCAACTGGGGTGAGCTCGGCGCCAACGTCGCCGACGGCATCCGCGGAATCGAGGACGCCGCTGTGCCCTACGACGGCTCGAGCACCTGGATCCCACTGGTGCTGACGCTCGCCGGACCCGCCCTCGCGGCCATCGCAGCGGGGATCGGCTTCTGGCCGGCCGCTGACCGCAGCCGCCGTCGGCTGGTCGCGCTGATCGTCCTCATCGCCTCCTTCGCAATTCCGATCACGCTGTATCCGCCCGGCGGCCAGCTCTTCTGGGGACTCGTGGTCATGACGCTGTCGGTGTCGTGGCTGTGGGTCGCCCGTCTCGACGGCGCGCGCCGCAATCTTGCGCTCGGGGTCGCGGTCGCAGCCGGCGCCCTGGCGCTTCCGGTCGCAGCCCGCGCGGGCGACGAGCCGGTCTTCAATTACAAGAGCTGGGACTGGTTCGGTGGCTCGGCCTCGGTGTCCTTTCAGTGGGATCACGAGTACGGCCCGCTCGATTGGCCTCGAGATGGCGGGACGATGCTGTCGGTCGAGACCTCCCGGCCTCTGTACTGGAAGGCGAGCGTGCTCGATCGCTTCGACGGCTACCGCTGGGAACGCGCGGCGATCAACGATCCCACTGCCGTTGCTGAGCGCAGCGCGCGGCGCGACATCCCGGTCGGAGCGCTCAACCAGCTGCATCCAGGGTGGGTTCAGGAGGCCCGCTTTCAGGTAGAGGGTCTGCAGACCTCGCTGGTGATCGGCGCAGGCGTGCCGCTGGCGGTGACGGACGTCGACGTCGACGCCAGCGCCGACGGGACGATGACCCATCCCGGGGGGACGCTCGACGGAGGCACCGAGTACTCGGTCGTCACCTACGACCCCAACCCCACCACGGATCAGCTGCAGTCGGCGCCGGCGCGCTATCCCGAGGACCGCTTCTCGGGCGCCACCTTGCTCGCGCTGCCCAGCGCAACGGGTCTTCCTGAGACGATGGCGATGCCGCTCTGGGGCACGACGAACCCGGCGATCGAGGAGCGCGTACTCCTCTCCTCTTACGCCGAGACCTACCAGCTGGCTCGCGCGTGGACCGCGACCGCCACGACTCCGTACGAGGCCGCGACGGCGATTCAGGCGCGTCTGGGCGAGTACGCGTATACGCCGGAGGTCGCAGAGCACGAGTACCCGCTGCAGTCCTTCCTCTTCGAGGACGAGGCCGGCTACTGCCAGCAGTTCGCGGGGTCGTTGGCGCTGATGCTGCGGATGGTCGGGATCCCGGCGCGGGTCGTGTCCGGGTTCGCGCCCGGCAGCCCCGACAGCTCCGACGGGTCGTACGTGGTTCACGACTACGACGCCCACTCTTGGGTGGAGGTCTTCTTCCGCGGCATCGGGTGGGTGACGTTCGATCCGACGCCCGCCGCCGCTCCGGCGGAGTCGCAGCGCCTAGGTGGCGATGAGCCCGAGCGGCGGGGTGCGGCGCTGCTCTCCGAGTCCGACCAGGAGGGAGGCGAGGGTGGCCGCAGCCTCGACCTATCGGGCGTCGGCGGCGAGGAGGGCGACGATGGCGGCACCAGCCCGGTGGTCCCGATCGCGATTCTCGCCGTGCTGGCTGGCGTCGCCGCGGGGGGCATTGCCCTCTATCGACGCAGGCGAGTGCCCTTGGGTGATCCCGCGGAGGCGCAGGTCGCAGAGTTGCGGACTGCCCTCGATCGCACCGGATGGCACCTCGTCGGCGGTACGACGCTCCTCGAGCTCGAGCGCCGGGTCGCTGATGCCGGCCGCCGGCCGGTCGCCGAGTACGTGCGGGCGCTGCGACGACACCGGTTCGCACCGGCGGGCTCGCCGCTTCCTACCGCGACGCAGCGCCGGGCAATGCGGAGCGGGTTGATCGCCGGCGGCCCGCTGCGTCGCCTGCGCGCGTGGATGCTCGTGCCCCCGGGCGGGCCGCGGCCGCAGCGGTGAGCACATCGCCGCCATTGGGCGGGGTGCTCGAGACGTCGCTGTACCACGACGCCGCCGACACCGATGCGATCGAGCGCTTCTACGGCGGGGTCCTCGGCCTCGTCGCGGTCTCGCGATGGCCGGGAGGGATCGCGTATCGGTCGGGTCCTGGCGTGCTTCTGTTGTTCGAGCGAGAGGCGCTTGCCGGGCGCGACTCGCCGATTGCCGCGCACGGCAGCGACGGACCGGGGCACGCCTGTCTCGTGGTCGAAGGGCCGGCGGAATACGACACGTGGCGCGCCCTGCTGCACGCCCGCGGCGTCGAGATCACCCACGAGCACGATTGGGACGGAGGCCTGCGCTCGTTGTACTTCGCTGACCCGGCGGGCAACCTGCTCGAGATCGCCGACGGCGACCTCTGGCCGCGCGATTAGCCTGACGGCGTGCCCGACACTCAGCGCACCCTCAGCGAACGCGAGCTCAACCGCGCGGTGCTCGCGCGCCAGCTGCTGCTCGGGCGTTCGAAGGCGTCGATCCCGAAGGCGCTCGAGCGCATAGGCGGCATCCAGGCGCAGTACGCGCCGTCGATGTACATCGGCCTGTGGTCGCGGCTCGAGGGGTTTGCGCGCGAGTCCCTGACCCGCGCGCTCGAGCGGCGCTCCGTCGTGCAGGGCACATCGCTGCGTTCGACGATCCACCTGGTCTCGCCTCGCGACTGGTGGACCTGGGCGGCGGCCACCCGCGAACGTCGGCGGGAGGAGTGGTTGCGAACGCGCATGACGTCGGCCACGGCGACGAAGCTGGCCGGGATCGCGCGCACGGTTCGCGCAAGGATCGGCGACGGCTCGATCGACCGCCGCGAGCTCCAGGAGATGATCGGCCTCGGCGCGCCGGGGATCAGCGCGATCAACGCGTGGCTCGACTTGGTCCGCGTGCCACCGTCCGGCACCTGGGATCGCCGCCGCGCCGATCAGTTTGCGCTGGCGAGTGAGTGGATCGGGCTGGACCCGGCGCCGGCCAAGGGCGAGGCGACCGCGGCGCTGATCGCGAGCTACCTGAGAGCCTTCGGCCCTGCGACTCCCGGCCAGGCGGCCAACTGGGCCGGTCTTTCGATCGGTTCGGTCAACGTTGCGCTGAGTGGCCTCGAACTGCGCCACTTCCGGTCGTCAGACGGCGCCGAGCTCGTCGACCTGCCGCGTCTGGCGCTGCCCGATGGCGACACGCTCGCGCCGCCGCGCCTGCTGCCGGTGTGGGACGCCACGCTTCTCGTCCATGCGCGCCGCGGCCAGATTCTTCCCGAGGAGCACCGGTCGAAGGTCTTCAGCACGAAGACTCCGCAGTCGGTCCCGACCTTCCTCGTAGATGGTCAGGTCGCGGGCCTCTGGCGTTTGGAGAAGAACAAGGTCGCACTCGAACCGTTCGGGCGGCTGGACAAGGGAACACGTCGCGAGCTCGCGCAGGAGGGCGAGCGTCTTGCCGAGTTTGCGGCGTAGCGCGACGCTCGTCGCGGCGGTTGTTGTCGCCGTCACGTCGAGCGCGGTTGCGGCTCCTGCCGAGGCACCGGTCGTCGATATCGCGACGACCGGCAACGACTCGGAGTTGGTCAAGACGCTTTCGATCACGCGGCGCGCTGGCGCCGAGCCCCGCGTGGTGATGTCGCTCGCGCCGCGGGCACTGCCCGACTTGGCTGTCGGTGACCGGCTTGAGATAACCGCCGAGATGCAGGTCACCACCAACTGCGGCTACCGCAGCCCACGCTGCGTCGGACCGATCTACCACTACGACCCGCGGGTCGCCGCGCGCTTGGTGCTCGCCGGCGACGCTGGCGCAACGAGTGGACCCGGAACCCTTCAGCTCGGCCGCGCGGAGCGCGAGGTGTGCACACAGGGAAAGCCCCACCGGGAGCACCATTGTGTGCTCGTCTTCAGAGGGACAACCATCGACCTCAACAATCCGGGGCGACTGCCATGCGCGCTCGACGCCTGCTACCTCAACCTCGTGGCCGACGCCCACCAGGCGCGCGCGGGCCGAGGCGATTTGATCATGGTTGGCGGCCAGCGTCCCGACGGCAAGATCCCGCAGGATCGCGGCCGGATCAATGTGGTCCGCTACCGAGGGACCCGCGCCACCGAGTTCACGACGCTCACGGCAACAGCACCGCTACGGGACCGCCTGCGCCCGGACTTCCGGCGAAGGGTGGTGTTCTCGCGCCGCCTCGACGGGCTGCGCGACGGAGAGCAACTCGCGGTCGCCGCCGCGATCTCTCTCGACATCTCGCACCTCCGCTACGCGCTGCGTGACAGCACCCGGCTGATCCTCGCCGAGTCGCCGCGCGACACCCGCCAGAGCGCCTTCGTCAAGCATCACGCGCTGCTGCGCGGGGAGATCTCGGAGAACAACGGGTCGAACTGCACGCAGGACGAGCGCGCCTGCACGAGCCGCAAGGTCGGTGTGTTGGAGATGCGCCGCGACGTCGTTCGCGGCGACGACTCCGTTCCGCTCTATGTCAACCTCGTGACGGTCGTCGGGCCCAAGGCCGCGGAGGCCAAACCCAAGGACCGCGTGATCGTGAAGCGCCGGGGCGGGATCGCGGTGACCCGCTTCCCACCGAACGTCAATGGCTAGCCTCGCGTCGTCGCGCATCGCAGCCGGTCCGGTAGCGGTGGTCGAACTCGCGCGGGACCTCCCCGTGAGCCGGCCCGCCGTCTCGCAGCATCTGCGGGTGCTCAAGGACGCGTCTGGCGCTCTACGCCGGCCGCGTCAACGGCTGAGGTTCATACTCAGACCGGATGAGAGCGGTCGCCTGCCACAACGCTGAGCTGAGCGTTGTCGACCGCCCGGAGCCGGTGCCCCGAGCGGGCCAGGTGCGCATCGAGGTGCTGCGCTGCGGGATCTGCGGCTCCGATCTCCACGCCCGTCACGGCGTGGACGACTGGGCGGATCTCGCAGCCCGCGCCGGCTACGACCGCTTCGCTCGCTCAGACCAGGAGATCGTCTTCGGACACGAGTTCTGCGGCGCTATCGCCGAGTACGGGCCGGGGTGTCGCAAGACGACCTCGACCGGAACGCCGGTCGTCGCCGTGCCGCTGCTGCGAGGAAGTGCGGGGGTCGACACCGTAGGTCTCTCTGTGCACGCCCCTGGGGCTTACGCCGAGCAGATGCTCGTCGAGGAGTCGCTGATGATGGCGGTGCCGAACGGGCTCAGCCCAGACATCGCCGCGTTGACCGAGCCGCTGGCGGTCGCCTGGCACGCGGTCCGGCGTGGCGAGGTGAAGAAGCGCACCGTCGCCGTGGTTGTCGGCTGCGGGCCGATCGGTCTCGGGGTGATCCTGATGCTGAAGGCCAAGGGCGTTCGCACCGTCGTCGCGAGCGACTTCTCGCCGGCGCGCAGAGCGCTCGCATCGGCCTGCGGTGCAGACGTGGTCATTGACCCGGCCGAGGGCTCGCCGTTCGCGGCTGCGGACCGTCGTGGACACCTCAACGACATTCCCTCCGCGCTCGAGCTCGCGGTGAGCACGCGCGAAAAGCTCGAGCGCTTGCCCGTGGGCTGGTGGCACGCGTGGCGGCTTGGCGAGGCGCTGGGCGCCGCCCCGAAGCATCCCGTGATCTTCGAATGCGTCGGCGTTCCCGGCGTGATCGACGGCCTCATCGATGGCGCGCCGTTGTTCTCCCGAGTGGTCGTCGTCGGTGTCTGCGTCGGCACCGATCACTTCACGCCCGCGATGGCGATCAACAAGGAGATCGATCTGCGGTTCGTGATCGGCTACACGCCGCTCGAGTTTCGCGACACCCTGCACATGCTCGCCAATGGCAAGATCGACCCGACACCACTGATCACCGCGACCGTCGGCCTCGACGGCGTCAACGACGCGTTCTCAGCGCTCGCCGACCCCGAGGTCCACGCAAAGATCCTGATCGATCCGCGGCGGGCTTAGCCTTCCTGGCCGACCTCGAAGCGCAGCTTCTTGCCGAGCGGTCCGCCCTGGTACTTCCACTTGACCAGGTAGCTGCCGAAGTCGGAGTCGAACTCCTTCGTCCAGCTGACCTTGTCCGAGAAGACGCTGTCCTCGGTCTGCTCGAGTACGAAGTCCTTGCAGTCTTTGCCGTGCGGTCCCTTGACGCAGAGGGTGTACTCGCCGGTCACTGCCGGCGTAAAGCTGTAGAGGCCGAACTTCACATTGCCGTTCTTGGAGATCGTGATCTCCTGACAGATGTCGCCCGAGGGGGAGCAGTAGTCGTCGATCTGCGTCGGCTTCGCTTGTGCGGCGGCGGCGGACGCGAAGAGGATTGCGGCCGCCAGGGCCGAGGACAGGGCGAAACGAGTCTTGCTGCTCATGGGGCCGCATCCTAAGCGGCGCGGGCGACGCGCGGCGTGATCAGCGCCAGCGGCAGGCCGTCCGACGCTTCCGGCCGGACCGTGGCGATGCGCCGGCCAGGCTGCACGGCGTCTTTGACCGAACCGAGCCGTTCCCCGAGCAGCGCTGCCGCCGCGTCGATGTCATCCACAACCATCGTTATTCCCCAGAAGCGCGCCGGTTCGTCCTGATCGAGCGCGGCGGCCCCGGCGACCACCTCGAGCAAAAGGTCACCGACGAGGAAGAACCCCTGGCGCGCTCCGTCGCCGGCCTCGCGCACGCGGCGGCACTCAACCCCGATCCCGGCGAGGGCGGCGGTCGTGCGCTCGAGCGACGGGGTCAATGCGACGACGTGGTCGATGGCGGTCACTCCGTTCGGATGCGAGCGTTCCGCTACCTCCCTAGCGCCGGAACCGGTGGACAGGCCATCGATGGAGTCCGGCACATCCGCGCCGTCCAGCGTCCACGACCCGATCGTTCCCCGCTGCGCCGACTCCAGCACCTCGAGCCGCACGCCTCCAACCACGATGGAGTTCCCACCGTCGACCTGGAACCCGAGTTCGCGCCATGTTGCCGCGTCGCCCCCGATTCTTAGTCCCGAGACTTCCACCCAGCGCGATTCTCAGTGACGGCTATGCCTTGGCCTGTCGATGTTCCACGCGTACGAGGTCTGAGGCCCGGTGTTGTTGTTGGCGTCCACCGCGCGAACGGTGAAGACATGCCTCCCGGGCTTCAGCTTTTTCAGCTTCAGCGGTGAGGCGCAGGGCGTGAACTTCTTGTCCTCGAGATGGCACTCGAACGTTCCCGGCTCCTCGGAGGTGAAAAAGAAGGTGATCTTGCGCCTCTTCGTCTTGCTCGACAAGAGCGGCAGATCCGGCTTGACGCAATCGTCGTGGCGCTGCGTGTTTTCCGTGCAGCCGTCCTCGGTGTCGTCACCGAAGCCGTCCCGGTCCACGTCGGCCTCGCTCCAAACCGCAAGGTTGAGACGAGCGTCGGGCTGAGGACTGCCGAACGTCGTCGGCGCGCTGCCGACCGCCGGAGCGGGCGACGTCTCTACCACCTCGTCATAGGGAAAGCCGGTCGAGATGCACTCTGGCCCTCCGCTAACCGCTTTGATCGCAAGCGCGTAGCTGCCCGGCCCGAGCGCGATATGCGTCCTGAAGTCGTTCAGCTTCGATGGCGTCAGTACCTCGACGGCCGATTCGGCGACCGGAGAGTAGACGTGGTTACCGGGCTGGTCGGCGAGGATCTGAAGGGCTACCGTTCCGCCGCGGCTCGCGGCCAGGTATTGCCAGCCGGTGATGATCCCGCCGCTGGGGCCGTACTCGAAGTGGTAGGTCTCGCCCTGCGAGTACAAGCTGCCCATCGCATAGCTGGTGTTGTCCGCGCAGGCCACCGGCACCCCACCGTAAGTGGGAAACGCCGCGATGTTTCCTCCGGGCGAAACCGGTCCGGCCGCCGCCGACGGCGGTATGGCCAAGACCGCGAGAACCACGAATGACAACGAGCCGGCAAGCAGTTGCCCGGACGAGATGCGGCCCACGTGTGCCTTTCGTTCCGGCTACGTTCGTTCGCAGCTCGTATCGACGGTACACCCGGACGAAGATCATTCCTAATCGTGCTTTTCGATAGGTTGCCGTCGTGCTCTCGCGTCTGACAGCCCTCTTGGCGGTCGTTGCCCTGCTGGCGGTGGCGGGATGTGGCGACGACGAAAGCGATGGCGCGGCGGTCTCGACGACGACCGTCACGGCTGCCGCCGATGAACAGTCCGCGACCACCTCTGACGATTCAGAGGGGGAGACCGGTGGCGAGGCGAGTAAGGCCCTGCAGGACGAGATCGCAGCCCTTCGCGACGAGTCGGGGAAGACGGACGGGTCCAGCGAGGGTCAAGGTGCGGGATTCAGCGCCACATCGTGTGGCGCGGGGGTTTATGTCAGGAGCTCTAATACCTCCTGCGCCTTCGCGCTTAACGTGGCAGCCGACTTCTTCAATACACCGGGATTCCGCTTCTACAGCTACAGCCCGGTCACGGGGCAGACTTATCTCGTTCGCTGCACGCGGACGGTCCCGTCCCTTTGCCGGGCGGGCAACGGCGCTCGGATCCTGATCACCTGACCGAATCCGCCGCTACGGAACGTCGGCCTTGAAGCTCCAGCGGTAGGTGTGGGTCGCATAGGGCGCGGTGCCCACGTATTCACCGGCCAACACCTTCGCGTTCGAGGCCATGGCCAGGGCAGGGTCTCCGCCCGGGTCATACGTTTGCAAGGGCTCGATGTATTGCTCTTCCTCCATCGTTCCCGACCCTTCCGGGGGTGGAGGGCACTCGCTGGTGGCGGTGTAAGTCGCGCCCGGGTCGTGAACCGAAGCGGTGTAGAGGTTGAGGTTTTCCTTGATCGACAGGAATCCCACGGGGTCCGTCTCGTAGAACCACTGCGGGTAAGTGACGCTGCCACTGCCGGTGAGAGTGCAATCACCGATTCCACCGCTGACGGTCTCGAATACGGGACCGCTCGCGAGCCAGTAGAAGGTATCTCCCGCGATCCCTTCGTAGGTAAAGACGAGGACCCGGCCGTTCGTGAACCAATTAATTCCGTTGAAGGTGCCCGACAGGTCGAGGTAGTCCGGCTTCCAGCGCCGCGGGACCGCGCGAACAGGCACGCTGCTTGTGCAGTCGTTGCCGGCGTTCGACTGCTCCAGCTTCTCGGCGAAGTCGGCGCAGACGCCGATGTTGTAGATGCCTGGCCCCGCAAACTGGCGGTTGAAGGCTGTGGTGAAGACGGCGCGTTTCTTGGGGCCTAGCGGCTTAACGTGAACCTTGGCGAACTCGGTCTTGTTGACGATCACCGCAAGGTCGCTCCCCGGGGCTCGCCCCTTGCCAACGTTCTTGACCGCGTAGGACAGGCTGAAGGCGCCGGTTCCGTCTGATTCCAAGACCACGTGAGGAATCGCGCCCGAGATCCCGGGTGCCGGCACGAACTGGAATTGCTGAACGACCAGGTCCGGCTTCTTGGGCTTCGCCGTGCCGGCGGCCGGGAACGCAAGCGTTCCCCCCGCCGCGAGAATGACGGCGCCGCACACCACGCGGCCTGCGAATCGGCGACTGCGTAGGAACACGGCTGTCCTCTCTGATGGCGCGGCTCGCCGCACTGATTGCGCAGGAGCCCCAGACCGACCGTATACGGCCCATGATGGAAATCCTAATTTGCGAGATGGAGCGCTTTCGCGGGAGTTCCGCGGGGGGAGGGTCCTCAGTCGCGAGTGGTTTGCAAACCGCGCCGAGGCCCTCGGAGCCGCCGAGCTCGAACCGCCTCTCCTGACGCGCCGCGTTCACCGCTGCACCGTTGGCTTGGGTTGGCGGGTCTCGGGAAGGTTATGCTCCCGCCGATGAGAGCAATTGCGGCATAGCCGTCGCATAAGGCTCGGTGTGGCCGTCTTGGTAGGCGGGGGGAGCCTGATCGCCGCAACCGCCGCGGCGGGGGCTTACGAGCCGGTCGGCGCGGACTTCCGGATCTCCAACATCGGCACCGACGGCGACGCCGACCGCGACGGCTTCAACCCAGCGGTCGCCTACAACGCGACCGCTGACGAGTACTTGGTTACCTGGCTCGCCGACGGGTTCGCCACCGCCGACGAGTTCGAGGTCTTCGGCCAGCGGGTGAGCGCCGCGGGGGCCGAGCTCGGCACGGACTTCCGGATCTCCAACGTCGGCACCGATGGCGACGCCGCCCGCAACCCCTCCAACCCCGCGGTCGCCTACAGCGAGACCGCGAACGAGTACCTGGTCACCTGGTCTGGCGACGGGCTTGCCACCAACGACGAGGACGAGGTCTTCGGCCAGCGGGTGAGTGCCGCGGGGGCCGAGCTCGGCACGGACTTCCGGATCTCCAACGTCGGCGCCGACCTCGACGCCGCCCGCGACGCCTCGGACCCCGCAGTCGCCTACAACGCGATCGCGAACGAGTACCTGGTCACCTGGTCCGGCGCCGGGCTGGCCGCGGCCAACGAGGACGAGGTCTTCGGACAGCGCATCAGCGCCGCGGGGGCCGAGCTGGGGGCGGACTTCCGGATCTCCAACGTCGGCACCGACGCCGACGCCGACCGCGACGGCACCAGCCCCGCGGTCGCCTACAGCCAGACCGCGAACGAGTACCTGGTCACCTGGTCTGGCGACGGGCTTGCCATCGACAACGAGGACGAGGTCTTCGGCCAGCGGCTGAGCGCCGCGGGGGCCGAGCTGGGGGTGGACTTCCGGATCTCCACCGTCGGCACCGACCTCGACGCCGCCCGCGACGCCTCCATCCCCGCGGTCGCCTACAACGCGATCGCGAACGAGTACCTGGTCACATGGAAGGCCGACGGGCTCGCCACTGACAACGAGTTCGAGGTCTTCGGACAGCGCATCAGTGCCGCGGGGGCCGAGCTGGGGGTGGACTTCCGGATCTCCACCGTCGGCACCGACCTCGACGCCGCCCGCGAGGCCTCCAGCCCCGCGGTTGCCTACAGCCAGACCGCGAACGAGTACCTGGTTACATGGTCTGGCGACGGGCTCGCCACCGACAACGAGGACGAGGTCTTCGGACAGCGCATCAGTGCCGCGGGGGCCGAGCTGGGGGTGGACTTCCGGATCTCCACCGTCGGCACCGACGGCGACGCCGCCCGCAGGGGCATCAGCCCAGCCGTCGCCTACAACGCGACCGCCAACGAGTACCTGGTCACATCATCCGACGATGGGCTAGCCACCGACAACGAGAACGAGATCTTCGGGCGTCGCCTCGCCCCGCCGGCGACCCCGCCGACCGACCGCGACCCCGACCCGGGCCCCAGCGTCGCCGACACCGATCCACCGGAGACGACGATCACCAAGGGCCCGAAGAAGAAGCTCAACAAGTCGAAGGCGAAGCTCAGGTTCGTCTCCGACGAGGCGAGCTCGAGCTTCGAGTGCCGGCTCATCGGTAAGCACGTGAAGGCGAAGCTGAAGAAGTTCAATCCGTGCTCCTCGCCCGCCAAATACAAGAGGCTCGAGCTCGGCAAGAAGAGGTTCGAGGTCCGGGCCACCGACGCCACGGGCAACACGGACCCGACCCCCGCCAGCCGGTCCTGGAAGGTCAAGCAGATCGCAACCGGGTGAGAGCAGTGTCCAGACGCGCAAAGCCCGCCGTGGGCGGGTCTTCCGAGATGGAGCTAGCCGGGCTCGAACCGGCGACCTCCTGATTTTGAAGCGGGGCGCAGATGAGTCGCAGCGCGTCGGATAGGCGTGGATGTATGCGGATGTCCGTCGATTTGGGCACTAGAACGCGTTGGTGCCCAATGGATCCCAGTGTTCCACCGCCGCTTTCGAGCGAGAGTGCCGGGTTCGTGATCGCCGCGCTACTTGTGCGCGATAGCGGCGCTCGTGGGACCGGCGAGTGGCACGACTTCTGTCTCTTTGAATCCGGCCTCTTGGCACCAGCCGGCGAAGTCGCTGCCTGTGAAATCGAACGCGTCGCCGAACTCGATCAGCATGTTGAGCGACATCAACAGGCCGAACGCGTTCTCGCGGCGCGCGTCATCGATGATGTTCTCAATAGCGATGAACGCGCCCCCCTCCGGCAGCGCGTCGTAAGCGGCTCTGATCAGGTGCTTCTTCTTCTCCAGATTCCAGTCGTGGAGGATCAGCCCCATGGTGATCACGTCCGCGCCGGGTAGGGGATCGGCGAAGAAGTCACCGGCGACAGCCTCGACGCGGTCACTCAGCCCGGCCGCTTCGATCCTGCGGGTAGCGATGGGCTCGACAACCGGCAGGTCGAAGCTCGTGCAGCGCAGGTGGGGGTGTCGATTGGCCACGATGATCGAGAGCTGGCCGGTGGCACCGCCGACGTCGCAGAGCGTCTGATACTTCGAGAAGTCGAACTTCTCCGCCAGCGCCATGAACGGGCCCGCGGAGATTCCCGCCATCGCGTTCATGAACTGCTCAAGCCTGGCCTCGTCGCTGTAGAGCTCCTCGAACATCGCCTTGCCCGCGTGCTTGACCTCGTTCTGCGGCTGCGCCGGTTTTCAGGGCCTCGGTGAGGTCACCCCAGAATCCGTAGAGCCGCGCGTTGGCCATCTCGAGGATCCCGCCGACGTAGGCGGGGCTCGCCTTGTCGAGAAAGACCGCCCCAGCCTCGTTATTGCGATACAGCGCGCCGCTGCCATCACCCTCCCGATCGAGGAGCCCAAGGGCAACGAGCGCATCGGGGAAGTCCGGGATTGCGCGAGCGTGGAGACCGAGGGTCTCGGCGAGTTGCTCGCCGGTCATCCCCTCACTGCCGAGTTTGGTGAACAGCTCGAGCTCGACCGCCGAGAGCAGGGTCTTTGATCCGAAAAACCCCATACCGACCTGCATGATGTGCGAAGGATCGACTTGCGCGGACACTCTTCCCCCCGTTGGTTAGGGACTGGCAGCGCCCACCGTATCCGAGTGGCCCGAGGGACGCGGCCACCGCCGCGCAGATGAGTGCTGCGCGACGGACGGGTTGGGATCTTCTGAGCCGCTCAGGCGAAGAGCCACCCGATGATACGCCCCCACCTCGGCCTCTGGACAATCCTGGCGAGAGTTGCGTGCGGGCTCGCAGGGGATCACGTCCGTCGTCGATGGCGTTGCGTGGATTGGCGTGGTCAACTCCTTCAAACACGCCGACTCTTGGCCGATCACCTTTTGGCTTGCGGTCGCTCTCCTGCTCGTCCAAGGCGCAGCGATCTGCGCGGTCGTCCTCTCAGCGAGGACGCTTGATCCGAAAGCTCGCCGTCGCCGGCGTCGGGTCGGTCTTGCCCGCGGGGCTGGTCGCAGCCACCGAGAAGACGTGGCGGCCCGGCTGTAGATGACGGTAGTGCTGATGTCGCTCGCAGGGCTTCGGTTTCTCATCGTCAAGCGAGCAGGTGAAGCTCGACCCCGGGATCGACGAGCGGAACCGAAAGTGGGTGTGGTCACTCTTCGGATTCCTGGGAGCCCGGCCAATCGTCGTTTCGGGGAACGGCCGGCCGTCGGTCGAGTCGCACGCGTCCCCGACGCCGTCCGCATCCACGTCGGCCTGGTCAGGGTTCACGTCGAACTGGCAGTTGTCAGAGCCGTCGTTGACGTTGTCGTTGTCGTCGTCTGGGTCGCAGGCGTCGCCCTGGGCGTCCGCATCCACGTCGGCCTGGTCAGGGTTCACGTCGAACTGGCAGTTGTCAGAGCCGTCGTTGACGTTGTCGTTGTCGTCGTCTGGGTCGCAGGCGTCGCCCTGGGCGTCCGCATCCACGTCGGCCTGGTCGGTGTTGGCGACTAGCTGGCAGTTGTCAGAGCCGTCGTTGACGTTGTCGTTGTCGTCGTCGGCATCCTGGGTCTCATCGCCGAGGCCGTCGCTGTCGGCGTCGACCTCGATGTCGGCATTGACGAGGACCTCGCGACCGGTTTGAGTGGTTGTCGGCGATGTCGGCGGCCCAGCGTTGGGGAGTGCGGGCTGCCAGGCGTGGCGGGAGTCGGCGGGGTCGTCGGCGTTGAAGTAGTTGGGGCCGGTGTTGTCGATGTCGATCCCGATGAAGTCGCCGGCCCGGATAGGCAGCTGGGTCGCGAAGGTGCTGATCGTGCCCGTGACAGGGTTCTCGACCTGGCTCGTTCCGACACCGACGCGCTCGTCACCCGTGGCGGGCCTGAGCACCCGCAGTGCGGTCGGTCCGGCTCCGCCCCCTGCCTTGATTCGCCAGCGCACGATCACGCCGTTGATCGGCGATGCGGTGGAGCTGCCGGCGAGCGAGGGTGAGGAGAGGGTGCAGCTGGGTGCGCAGCCGAGGCTGAGGTTGGGTGTGGCGGTCAGATCGCTGCCGATGGTCGTAGCGGCGGATGCCGATCCAGCGGCCCCAAACATCGCAAGCACCACGATTGCAAGTGCCCATCTCAACTTCAGCATCCCGCTCCCTTTCGGTTTGGCCCTGTCGGCAGAGCAAAAAACTAGCCGAATCGGGGGGCGAATAGGCCAGCAGACGCACTCGTAGGTCCTCGCGCCCTTCCGCCTTCGCCACGGCGGCCAATGGCACCAGGGATGGAGCTTCATTTCAGCCCGAACGCGTTTAGTGCCCGATGGATTCGGTGCCCGCTGCCGCTCTCACGCGGGAGGAGGAGCGCCGGTTCTTCTAACGACTGGTCGGCTTCCCACAGCCCGCTGCCGAGCAGCCACCAGCGGCATTCTCCTCATAGACCCGAATGCTCCTCACCCTCGCTACCGGGTCTCCTTTCGTGTTGAACATCGCCAGCGCGCTTGTGAAGACGTCATCGACCGACAAAAGCGCTGGAGGGTGGTGAAGCGGACGTTGCGTTTGTGGCTACTCAGCGAGTCCGATTTGTGCCGCTCCGAATCCAGCCGCGATCCAGTGGACGGATTCGCTGCGCTCGGTACGGAGCTAGGGAACCATCAGCACGAACGGCTTACTTTCGAGCTGGGAGGGTGGTATTGTGTGTGTTGCGCGCTAGCTTTTGGAGAGCAGCTGAAGGTATGGGGCGTTGTGGCAGGAGCGGTGTGGAACGGTGATGAGCTTTGGCCTGGCGGTGAACGCTTGAGTAGTAACGTTCGAAGCCATAGAGCGGACCGGTAGCGTTGTTGCACTGCCTAACTAGGTGAGGCGTGGCTATGGCGGAGTCGGTGGCGGAGTGGTGTGTTGACGACTGGCCTGCTCTCTGGTGGGAGTGGAAGTGCGCGAGCGTCTGATGGGACGCGACGAGGTACCTGCCTGGGCAGCGGCGAGCTCCGACAGCGGTGGGACAGCTTGCGAGATTGAAGAACGCCACGGCGCGCGGGGCGGTGGCATCCTGGGAGCCAGCTGGGCCTGCGGCTGCGGAATTGGCTGCCGCGAAGTCCTACGAGCACGAGCATCAGCCACCGGGAGAGGTCACCGCTGTCAGCAAGGTCAGCGTTTTCACTGCACCGGCTTGATGTGCTTGGACTTGACTCGTTCTATCGAGCGTGCTGGCGGCATACGCGCTGTGAGCGCGATGAAGACGGCGACGGTGGCATCACGTTGGGTAAGTCAGCTTTCGGCGAGCTTGGGCATGAGCTCTCCTTCCATTCCGAGCTTCTCCAGGCGCACGTATGCACGACCTCGAAGTAAGGCGGGCGGAGGCCCTGCGCGGAGCTCCTGCGGTTGCGCTCGTTGCCCGTGTCAGGCAACAGGCCCGCACACCATGGGGCTCGAACCGGCGACCTCCTGATTGCGAAGCGGGGTGCTGTGACGGGCTGTGACCCGCGTTTGTGGCTCTGTCAAGCGGAGTCCCGCCCGTGCTGCCTCGAATCCAGCCGCGACGGATGCCGTGGATGTGTGCGGATGTCGGTGGATTGGGCACTAGAACGGGTCTAGTGCCAATGGTCGCTGGCGCTCCGCTGTCC
Organism: uncultured Solirubrobacterales bacterium; assembly: GCA_963746215.1. Taxonomy (GTDB): domain Bacteria; phylum Actinomycetota; class Thermoleophilia; order Solirubrobacterales; family 70-9; genus WHSW01. Next base: position 434,606 of record CAVVAT010000005.1, read on the forward strand.
TTTCACGCGTCTAGAGGAACTCGATCGTGATGTAGCGGATCGTACGCCGCCCCATCGGCATCGAGCGCGCCGCCGCTGTGGTTGCAGGCGAGGAGGCGGATCGTATTCGAGTCGACAACCTGTGCCGTCAACTGAGCACCGCTGGAGAAGCTGGCGGCGGCGAAACGAGGATCAGGTCGTCGGAGAGATCATTGAGTACGCCGCCCCGGGGACGTTGAAATCCTGCGTTGCGCGAGGCCGTTGCCGACGCCCCGAGGCGAAGTGAAAGTGCCGGCGTTGCGGAAGTGCTCGGAGAGCACCGCCATGTTGCGAGCTCCGAGTCCCCAACAGAGTCCTGTCGAGTTCCGAGGACCCGATCGCGCTGGTCGCGACGCCGAGGACCGACGCGCGACAGCGACCCGAGGACCCGATCACGTCGTCGCGACTCGAGGGACCGACCGCGCGTCGCGACTCCGAGGAGCGATGGCGCGTCCCCACCTGACTGGAGCCACCGCGTCGTTGCCAGTCCCGGGTGGGAACGCACCGGTGAGGGCGCGCCGGCGGGGCCGCTGGGGGGCAGCGTGCTCGGGATCTGGGGCTGCGGGATCTGGAGCGAGCCTCCTGGACGTCAGCGCCGGTCAGCGTGTCTCCTTCACGTCCTTGCCTTAAGGGTGTTGTTCTGACCGACTGGACGTGACGGCGTTCTCGGGACGCTCACCGCGACGCGGTGCCGCCGCGACGACTCCGAACACCGCCAGGGTCGACATCACATTGGCGTAGTTGAAGTGGCGCCTAACGCCTGCCTCACCGTGCGTCATGGAGATCCCCTCCTCGGTATCTGTGTCCGACTGCGACGACGCCTACGCCCTCCGATGACTGGCTGTCAACGTGTAGCGGTGTCGGCCGGTGGCGCCGACCCGCGGGCAGCGACGAGGCGCCGAAGAAGGGCGAGGCTTTTGCCGCGGAGAAACCCCGCACTAGCGGGCGCTTCTCGATGGAGCTAGCCGGGCTCGAACCGGCGACCTCCTGATTGCGAAGCGGGGCGCCCTGGCACGGCGCGCGGGCCGCCTTGTGGCTTGATCAAGCGGATTCCGACTTTTGCCGCCGCGAATCTAGCCTGGACGCATACCCGTGGATGTATGCGGATGTCGGTGGATTTGGGCACTAGAATCGGTTTAGTGCCCAATGGATCCGGTGTTCCGCTGCTGCTTGCACGCGAACGCGGAAGTGCTCGTCTGCATGGAAGGCCGTCGCTTGCGATCCGATCACCCGGGCGGCCGATGAAATGTGCGGACCTGTCTCTACGGGACGACCGTACCGGTGAACGTCTCGAGACCTTCCGTGGCCTGGGTGTGGGGCTCGTACCTGATGTCCATCTGACCGTCTCCCTCCAGCCCCTCAAAGGCGCCGGTGCCGCTGACAACCTTCCATGGGCCACTCTGCGTCAGGGGCGTTGTAGGTGGACCAGGGCTGAAGCCGATCCTCAACGTGCCGTCGGGGCACTGAAACGTTCTGTCCACGAACCCAATGTCGGGATCCTCCGAGTGCGCATCTCGGAACGTGCCGTCGGGACAAAACGGCGAGTCGCCGATGGATGATTCGCCGAGGACCTCACCCCGGCTGACGTTCGATCCACGCAGTTCCTCGTCCGCGCCGATCTCCACCTGCGTCCTGATCAGGATCTCCTCGGGACCGTCGCCGGAATCGGTGGAGACGTCACTATCGACGCCGGACGTCGTTGCCGCCCTGGTTTCGTCCCCATCGTCATCGCCGCACGCCGCGAGGCCGACCGCCGCGAGGGTGAGCGGCAGAGCCAGCCATCGAAGCCAGCGAAAGTGCCGAAGCCTTCTTGCTGATGATCTCCACATCCCATACCTCCGAGCGGCTGCCTTGAGGCGAGCTTCTCACATCCCCGAGGCGGTCGGGTGGGTCTTCCGCCAAACCGAGCTAGCTGCTCCTTCCCGCGACCAGGAGCGGCCACTCAGGTCACGCGGTTGCAACAGCGGTTGACCGGTCAAACAGGTTTCTCCTCCTCGTCCCACGCGGGCCTCAGGTGTGTCGCTGTGAGATGCCCGCTGCTCGAGGTTCAGTGCGGAGATGAGCCGTGGGCCATCCTCACCACCCAGCGATGCTCACGACGCTCGAGGACGACCGTCATCCGGTATGGATGCTGCTCCATCTCATCTCCGCTCGTCACGGTCTCGGTGCCTTCAGCGAGAACCCACGTCGTGCCGTCGCATGGCCCCAGTATCGCCTTCTCATACAGCGAACGAGGTGGGCACGGGTGAACGCCCGCCGGCCGCAACCCGGGCGTCGTGGTCGACCCTGCCCCGCTACCGGTTTGCACGACGAAGAACATCGCGGCCGTGCCGCCCGCACATGAAAGGAGGCGCGCGGTAAGAGCGCACCGTCGCTGCACTACTGTCTGGGCTACCCAGACAGCCCGGCGGCCTCGAGCGCAGCGTCCACGCCTTGTCCACCCAGAAAAGCTCTTGGCGGGCGATCTTGCCGCGCGGGGAGAGGTAGTAGACGTTGCTCGTGGACACCTCCACGGGAGCGCCGCTGATCTTGCCGCTTCCGGTGAATGCCATCTCGACCACCAGGCGGTCTCCGCCGTCAAGTACCCGGCGCACCTCGAAACGCGTCTCGCCGAAGCTCTCGAACATATCGCGGAAGAGGTCGAGCCAGCCCCGTTCCCGGAGTAGCTCTCGGCGAGCCCAACGCCAGCCGCTCCGAACACGCGTACCTCCACATCACGCTCGTAGGTGAGGAGCGCGGGCTCGAAGTCGCCACGGTTAATTCCGCCCCACGCCACGCGAAACACCTCCTTCAGGAATCGCCGCCGCAACGGGGCCCCGGGGGTCAGCCTCGTTGCGGAGGCGGCGAGCAGGTCGACCAAGAACGGAAGGCGAACCAGGACTTGGTCCGAAAACGGGCGACGGCTGTTCGGCGAAATCCCCGCTGTCAACTCCTGCGACATCGCCCGCGCAGTATGTCGCGGACGGTTGCGCTTCCCTGCGGACTAAGAGCGAGGTCGATGATGTACAAGGGCCAACCGTCCAGACCTTCCCGAGGGAGAACCCTCGCATTAGCGGGAGCTTTCCCTAAATGGAGCTAGCCGGGCTCGAACCGGCGACCTCCTGATTGCGAACCAGGCGCTCTCCCAACTGAGCTATAGCCCCGTGTGGCGCGAGTCTAGCGCTGGCCCTGGGTGGTGGCTCGCAAGGAAACGTGCTCATTGAAGCCGGACGAGCGGCCGATTTAAGCTTGTGGACTTGAGTTTTCGCCTACGCCTGACGCTGTTCTTCGTGCTGATCGTTGTGCTGCCGATGGTGGCACTGGCGGTCGTCGTCGCGCAGGTCGCGTCCGACTCGGCTGACGGCAAGACCGACGCCCGGCTCGATGCGGGGCTGCGGGCGGCGACGACCCTTTACGAGCGCACTCAGGCCGAGTCGCGGACGGCTGCGGAAAGAGTGGCGCGCTCCTTGGCAGCGCAGCCGAGCGCGATGGCGGCGCTCGAGAGTGGCGAGTCCGAGCTCTCCGCGCTCGCGAAGTCGCTGGTAGGGGGCGGCATTGACTCTGTCGAGCTTGCGGCGAGCGGGGGATTGAACGCGACCGCCGGCCCCGGGGATTCGGTGGCAAAGAGCACGGTGCGGCTGGTCGACGATTCCGACTCCGAGGTTGGGACGATCACCGTCTCGACGACGACCGCCGACGAGTACGTCGAGCTCGTTGAGTCGGCGAGCGGCCAGGACGCGGTGCTGATCGGCCCGGACGGGCAGATCCGGGGTTCGCTGACGATCGCCCCGGAGTCCCTGCCCGACAGCGGCGAGACCACCGACTTCGAGCAGGATGGAGCCGATTTCAGGCTTGCGGCGACGGAGCCGTTGGGATCCGAGCAGCTGCGCGTGGGGCTTCTAGCACCGGCCGGTGACGGCGGCTTCTTCGCCTCACGGCCGATCATCGCGATCGCGCTCCTGGCGTTCTTCGTGCTTGCGGTCCTCGCGGTCATTCCGATCCTGCGATCCCTTCAGGGCTACGTCCGCGAGATGCTCGAGGCTGCCAGACGCATCGGCTCCGGCGACTTCTCCCAGAAGGTCCCAGTCGCCGGCAACGACGAGATGGCTGAGCTCGCGCAGGAGTTCAACAAGATGAGCGATCGCCTTGGCCAGCAGATGGATCAGTTGCGCCGACAGCGGCTTGAGATCGAGGACTCGGTTCGCAGGATCGGTGACGCGTTCGCTTCCGGCCTTGACCGCCAGGCACTGCTCGGGATCCTGGTCGAGACGGCGGTTGGCGCCTGCGACGCCGATTACGGGCTCGTCGTCCTCAGCGGCCACCTCGGCTCCGAGGCTGAGACCGGTAAGGCAAGCGGGCCGGTGCACGAGGCAACGCTCGAGGCCCAGCGCCGAGCGCTCATCGAGTCGGAGCCGGTTGAGGTGGTCGACGGCGACGCGTTCGCGTTCGCGACGCGACTCGGTCAGATCAGCACCGGAGGGGACCCCGTCGGGACGATGACGGTGGGCCGGGCGGGAAGGCCGTTCACGCCCGCCGAGCGGGAGGTGTTCCTCTACCTCGTCGGACAGGCGGCCGCGTCGGTGGAGAACATCGCCCTGCACGAGCTCGTCTCCGAGCAGGCGGTGACCGACGACCTCACCGAGCTCGCCAACAACCGCGCCTTCCGCGAGCAGATCGACCGCGAGGCCGCGCGCGCGGTCCGCTTCGGGCTCGATCTCTCCCTGCTGATCCTCGACCTCGACGATTTCAAGTCCGTCAACGACAACTACGGTCACCCGCAGGGCGACGCCGTGCTGTGGACGATCGGCCGCATCCTGCGCGAGGAGTCGCGTGGAATCGACCAGCCGGCCCGCTACGGCGGGGAGGAGTTCGTCGTCGCGCTGCCGGAGACCGACGAGCAGGGCGCACTCGAACTCGCCGAACGAATTCGCGAGCGAATCGAGGCGACCGCCGTCGACCTGGTGGACGGGTCCGGGGAGATTTCGGTCACCGCGAGCATCGGTCTGGCGACACAGTCGGGCGCCGGCGTTGATGTGCGCAAGCTGATCGGCGCTGCCGATGGGGCGCTGTACGACGCAAAGCGCGGCGGGAAGAACCGAGTCGTCGTCGCCCGGGCGAACGCAACGAAGATTGAGGCAGGAGCCGGGTCACAGGCGAAGGGTCCGGGGCGCTGGTGGCGAAAGTAGCGGCGACCGCGCGTGCGGCAATCTCTGCGCGACCGGCCCGACCTCGTGCCGGTAACCTTCCTGACTCCGCATAGCCATGGGAATTCTTGACGATGCGATCCGCGAGCACCTTGACCTGAAGCGCCGCTTGGGCGCCGAGGAGGATGAGCTTGCGCGGCTTGAGGGGGAGGCCTTCGGGCCCGCTACCCGACCGGGCGAGCCGGACTTTCCCGAACAGCCGCTAACTGATGAGAGCGCCAGCGTTGAGGCCCCGTTCGACGCGGCGGAACCGGAGGAGCGCGCCGGAGGCGAGCGCGGTGTCCGAAGCGCCTGTAGCGGCCGATGAGACGGCCGTTCTGGACGCGACCGTTGAGGACGCAGTCGAGGTCCCTCCCGAGCCGCCGCATGCAGTCGAGCCGGAGCCCGCGCCGCAGCCCGAACCCGCGCCGCCCGAGCCCGAGATGCTCCCCGACGAAGAGCTTCCCGACGCGGCAGTTCCGCTGGCACGAGAGTTGCGAGCGATCGTCGATCCACCCGCTGAGGAGGGAACCGGGGAGTCCGCGATCGCGGCCGACGACGACCTTGATCTCGACCTGGACCTAGAGCTCGACGAGCCCGAGCCCGCCGCGACGGAGCCGACGCCGACGCCTACTCGCGAGCAGCCGCCGATCGAGTCGTTTGACACGGTCGAGCACCACTTCGAGGGAGCGATCGAGGAGACGGGCGACGTTGAGGTCGTCGAGGGCGAGATCGCTGAGGAGCCCTTCACCGGCGAGGACGAGCAGCTTGCCGATCGGGACGAGGGTGAAGAGGACGAGGACGGCGAGGACCTGCTGGAGGAGACTCCGGAGTTCCTGCGCGAGAAGCCCGAGGACGACGAGCTCTGGTTCGAGCAGGGCTCGCCGAAGGACTTCGACTTCTAACTAGTCGAGCACCTTCCACTTCGCCTTTGCGGGAGTGGGATCGACGTTGCCGTCAGCGTCAGTCGCCCGGACCTTGAACTTCTTCTTTCCGGGTTCGAGGTTCTTGTACTTGACCTTGCCGCTGTCGCACGGCCTGAACTGCTTCAGGGCCTTGTCGACTCCCTTTCCCTTGAGCGCGCACTCGAAGGTGGACCCCGGTTCGTTCGAGGTGAACTTCAGCTTCGCCTTCGCCTTCTCCGAGTCCAGCGGCGTCTTGACGATCAAGGTCTCGGGCGGCGTCTGGTCGGCGGTTGGTGGCGGCTCGGCGACCGGGACCGGGCCCCAGTTCGGGTGGTCGTCCTCGGACAACGTGTCGGAGGTGATGTTCGTCTGCTGCAGCCCGTCGCTCGAGCGCATCGTAAAGATGTCGGAGTTGCCGTCCGACCCGTCGTCTCGGTTGTACGCGATCAGGGTGCCGTCCGGAGAGAACACAGGGTTGTCGAGCGATGCTCCGGTCACGCTGCCGGTGAGGTCTGTTGTCGCGCCACCGTCGGCGCCGATTACGAGGATGTTCGGGTCGCCGGGGGATGCGGGCCGGTTCGTGAAGGCGATCCGGGTTCCGTCGGGTGCCCAGCTGGGCTCGCCACTCGAGCCGGCGACGGCCGATGTCAGGTTGGAAAGGCCCTGCCCGTTCGCACCGATCGTGAAGACGTCCGACTCGGTCGCGGGCGGAGCCGTCGCGTCGAAGGCGATCTTCGACCCGTCCGGCGAGAACTCCGGGCTCTCGGGAAACGTCAAGCCTCCCGTGCCGCCGAGCAGGCTCGCGCCGGTGCCGTCCGCGTTCATCACAAAGAGTTGGTTATCGCCGTTTTCGGGATCACGGAGGAAGACGATCTTCGACCCGTCGGGGGAGAACGCTGGTTCCAGCTCGCGAGTGGTGGTGGTGTTGGTCAGGTTGGTCGCGCCCGTGCCGTCCGCGTTCATGACCCAGATGTCCTGACCAAAGGATCCCTGAGCGACGCGCTCGAACACGATCTTGCGACCGTCGGCCGAATATGAGGGGTCCGTGCTTCCGACCGACGCGCCGCGACGCGCCGTTCCCTTTCCAGGGCTCGGGGTGAGGTTCGTCTTGGCCCCCCCGTCGGGGTTCATCGAGAAGATGCTCGAGTTCGAGACGCCAGAGAGACCTGGGCCCTCGTACGCGATCCTGCCGTTCGTCCCGGGGAAGGTGGCGTGCGCGGCGGTGGGCAGCGCGACGAGCGCACTCAGTGCCGCGAGCAACGCGATTCGGTGTGCCATGCCTTGACCCTAAACCGCGCGAGCCTGAGCTGCAACGCGGCTACGTGGTGATGTAGCCGCGCGTCTTCGCGGCCTCGACGACGCGTTCGATGCCGACCAGGTAGGCGGCCTCGCGGAGGTCGAGCTTCTCCTCCTTGGCGCGGCCGGAGACCTCGCGGAAGGAGCGGCGCATGATGGTCCCGAGCTTGTCGTTGACCTCGCGCTCCTCCCAGCGGAAGTGCTGGAGGTTCTGGACCCACTCGAAGTAGGAGGCGACGACACCGCCGGCGTTCGCCATCACGTCGGGAATGATGTACGTGCCCTTGTCGCGGAGAATCTGGTCGGCTGCGGGCGTTGTCGGGCTGTTGGCGCCCTCGATGACCATCTTGCATTCCATCCGGTCGGCGTTGCCCTCGTGGATCATGCCGCCGAGCGCCGCCGGGATGAAGACGTCGCAGGGGACCGCGACGAGGTCGTCTGGCGCGATCTCCTCGGTGCCCTCGAACTCGGTGAGGACGCCGCCTCCGGCGATGTGCTCCTGGAGCTGATTGGCGTCGATGCCGTCGTCGTTGCGAACCGCGCCGTGCGCGTCGGAGACGGCAACCATCTTCGCCCCGAGCTGCTGCATGATCCGGGCAGCCCACGAGCCGACGTTGCCGTAGCCCTGGACGACGAAGGTCGTGTCGCCCGGGCTGAGGCCGATGGACGGCGCTGCCTCGCGAAACATGTAGACGCAGCCGCGACCGGTCGCGGCCTCGCGTCCGAACGAGCCTTCGAGTGAGATCGGCTTGCCGGTGACGATCGCCGGCGTGTGGCCGTGGAGCTTGCCGTACTCGTCCATGAACCAGGCCATCACCTGAGCGTTCGTGCCGACGTCGGGGGCGGGGATGTCGCGAGTGGGTCCGAGCACCTTCTCGATCTTGTCCATGAACGAACGGGCGATCTTCTGGAGTTCGGCGGGCTCGAGTGTGTCGGTGGGGCAGTTGACGCCGCCCTTGGCACCGCCGAACGGGACCCCGGCGACGGCGGTCTTCCAGGTCATCAGCGAGGCGAGGGCGCGGACCTCGTCCACGTCGACCTCGGGGTGGAAGCGGATGCCGCCCTTGTACGGGCCGCGGGCGCCGTTGTGCTGAATGCGATAGCCCGAGAAGACGTGGGTCTTGCCATCCGAGAGCTTGACCGGGATCTGGACGGTGACCTCGCGGTACGGGGTCCAGAAGACGACGCGGATGTCGTCGGGAAGCTTGAGGTGGTCGGCGGCGAGGTCGAAATAGTGGCGGACGATGTCGAGGTTCGACGTCTCCGCGGGTCGCGCTGCTGCGCCGTTCGCGCTGTCGGCGACCTCGGGGGACTTGTCCGTGTCGGTTCGGTCACCGACCGCGACGCTGGCTTCGCTCTCGCTCATCGTTCCTCCTGTAGAGACCTCCCGATGCTCGCACACCCAATCAGGCGGCGCCAATTTGGCCGCCCGGCTGTAGATTCGGGGCATGCACGGAGGCAGGACGTTGGCCAGATCAAGCCGTTTACCGGTTCTCGCGACCGTCGCTGCTCTGTCGCTGGTGGTTGCGGTTCCGGCGCTCGCTGAGCAGCCGCAGAACCTCAACGCGAAGGTAAAGGCGCTGACCACGGGCCTGTCGGAGTTCTCCGGGCGGGTCAGCTCGACCGATCCTGACTGCGTCAAGGGGCGCTCGGTCAAGATCAGCACACGCCATCAGGTGCTCGGCAAGATCAAGACCGAGAAGGACGGGCGCTTTTTGATCACCCGTAAGAGCATCCGCTCAGGGACCGAGGTCACGTTCGACCTCAAGGCCCGGGGCAAGGAGTGCATCCCGCTCGTAGCCACGCTCACGTCGCCCTAGGCACCGTCGCTAAATCGACACATCCTGCGCGCCACGTGCGCGCCCGCCTCGTGCACGGTTGGTGGCGTGGACGAGGAGCCCGACCGGCTGGCGATGGAGGTCGCGATGCGCGACCTGCTCGAACGTGGCGACCTGCCCCAGCCCGACGAGGTCCTGCCCCACGAGAGCGGCGGCATCGTCTGCCTCTGGCACGAGCAGAAGGTGGCGATCATCGTCGACCCGGACGAGCCTGAGGGACTCGGGGAGGACGGTTTCCCCGTCTGAGCCATGGCGCCGCTCAAGGAAAAGGGGGACCTGGCGGAGCTGATAGTCGCGGCCGACCTGGCAAAGCGCGGCTGGGACATCGCGGTGCCGTGGGGGGAGAACTCCGACTTCGACCTAATCGCATCCCAGGGGAATCGGCTTGAGCGAGTGCAGGTGAAGTACTCCGGCTCGAGCCCCGACATCGTTGTGGTCAGATGCCAGTCCCACTCGCTGACGAACGGACGCATCCGCCAAACGAAGCAATACACGGCCGCGACGATCGACTGGATCGGGATCTACCACCATCCGTCAGATCGATGCTTCTACGTTCCAGCCAGCGAGCTCGGGACCGGGCGGAGAATTCTGCACCTACGCCTAACTCCGACACTGAACAATCAGCGCTCAGGCATCCGCTCGGCAGAGGACTACACCGACTTCGGTGGACTAATGGAGCCAGCCGGGCTCGAACCGGCGGCCTCTTCCGTGCAAGGGAAGCGCTCTCCCAACTGAGCTATGGCCCCGTTGCCCAGATTTTAGAGTGACTCCGCCACAAGGTCGAATAGTTTCCACCGCCTGAGCAGCGCAGGGTCAAGTCCGGGCCGCGCATGGGGGGTTGCGATCGTTGTCGGCCTCGCGATCGCGGGCGCGCTGATCGTGATTCGCGCCAGGTGCTGTTCGAGCCGCAGGGGCGCGACGCGTGTGAGGAGATCGGCCAGGAGTTCACCGGTCTCGCGTCCGAGTCGGGCCGATACTCCGACCCAGTGCCCGACGGTGCGCGTTGCGTTGGCACCTCCGATCCGTCCGTGACCGAGATCGAAGTCGACTTCTTCGCCGGCTCGGAGCCGGTCGACTCGCTGCTCGCCTGGCTCTACCGGCTCGGTCTGCATCGTCGCGCCGCTCGGCGTCGGGCTCGCGATCGGCATGCGGCTGTCGCGCGCGTCCTGAGCGCGCCGCCGCGAGACTACGCGCACCTCAGCCCCATGCTTCGGCGCGAGCGTGATCCCCCGGAGCACCACCCGATCGAGCTCGGGTCGCGCCGCCGTGAGGTCGACGTGCTCGAGCACAACCCGCAGCACTTCCGCCATCTCCGCCTGCGCGAGCGCAGCGCCAACACAGCGGCGGATGCCGCCGCCGAAGGGCAGCCACGAGTACGACTCGGCGCCCTCTTCGAGGAAGCGCTCCGGGCGGAACTCACCTGGGCGTGGATAGAGGTCGGCACGGTGGTGGACGAGCGCGATCCCGGGATAGACACGCACACCCCCAGGCAGATCCCAGCCAGCGACCGTGCGCGGTGCCTTGAGCGTGCGCTCCACCGCGTCGATCACGGGCCGAATCCGCAGCGTCTCGGTGACTACCGCATCGAGGTAGGCATCGCCCTCACCACCGGCCAGCTCATCGCGAAGCCGGTCGAGCACGCGGCGATTGTGGAGCAGCAGATCGAACGCCCAGGCAAGCCCCGTCGACGTCGTCTCGTGGCCCGCGGCAAGCATCGTCATCAGCTCGTCGCGCAGCTCGACATCCGTCATCGGCCGCCCATCCTCGTCGCGGGCGCGCATCAACAGCGACAGAACGTCGGTGCGCTCCTCCAGATCGGGCTCCTGCCGGCGCCGCGCGATCTCCTCGTAGAGCAACGTGTCGTTCGCCTCGAGACGACGTTTGATCAGGCCGCCAAGGCTGTAGCGCCCGAGGTCCTTGCGAACCCACTCCGGCGTGAACGTCAGCGGCCCGAGGTCGACGACCGCGAGCATCGTCTTGCGCAGGCGCGCGACCCGCTCCGGCTCATAGACGCCGAACACCGCGCGGCAGATCACCTCGAAGGTGAGCGCGCGCATCCGCTCCCGAATCGCAAATGTCGAGCCGACCGGCCAGCGAGCCACCTCCGCTTCGGCTACCTCGTGGATCATCGGCCTCATCTCCCGGACCCTCGCTCCGTTGAACGGGGGCAGCAGCAGGCGCCGCTGTCGCAGATGCTCGGGTCCATCGAGGACCAGAACCGAGTGATCGCCCAGCGCGGCGGCGAACGGCGCGTTCGCCTCCCCGGCATGCAGATCGGACTGGTCGCCGGTGAACAGCTCGCGGATCGCATTCGGATCGGCGACGTACACGCCCTTTCCAAATACGAGCAGCGGCACCGTGAAAACGTCGCCGAACTTGCGCTGCCATCCGAAGAGGGTTTCCAGCGGCCTGCAGCGCGAACCGGGCGGTGTTGACGGCCGCGGGCGCCCGCGGCCCTGGGGGCAGCGCCACGCGGTCAGCCTACTTCGGCGGGTTGCGCAGAGAGCCGATCAGCGGGAGCGCCAGCAACACGACGATCACCCCCGCGGCGACGGTCAGCACGTTGATGCCGTCCTCGAGCACTACGGAGACGGTCATCGCAGCGAACAGTCCGACGAAGATCAATCCGCCGATGAGGATCGCGTCGCGAATCCCGGGGTCCATGTCAGAAGGCCGGCTGCCCAGACTCAACGCGCGCGAGCCCACGCGAGCGAATCAGCGCGGCAGCGGCAGCGCCGCTCGCCAGCCCACCCACGAGCATCGCGACCGAAACCCCGGGGTCGCCCGGGAACGCCCCACCGGCCGTATCGCCAATCGCCGGGATCGCCTGCAGCCCGAGCCAGACAGCTGCGAGCGCGAAGGCAGGCAACAACACGAAGGTGAAAAAGAACGGGATCAGCACGAAGCACACGATCCGCGCCCGCGGGTGCAGCACGCAATGCGCCGCGATCACCGCGGCCACGGCTCCGGCGCCACCGGTCGCCACGACGGATGCGTCACCCAGCAGCTCGGCGGCGGCCGCGGCCACCAGCGCCCCAAGCGCGTAGATGCCAACGAGCCCGCCGGCGCCGGTCGAGCCCTCGACGCTCTTGCCGAACAGCCAGAGAAACAGCGCGTTGACGGCGAGCTGAATGATCCCCGCCGTCAGCACCGCGGCGATCAGGGCGGCAAGCGGCCAAGCAAGCGCTTCGAGGTCCGGCTGCCATCCCGAGACGGCAAGCCCGATCAGGATCACGATCAGTGAGACCGTCGCGATCGGCGGCCGCGGACTCCGGATGTCGTCCTTGAGCGGGATCAACGGACGTCAAGCCTATTGGCGGCGCGACGGCGCTCCGGCGAATCCGCCCGGCGTCAGCCGGCGGTCGCCCGCGCGCCAACGGCGGGCGCGGGGGCCACTCGGCGCACTTCAACCCTGCGCCCGCGCATGTAGCCGTGGACGTAGACGAGACCCGAGACGATCGTCACGGCGACCATCACATAGACGAGGACCTGCGTGGCGAGGGCACCGGGACTGGCGACGAGTAGTACGAAGACGACGAACGCCTGAATCACGGTCTTCGCCTTGCCCAGCCAATTCGCGGGAATGGTCACGCCCTGCCGTTGCGCCACCAAGCGCATCCCGGTCACGAACAACTCGCGGGCGAAAATCGTCAACACCACCCAGGTCGCGATTCGGTTCGTCGCCGCGAGGCCAACGAGCGCCGTACCGACAAAGAGCTTGTCCGCGATCGGGTCGGCGAGCGTCCCGAACTTCGTCACGAGCCCCCGCGACCGTGCGATGTAGCCGTCGGCGAAGTCGGTCGTCATCCCCACGGCGAAGATGAGCGCCGCGATCGAGGCTTCGACATGGGGCTGCATGGCGAGCGCAAGCGCAGGCGCTAGCAGGATGCGTCCACCGGTCAGCACGTTCGGAACGTTGATCTGGCTCATCCTCCGGATAACCCATCCCGTTCGGCGGCTGGAACCCGCGAGGCTTGGTTCTGCGAAAGGCTCCCACCGAAGGGAAACGGGCGAAAGCCGACAAGAACTCCGCCTGCATACACGCCGGCAAACGCGATCACAACGCCCGCGACATCGTCGCTCAGGTAGTGCCAGCCGAAGTAGATCGTCGCGATTGACGTCAGGCCGACGTATATCCAGAGACCGATGCGCAGTGGTCGTGGAGCCCCCGTGAACTGCGCTACGAGCGCGGCTGTAAGAAGGACGGCGATGTGCAGCGATGCAAAGCCGGCGATGCTCTGGACGGCATCCGTCGCGTGCGGATTCGCCAGCACCTCCTGGCGATGTTCAAGCAACGACACCTGGAGCTCGGACACCCCGGTGGTCGGGAGGTCGGTGAATAAGCCTGGGCGCGCGTAGATCGGACCGAGGCTCGGCACCAGGTAGTAGCTGAAGACGCCCAGCATCCAGACGATCGTGAGCGAGCTCACGTACCAGAGGCCGGCGGCAACCCGCGACGACCACACCAGCGCCACACCAAGCGACACGGGAACGAACGTCAAGAAGAGCAGGTACACCGCGGACAGCGCTTCAGCCGATATCCCCGTGCCGAGCAGGTCGTGCAGCAGTGTCGCCGGCTGGCTCCCGAACATCACCGCCGCGTCGAGGTCCAGCAGCGCTCCGTCCTTGAGGGTGCCATCCGTGACGAACGGCAGGAAGCTCTTGAGGTTCCGGTACGAGAGGTACGTCGCGTAGAAGCCGATGATGCATACAAAGACGATTAGCCCGCGCCGTCCCCACCAGCGCTCTGAGAAGAGGCGAGCAAACGCCTCCGTTACCCGCATGTCCGACGAGCGCGCCTGCCGGACAGCGCGCGGGATGACATCGAGCAGGACGAAGACAGCGACGATCAGGCCGATCAGCGCCAGCGGCGATTTGACGTAGCGCGCGTCGGGGTCGCGGATGGGCAGCCCTTCGATTCCTGCCACTGCCAGCATGAGCAGGATCGAGGGAATCCCGATCGCCAACGGGACGAGAAATTGACGCGGACTGATGTCTTCAGCCGCGGTATCCGGGTCGAGATGGCGACGGTGCGTGGACGAGAGTGAGTTGGTCACGAGGCAGAAACGTGCACGTTGGCACGGTGTGCTAGCAGGCCGACTGGACTGAGGAGGCTAATCGAACACCTGAAACTCGACGCCGACGGGCCACCGTCTGCACGTACTTCGGCCCGGAGAACCTAGGCTTCCGCCCCATGTCGAGCGATCGAGATGTTGGATGGAGGCTGATCCTGGCGGCTCCGCTGGTCGCCGTGGTGACGGTGGTGGCCGCCCTGATCGCCACCTCCGAAGCGGGCTTCACATTCCGGGATCCCGACCACGTGGCCGCCCTCTACGTCGTCGAGGTTTGGGCAGGCGTTGCCCTCCTGGTGCTTCTTGACGTCTACCTGCGCGCCCGGCGTCGCACCGGCATGCGGTGGCCCCCGAGGAGTGAGCTCGCGGCGATCAGGCGCGAGCGCTGGACGCTCAAGCGCTGCGGCGTGGTCGCGCTGACGATCGTCGCCTTCTACGTCACCTACCTCGCGTACCGCAACCTCAAGGCGTCGCTGCCGCTGCTTCGTCCCGGCGACCTCTTCGACACTCAGCTGGCCGATGCCGACCGCTTTCTCTTCTTCAACCACGACCCGGCGGCCCTTCTGCACGACGCGCTTGGGACCGGGTTCGCGGCCCACTTCCTCTCGACCTTCTACATCGCGTTCATCGTCTTCCTGCCGCTGTCGCTCGGGCTCGCGCTGGTCTTCGTCGAACGACTACAGCTCAGCCTCTTCTACGCGACCGCCATGTGCGTCAACTGGGTGCTCGGCATGGTCAGCTACTTCCTGCTGCCGGCGCTGGGACCGATCTACTTCTATCCCAGCTGGTTTTCGGATCTGCCCCACACGGAGGTCACCCGGCTGCAGGAGCTGCTGATGGATGACCGCGTGGCCTTTCTCGCGAACCCGGCCACCGGTACGCCGCAGGCGATCGCCGCCTTTGCGTCCCTGCACATCGCGATGAGCTTCACGGCCCTGCTTGCGGCCTACATCCTCAACCTGAGTCGGGGCATGAAGATCGCTCTCTGGATCTGGCTCGGCCTGACGTTCGTCGCCACCGTGTACCTCGGTTGGCACTACATCGTCGACGACTTTGCCGGACTGCTGATCGGCGCTCTGGCCCTGGTTATCGCCAGTCTCCTCACCGGCTTCAACCCACTCGCCGCCCGCCACGCGGCCGAGCCGGACGTCCGCGCGGCGGAGGCCAAGGCCTCGGCCTAGCCCGACCGCGCCGGGGGCGCTCGTGTCCGCGGGGGGCTTGGAACTCCGAGACCGAGCAAAGGAGCGTCATGGCAAATGAGTTCAAGCGAGGCGACCGCGTTGAGTGGAACTACCGCGGCACGACGATCAGAGGCCGCATCCGCCGGCGCCTGACCAAACGCGTCGAGGTCGGGGGCCAGGTTGCCGCTGCCTCGCCGAAGGACCCGAGGTATGTCGTCCGTATCGAGTCATCCGGCAAGGAGATCGCCCGCCGACCGGCTGCGCTTCGCCGCGTCGACTAGTTGTCGCCGGTGAACTCCTGAAGGGCCGTGTAGGCGGGTTTCTCCCGCCCAAGGCGATCGAGCAAGCCCGACCACGGGCACCATCCGCAAACTCCCGCGCCGCGATCGGTGTCGCGCCACGCGTAGACGTACGCGGCGCGGATGTCCCAGGCCTCAGCGTTCGCCTCCAGTTGGTCGAGCGCGAGCGTCAGCAGTCGCGCCTGTCCGGCCGGGCTCTTCACCAGTCCCCACCGCCGCTTGCCGGCCGACGCCCAGCCGAACTCGGTAACCCACAGGCCGGCATAGTCGCCGTGGGCATAGGCGATGTCGCGAACCGTCTCGACCTGATCAAGGGCGCCCCGGACCTTGCGGTTGTAGGGGTGGACGGCAATTCCGTCGAACGCGGCGGCGACGTTCGGGACGGTGTAGAGCTCGTTGAGAAACGTCGCCGAACTCATCCGCTTCTCGTTGGACTTCGTTCCCGTGAGTCCGCCGAGGACGATCTCGGCATCCGGATCAACCGCGCGGATCTGGGGAGCCACCGCCTGGACCAGCGCTCCGTATCCGACCGGGTCGACCGACGGACCGTAAAACGACGAGAGGTTCGGCTCGTTCCAGATCTGCCACACCTCGATCGGAGCGGGATCGAGCTCGCGGTGCTCACGCCAGAACGTGCCGCCCGGTCCGTAACGGCGCGCGACCGCCGCCGCGAACTCGCCGAACTCCTTCCGGGTCGTATCGCTGCGTGGTGCCAGCGAGATGCAGCTGTCGAGGTCGCACGACCAGCCATCCAACCGCGCTGCCCACGCCGGGGTGCCGAACAGAAACGGCAAGGTCGTCAAACCCGCCTTCGCGTTGGCCGCAACAGTGGCGTCGGCCACGCTCCAGTCGAGGACTCCCTGGTTGGGCTCGATCTGCGCCCACGAGAGCCACACCCGCATCGACTCGATGCCCGCAGCGGTCATCTTCCTGGTGTCGCTGTCGCCGTACGGGCGCTGTGGGACGACGCCGATCGTCAGCGGCTCAGGCTCGCCCGGTTCATCGCCGCCGGCTGCCGCTGGGAGGAGCACGATCGCCGTCGCGATCGCCGCGAGGGCGAGCTTCAGTCTCCGGGCCGACATGCCCAACAAACCCGCGGGCGTACGCCGAGTTTCGGCAGGGAGTGCTGACCAAAGAGCCGGTCAGGCAGCGCGCGCGGCGGCCACCTCGGCCGCAGCCTCGTCCGCGTGGTACGAGCTGCGCACCAGCGGGCCGGCGGCGACCGACTCGAAGCCGAGCTCGAGCGCGGCGTCGCGGAGCCGGTCGAACTCCTCCGGCTCCCAGTAGCGCACGACCGGCAGGTGGCGCTCGGTCGGCCGCAGGTACTGACCGACGGTGAGGATCTGAACGCCGTGTTCGCGAAGGACGCCGAACGTCTCCACCATCTCGTCAAAGCTCTCGCCGAGACCGACCATGAGTCCGGACTTGGTGACGACCTCCTCGCCGCCCATCTCCTTCGCCAGTCGCAGCACGCGGCATGAGCGCAGGAAATTCGAGCCGCGTCGTGCCCGTGGGTAAAGGCGCGGGACCGTCTCGACGTTGTGGTTGAAGACGTCGGGGCGCTCGTGGATCACCTTCGCCAGCGGCATCTCCTGACCGCGGAAGTCCGGCGTGAGCAGCTCGACCGTGCACTCAGGAGCCATCATCCGGATCGAGCGGACGACCCCGACGAACGCCGATGCGCCGTAGTCCGGAAGGTCGTCGCGATCGACCGACGTGATCACGGCGTGGCGCAGGTCCATCTTCTTCACCTGCGTCGCGACTCGAAGCGGCTCGAGCGGGTCGTTCCAGGTCGGCACCCCCGTCTGGACGTTGCAAAAACCGCAGCGGCGGGTGCACACGTCGCCGAGGATCATGAACGTCGCCGTGCCGCGCTCCCAGCACTCGCCGATGTTGGGGCAGTTGGCCTCCTCGCAGACCGTGTGGAGGTTGTCGGCCTCGATCGACTTCTTCAGCTTGCGGTAGGTCGTCCCGCCGGGCGGCGGCACCTTCAGCCAGCTCGGCTTGCGCTGGCGAAACGGCAACCCCTCGATGTCAGTCGCCCCGCCGGGATTGGCGCGGGACCTGGTGACGTGGATGCGTTCTGCGGTATCGCTCATGCCTGACTCAAACTTAGTGACGCCTCGACCGGCTCGCGTCCGTAGACCTCGCCGAGACGCGTGGCGACCGTGGTGGCGAACGCGTCGAGGTCCTGCTCAGCGCCGAGCTCGCGGCCTAGCGAGGTCATCCGGCACGCCTCGATTCCGCATGGGACGGCCCACTCGAAGGGCTGAAGGTCGTTGTTGACGTTGATCGCGAGCCCGTGCGTGCTGATGCCCTTGTGGATGTGAATCCCGATCGAGCCGATCTTGCGTGCGTCACCGGCCGGCGGCGGCTCGTTGCCGACCCAGACGCCGGTGAGGCCGTCAAAGAGCCGGGCCTCGACGCCGTGGTCGGCCAGCGCGGCGATCATCGCCGCCTCCATGCTGCTGACGAAGTCCGGAACGCTCATCCCGGCGAGATGCATGATCGGGTAGGCGACCAGCTGCCCCGGCCCGTGATAGGTCAGCCGACCGCCGCGGTCGGTGTCGACGATCTCGATGCCCTGCATCCGGTACCAGTCCTCGCCCATCGGCAACTCGTCGGCCGTGGTGCGACGCCCGCGCGTGTAGACCGGCGGATGCTCCAGCAGCAAGAGCGTGTCCGGCACGTCCCCCGCCGCGCGATCGGCGGCGATCGCTTGCTGCAGCCGCGCCGCCTCCTCGTAGCCGACGAGGCCCGCACGAATCACACGTAGCTCGGGCACCAACCTAGTTTCGCACCACGGCGTGCTCGAGCCGCTCGCGCGCGAGCTCATACGCCGCGGTGAGTGGCACGATCCGGCGGTCCTCGCTGATCGCGAGGATCCTCGCCATCGTGTCCTCGATCCCGGCGGCGTGCTCGCGAGCCCAGTCCTCGTCAAGGCCACGGTGCTCGCGATAGACGTTGACCAGCCCGCCCGCGTTCGCGATGAAGTCGGGCGCGTAGATGATGCCGCGTTCGGCCAACCGCTCGGCAAGGCCCTCGTGAGCCAGCTGGTTGTTGGCGGCTCCGCAGACGATCCCGGCGCCGAGCAGCGATAGCGACGACTCGTCGATCACGCCTCCGAGGGCGCACGGTGCGAGCACGTCGCAGCGCGTTCGCATCGCCTCGTCAGGCTCGACCCAGCGCGCGCCGAGCTGGTGCGCGAGCGCACGCTTGGCGGGGTCTGCGTCGGCGACGGTGAGCTTCGCTCCGGCAGTCGCGAGCCGTGCAGCAAGCCTGGACCCGACGTGGCCGAGGCCGATGACGACGATCCTCAGCCCGTCGAGATCCGGCGCGCCGCGCCGGTAGGCGACGCAGGCACGGATCGCGGCCTCGACTCCCATGGCGGTGAAGGGGCTCGGGTCGCCGCTACCGCCGTCCTCCGGCGGCAGCCCGGTGACGTGGGACGTAACGCCGTGGATAACGGTCATGTCCTCTGTGCCGGTCCCTACGTCCTCGGCCGTGATGTAGCGACCGTCGAGAGACTCGACAAGGTCGCCGAAGTCGAGCAGCATCGCCTCCCTCAGCTGCGGGTCGAGCGCGCCGCTGCCGGCGGGCGCGCGGATCACTCCCTTGCCGCCACCGAGGTTGAGCCCGGCCGCGGCGGCCTTGTAGGTCATCCCGGCCGACAGCCGCAGCGCATCGCCCAGGGCATCGAGGCCAGCGTCGTATGACCACATCCGCAGGCCGCCCAGCGCGGGACCGAGCGTCGTGGAGTGGATGGCGACGATCATGTCGGCCCCGCTGCGCTCGCCGCGGCGGACGACCACCTCCTCGTGGTCGAGCACCACACGGGCCGGGGCGGGGGCGAGCGACGGACGAGCGCGACCGCGGACGCGTTCGATCACGTTCATTCGTACTCGCCCCCTTCGAGCCGCCGCTTGACGCTGGAGAGAAAGCGGGCGGCATCGGCCCCGTCCAGCACCCGGTGATCCCAGGACATGCACAGGTAGGTCATCGGCCTGATCGCAATCGAATCCCCGTCGGGTCCCTCAACCACGACCGGGCGCTTGACGATCGCCTCGAGGTCGAGGATCGCCACCTGTGGCTGGTTGATGATTGGGGTCGCGAGCACCGCCCCGAACTGCCCGGGGTTGGTGATCGTGAACGTGCCTCCATGGACGTCGTCCGGATCGAGGCGCTTGCTGCGCGCGCGGTCCGCCAGGTCGGCGATCGACTCCGCCAGCCCCTGCACGCTGAGCGTCTGCGCACGCGAAACCACCGGCACGATCAGCCCGGCGTCGAGTGCGACCGCGATTCCGAGGTTGACGTCGTCGTGGTGGACGATCTCATCGCCCTCGAGTGACGCGTTCAGCACCGGGAACTCCTCGAGCGCGCTGACCGTCGCACGTGCGACGAACGCGAGATAGGTGGGCACCGGTTTGCCGGCGGCCTTGCTCTTGAGCTCGGCCCGGCGCGCCGCAACCCGCGACATGTCGACCTCGACGATCGTCGTGCAGTGGGCGGATGTCGCCCTGCTGGCGAGCATGTGCTCGGCGATCGCCTTGCGCATAGGCGTCAACGGCGTCCGGTTGCCGTCGATCTCCTCTGGAACGGGATCTGGCTTATAGGGAGACTCGCTGTGAAGGACGGGTGGAGCCTTCTGTGTCCCGTTCCCCACGTGCCCGAGAACATCCTTCTTACGGATCCTCCCACCGATCCCAGTCCCTTCCACCTGACTCAGATCGATTGAGTGCTTGTCGGCTATGCGCCGAACCACGGGGGAGATGAACCCGGACCGATCACCACTCTCCTGAACCACCGGCTGGTCGCCCGTGTCTTCATCCGGGTGCGCCTCACCCGCCCTGGCGCCGGAGTCGATCTCGGCGATTGGCTCGCCGACGGGCACGGTGTCGCCGGCCTCGCACGACGAGACGGGCAACCCGGCCGCTCGCCGGCGATGGGATTTCGACGTCGACCTTGTCGGTCGTCACGTCGGCGATGGTCTCGTCAGCCTCGATCCAGTCGCCTGGCTGCTTGCGCCATTCGAGGACCGTGCCCTCGGAAACGCTGATCCCCATTTTCGGCATGAGGACCGCGACGAGAGTGTCAGTACTTGAGGAGCTCATCGCAAGCCTCCTTCATGTCCTCGAGCTGGGGCAACACGGCCTGTTCCAGCGGTGGGCTGAACGGGATCGGGACGTCGGCAGCGGTCAATCGCCGCACCGGAGCGTCGAGGTCCTCGAACGCCTCGGAGGCGACGAGGGCCGCGACCTCGGCTCCGACACCGCAGGACTGCGTCGCCTCGTGGGCGACGAGCACCTTGCCCGTCTTGCGGGCGCTGGCCAGGATCGTCTCGGAATCGAGCGGGCAGAGCGAGCGCAGGTCGATCACCTCGATCGACTCGTCGAGCGCCTCCGCCGCATCGAGCGCGAGGTGAACGCCGGAGCCGTACGTGATCACGGTCATCTCCTCGCCCTCGCGCGCGACGCGCGCCTTACCGAGCTCGACCACGTACTCGCCCTCGGGCACCTCGCCCTTGACGTAGCGGTAAAGGCCCTTGTGCTCGAGATAGCAGACCGGATTGGGATCCCGGATGGCCGCCGCCAACAGCCCCTTCGCGTCGTCGGCCGTGGCCGGCGCGACGACCTTCAGACCCGGGCGACTGCAAAAACCACGCCTCCGGGTTCTGGGAATGAAACGGTCCGCCGGAGAAGCCACCGCCGGAAGGCAGTCGCACGACCATCGGTGCGGCCACGCCCTGGCGGTAGTGGAGCTTCGCCGCGACGTTGACGAGCTGGTCGAAACCGCAGGCGATGAAGTCGGCGAACTGCATCTCGCAGACCGGCCGCAGCCCCTCAACTGCGGCGCCAACCGCCGTGCCGATGATCGCGTTCTCGGCGAGTGGCGTGTCGATCACCCGATCGGCGCCGAACTCCTCGATGAAGCCGTCGGTGACCTTGAAGGCGCCGCCGAAGTGGCCGATGTCCTCGCCGAGGCAGAGGACCGATTCGTCACGGCGCATCTCCTCGCGCAGGCCGTCGGAGATCGCCTCGAGATATGTGAGCTCCGCCATCAGGCCTGCGCTCCAATGCGACCAGAGCGCCTGGCCGTCTCCCAGCGGGGTGGCCTCGTCGGCGAAGACGCCGCGGTGGGCGTCGGCCGGATCGGGCATCGGCGACTCGAGCGCCGTCTTCGCGCACTCGTCGACGTAGGTCTTGACCTCGGCACGAATCCCTTCGACCTCGTCAGCCGAGAAGCCGTGCTCGGCGACGAGCCGCTCGGAGTAGCGCTCGATCGGGTCGCGATCGGCCCACTCCTCGCGCAGCTCGGTCGGTACGTAGCGCATGTCGTCGTGAGCGCCGTGGCCGTGCATGCGCATCGTCCGGCACTCGATCAGCGTCGGGCCGTCGCCTCTGCGGGCGCGGTCGGCGGCGGCGCGGGAGGCGTCGAAGACAGCCTCGACGTCGTTGCCGTCGACGAGCAGGCCCGGGAATCCGTAGGTCGCGGCGCGCTCGACCGGATCGACCACGAACTCGAGCTCGTTGGGCGTCGAGTAGGCGAAGCCGTTGTTCTCGAGGATGAAGACGATCGGCAGCTTCTGGACCGCGGCCCAGTTCATCGCCTCGTGCCATTGGCCGTTGGCGGTCGAGCCGTCGCCGAAGTAGGTCATCGCCACGCGCGGCTCGCCGCGGAGCTTGAACGCCATCGCCATACCCGAGGCGACGAGCGCCATGTCAGGGAGCATCGAGACCATCCCGACGCATCCCAGCGCGGGGTCGCCGAAGTGCATGTTGCCGTCCTTGCCACCCGTCGGTCCGCCGGAGCGGCCCATGTAGTTGGCGAGGTAGCGGTCCGGGGTGAGGCCGCGGACGAAGTGGGCGCCGAGGTCGCGGTGCAGGATGCACATGCGGTCCTTCGGGCCGAGCACGTAGGACGAGCCGACGCTGATCGCTTCCTGGCCGCACCCGTCGTAGAAGCTGCCCGGGATCTTGCCCTGGCGGTAAAGCGTGATCGCGCGTTCTTCAGCCGCGCGCATCATCGTCATGTACTTGAGGAGGTTTGCCCGGTCAGCCTTCTTCAGGTGGCCCGGGTCGGCTACGAACGCGACATCCTCGCGTTCCGCGCCATGGCTGCGGCGGTCATACGCGCGCCCGCGTACGACTACGCCATCGACTGGCTTCATCTCTCCGCCCTTCATGTCTGGCCGCCCCTCGGGATCTCCTTGGGGAATCGGGCCTGGCTTACGTCGCTTCGGGATCTCCTCCGCGACGCCTTATGGACGATGGGTGCTCGGGGTTCCGCCCTCGCTCCCTATGTCGTGCCGACCGCTCGAGCTGATGGCTCGTGCGAATCGGCACGGACATACTAATGCCCGCCCGGACGGTCTTTCAACCCCGTTCGGCTCGTCGCCGCACATTGCGAAGAATCGAACGGGTCGCGATCACATGGCCGCGGGTGCCGATCACGAGCGTCTTGTAGACCCGCCCCTTGACACCCGGGAACTCCGCCCGGGTCTCGGCGCTGAGCCGTACGGGCCCCGACGGCGGTCTCGGCCGCGTAGAAGATCAGCGCGTATCGGGAGAAGCGGTGCTCGCCCATCAATGCCAGGACCGCCGGGGCGACGGCGCGGGTGACGATGAACCCGGGGACGGTCGAGCCGATGCGACCCGGAGTTCCACTGGCCGAGTCGGCAATGCAGCCGAGCGCGCGCGCCATCGTCGGCCCGAAGCTGAAGCCGCCGGCATCACCCATCGTCTCGATCAGCGCCTCCCAGACGCGGTCCGGAGTCGCGGCGACGTAGGTCGAGTGCTCGTCGATATAAGGGAGCGACTCGAGCGGAACGTCGATCAGTCGCTTGGGTATCTGCCGCCTCCCGGATCTATAAGGCGAGGCCGAGCGGCTCTTCGAGGAGAGCTCGCACGCGCGCGAGGAACTCGGCGCCATCGGCGCCGTAGAGGATGCGGTGGTCACAGGCGAGCGTGACGCCCATCAGCCGCGCGGCCGAAACCTCGCCGCCGCGAATCACCGGGGTCTCGGTGATCGCGCCGACCGCGAGGATCGCCGCCTGCGGCAGGTTGATCACCGGGTGGAAGTTGGTGACGCCGAACATCCCGAGATTGGAGACGGTGAAGGTTCCGCCTGAAAGTTCCGGGCGGTGTGATCTTCTGGTCGCGCACCTTGCCCGCCAGCGCGCGCGCCTCCGTCGCGATCTGGCGCAGGCCCTTGCGATCGGCATCGAAGATCGTCGGCACGACGAGAGCCTCCGCCGCCGCCACAGCGATTCCGACGTTGACGCGCTCGTAGAGCTCCCACTTGCCATCTCGGTATGCCCCGTTCGCGCGAGGAAATTCCTTCAGCGCGATCGCGCAAGCCTTGACCACCATGTCGTTGAACGACGGGATGACGTCGCCCTCGCCGGCCGACGCCTTCAAGCGCCGACCGCGCCTCGAAGCACCGAGTCATGTCGATCTCGGACTGCAGATAGAAATGCGGCGCGGTCGCCTTCGACTCAGCCATGCGCCGACTTACGGTCTGCTGCAGCTTCGAGAGCTCGATCACCTCGACGGCGCCCTTGGCCGTCTCGGGCGAAGGCGGCGCAGCGGCAGCGGCCGGAGCGGCGGCGGGCGCCGCGGCGGCTGGAGCTGCCCCACCGCCACCCGTTACTGCCTTCTCCACATCGGCCTTGACGATCCGCCCACCAGGCCCGGACCCCTGAAGCCCGGCGAGGTCCACACCCTTCTCCTCAGCAATGCGCCGAGCAACCGGGCTCGCCTTGATGCGTTCGCCGTCGGACGACGGTGGACTCGGCAGGGATGCCGAGTCCGAAGCCTCTTCTTGCTGGGTGGGGGAGGGGGTGACGTCAGAGGGGGCATCCGCAGCATGGACGCGAGGATCGCGCGGAGCAGGGATTGCGGAGCTGCCCCCGCTGGCGTCGCCCCCTTCCCCACCCGAGCCCTCAGAAGAAGAGCCCTCCTTAGCCTCGCTCGCATCACCAACCCGCGCGATCACCTCCCCGATCGGAAGCGTGTCGCCCTCACCGGCAAGGATCTCGACAAGCGTGCCGGCGGCGTCCGACTCGAACACCATGTTCGCCTTGTCGGTCTCGATCTCAACCAGCTCCTCACCCAGCGCAACCTCGTCCCCCACCTGCTTCATCCAGGTCAGGATCGTGCCCTCTTCCATCGAGTCCGACAGGCGTGGCATGACGATGTCGGTCGCCACTACTTCGTCCCTTCGAGGGTCGCCCGCGCCGCGCTCACGACGTGCTCGGCGTGGGGGATCGCGGACTGCTCGAGGCGCTTCGAATACGGCATGGGCACGTCCGCGCCGGTGACGCGCTGCACGGGGGCGTCGAGGTAGTCGAAGGCCTGCTCGGTGACGAGCGTGGCGATGTTGGCGCCGACGCCGCCGTGAGGCCAGCCCTCCTCGACGATCACGAGCCGGTTGGTCTTGCGCACGGACTCGACGATCGTGTCGAGGTCGAGTGGTCGCAGCGTTCGCGGGTCGATCACCTCAGCCTCGATGCCGTGCTCGCTGGAAAGCGTCTTCGCCGCCTGCTGCGCGACGTGCGCCATCCGCAGCAACCCGACGATCGTGACGTCGGTGCCGCCTCGGCGAACGACCGCTTCGCCGAAGTTGACGATGTGATCGTCCCCATCCGGAACCTCGCCGCGCGCCCCGTAGAGGGTCTCGTGCTCGATGAAGATGACGGGGTTGTCATCACGGATCGCCGCCTTCAGCAGACCCTTGCCGTCGGCGGGCGTTGACGGACACGCCACCAGGACTCCTGGGATCTGGAGGAACATCGCCTCGAAGCTGTGCGAGTGCGTCGGCCCGAGCTGATGCCCGCCACCGCCGGGCATCCGCACGACCATCGGCACCTTCGTCTGGCCGTTGAACATGTACGGGATCGCCGCTGCGTGGTTGATCAGCTGGTCGAAGGCGAGCAGCGCGAAGTTGACCGTCATCAGCTCGACCACCGGACGCAGGCCGCCCATGGCCGCGCCGACACCGGCACCGACGATGGTGTTTTCGGAGATCGGCGTGTCGCGGACCCGGCGCTCGCCAAACTCGTCGAGCAGTCCCGCGGTGACCTTGAACGCACCCTGGAAGACGGCAACGTCCTCGCCCATTACAAAGACCGCCTCGTCGCGACGCATCTCCTCGGCCATCGCGTCGCGCAGCGCTTCTCTCATCCTCACCGCGGCCACTAGCTCACCACGGCCCCTGCGTCTCGTTCTCGTCTTCCTCGGTGATGAACTCCTCGCGGTCCTCGAGCGCGTCGGCGGCGTCGCGATCCTCTTCGGTCTGACCCTCCTCGCGGCCCTTGCTCGACGCGGCCTGGCCTCCGTAAGCGGCGCCGGCCTCCGCGAGCCGTCGCGCCTCTCCCTCGAGCTCGGTCCCCTCGCGCTCGCCTGCGAACGCAGTCGGCGCCCGCTCGTCGATCGCGTACCAGCCGGGAACCTGATCGCCGACGACGTAGAGGTGGTCGTAGAGCGTGTTGAGCTCGGGCTCGGGAGACGCGTCTGCGAACTCGACCGCCTCCAGGACACGCGCGTCGATGCGATCGCGCATCTCGTTGCGTTGGTCGGACGTCAGCACGCCCTCCGACTCGAGCCGGTCCGCAAAGACCTCGACAGGATCCTTCTTGCGCCACTCGGCCACCTCCTCCTTGGTCCGATAGACCTCGGGATCCGCGGCTGAGTGGCCGCGGAAGCGGTAGGTGAACGCCTCGACCATCGTCGGCCGTCGTTCCTCGCGCGCGATGCGGATGTGCTCGGCGACGGTCTCGCGCATCGCCAACACGTCCATGCCGTCGGCGCGGATGCCGGGGACGCCGAGGCCCTCGGCCTTCTTGGAGAAGTCGGTCACAGCCGAATGGCGTTCGACCGAGGTCCCCATCCCGTAGAGGTTGTTCTCGAGGATGAAAACGACGGGCAGCCGCCACAACGCCGCCAAATTCATCGTCTCCCCGAAATTGCCGGTGTTCGACGCGCCGTCACCGAACATGCAGACCGTTACGTCGTCGGTCCCCTTGTAGTCGCTCGACAGCGCCAGTCCCGCTGCGAGCGGGAGGTTGCCACCGACGATCCCGTAACCGCCCATGAACCGCCGCTCGCCGTCGAACACATGCATCGAGCCACCGCGGCCGCCCGAGGTTCCGTCGACGCGGCCGAAGAGCTCGGCCATCACGTGCTTGGGGTCGGTGCCTCGGGCGATCGCGTGACCGTGGGTCCGATAGGTCCCGATCAGATAGTCGGCCGGCTGCATCGCCGAGGTCGTGCCGACGATCGTCGCCTCTTCGCCAATCGCGAGGTGGAGAAAGCCGCCGGCCTTGGCGCGCTGATACTGACGGCCTGCCTCCTCCTCGAAGCGGCGGATCAGCGCCATCGTCTCCAGCAGCTCGATTGCGGTGTCAGCCTCGGGCAGCGGGCGCGCGGAGGACGACCCTCCCGTCTGCGCCGACTTAACCGCTTCTTCAGCCACCCACGTTCAACATAGCTCAGAGACGATCGCGCGCGTGGGGCGGACCGACGCGGGTAGGTTGCGCTCGTCTCGACCGAGACCGCTGAGGCCAATGTCGCGACCGGCCGAGACGGCTGCTGGGCGATCGTCGTCGTCGCGCCTAAGAAGCCGCGGCCGCTGCAGCGTCCTCGAGGCGATCGTCGCCCCAGAAGACCTCGTCGCCGACCACGACCGCCGGGACGCCCATCACACCGCGATCGCCGGCGGCATCCGTGGCCTCGCGTAGGCGCAGCTTGATCGCGTCACGAGCGATCGCCGTCTGCAGCGAACGGGGGTGCAGCTCGGAGGAGGCCGCGGCGATGAAGACGTTGTCGGGCTCGGTCAGGTCGCGCCCGGCCGCGAACGCCTGGCGATAGGCGGCGAGCGAGAAGGAAACGACCCGCCCGATCTCCTTCGCGAAGGTGGCGGCGCGCATCGCGGTTAGCGAGTTCGCCGGCCAGGGGTCCGGCCAGCGGATTGGTGGCAGCCCATAGGCCTGCGCGCGGCGCTCAACCTCGCGCTCGCCCGCCTCGCGCTCGGGGGTGAGGGCCCAGGAGCCGCGGTCGAAGCGTTTGAACAACCCTCCTAGGAGGATCGGCTGCCACACCACCGGCTCGGCACCGGCCTCCTCGAAGACGCCTGAGATGCGCTCGGCGGCGAGGTAGGCGTAGGGAGAGGCAAGGTCGAAGTAGAAGGTGGCTCGATCGCTCACGACGACTTGCGCACGTGCCACTGCACGGTCGCGGCGGCGACCTGGTTGCCGCCACCGTCGGTGAGCCTTACGTCGACGGGAAACGAGACCTTGCCCTCCGCGTCGAGCGCCGCGAGCAGGGCGTCGCCGCCTTCAAGCGTCGCGGTCGCGTCGATCGGTCCCTTTGCGAGCTTCGTGTACTTGATCTCAGCGCTCGCGGCGAGAGGCCGAATCTCGGCCATGCGCTCCGCGAACGTCGCGACGAAGGCGCCACCCGACGCCGCTTCCGCTGCGGCGAAGAGACCGGCGGCGTGCTGGGTACCCACGTGGTTTCGCAGTCCTGCCTCGTCGGGGAGGCGGACGGTCGCGGTGCCCGGTCCGAGTTCGGTGACGTCGAGACCGAGGTGCTGGTTGAACGGGACGGCGGCGGCCATCCCGGTGCGCAGGGCGTCGTAGTCCACGTTCGACTACTGGTGGATCGCCCAGCCGTCGACCGAGCGAGCCGCGTCGAGGATCGCTTCCGAGATCGTCGGGTGGGCATGGATGATCCGCGCCAGCTCCTGATAGCCGCCCTCGAGCGCGATCGTGTCGACGAGCTCGGCGATCATGTCGCAAGCCCGGTTGCCGACGACGTGGGCGCCGACGATCTCGCCGTACTCGCCGTCGACGACGAGCTTGACCACACCGTCGCGGTCGTCGTACACCGCCGAGGCACCGACGCCGCCGAGCTTCATCCGGCCGACCTTCACGTCCTTGCCCGCGTCCTTGGCCTGCTGTTCGGTCAGGCCGACGCTGGCGACCTGCGGATGGCAGAAGGTGGCGCCGGGGACCAGGTCCGGATCGAGCGGATGGGTCGGCGTGCCGGCGATCGCCTCAGCCACGATCACGCCTTCCTCCTGCGCCTTGTGCGCAAGCGCTGGCCCGCGGACGAGGTCACCGATCGCATAGACCTTGGGATTCGAGGTCCGCTGGTACTCGTCGATCTCGATCTTGCCGCCGTCGCCGACCTTGACGCCCGCAGCATCGATTCCGAGGCCCTCGGTGTCGGGTGCGCGACCGCCGGCGATGGCGAGGTACTCGACCTCGATGGCCTCATCCCCGACCTTCGCCTTGACCGAGTTCTTGCCGGCCTCGACGTCGGAGATTGGCGTTCCGGTGAGGATCTTGATCCCCTGCTTCTTGAAGACGCGGTCGACGACGCGGACGACGTCCTTGTCCTCGGCGGGAAGGATCTGAGGCAGCATCTCGATGAGCGTCACCTCGGTGCCGTAACGGATGTAGGCAGAGGCGATCTCGGCTCCGGAGGCGCCGGCGCCGACAACGCCGATCGACTTCGGCAATGACGGAAGCGACCAGGCACCCCACGTGTCGACGATGCGGTCGCCGAACTCGACGCCTGGGATCGGTAGCGCCACCGAGCCGGTCGCAAGCACGACGGCGCCGGCCTCGTAGGTGGTGCCGTCGACGACGACGTTGGCGTTCTCGTCGAGGGAGCCCTTGCCCTCGATGATCGTCACCTTGTTCTTGTCCCAGAGCATCTTGACTCCGCCCGAGAGCGTCTCCGAGACCTTCGTCCGCCGTTCGCCGAGCGCCTTCCAGTCGAGCGCGGCGCCCTTGACGGTGACGCCGAGGTCAGCGCTGTTGCGGGCGTGGTCGAAGACCTCCGCCGTGTGGAGCATCGTCTTCGCCGGAATGCACGCGTAGTTGAGACAGCGGCCGCCGGGCTTGTCCATCTCCACCACAGCGGTGTTCTTGCCGAGTTGAGCGGCGCGGATCGCGGCGTGATAGCCGCCTGGACCGCCGCCGATGACGATTACGTCGAAGGAGTCAGGCATGCGTTCGACTCTATAAGACGGGCGATCAGCCCCTGGATGCAGGTGGCTCGGATCCCGGCCGGTGCGGCATCTGGATGCGGGCCATCGCCTTGATCATGAAGAAGAACAATGCTCCCGCTCCCGCGATCAAGCCCGTAGTCACGAGCGCCTCCGCCCAGGACATCGCCTGGATCAAGAACAACGATCCGGTGATCATCACGATCACCATCAGCGCCTGGAATCCGAGCACGGCCCAGTAGCGCGCTCGCCACAGGCCCCACGCCATCGTGCCCATCAGCGCCACGACGACGATCACCGAGAAAAGGGGCGCCTCATCCTTTCCCTGCTGGATTCCGTCGCTTCCGTATTGCATCACCTGCACCCCGGCTATCCAGCCGACGAGGCTCGAGATCGCGACGAGGCCGGAAACGACCGCGGCAATTGTCACGACCGTGGGTCGCTCCCCCTTTTCCAGCGGCTCGAGCGTCTGGCGGACCGCCGCGTTCTTCGCCTCGGTGCGCTCGGCCATCGCCGCGCGCTTGGCGGCAAGCTCCGTCCGCCGCTCGTTCGAGCGTTGCTTGCGCTTCTGCTTCAGGGCGCGCTTTCGCTCGCGGTCGGCCATCGCGACCAGGCTAGAGCGCGTCGCGCAGCGTCCGCGCCGCCGCCTCCGGATCGTCCGCATCGCGAATCGCGCGCACCACGACGATCCGGCGCGCACCGGCCGCGGCGACCTGACCTACGTTGGTCTGGTCGATGCCGCCGATCGCGAACCAAGGCGTCTCCGGCGACGCGGTCGCCGCCGCGTGTGAGATCAGCTCCAGCCCCGCCGCCGGCCGCCCTTCCTTCGTCGGCGTCTCCCAGACCGGACCGGCGCTGACCTGGTCAGGCCGCCCGGATCCGGTCGCCGAGGTCGCCGCGTCGAACTGCTCGGGACTGTGAGTGGAAAGGCCGACCACTGCGCCCTCGCCGGCTGCGACGCGAGCGGCGGCGACCGGTTCATCGTCCTGTCCTACGTGAACGCCGTCGGCGCCGCAGCTCTCGACGAGGTCGGGTTCGTCGTTGAGGAAAAAGAGCGTTCCGTGCCGGCGCGCCGTGCGCCTGAAGGGCTCGGCGAACGCGATCAGCTCCTCGGCGCACCGCGGTGCCTTCTCACGGAGCTGGATGACGTCGACGCCGCCGGCGACCGCGGCGTCGAGCAGCGGACCGGGATCGCGGCCGCCCGGTTGCGCCTCACAGACGAAGTACAGGCGGGCCTCCATGAGTGCCTGGCGGCGCGCGTCGAGCAGTGCCTCGGCCTCGCTCTGGTGGAGGACCACGCTGTCCACCAGCTCGCCTGCGAAGTGGGCGACCCATGCGCCGCGAGCGACGGTGTTGATGCCGCTGGCCGGGCCGCGGACGGCGATCCGGGTCGCGGCGACAGCCAAGTCGCGCCCAACCGGGCGAATCTCCTCCGCCTCCCAACTAACGCCCTCGAGCGTCTCCGTGAGGTCCTCGAAGGCGGCTCGCGCGGCCTCGCGACCCTGCTCGACGCCGCGCCACGGGGCGTTGGAGTTGCTGCGATCGATAACGACGTCTGGGCTGGCGAGCTTGAGCGCCTCGTCGATCCGCCCGTTACCCAGGAGTTCGAACCAGGAGCGCACTGTCTCGACGCGGTCGTGAGCCATCGCGGGGAGTATCGTGAACACCCAACGGGAGCCCCGGAGTACCGAGTGGGGCTGAGAGGGCGGCGACGGGCCGCCGACCGTCTGAACCTGATCCGGGTAATGCCGGCGCAGGGAGATGAAGGTCCGTCCGCCCGGGAGTGAGAACCGTGGCAGCAACTGACGCAGATCGAGCCGAGCACGACGTGTTAATCGTCGGCGCCGGGGTGATCGGTCTCACCTGTGCGTGGCGCGCTGCGCAGCGCGGCCTCGACGTGTTGGTCCTGGAGCGCGAGCGACCCGGTGCGGGCGCGTCAAACGTCGCCGCCGGGATGCTGGCGCCGGTCGGCGAGGCGAGCTGGGGCGAGGATCGCCTGCTGGCCCTCGCCCTCACGTCGCATGAGCTCTGGCCTGCGTTCGCAGCCGAGCTCGCGACGGCGAGCGGTCTCGATTCCGGCTTCTTGGAGCTGGGCGCGCTGCACGTAGCCCTCGACCGCGATGAGGCGGCCGAGCTGCGCCGGCGCTTCGAGCTGATGCGTGAGCACGGCCTTGCCGCCGAATGGCTGTCGCCCTCGGAGTGTCGCGAGCTCGAGCCCGGCCTCGGGCCCGGCGGCTTTGGTGGCGTTCACGCTCCGCATGAGTCGGCGGTCGATCCGCGTCTGCTGAACGACGCGCTCGTTGCAGCGGCGCAGGCCGCGGGGGTGAGGATTGAGATCGCGGAGGCGACCGAGGCGCTGCTCGACGGCGACCGTCTGGTCGGAGCGCGCACCGCCGGTGGCGCCGAGCGCCGTGCCGACGCCGTGGTCCTCGCCGCTGGATCGTGGTCTGCGGCCGAATGGCTGCCCGAGCGGGCGCGGCCTGCGGTACGTCCGGTCAAGGGTCAGATCCTGACCCTGTCGGGGCCGGCGAGCGAGCCGGTCTGCGACCGGATTGTCGTCACCGAGCGCATCTACATCGTTCCGCGAGCCGACGGTCGAGTTGTGGTCGGAGCGACCGTCGAGGAGCTCGGCTTCGACACGAGGGTCACGGCCGGTGGTGTCCATGAGCTTCTGCGCGAGGCTTATCGCGCGCTTCCGCAGATCGCCGAGCTCGAACTGGTGGAGACGATCGCCGGCCTGCGGCCGACCACCCCGGACAACGTCCCGCTGATCGGCTACGGGGCGATCGATGGCCTCGTGCTCGCCACCGGACACTTTCGCAACGGCATCCTCCTCGCGCCCGTCACCGGCGAGCGGATCGCGGATCTGCTGGCGGGCGATCGGACCGAGGTGGCGCGATGACGGATGAGCCGCCACAAAGCGGCGGGGCTGACGGGCTCGAGTGGAGCTGAACGGCGAGCGCGTCGAGCTCGAAGCGGAGGCGACGGTCGCCCTCGCCGT
The DNA here is from genome assembly GCA_963746215.1 of uncultured Solirubrobacterales bacterium. Classification (GTDB taxonomy): domain Bacteria; phylum Actinomycetota; class Thermoleophilia; order Solirubrobacterales; family 70-9; genus WHSW01. The sequence goes on from CAVVAT010000005.1 coordinate 467,391, forward strand.
CGCGCGCACGGGTGCCGAAGCTGAGCGGGCCGGGATCGCAGTCGCCGTCGACGGCGAGGTCGTGCCCCGGTCGGAGTGGGAACAGACCGAGCTGCGCGATGGCCAGCGCGTCGAGGTCGTGGGGGCGATTCAGGGTGGGTAGCTGGGAACTGGGCGGTCGCGAGTGGGGCTCACGGCTGATCGTCGGCACCGGCGGCTTTCGGTCGCTCGAGCAGATGGAGGCCGCGCTCGTCGCCTCGGGCACGGAGATCGTCACGGTCGCATTGCGGCGTGTCGACCCGACGGCGCAGGGGTCGCTGCTGGACCTGATCGGCCGCCTCGGCCTCTTCTGCCTGCCGAACACGGCCGGCTGCTACACCGCACGCGACGCGGTGCGTACCGCGCAACTGGCCCGCGAGGCGTTCGAGACCGACTGGGTCAAGCTCGAGGTGATCGGCGACGACCGGACGCTGCTGCCAGACGCGCCGGAACTTCTGAGCGCCGCCGAAACGCTCGTCGGCGACGGCTTCACCGTGCTGCCTTACACCAACGACGATCCGGTTCTCGCAGCCCGACTCGAGGCGACCGGCTGCGCGGCGGTGATGCCGCTGGGTTCGCCAATCGGCTCCGGCGCCGGAATCCGCAATCCATACAACATGCGGATCATCGTCGAGCACGCCTCCGTGCCGGTGATCTGCGACGCCGGGATCGGCACGGCATCCGACGCGGCGCTTGCGATGGAACTCGGCTGCGACGGGGTGCTGCTCGCGAGCGCGGTCTCGCGCGCGGCCGACCCCGAGTTGATGGCGACGGCGATGCGAAAGGCGGTCGAGGCCGGCTATGCCGCGCGTCAGGCCGGCCGCATCGCGCAACGCCTTTACGCCGAGGCCTCGACGCCCGACGAGGGGTTGCCAGAGCTCTGAGCGACTAGCCGCGCCGGTGCTTGCGCGGCTTCACGGTCCATTTGAACGTCGCCGGCTCGTCCTCAACGTTGCCGGCTGCGTCCGTGGCACGCACCGCGAAGGTGTGGTCCCCGGTCCCCACTCGGATCTTCTTCGGCGAGCTGCACTTCTTGAAGCGCTTGCCGTCGAGCCCGCACTCGAAGGTCGAGCCGTTTGCGGTGGAGGTGAACTTGAAGCGCGCGCGATGGCGGCGGGTGCTCTTCGGCGGGTGCTTGGTGATCGTCGTTTCGAGGGCCGCCCCGGCGCGACGCTTGATCGTCACCGACTTAGAGGTCATCCCGCCCGCGCTCGTGGCTGTGCAGGTGAGTGTGGTCCCCGCGGCCGGGGTGTCGCTGGCGATCGTCACTGGGTCGCAGCCGCTCTTGGTCGCGGGGGACTCGTTGTCGACGACGGTCCAGGTGACCTTCACCGTGCCCGAGTAGGCGCCGTCGGCGCCATCGGGCGTTGCCGGATCGACCACCGCCGTCACCTGCGGCGGCGAGCTGTCGCCCGGGTTTGTCTCCGCGAGGGTCGCGAGGCCTCGCTGATCGGCGCAGGTGCGGATCAGCGTCACATCGGCGCCGCCGTACAGGTTCTGATCGGAGACGATCATCGCGGCGATGTGCTTCTCGAAGGCCGTGTTGTCGCTGATCGCGACGAGGCTCTGCTGCGAGTCGATCACGAGCCTGAGGATCTTGTCGCGAGCCGCGACATTGCCGCCGAGCCCTTCGAATATGCACGTCATTCCGGCTGACCAGTAGCGGCCGTCGTCGTGGACCTCGCTCGGCGTGTTCGAGTACTTGCCGATATCCGCGCCTGTTCCCTCGTCGGTCCCGTCGACCCAGCGCAGGCATCCACTCCCGTCGTCGTTGCCGACGACCGGGTTGTAGGTGGCCGCGTCCCAGTCGGCCACGCAGTAGCGACGCGCCGCCTGATAGCCGGCGTTGCCTTTTTCGAGAGTGATCATCGCCGCGAAGAAGTCGCCAAAGCCCTCGCCCATCGCTCCCTGCTCATCGCCGGAACCGAAGTTCTCGACCTGGTCGTCCTGGATCGCGTGTCCGTACTCGTGCAGAACCACCTCGGCGTCCTCGGCGTCGTCGACGCCGCCGGAACCGAAGTCGAGCATCTCGGTGGCAGGCGTGTACGAGGAGTTGTCCGCCGGAGTCACATTGATCGTGACCGGGATCGGCTCCTCCCGCACATCCGTGAATCCGAGTGACTGGATCTTCTTCTGAGCCTCGGTGATGGAGTAGTAGACGTTTACGACCTCGAAGCGTGACTGCAGATCGCTACGGCTGTACGTACCCGGCGGGACGTTCGAGGGGAAGAACGGGTCGACGTAATCTCCGCTGACTGCGGCGGCGGAAGTGAGGTTCGTGAGCGTTACCGGCACCTGCTGTGCGTCGAGAGTCGCGTTTGAGGTTGCGTCGGTAAGAGCCGTATTCCCGCTCGTCTGGATCGGATTGGGATCGAAGACCGAACCAGGCGCGTCCACCTCGACGGCCGCGTTCCAGCTGCGCACGACAGCGCCGGTGCGGGCATCGACGATCGCGTTGAGGTCGTTGCCGGTTGAAGCTCGGGTGACGTGCCAGGCCAGGATCGGTCTGGTGGCGTCCGGGTAGATCACGAGCCGCGCTGTCGCGGAGTCAAAGCCGCTCGCGGCGATCGAGTCGGCCGCGGAAACAGACGGGGTCGTTGAGATGTCCGGCTCAGGGATCGTGGCGGCTTGGACCATGTCGAGGTTGCCGCGCTCGTCGTAGGTGAGCGCCACCTGCCCGTTGAAGACTTCAACCCCGTCGACCTCCTGCTGGAGGCGCACGACCTTGCCGCTCGGGGTGCGCGCGGCATCCACGCGCTCGAGATCGCCGGCGTCGATGCCGAGAGCTGGCGCGAGCTCGCCGACCGTCGCGTCGTCGCAGCCGGTGAGCACTCCCGGCATCGTGGGGCCGTCGCAGCTGACCGCCGCGGCCTCCCCCGGGAGGATGAGAGCGATCGGGATCAGAAGGAGGGCGAAGAGCGTGCGAGCGGTCATATATCCAATGGTCTCAGCTTCGCGCACCCGGGGCGCGGGTACCGTGCTCCTCATGGCGAAGCTGATGCTAGGACCGTTGTTGCGCTATGTCGGCGAAACCGAAGCGGTGCTTTGGGTCGAAACTGACGAAGCGTGCGAGGTCGAGATCCTCGGCCACACCGAGCCGACCTTCTGCGTCCACGGCCATCACTTCGCGTTCGTGATCGTCGATGGCCTCGAGCCCGGTTCGAGGACTGAGTACGAGGTCGCGCTCGACGGCGAGCGACGGTGGCCGGAGGAGGACACCGACTATCCGCCCAGCCTGATCCGGACCATTGGCGGCGATGAACCGCTGCGGCTGGCGTTCGGTTCGTGCAGGGTCTCGCTCCCACACCACGCTCCCTACGCGCTGCCGAAGGACGACCATCCCGACGGCCGTGAGTTCGACGCCCTCTACTCACTTACCATGGAGATGCTCGACGGCGACCCGGCACACTGGCCGCTGGCACTGCTGCTGCTGGGCGACCAGGTCTACGCCGACGAGGTCTCCCACGAGACGCTGGCCTTCATCCGCAAGAAGCGGGACATTCGCAAGCCTCCGGGCGAGGAGGTCGCCGACTTCGAGGAGTACGCGCGCCTTTATCGCGAGTCCTGGGAGGACCCGCACATTCGCTGGCTGCTTTCGACGGTGTCGGTCTCGATGGTCATCGACGATCACGACATCCACGACGACTGGAATATCTCGCAGGCCTGGGTCGACGACATGAACAAGCTCGACTGGTGGGCCGAGCGCGAGACGTCCGGTATCGCCACCTACTGGCTCTACCAGTACATGGGCAACCTCTCGCCTGAGCTGCTGCGCGAGAGCGAGCTGCTCGCCAAGGTCCGCGAGGCCGACGACGGCTGGGACGTGCTGCGGCCGTTCGCGGCGAATGAGCGCGGCGAGCGTGACGGTGCCCGTTGGAGCTACTGCCGCGACCTCGGCAGCACCAGGCTGATCGTCCTCGACTCACGGATCGGCAGAGTCCTCGACGAGGACAACCGCTCGATGCTCAACGACGCGGAGTGGGAGTGGCTGGAGTCGCACCTGGAAGGCGACTTCGACCATGTGCTGATCGGGACCTCGGATCCGCTGATCCTCGCCCCGGCGCTGCACCACGCTGAGCGCTTCGGCGAGGCGCTGGCCGGGGGCGCGTGGGGTTCGATCGCCGCTCGACGGGGAGAGGAGATGCGCCGCACAGGCGACCTCGATCACTGGCCGGCGTTCGGCGATTCGTTCGAGCAGCTGACCGCCCTGCTGGCGCGCGCCGGCGCCGGCGAGTTCGGCAAGCCGCCGGCGTCGATCACGGTCCTTTCGGGCGATGTCCATCACGCCTACCTGGCAGAGCTCGCCTTCCCTCGCTCGGCGAATGTGAAGAGCAACGTTTGGCAGGCGGTCTGCTCGCCGTTTCGAAATGCTCTTGACGACCACGAGCGCAAGACGATCGACATGGGCGATACCCGCGGCCCCTCGATGGCCTTCAAGGCCCTCGCTCGCCTGGCCGGCGTCAAGCCCGAGAAGATCCGTTGGCGCTTGGTCGAGGGTCCCTACTACGACAACCAGGTGGCGACGCTTACGATCGACGGTCGCGAGTGCGAGATGATGCTCGAGCGGACGATCGGCGACCCGGAGAGCGATCATCGCGAGCTGAAGACGTCGTTCAAGCGCCCGCTGACGTAGCGCCGCGGGCCCCTACTCGGCGTCTCCGCCTACAGCGGATCCCACGGCCGCGCCATCCAGGTGAGGCAGAGCCACTCGCCCTCGCTCGGGTAGGAGAGCTCGTCGCCGATTGGGCGGTGCTGGAAGGCGCTCAGTCCACAGTTGATCGTTCGCAGCTGCCACAGCCGCTGGGTTTGGGCCGGGGTGAACTCGCCCTCGAGGAAGCTGTGCACGAAAAGGAAACGCAACAGCAGACCGTGGCTGACGGCGAGCACCCGCTCGTCGGGATGGGCGAGTAGGAGCTTTTTGACCCGCTCGACCCGGGCCACCATGTCGGCGAACGACTCTGCGCCAGGCGGGGCGGCGGTGGGATCGTCGGGGTTGGCGGCCATCCGAGCCGACCAGCGCGCGAGCCGTTGCTCCTCGCCGTTGAGCGTGTAGTGCTCATCACCCTCGCGCAGCTCGATCAGGTCGTCGTGGATCTCTACCTCCAGACCGAGCGCGGCGGCGATCGGCGCGGCGGTTTCTTGAGCGCGCTGCAGCGGGCTCGACCAGAGGCGGTCGATGCGCAGGTTGCCCAGGTGCTCTGCCGCAAGCGCGGCCTGCTCGTGCCCGCGGTCGGTGAGGCGGTCACCGTCGGTGTCGGAGAGGTCACGTCCCGGCTCGGCGTTGGAGACCGACTCGCCGTGGCGGATGAAGTGGGCGATCAAGCGAAAGGTCGATTACTGGGAAACCCAGGCGTCCGGATTCTCGGTCATCGCGACGACCTCCGGCGGCAGCTTGCCGCTGACCAGATCGGCGATCGTGACGCTGTCGAGAACCGAGCGGATTTGCGAGCGCAGCGCGACCCAAACCAGCCGCAGAGGCTCGGCAAGGCCTTCGTACTCGAGCGTTTCGGGGCGGCTCGAGCGGACGCTCGCAAGCGGACCCTCTACCGCGCGCATGACGGCGGCGACGGTGATGTCCTCCGGTGGCGTGCTGAGCCAGTAACCCCCCTCGGACCCACGCTGACTCTCGACCAGGCCAGCGTGTCGGAGCTCGGAAAGGATGTTCTCGAGGAACTTCGGCGGGATCGCCTGAGCCTCCACGATTCGGTCCCGCTTAACCGGTTCGCCGCCACCGGCGGCTAACTCCATCACCGCTCGGACGGCGTAATCGGCCTTGGCCGTAACTCGCATACCGACATTGTCCCCCAACTTGGCGGACAGGCCCGTTAGGCGGTCTGCTACATTGCCGCGCTGCTATTCCCAAGTAACCCACTCAAGAAAGGTGTAAACGCTTCTATGACTCGCTTCTTCTCGAAGCCTCGCCACGATGGGACCGCGGACGCGGGCTCCGCGGATGCGCGGTCCCGTCGCGGCGGCAGGCTGATCGCGGTGGCCGCAGCAAGCGGCGTGCTCGCGTTCGGTGTCGCGGCATGTGGAGGTGATTCCGACTCCGATTCCGGCGGCGGCAGCGGCTCGATCGATCTAGTCGCCTACTCGACTCCGGAGGAGGCCTACACCGGGGAACTCGAACCCGGCTTCAACGAGACCCCCGAGGGCGAGGGCGTTGAGTTCTCCAACTCGTTCGGCTCCTCAGGCGATCAGTCCCGCGCGGTCGAAGCCGGTCAGCCGGCCGACGTCGTCCACTTCTCGCTCGAGCCCGACATGACCCGCCTTGTCGACGCCGGCATGGTGGCCGAGGACTGGGCCGACAACGAGTACAACGGCATCAACGAGAACTCCGTCGTCGTCTTCGTGACGCGCCCGGGTAACCCCGAGGGCATCGAGACGTGGGACGACCTCGTCACCGGTGACGTCGAGGTTCTCACCCCCAATCCGTTCACCTCCGGTGGCGCCCGCTGGAACCTGATGGCCGCATACGGCAACAAGGTTCTGACTGAGGGCGCGTCCGAGGAAGAGGGTCTGGTGTTCCTGGACCAGCTCCTCCAGGCCACGGTGGTTCAGGACGAGAGCGCCCGCGACTCGCTGGGCACGTTCCTCGGCGGGCAGGGCGACGTGCTCCTCGCCTACGAGAACGAGGCGATCGCCGCGCAGGACGCCGGCGAGGAGCTCGAGTACGTCGTCCCCGACAGCACGCTGCTGATCGAGACCCCGATCGCCGCGACGACCGAGGCCGATGAGTCCGCACAGGCGTTCATCGACTACCAGTACACCGACGAGGCCCAGCAGCTTTGGGCCGACGCCGGATACCGACCGGTGGTCGAGTCGGTCCTGACGGAGAACGAGGACAAGTTCCCGCAGCCGGCCGACCTATTCACCATCGAGGACCTCGGTGGCTGGGAGCAGGTCACGATCGACTTCTTCGATCCGGAGAACGGTTCGGTCGCTGAAATCGAGCAGAACCTGGGCGTCGCCACAGAGTAATGGCGGCGACCGGTACTGCATCCGCGCGGAACCTGCCGAGGCCGGGCCTTTCATCAAGGCTCGGCTTCGGCGGTCCCGCGCTTACTCGTGGGCTGGTCATCGGGTGGCTGAGCCTCATCGTCTTGATCCCGCTGGCCGCGGTGGTCGCGAAGTCGTTCGAGAACGGCCTTGCGTCTTTCTGGGAGGACGTCACCGCACCGCAGGCGGTTGCGGCGTTCAAGCTGACCCTCGGAGCCTCGGCTGTCGTCGTCGCTATCAACGCGGTCTTCGGGACGATCATCGCCTGGGTTCTCGTCCGCGACGAGTTCCCCGGCAAGCGGATCGTCAACTCGCTGATCGACCTGCCGTTCGCTCTGCCGACGATCGTGGCCGGCATCACGCTCCTGGCCCTCTACGGAGACAACGGCGTCCTCGGGCTGTCGGGGGTGGCGTTCACACGCATCGGCGTGGTCATGGCGCTTTTGTTCGTGACCCTGCCGTTCGTAATCCGCTCGGTGCAGCCGGTTCTGATCGAACTCGATCGCGATATGGAGGAGGCCGCAGCCTCGCTCGGTGCGGGACCGTTCACCACCTTCCGCAAGATCATCCTGCCGAACCTTCGGCCGGCCCTTCTCTCCGGAATCGCGCTGGCGTTCGCGCGCTCGATCGGTGAGTTCGGCTCACTGGTTCTGATCTCGGGCAACATCCCGTTCAAGACCGAGGTCGCCTCGGTGTTCATCTTCGCGCAGATCCAGAGCGACCGCGAGGTCACCGCGGCCGCCGTTTCGGTGGTGCTGCTGGCGATCTCTCTTGTGATCCTGATCGCGATCGGGATCGTCTCCCGCAGGAGCCTGCGCCATGCCGGCTGACGGGCGAGGCTCGGCGCGATACAGCCTGCGCGGCGTCGCGCTCGGCTACCTCTTTGCCCTGCTGCTGATCCCGGTCGTCCTGATCTTCTTCAAGGCGTTCGAGGACGGCATCGCCCACGCCATCGAGTCGGTCACGACGCCCGAGGCGATTCACGCCTTCTGGCTGACAATCATGGTCGCCGGAATTGCGGTCCCGTTGAACACGGTCTTCGGGATCGCCTGCGCGATCGTGCTGGTCCGCCACAAGTTCCGCGGCAAGGCGATTCTCAACGGCCTGATCGACCTGCCGTTCGCGGTTTCGCCGGTCGTCATCGGACTCTCGCTGGTGCTCGTATACGGCAGCGTCGACGGCTGGTTCGGGCCATGGCTGCTCGATAACGGGATCCGCGTGATCTTCTCCGTGCCCGGGATCGTCCTGGCGACGATCTTCGTGTCGCTGCCGTTCGTCGTGCGCGAGGTGGCGCCTGTACTCCAGGAGATCGGGGACGATCAGGAGCAGGCGGCGTCGACGCTCGGCGCGAACGGCTGGCAGACGTTCTGGCGGATCACACTGCCGGCGATCCGCTGGGGCGTGACGTACGGCGTGGTCCTCGCGACCGCCCGCGCGATCGGCGAGTTCGGCGCCGTGGCCGTCGTCTCGGGAAAGATCGAGGGAAAGACGCAGACGGCCACGCTGCTGGTCGAGAACCAGTACGAGCACTTCGACGTCGCGGGCGCCTACGCAGCCGCACTCGTCCTTGCGGTGATCGCGCTGATGGTCCTGCTCTTCATGAATCTGATCCAGCGACGTGACAAGAAGGTGGCAATGACGCCATCCGCTGTCGCAGTCGGCGACGCGGCCGCCCTTGGAGGCGGAACGAAGTGAAGCCGATCGCGCCGCCGTTGAGGCGCTTAATTCAAAACGGAAAGGAGACGCTCTAATGGGCATCACAGTTGAGAACGCGACCAAGCGGTTCGGCGACTTCGTCGCGCTGAACGAGGTTTCTATCGATGTGCCCGATGGCTCGCTCACGGCCCTGCTCGGGCCGAGCGGTAGCGGTAAGTCGACGCTGCTGCGCGTGATCGCCGGTCTCGAGGAGCCCGACTCCGGCCGGGTGGTCATCTCCGACCAGGACATGACCAAGGTCGCCGTCCAGAACCGCAACGTCGGCTTCTGCTTCCAGCATTACGCCGCCTTCAAGCACATGACGGTCGGCAAGAACGTCGCCTTCGGCCTCGACATCCGCAAGCGACCGAAGAACGAGATCAACGACCGGGTTCAGGAGCTGCTCAAGCTCGTCCAGCTCGATGGCCTGATCGATCGCTACCCGTCGCAGCTCTCCGGTGGCCAGCGTCAGCGCATGGCGCTCGCTCGGGCGCTCGGCGGTCGAGCCGAAGGTGCTGCTGCTCGACGAGCCATTCGGCGCCCTCGATGCGCGGGTGCGTGCCGAGCTGCGTCAGTGGCTGCGCCGCCTCCACGACGAGGTCCACGTGACGACGATCTTCGTCACCCACGACCAGGAGGAGGCGATGGACGTCGCCGAGCAGATCGTCGTCATGAACGACGGCGCGGTCGAGCAGGCCGGCAATCCGACCGATCTCTACGACCACCCGGCCACCGAGTTCGTCATGAGCTTCGTCGGCACGGCGAACCGGATCGACGAGAAGCTCGTCCGCCCGCACGACGTCCAGCTCGCTCACATCCCGAGCCCCGGCTCGGTCGAGGCAATGATCGATCGAATCGTCAATCTCGGCTTCGAGGTCCGGCTCGAGCTCACGCTCGGTGATGGCCACCCGTTGGTGGCCCAGCTGACCCGTGCTCAGATCGAGGAGCTCGAGCTCGGCGAGGGTCAGATCGTGTACGTGACGCCGAGCCGAGCCCGCGTGTTCGACACCAACGGCGCGGCGCCGCGCACCGAGGAGCTGGCGCTCGTCGATGAGCCTCGCCGCAATCGTCGCCACGGGCATGCTGGCCCTGATGCTCGGCTTTGTCGCGATGGTGCTCTACGCGACGATGCGCCAGGTTCACGGCGAGGCGGCGCGGCTGTGGAGGGCGCCGCGGCCCGGTGAGCGTTAGGAGCTTGAACGGAGGTCCGCGAGGCTGACGTTCTCGAGAACGTCGCGGATGCTCGTCCGGAAAGCGACCTAGACGTCGCGCAGCGGCACGGCCGTGCCGGCGTAATCGAGCTCGTCGGGGGTCTCGCCGCGGACGGTCGCGAGCGGGCCCTCGACCGCGCGGATGATGTCGGCGACGCTGATCTGCCCCGCGTCGCGCCCACCAATAGCCGCCGTCAGAGCCACGCCTGCTCTGGACAAGACCGTGGACCCGCAGCTCGGAGAGGATGCGCTCGAGGAAGTTCGCGGGGATGCCCGGACCCGCCGCGGTCCCTTCGGGAAACGCTCGCTTTCTGCCAGCAACCGGCCGTTCTCCCACACCATGGTTTGGCCGTCCCACGCGAGGTCGGTAGTGGATTCGCCTTGTCCGGCAGCCGCGTACACGTAGGCGGCGAGGCATCGCGCCGACGCCGATCTCGCGAGCAGCGACCTGTCCTCTGCGCGTGCAACCGTGATCGGGCTGCCCGAAAGGTTGGCCAGCACGGTCGCGCCGGCCAGCGCGGCGTCGGCACTGGGCGGGACCGGCACGAACATGTCCTCGCAGATCTCCACGTGAAGCACAAGTCCGGGCAGATCGGACGCGGAAAACAACAGGTCGGGCCCGAACGGGACGTCGACGCCGTGAAGGCGCAGAGTGCCGCGCACGTCGTCGCCGGCGGCGAAATAGCGGCGCTCGTAGAACTCCCGATATGTCGGCAGATAGGACTTCGGCACCACCCCCAGCACAGTGCCGCGGTGTATGACGACGGCCGTGTTGTAGACCCGGTGCCGGTAGCGCAGCGGCGCCCCCACGACCAGGACCGGCAATAGATCGGCGGACGCGTCGACGATGTCGCTCAGAGCGCCTTGCACGGCATCCAGCAGCGCGTCCTGCAGCACGATGTCCTCGATCGAATAGCCCGAGAGCGTCAGTTCGGGAAACACGGCGACCGCAACGCCCTCGTCGTGGCATTCCCGCGCCAGCGTCAGCACCGATTCCGCGTTCGCGACAGGGTCAGGCAACCGCCCGTTCTCCCAGATCATCGTCTGGCCGTCCCATGCGAGATCGGTGGTCGACTCACCCTGCCCGGCGGCGGCATACACATACGCGGCGAGGCAGCGTGCCGAGGCCGAGCGGGCAAGCAGACAGCGATCGTCGGCGCGCGCCACGGTGATCGGGCTCCCCGACAGGTTGGCAAGTACCGTCGCCCCGGCCAACGCTGCGTCGGCGCTGGGCGGCACCGGCACGAACATGTCCTCGCAGATTTCGACGTGCAGCACGAAACCCGGGACGTCGGCGGCTGCGAACAACAGGTCGGGCCCGAACGGCACGTCGGCAACATTTGCCGAGCCGGAGCAGGCCGCGGACGTCGTCGCCTGGCGCGAAAAACCGTCGCTCGTAGAACTCCCGGTACGTCGGCAGGTAGGACTTCGGTACCACGCCCAGCACCGTCCCGCGGTGGATCACGACGGCGGTGTTGTACACCCGGTGCCGATACCGCAACGGCGCACCCACGACCAACACCGGTAGAAGATCGGCTGATGCGCTGACGATGTCACCCAGGGCGCCTTCGACCGCGTCCAGCAGCGCGTCCTGCAGGACGATGTCCTCGATCGAATATCCCGATAGCGTCAGCTCCGGAAAAACCGCCAGTGCGACACCGTCGTCGTGGCATTCGCGTGCCTGTGCCAGTACCGATTCCGCGTTCGCCGCCGGGTCTGCCGAGCGCGGTAATGAACGTGCAGGCGGCCACCCGCACGAACCCGTGCCGGTACGCCGAGTAGAAGTCCTGACGCCGCCCATGTACCCATTGTCTCTTGCGACCCGGGGGACCGACGAACACCGCATCACCACGCCGTGAACGGGTAACTGCGCCGCATGAGTGATACTGCCGTGCTGGTCATCGACATGCTCAACGCGTATGACCACCCAGATGCCAAGAAGCTGATTCCCAACGTCGAAAAAATCATCGATCCGCTGGCCGAACTCATCGAGAATGCGGGCGGCCGCGACGATGTCGACGTAATCTACGTCAACGACAACTACGGGAACTTCGAGGCCGACCATCAGGATCTCGTGCGCTCAGCGCTGGATGGCGAACGCCCAGACCTCGTCGAGCCGATCGTCCCGCAACCGGGTTCGCTGTTTCTCCAGAAGGTGCGCCATAGCGCGTTCTACTCCACGGCGCTGGGATATCTGTTGGGCCAGCGCAACGTCGGTTGCGTGGTGCTGACCGGGCAGGTTCTCCTGCAGTGCATTCTCTACACGGCGCTGGACGCCTACGTGCGCCACTTCGACCTGTTCGTCGCGCGCGATGCCGTGGCGCACATCGACGAGGAACTTGGCGAAGCGGCGCTGAAGATGATGGAGCGCAATATGCGCGCGAAGATCGCAGACACCTCGACGTGTTTGAGTTGACTGAGCGGTTAGCCCTCGGCTAATCATCGTCGGCGTGGTATGACACAAACGCGAATCGATGCCGCGGAGGATGCGGCCGGGGTGGCGACAGGAGGCGGTGTTGACTCAATCTCCCGCGGCTCCGGCGCTGCGAGCCTCTCGCCGTGACTTCGCACCCTGCGCAGCGTTGCGTGAACTGCCGGCCCGCGCCGAGGGCGGCAACGTCGAAGATGTCTGTCATGCCGCGCTGGACGCGCTCGACCGCGCCGACATCCCGTTCGCGGCGATCTACCGGCTGAATTTCGATGACCGGACCGCTCGCGTGGCTCTGCCCGAACCGGCGACGACGGAGAGTATCGGACAATGAGGTGTTGCGCAAGGTCGTCAACACCGGCGCGGCAACCATTTTAGATCCGTTACCGCGGGATGGCCGACAGCGCCCGGCAATAACGGCCGCTTCCCACGGCGGTGGTCCTGCCGGTGTACCCGGGCGATTACGACAGTCCCAGCAACCGTATTGGTCGCTGGGGTGGCCGCGGATCGAGTCCTCGACGACGACTTCCGCACCTACCTGGACCTCATCGCCGACCAGATTGGAACCGCGCTCGCCGGGATCGCCCGGGCCCGGGCCACCGACCGTTCGGAAGCCGTCACCCTTCAGCACACGATCCTCGGCCCGACTGCGCTGCCCCACGGGTTCGCCGTCCGGTACGCCCCGGCCGCGGAACCCCGTGCAATGGGCGGCGACTGGTATGACGTGGTCTCGCTCGGGCAGGGCCGGATCGGGATCGTCGTCGGTGATCCCGTCGAGCACGGCATGGCGGCGGCAGCGGTGATGGGACAACTCCGCTCGGCCGCCCAGGCGCTCCTGCTGCGGACACCCTCACCTGCTCAAACCCTCAGCGATCTCGAAATTCACCCCGGCGAATACCCGATGCCAGCTGCACCACGATGTTCTGCGCGGTGATCGACGTGCCCGCCTCGACGATGCGGTACAGCAGCGCCGGTCACCCACCGCCGATCGTGGTGGACCGGACCGGCACGCAGTGTTGGACCGGGCGCAATCCGTGCCGATCGCCTCGACCGAAATGGTGATGTCACGGCCCGAGGCCGAGATGACCTCCTCCGGGCTCGACGGTGCTGCTGTACACGGACGGCCTGGTCGAACGCCGGGGCGAATCGTGGGTATCGGCATCGAGCGCGCCTCGACGACGCTCAACCAGTGTCGGCATTCCCATCCCGACTATGCGGCGGACCAACTGATGATCGAGCTGGCGCCCCTCGCGGGATTCGACGACGACGTCGCAATGCTGCTCTATCGCCATCCGCCGGCCTCGTTGCAGCTGCGCTCGCCGGCCAGGGTTGCGAGCCTGGCCATCATTCGGGACCACCTTGGCGCCTGCCGCCTGCCGCGATCGACGACGACGCCGCCCAGGATGTCCTTCTCGCAGTCGGGGAAGCCGCGGCGAATGCCACCGAACACGCATGGAAGAACACGGCCCGGCAGGTCGAGCTCACTGTGACGGCGCAATTGACCAGGGCCGGCCTTGCGTTGTCGGTGTCCGACGACGGACTCTGGCATCAGACCCATACTCAGCAGCAGGGCCGCGGCAACGGAATCGCCCTGATGAATGCCTTGGTGGATCAGGTCGAAATCACATCAACTGGGCAGGGCACGACGGTGGAAATGCGCAAGGAACTGGATCGACAATGAGCGCTTGCGCAAAGCAGACTGGCACGGTTGATGTGCGCCAAGGAGGCGATGAGATCGATGAGCGATGGCCAATTTCGGCTGACGCCGGCCGAGGGCGAACAACCGCCGGTCGTCCGCGCCCGCGACCGGCGACATCGACCTCGCCAACATTCAGCCAGTTCGAGGACGCGATGACGGAAGCGGCCACCAACGCCGACGCGATCACCGTCGACCTCTTCCAGGTGTCGTCTGCGACAGCACCTCGGTTCGGGCGCTGTTCGCCATCGCGGCCAGTACCAAGCTCAGTTGTTCATCGTGAGGTGGTCCGGTCCGATCAAGACCCTGCTCTCCGTGTCCGGCCTGGACCGCGTTGCCACTGTCACGGCGGCTGACGGGTAATCCAGCCGTGCCAGACTCCCCGCTTTGCCCCGCAGCACCCGGAGCTGTTCGCATTGCTGCACCGCATCCTGGAGCGCGCCCACAGCGACATGCCGGAGGCGATTGGACTGGCAATCACCGTGCACGGCAAACGGTTCAGCGATGGCCCCATCGTGCTCGCGGCGTGGGGCGGCGGGTCCGACATCGTCAGCGCTCAGATGTCTGGGCTGAGTGGTCCGTTACCGGACGCTCTGACGCACGAGATCCCGGTGCTGAGTCTGGACGTGTTTGCCGACGAGCGCTGGCCGTCGCTCACCATGGCGGCGATGATGGCGAGGTCCCCGCTCGACAAGGAGACCTGGATCAATGTCCGTGGTGCAGTGTCCGTGCCAGGGCTGTGGGAAGACGACGGGAACGTCGTGATCTCCGCGCTTTTGAGGGTGCCCGCCACGGCGGGCACGGTCGCGACGCTGATCAACTACGAGCGGTTGATCAGTGCGGCGTTCGTCACCACCGCGGCGGAAAACAGCGCGGGCATCGAGGACATGCTGATGGTTTTGCAATCGCGCGGTGCGATCGAGCAGGCCAAAGGCGCGATCATGGGCCGTCTTGGTTGCGGCGCCGATCACGCGTGGGACGCTCTGCGGCAGGCGAGCCAACACTCCAACGTCAAGGTCCGAGCGCTGGCGATCGCGCTGCTGGAACACATCAGCGGCGCACCGGCGGAGCAGCCGGCGTTCGCGTCGCCGATCACCCCCGATCGGGAGACGCGCGACGCGGCACAGCTGTTGTGGAGCTCGCTTCTGGTGAGCCAACCGGAGCCGGCGTCCCCTCTGCGCTAGCGCGCCTCCCTCGACAGCGTGCATGCTCGCGAACTGCCGCTGCTGCTGACCGGACGCCGCGTGGCGGTGCTCACCGGCGCCGGCATATCGACAAGGATTCCGGAATCCCCGACTATCGCGGACCCGATTCTCCGCCCAGCAACCCAATGACGATCAGCCAGTTCAAGACCGACGCGGTATTCCGGCAGCGGTATTGGGCACGCAACCACCTCGGTTGGCGGCATATGGACGCCACCGCGCCCAATGACGGCCACCGGGCGCTCGCCGGGGCTCGAGCGAGCGGGCGTGGTCACCGGGGTCATCACGCAAAACGTGGACCTTCTGCACACCAAGGCGGGCAGCCGCAACGTCGGTGAATTTGCACGGCACCTACGCACGTGTCGCCTGCCTGGGATTGTGGGCACAGAATGTCCCGCGCCGACCTCGACGTACTCCTTCACTCCCTGAACCCGGGATTGGGGCGATGCGCCGGTCGACGGCGGCGGCGGTGGCGCCCGACGCCGACGCGGAGGTGGGCGACAGCGTCGTCGTTCCGGCTCGTCGACTGCCCGTCGGTGTGGCGGCATGCTCAAACCCGATATCGTTTACTTCGGTGAGAGTGTGCCCAAACAGCTTGTTGCACAGGCATATTCACTAGTAGACCAGGCCGATGCGCTGCTGGTCGCGGGATCGTCGCTCACCGTGTTCTCCGGCTACCGGTTCGTGCGGCACGCCGCGGCGCTGCGGCGTGCCGATCGGCGATCCTCAACCGCGGCCGGACCCGGGGCGACGATTGGCCACCCTCAAAGTCGACGCCGGCTGCTCACCGACGCTGAAAATGCTGGCAGAGACGTTGATTCCGGCCGCCGGGGTGGCCTAGGGACGCGCGATATCGTCCCACTCGAGGCGGACGCGTGTGCCGGTCGATGACGGTTCGAGGCTGAAACGATCGGACAGCGCCTCCATCGGCGGAATGCCTCGACCGCGGGTCCGAGAGGCAGCGCTGATGTCCGGCGTGCGCCACGCGCCGCGGTCTCCGATGACAACCGTCAGTTTCGCGTGGCCGGGATCGTAGGAGGCGCGCATATCCATCGTTCCCGGCCGGTCATCCGCGCGATAGGCGTATTCGGCGACGTTGGCCAGTGCTTCATTGATGGCCAGCAAGAGATCGCTGCAGCGCACGGGATCAAGATGGAAGTGCCGCTGGAGCCACCCTGAGAACTCCTCCCGGATCCGCGCGGCGCTCAGCGCGTCAGCGAGCACCCCAACCCGCTCGAATCGCTCACCGTCCGCGACGTGGGCACGCACCAGCGAATCAAACATGACCCTGGCTCCGTACCCGCTCGAGCGGATAGTTATTACGCGCTCAGGGCAGAAAGTGCTTCGTCGATGGTGGCGTAGAGCTTCACGAGGTCGGCGATGCCCACTAGCTCGCAGCGGCCGACTCGTCGCAGGGTCCGTCGGCAACGATGCAAAAGCGCATGTCAGAGCCGACCTCCTCGTGGACTGCGACGATCACCCCCATACCGGCCGATGCCAGAAAATCGACATCCGTGAAGTCGATCACAAGGCCGGTGGGTTTTGTCCAACGCCGCACGGACGACCTGCTCCAGCTCGGGAGCGGTGAGCATGTCGACCACCCCGGACGCAGCTACCACCGCGACGCGGCCCACCCAGCGCTCGTCCACAATGCACGTCGTCGCGGGTGCTGCCGGCGCGTCCGCTCGCCCTGGATGTCACGCGTTTCTCCACAGAAACCTCCTGGATGTTCCGTCACCGCCGCTCAAACGATTGCGGCGGAGGGATTCATGCGAGGCTGCGGTCTGAACCTACGGCCGGTGCTGATCGATGTCATCGCACTCGACGTTTCATAGCCTAGCGTAGCGGCTTGCCTCGCCATTCCCCTGCAATGCGGGCGACCCATCCTCATCGGGGCTCGCTGCGAATAGCGGTGATGGATTCACGCGTGCTTTTGAGCAGCCTTCTCGCGGTGCAACTTCTCGTTGCCGCCTGCAGCAGTGGACCAGGCTCGCCTTCGTCCGGATCGGCCGCGACACCGCCGCCATCGACAAGCAGGCCGTCCACGCCTGCCGCCGAACCCGCGCACGCCCCGGCCCCAACAGTGCCGCCAGTAGGCAAAGTGGTGCCGATCGGTGACGGACCTGAAGGCATCGTGATCGGAGTGTCAGGAGTCGGGGCGGTCGCCGTGCGCAACCCCGACGGCATCATGCTGTTCGACGCCTCCACCGGTTCTGTGCGGCAAACTGTCCCCACCAGCGGTTCAGCGCGCCACCTTGAACTTGCAGCGCCCGATGGCCCTGTCTTGGTGCCGCTGGAGGCCTCCAACGAACTGTCCGAGGTGGCGCTAAGCGACGGCCGGGTGCTGTCAACGGCGCAGGGGGTCGGTCGCCAGCCCCACGATGCTGTTCTCACCTCCAGCGGCACCGTGGTGGTGACCAGCGAGTTGGGCGGCGGCGTGGTGTTCGTGCGCGACGGCAGTGTGGTGGGATCGCTTCCCGCAGGGCCCATTCAGCCCGGAGGCGTGGCGGCATTGGGGAAATACGCGGCGGTGGCCGACGTTCAGGGCAACGGGGTGTGGGTGTACGACGGGGATACCCGTCAGCAGGTCGCGCAGGCGCCCGTCGGGGTGAAACTGACCCACGCGATAGGGCTGTCTTCCGACCTTGCGGCGTTTGCCGATACCGACGGCGGGGCGGTCCTGATCGAGCACATCGACCCGCAGGTCACGCAGGTCGCGAAGGTCGACGCCCCGGGCAACCCGTACGGGCTGGCTTATGACGCGCAGCGGCGCCGACTGTTCGTCACTCTGACGGCGTCGAACGTTCTTCGAGTCATCGACCTCGCCGACCCAAGCAAACCGCGGATCCTTGGCGGAGTCCCCACCGTTCAACAGCCCAATTCTGTTGCGGTCGACCCGCGTTCAGGGGCGGTCCTGGTGACTGGCAGCGACTCGGACGGCAAGGGCAGCGTGCAGATCGTCAGTCCCGACCTGCTGCCCGCCGGCTAGACCGCGACCAGATCGTCGGCGTGAACTGCGGGCCGGCGCAACTCGGCGGGCAGATCCGAGGTCGAGCGGCCGATCATGGTGGCCAGCTCGGCGGCGTCGTAGGCAACCACTCCGCGAGCCACCAGGTCCGCGTCGGGCCGTTGCAGATCGACGACGTCGCCGCCGTGAAAGCGACCGTGCCAGCGCGGTGATTCCCGCAGGCAGCAGCGAACGACGTTGGCCCAGTACAGCACTCACCGCGCCGTGGTCCAAAGTCAGCACGCCGGCGGCCTCGGCGGCGTATCGCACCCAGAACCGGCGCGCCGACATCCGGTTAGGCCGAGGGGCGAACACCGTGCCCACCGAGGCGTCCGCCAGCGCCGCTTCGGCATCGGCGGCGGCGGCCAACAGCACCGGAACGCCCGGCGTCGGCGGCAAGCAGCGCCGACGACAGCTTGGAAGCCATGCCGCCGGTGCCCAAGTGACTGCCCTGCCCCGCGATCACGCCGTCCAGTGTCGTCGGGCCCGGAAACCTCTGCGATGAAACGTGCCTGGTCGCGATTTGCGTGGGTCGGAGTCATAGAGGCCGTCGATGTCGCTGAGCAGGATCAACGCGTCGGCGCCGACCAGGTGCGCCACCAGCGCGGAGAGCCGGTCGTTGTCGCCGAAGCGGATCTCGTTGGTGGCCACCGTGTCGTTCTCGTTGACGATCGCCACCGCGTGCAGTGCCCGCAGCCGGTCGAGTGTGCGCTGAGCGTTGTTGTGCTGCACCCGCATCGACGATGTCGTGCGCGGTCAGCAGCACCTGCCCGACACTGCGCTGGTAGCGGGCGAACGCGCCGCTCCAGGCGTTGACCAGGGCCACCTGGCCGACGCTGGCCGCGGCCTGCTTGGTGGCCAGGTCGGTGGGCCGCTTGCTCAGCCCCAGCGGCTCGATGCCCGCGGCGATGGCGCCCGAGGACACGATGATGACGTCGGAGCCCGCCTTCATCCGCGCCTCGATGGCGTCGACGAGCCCAGCCAGCCGGCTGGCGTCGAACATGCCGGTCGAGGTGGTCAGTGCGGTGGTGCCGACCTTGACCACGACGCTGCGCGCGGTTCGAACAGCTTCGCGCGCGGCACTATTCATTGTCAGTCGCGTCAATGGCGCGGCGTTGCTTGCGTGCGGCCTTACGTTCGTCCGCGCCGATCCGGTCGTTGTTTTCCAGACGCAGATCGGCGCCGCGCCTCGTCATCAAGGCGTCGATGCCGGACGGTGTCTGCGGCTCCCAGTCGAAGGTGACGTCGCCGATGGTGACCGCGCAGCCCGGCCGTGCCCCCAGTCGCACCAGTTCGTCCTCGACGCCCAGCCGGGCCAGCCGATCGCCGAGATAGCCGACTGCTTCGTCGTTGTCGAAACTCGGTCTGGGCGATCCAGCGCTCGGGCCGGCGGCCGCGGACCACGAATCCACCCTGCCCGTCGGATTTAACGGTGAAACCGGATCTCGTCGACGGGCACCGGGCGGATGCACCGGCCGTCGCGGCACCGCACCGGCTGGGCAGCGTGATACTCCCGACCATGTCGGCCAGCCCGAAGATCAACGGCTGCAGTCCTTCTCGGGCGACCGTCGACACCGTGAACACCGGCCAGCCGACGTTCGGCGATCTCGTCGCGGACGAACTCGGCCATCTCGCGGGCTTCCGGCACGTCGATCTTGTTGAGCACCACCGCGCGTGGGCGGTCCACCAGATCGCCCAGCGTCGAATCCCCCTGCAGCGTAGGCGTGTAGGCGGCCAGCTCGGCTTCCAGCGCGTCGATGTCGGAGATCGGGTCGCGGCCCGGGTTCCGCAGTCGCGCAATCCACGACGTGCACCAGCACCGCGCACCGCTCGATGTGGCGCAGGAAATCCAGACCCAGACCGCGGCCTTGCGACGCACCCGGGATCAGACCTGGCACATCGGCGACCGTGAACGTCCGGTCGCCTGCCGAAACCACCCCGAGGTTGGGGGCCAGCGTGGTGAACGGATAGTCGGCGATCTTCGGCTTGGCCGCCGAAATAGTCGACACCAGTGAGGATTTACCGGCCGACGGGAAACCGATCAGCCCGACGTCGGCGACCGTCTTGAGTTCCAGGGTGAAGTCGCGGGTTTCGCCTTTCTCGCCCAGCAGCGCGAACCCGGGCGCCTTGCGGGCGCGCGACGCCAGCGCGGCGTTACCCAACCCGCCGCGGCCGCCGGCGGCGGCTTCGAAGCGGCTGCCTGCGCCGACCAGGTCGGCAAGCATGCGGCCGTCCTCGTCGACCACGATGGTGCCGTCGGGCACCTTGATCTCCAGATCGGCAGCGGCGGCGCCGTCGCGGTTGCCGCCCATGCCCTGCTTGCCCGACGCGGCAACGACGTGCGGGTGGAAGTGAAAGTCGAGCAGGGTGTGCACCTGCGGGTCGACGACCAGCACGATGCTGCCGCCGCGGCCACCGTTGCCACCGTCAGGACCGCCGAGCGGCTTGAATTTCTCGCGGTGGACCGAGGCGCAGCCGTTACCACCGGAGCCGGCGCGCGCGTGGATAACGACGCGATCGACAAACCGAGGAGCCATCGGAATTCCTCTAACTCGTCGAGTGCGAGGCTAGTGCGAGCCTCACGCTCGACGCAGTGGTCACTTGCTCGCAGGAAGGTTGGCCGCGGCCGAGACGATGTTGACCGTCTTGCGGCCGCGCTTGACGCCGAACTAGACGGCGCCCGCCGCCTTGGCGAACAGCGTGTCGTCGCCACCGCGGCCGACGTTGACGCCGGGATGAAAGTGCGTGCCGCGCTGGCGGACGATGATCTCGCCGGCCTTGACGACCTGGCCGCCGAATCGCTTCACACCCAGTCGCTGTGAGTTTGAATCGCGACCGTTACGTGAACTGGAAGCGCCCTTCTTGTGTGCCATGTCTGTCGCCCCCTACTTGATTCCGGTGACCTTCAGGACCGTCAGCTGCTGACGGTGACCCTGACGCTTGTGGTAGCCGGTCTTGTTCTTGAACTTGTGGATGCGGATCTTGGGGCCCTTGGTGTGCTCGAGCACCTCGCCGGTGACGGCGACCTTGGCCAGTGCGGCGGCCTCGGAGGTGACGTTGGCGCCGTCGACGACCAGGGCGACCGGAAGCGACACCTTGGCGCCCGGCTCGGTGTCGAGCTTCTCGACCTTGACGACGTCACCAACGGCAACTTTGTACTGCTTACCGCCGGTCTTGACGATTGCGTAGGTCGCCATGGTTACGTCTACCTCTTCTTTTCGAATCTTCAGCTCTTGCTGGTGCTTACGGGCGTCGCGCAGCCACTGGCTGCGTGGGCTGGTTGGGGGTGTCGGCCAGCTACTGGTCAGCCAGCCTGGCGACAACTGGTCAAGGGTACGTGACCAGCGGCTACAGGGTCAAACCGGCCATGTCAGTCCGCGCATTAGTCCTCGTGGGCGGGTGGACCGGCGGGCCGGGCCGCGGCCCGACGACGTCGGGGTCGCCCGTCCGGAGGCGGAAGCGGCGCCGATGTGCGACTCCTGCAGCCGATCGGAGTCCTCGTCGTCGTCGTCGCTGTCCTCGAAGTCGTCGTCGTCATCCTCGTCGTCTTCGTCGTCGAGGTCGTCCTCGTCATCGATGTCCTCATCGTCGTCGTCGAGATCAACCTCGTTCGGTGTCGTCGTCGTCCGATTCGTCGTCGGTGTCGTCGTCGTCCGAGTCGTCTTCGTCGTCGAAGTCATCGTCCTCGAGGTCATCTTCGGCCGTTTCCTTCGCAGCCTTCTTCTGCAGCTGCTCGTCGGCTTCGGCGTCGCCCTCGTGCTGATCGGCGCGCACTTCGCCGGTGTCGTCGTCGGTGTCGCCGCCAGGTACCAACTCGTCGGCCTCGTCCTCGACCACCGTTGGCTGCGGCCATCGCCTTGAACATCGGATGCTCGCCGGGCGCATGCGCCGGCACGCTGGCGACCGCGGGCTCTTCGGCCTTGCCCTTCTTGGACCGCCGCCCACGCCTGCCGCCGGACTCGGTTTTGCGACCGGTGGTCGGGGCGGAGTCGACGGGGTCGGCGTGCAGCATGATGCCGCGGCCGCTGCAGTGCGGACACGTCGTGGAGAAGGCTTCGATCAGCCCGGTTCCCAGCTTCTTGCGGGTGAGCTGCACCAGACCCAGCGAGGTCACTTCGGACACCTGGTGACGGGTGCGGTCGCGGGCCAGCGCCTCGGTCAGCCGTCGCAACACCAAGTCGCGGTTGGACTCCAGGACCATGTCGATGAAGTCGATGACGATCATGCCGCCGATGTCACGCAGCCGCAGCTGGCGCACGGTCTCCTCGGCCGCCTCGAGGTTGTTCTTGGTGACGGTCTGCTCGAGGTTGCCGCCCGAGCCGGTGAACTTGCCGGTGTTGACGTCGACGATGGTCATCGCCTCGGTCCGGTCGATAACCAGCGTGCCGCCCGACGGCAGCCAGACCTTGCGGTCCATCGCCTTGGCCAGTTGTTCGTCGATGCGGTGCACCGCGAAGACATCGGGGCCTTCTTCAGCGGCCGGACTGCGTATTGGTTCAGCTTCGGGACAAGTTCGGGCGCAACCGAACTCACGTATTCGTTGATGGTGGTCCAGGCGTCGTCGCCGGACACGATCAGCTGCTTGAAATCCTCGTTGAACAGGTCGCGGATGACCTTGACCAGGACGTCGGGCTCTTCGTAGAGCGCGACGGCGGCACCGGCCGCTTTTTTCTTGGTCTCCGCGGCGCGTTCGTCGATCTCGGTCCACCGCTCCTGCAGCCGGTTGACATCACCGCGGATGTCGTCTTCTTTCACGCCTTCCGAAGCGGTGCGGATGATCACGCCGGCGTCCGAAGGCACGACCTCGCGAAGAATCTCCTTGAGCCGTTGGCGTTCGGTGTCGGGAAGTTTGCGGCTGATGCCAGTGGACGAGGCACCGGGCACGTAGACCAGGTAGCGGCCGGCCAGCGACACCTGCGTGGTCAGCCGGGCGCCCTTGTGACCGACGGGATCCTTGCTGACCTGCACGACGACGTAGTCGCCGGGCTTGAGCGCCTGCTCGATCTTGCGGCTGGCACCGCCCAGACCGGCGGCCTCCCAGTTCACCTCGCCGGCGTAGAGCACGCCGTTGCGGCCGCGGCCGATGTCGACGAACGCCGCCTCCATCGATGGCAGCACGTTCTGCACGATGCCCAGGTAGATGTTGCCGACAAGGGACGCCGAGGCCGCGCTGGTGACAAAGTGCTCCACCACGATGCCGTCCTCGAGCACGGCGATCTGGGTGTACCGGCTGCCCTGGTTCGGCGGTTCGGTGCGGACCTTGTCGCGGACCACCATCACCCGGTCGACCGCTTCGCGGCGGGCCAGGAATTCAGCTTCGGTCAGGACCGGCGGGCGCCGGCGTCCGGCGTCGCGGCCGTCGCGGCGGCGCTGCCGTTTGGCCTCGAGCCGGGTCGAGCCGTCGATGCCCTGGATCTCGTTGTTGCTGGAGTCGGGTCTTGTTCTTGGCGCGCGCGGTGCCCGCTCGTGCACAACGGTGTTGGGCGGGTCGTCCGGCGATGGCGTTTTCGTCGGAGTCATCGCCGGAACCGGACTTGCGGCGGCGACGGCGACGGCGACGCTGGGTGGCGCCGTCGCCGGAGCCGTTGTCGTCGTCGGAGTCGTCGTCGTCCGTGTCGTCCTCGGAGTCGTCGCTGTCGTCGCCGGATCGTCGTCGTCGTCATCCGAGTTGTCGCCGTTGTCGCCGAGCCTCTCTGCGTCGCTCTGCGCGCCACGGCCGCGGCCCTGCCGCGCCGTCCCGGCGCGCGGTGGCCGGCGGATCGCTGGCCGCTCGTCCTCGTCGCCGTCACCATCGAAGTCGTCGTCGTACGTCGTCGTCGACTCGTCGTCAGTCGTCTTCGATGTCGTCGGCTTGTCCGGCGGGCTCGACCCGCTTGACGGCTGGGGCGCCACGAACAGCGGCATGTATTCGGGCGCTGGCTGCGGCTCGGCAGCCGGCTCGGGCCTCGGCGGCGAGTCCGGCGTCGACCGCCGGTCGTCCGGCGCGTCGACGCTCGCGCACGGGATCTCGGCGCCATGGCGCTTCGGTCCGCCTCAGCGCGCCTGACAGGTCCTCGGCTCGCGGGCGTCGTCCGAAGATCTTGTGAGATGGATCATCGTCTGCCACGTATTCTCCTCAAGCCCCCGGGCGCGTCCTTTCGACGCGGCCACGCGAGGGCTTCGCTATGAACTCGGGTACGCACTCCCGGGCTTGTATGGTCTCGCCCCGAGCGGTTCGGGTCGAACCCACTCGGTGCCTGTGCTGAATGATGGCTGGACAGCCGCGCCGCATCGAACGTGTCGCGGTGGTCGCGCTCGTCGAAGTCTTCATTCGGGCGCCCGACGCCGCGTGGCGACGTTCACCCGAGGCCAGTATCCCATACGGACCGGGTCGGCCAGGTGCGGCCGACCCGTTATCAAGCGTTGGGGAACCAGAGCGCGATCTCGCGCTCGGCGGACTCGGGCGAATCGGAGCCGTGCACCAGGTTGTACTGCGTTTCCAGGGCCGAAATCACCGCGGATGTGCCGGGCGCCGCCTTCTCCACCGGGTCGGTGCCGCCGGCGAGTTGCCGGAAGGCCGCGACCGCCCGCGGGCCTTCGATGATCGGCCGCGACCACCGGGCCGACGTGATGAACTCGAGCAGCGAGCCGAAGAACGGTTTGCCGTCGTGCTCGGCGTAGTGCTGCGGGCCAGCTCGTCGCTGACGTTCCGCAATTCCAGCGCGACGATCGTCAGGCCCTTGCGCTCGATCGCGGCCGAGGATCTCGCCGACCAGGTGCCGCTCGACGCCGTCGGGCTTGATCAGACGCAGGGTCCGCTCAGTCATCGGCGTTCTGCCATACGCTTCACATCGCGGCGCTGTCACAGCGCCGTCACGGCGCACAGCGTACCGGATCGTCGGGCGGGCCGCTGCTGGCCGGGCAGCAGACCCGAGCCGTCTCTGCGCTGCGCAGGACCTCGGAACGCACGTAGACGATCAGCAGCCCACACCCCGCGAAGATCACGCCGATGACGCCGACACGCCGGGTAGAGGCGAAGCCGGCAATCGGGATCGACCTGCACGCCGAGATTCGCCCAGATCGCCCACGGCCGGCCCTGCAGCCCGGCGAGCATGATCAGGACCGCCGCCAGGCCGAGCAGATAGGTCGCGCGGCCGTCGGTCAGCCCGCCGCCGACGACCGCGACGACCGGCAGCGCCAGCAGCACCACGATCGCCTCCAGGATCAGCGTGCCCGGCCATGACGCCGCGAAAGCTCTTCCACGGGTCGGGTGCTGGACGTGCCGGGTCCGGTCACGCGGATCACTACCGAACAGGGTGCGGGCCGCGCCCGCGGTGACGACCGAGCCGGTGACCACGATGCCTGCTCCCGCGAACGCTCGTCCTCGGCGTCGGCCTCATCGACCAGCGCGGTGGCGGTGTCGATGGCGTCGGGCAGGTGCTCGGCGGTGACCACCCGGTCGGGCCCGAAACACTGCTCGCGCGATCAGCGCCAGCACGTCGACGTCCAGCGCTCGCGGTGATCCGTTGTGGGTGACCACGATCTGGTCGAACGCCGGCTCCAGCGCGGCCAGAATGCCGGCGACGTCCTTGTCGGCCATCACCGCGACCACGCCGACCAGGAAGCGGAAGTCGAACTCCTCGGTCAACGCCTGCGGCCAGCGCCGCCGCGCCCGCCGGGTTGTGCGCGGCGTCGACGAACACCGTCGGCGCGCTGCGCATCCGCTCCAGCCGGCCGGGGCTGGTGACGCGGCGAATCCGGCCCGGACCGCGTCGATGTCGAGCTGACGCTCCGCGCCCGCGCCGAAGAACGCCTCGACCGCGGCCAGTGCGATCGACGGCGTTGTGGGCCTGGTGTTCGCCGTGCAGCGGCAGGAACACCTCGGGGTACACCCCGCCGAGGCCCTGCAGCTCGAGCAGCTGGCCGCCGACCGCGACCTGCCGGCCGAGCACCGCGAACTCCGAGTCCTCCCGCGCGACCGCGGCATCGGCTCGCACGGTCTGCGCCAGCAGCACCTCCATCGCCTCCGGCACCTGACGGCCGATGACCGCGACGGTGTCGGCGGGGTCGACCGTGCCTCGGGGCCGCGCTTGATGATGCCGGCCTTTTCGCCGGCGATGCTCGGCGATGTCGTCGCCGAGGTAGTCGGTGTGGTCGACGCCGATCGGGGTGATCACCGCGACCGGCGCATCGATCACGTTGGTGGCGTCCCAGCGTCCGCCGAGGCCGACCTCGACCACCGCCACGTCGATCGGGCGCATCGGCGAACGCGGCGAACGCCATCGCGGTGAGCACCTCGAACTTGCTCATCGCCGGGCCGCCGGCCGCCTGCGACTGCTCGTCGATCATCTGGACGAACGGCTCGAGTCTCGCGGTAGGTCTCGACGTAGTGTGCCGGGCTGATCGGCTCGTTGTCGATCGCGATGCGCTCGACCGCCGACTGCAGATGCGGGCTGGTGGTGCGGCCGGTGCGCCGCTGCAGCGCGGTCAGCAGCGCGTCGACCATCCGCGCCACCGAGGTCTTGCCGTTGGTGCCGGCGACGTGGATCGACGGATAGCTGCGCTGCGGCGAGCCGAGCAGATCCATCAGCGCGGAGATCCGGTCAGGCTCGGCTCGATCTTGGTTTCCGGCCAGCGCTGGTCGAGCAGGTGCTCGACCTGCAGCAGCGCCGCGATCTCGTCCGGAGTGGGCGGACCTCGCGGGTACGAGCGTCGTCGAGTTCAGGCTCCAGCGTCACTTCAGCCCGGCCAACCTGGCGGTGATCCGGTCGACCTCCTCGCGCGCCAACCGTTGCCGGTCCCGGATCTTGTCGACGACGGCTTCGGGCGCCTTGGCCAGGAAGTCCTCGTTGCCCAATTTCGCTGTGGTCCGGCCAATTCCTTCTGCGCGGCGGCCAAGTCCTTTTCCAGCCGGCGGCGCTCGGCGGCGACGTCGACGGTGCCCGACGTGTCCAGTTCGACGACGACGTGCCGCCGCTGAGCCGACCTCCAGCGACGCCGACGGGGTGAAGTCGTCGGCGGGCTCGGTCAGCCACGCCAGCGAGGCCGACGGCGCCCAGCTGGGCGTCAGGTCGGCGGCGTCGATGCCCGACAGCCGCGCGGGCACCTTCTGCCGGTCGGCCAGCCCCTGGTCGCTGCGGAACCGGCGGATCTCGGTGACCAGCTTCTGCATGTCGGTGATCCGCTGCGCCGCAACGGGATCCAGCGTCGATCCCGGCGGACTGTCGGCCAGTCGGCGATGACCAGCGACTCGCCGCCGGTCAGCGTCCTTCCACAGCGTCTCGGTGACGAACGGCATGACCGGGTGCAGCAGCGCAGCAGCGTGTCGAGCACGACGGCCAGCACCGCGGTGGTGTGCGCGTCGTCCGGTTCGACCAGCTGCACCTTGGCCAATTCCAGGTACCAGTCGCAGAACTCGTCCCACGCGAAGTGGTAGAGCGCCTCGCAGGCCCGGCTGAACTCATAGCCGTCGAACGCCGAATCCACCTCGGCGCGAACCTCTTCCAGCCGGCCGAGAATCCAGCGGTCGGCGTCGGTGAGCTCGTCGAGCCTCGGGCAGCGGCGCCGGGCGCGGCGCCGTTCATCAGCGCGAACCGGGTGGCGTTGAACAGCTTGGTCGCGAAGTTGCGCGACGCGCGGGCGTGGTCCTCGCCGATGGACAGGTCGCCGCCGGGCTGGCGCCGCGGGCCAGCGTGAACCGCAGCGCGTCGGCGCCGAACGTCTCCACCCAGTCCAGCGGGTCGATGCCGTTGCCGCTGCGACTTGCTCATCTTGCGGCCGAACTCGTCGCGGATCAGGCCGTGCAGGAACACATTCTGGAACGGAACCTGCGGGCCCCGGGCACCGTCGAGTGTGATCGACGTCGTCGTCGGCGACGAACGTGCCGAACATCATCATCCGCGCCACCCAGAAGAACAGGATGTCGTAGCCGGTCACCAGAACGTCTGTCGGATAGAACTTCTCAGATCTCGGCGGTGCGATCCGGCCAGCCCAGGGTGGAGAACGGCCACAGCGCCGACGAGAACCAGGTGTCGAGCACGTCGGGGTCCTGCTCCCAGCCCTCGGGCGGGGTCTCGTCCGGGCCCGACGCACACCTTCTGCCCGTCGGGGCCGTGCCAGATCGGAATGCGGTGGCCCCACCACAGCTGGCGCGAGATGCACCAGTCGTGCATGTCGTCGACCCAGCCGAACCAGCGCGGCTCCAGGCTCTTCGGGTGAATCACGGTGTCGCCGTTGCGAACCGCGTCACCCGCGGCCTTGGCCAGCGACTCGACCTTGACCCACCACTGCAGCGACAGCCGCGGCTCGATCGGCTCACCGCTGCGCTCGGAGTGCCCGACGCTGTGCAGGTACGGTCGCTTCTCGGCGACGATGCGGCCCTGGGCGGCCAGCGCCTCGCGGACCTTGACCCGGGCCTCGAAGCGGTCCATGCCGTCGAAATCGCGTTCCGGTGTCGGCGATCCGGCCTTTCGTGTCCATGATCGTCGGCATCGGCAGGTTGTGCCGCAGCCCGATCTCGAAGTCGTTCGGGATCGTGCGCGGGCGTGACTTTGACTGCGCCGGTGCCGAATTCGGGGTCGACGTGTTCGTCGGCGACGATCGACGATCTCGCGGTCGAGGAACGGATGCGGCAGCGTGCTTGCCGACCAGGTGCCGGTAGCGCTCGTCGTCGGGGTGCACGGCGATCGCGGTGTCACCCAGCATCGTCTCGACCCGGGTGGTGGCGACCACGATGTGCGGCTCGTCGTCGTCGAGCGAGCCGTAGCGGAACGAGACCAGCTCGCCTTCGACGTCCTCGTAGTTGACCTCGAGGTCGGAGATCGCGGTCTCGCAGCACCGGCGACCAGTTGACCAGTCGCTCGGCCTGATAGATCAGGCCGGCGTCGTACAGCCGCTTGAAGATGGTGCGGACCGCGCGCGACAGCCCGTCGTCCATGGTGAAGCGGTCGCGGCTCCAGTCGACGCCGTCGCCGAGCCGGCGCATCTGCCCGCCGATGGTGCCGCCGGACTCGCGCTTCCAGTCCCAGACCTTCTCGATGAACAGCTCGCGGCCGAAGTCTTCTTTGGTCTTGCCGTCGACGGCGAGTTGCTTCTCGACCACGCGACTGGGTGGCGATGCCCGCGTGGTCCATGCCCGGCAGCCACAGCACCTCGTAGCCCTGCATGCGCTTGCGGCGGGTCAGCGCGTCCATCATGGTGTGGTCGAGCGCGTGGCCCATGTGCAGGCTGCCGGTCACGTTGGGCGGCGGCAGCACGATCGAGTACGGCGGCTTGGCGCTGGTCGGGTCGGCGGTGAAATAGCCGGCGTCCACCCAGCGCTGATAGATCTCGCTTTCGACCGCGCCCGGGTCCCACGCCTTGGGCAGGTCGTCAGCCCGCGTGTCAGCGGCGCGTTCTGGGCTCGCGGTCACACGTCAAGTCTAGAAAGCACCGACGCCCGCGACGAACACCGCCCGCGCGGGCGGTCAAAAGGCTGGCGCTACTTCTTCGCCGAACAGTCCGCCGAGAATGTCGCCGCCCCGCCGCCGAGCCGCCGCCAGCACGTTGCCCAACACCGTGCCCAGCGACTTGTTGCCCCACCGCGCCACTCCGCCGAGGATGCTGCCCAGCACGTCGTTGAGCGCGCCGCCGCCGAGGAAGCCGCCTCGCTTGGCCGGCGCCGCTCCTTCTGGCCAGCTGCTTGCCGATGTAGGCCAGCACGATCGGGGCCAGGATCGGCAGCAACTGCTTGAGCAGATCGCTGTTGCCCCCGCCGCCGCCGGCGAGCGCACGGCGACCTGGCCGGCGTCGTTGCCGCCGAAGATCTTCGCGATGGCCTGCTGGCCGTCCGCCTCGTTGACGTGGTCGAGGCTCACGCCGCCGTCGAGCAGGCCGCTGGCGGCGTGGCTGTCGGCCGCGGACTCGATATTGCTCGGCGTGATCGGGGTCTTGGGCGTTCTCTTGCAGTCCGCCGACCAGCACCGGCACCAGCAATTGCACCGCTTTGTTGACTTCGCCTTCGTCGACGCCGAGCTTGCTGGCGATGTCACTCGTGGGAATCTGAGAGAGAAGATCTTCAAGGCCAGACATGGACCCGTCCACCTAACGTTGCTGGGATGGTGTGGTTCGTGAGACGACCCTAGCGCCAGCCGATCTTGTCCGACAGGGGTTCTTTCACGAGCCGCTGATTGCCGCGTCAGCGGTGCAGTCAGCCGCGCGGTCTCCAGCGAGACTCCGGCGCCGGCAATCGCGCCAGCAGCGCGTCCCCCATCGCCGCGGCCGGCGTCAGCACTCCGTGCAGTTCGGAGAGCCGGTCGCGGTCCAGCGCCAGCGCCAGCCCGCTCTCGCCCAGCAGCACCGCGGTCGCCTTGTAGCCGGGGTCGCCGCGCTGGGCGATGGTCGGCGACGTAGCGCGCGCCGGTCGTCGTCGTCGTGTAGGTCTCCGCCTTGTAGAAGCCGCGTTCGCGGGCGGCTTCGCTGGGGCCGGTGCCGGGCTTGGGCAGCACCCGCTCGACCAACCGGCGCGGCAGCAGCCGGAAGTAGCGGCTGCCCAGCGCGATCACGCCGCGTTGGCGACCGGTGGACGACGGCCGACGCGACCGGCGCGGCGACCGACGAGCCCACGTTCATGTGTTCGCTGTAGCTGGAACCGCCGGCCATAAGCCCAGTCCTGTAATGCGTTGCTGCGTCGCACAACTCGCGTGTTGGCCGCCGCCATCATGAAGCCCGCGGTCCACAGGCCGGTCAGCTCGGGTGCGATCTGGCGGCCCCGCCGCCGACGCAGGTCGGGCTGCGCACCGAGTTCGGGTTCGGCGCCGCGGTCGGGGCTCAGCGTGTACGGGTCGGCGAACTGTCGCGCACGTCGGGATCGCTCGACACGGCGCGCATCACTTCAGCCATCGAAGCGATCGTCCCGCCGGAGGCCCCGCCGGAGAATCCGCGGACCACGAAGTCGTGTCGCCGAGCTCCCCGGCGCCGTCTTCGAGCGCCCTGCGGTACAGCGCATACACGGTCAGATCCGAAGGGATCGAATCGAATCCGCACGCGTGCACGATTCGCGCGCCGGTATCGGCGGCCTGCTTGTGGTACAGGTCGATGCTCTCGCGCATGAACTGGCGGCTCGCCGGTGAGGTCCGCGTAGTCGGTGCCCGCGGCCGCGCACGCCGCGACCAGCGGCATACCGTATTTGGCGTAGGGGCCGACCGTCGTGACCACGACCTGGTCTGCGCGGCCATCGCTTCCAGGGTCGACGGCTGCGAGGCGTCAGCGGTCAGCACCGGCCAGGACTGCGCCGGCTCCCCCAGCGTGTCGCGCACCGCCAGCAGACGGTCGGTCGAGCGGCCGGCCAGCGCGATCCGGGCGCCTTCCGCCGGCCCGTGCCAGGTACTCCGCGGTCAACTTGCCGACGAAGCCGGTCGCCCCGTACAGCACGATGTCGAATTCGCGTTCGGCTCGTCATGGCCTAGAACCTACGTGCCGTCGAACACGCCGAGATAAGTTCGGCCTATGGCCAAACAGGTCGTCGTCGTGGGCGCCGGCATCGCGGGGTTGGCGAGCTGCTGTCGCGCTGCAGCGGCGCGGCTTCGACGTCATCGGTGATCGAGGAAAAAACAGACACCTCCAGCGGCGCCGGGATCAGCATCTGGCCCAATGCGCTTGCAGCACTTGACGAGATCGGCCTGGGCGACGCCGTCCGCGACGCCGGCAGCCGGATCACCGCGGGCGCGATGCGCTGGCGCGACGGGACGTGGCTGCGCCGCCCGCAGCCCGAACGGGTGGTGAAGGCGCTGGGCGAGCCACTGGTCGTGATCCATCGGGCGGCACTCAGCGAGGTGCTGCACAGCGGGCTGGCCCGGGCACCGTGCGGCGCGGCTGGCGGCCACCGGCGTCGCGCGACAGGCGACGGGGTGCGCTGCAGTTTCTGACGGCACCGCAACCCAGCGGACGCGGTCGTCGGCGCCGACGGCACACATTCGGTGGTCGCGCGCCACCTCAACGGCCCCTTCGCCACACCTACGCGGGCTATACCGCGTGGCGCGGCGTGGCCGACTGCTCCATCGACCCGGAGTTGGCGGGCGAGACATGGGGCCGGGCGTGGAGTTCGGCCACGTGCCGATGGGCAACAAGAACGAAGAGAGTGCGGACCTGACCTACTGGTTCGCCACCGAACGTGCGCCCGAGGGCGCGTCCGCAGCCGACGGAGAACTGCGGTATCTGCGGCGCCGGTACGCGTCGTGGGCCAGCCGGTGTCCGATGTCCTTGCGGCGACCGACCCCGCGGTGGTCCTGCGGCACGACATCTACGACCGCAGGCCAGCCGATGTCTGGGCGCGCGGGCCGGTGGTGCTCGTCGGGGACGCCGCCCACGCGATGCGGCCGCACCTGGGTCAGGGCGGCTGCCAAGGACTGGAGGACGCGGCAATTCTCGCGGCGTTCGCCGACCGCG
Source organism: uncultured Solirubrobacterales bacterium (assembly GCA_963746215.1). Lineage (GTDB taxonomy): Bacteria > Actinomycetota > Thermoleophilia > Solirubrobacterales > 70-9 > WHSW01. The sequence continues at coordinate 500,050 of CAVVAT010000005.1, forward strand.
CCGCGGCTACTGCCCGCGGCGTTCGCCCGTTTCGCGGCGTTCCGTCGGCGCCGGGTGACGCCGCTGGTCCGGGAGTCGGCGATGATCGGCCGTGTGGTCAACCTGCGCCCCGCGCTGTTGTCGGCCGCGGCGATCCGGTCGAGCGTGCTGGTGCCGGAGGCTGTTCTGACCCGGCACATTGCGAGCCGTCGCATCACGGGGCGCCTTCGTGATGCCGTCCGACCACGAGGCGAAGCACCGATGACCATGGCGGAGATGGCGGGCTGATGATCGAGGCGGCTCAGCCCGCCGCGGTCGCGGAATTCTGGGCGCCGGGCGCTGGGCGGGGTGGCGACCAGCCTCACCGACGGCAGCGTGCGCGTCGTCGGGCCGCACCCGCACTGGCCTTCTACACCGCAGGTGCGGCCCAAGTCGGTGAAAAACCGGGTGCACTTCGACATCTACGTCAGCTCGGTGGATCCGCTGCTGGCGATGGGTGCGCCGGGTGCTCGACGAGTACTTGCCGACGCGGGTGACGCTGGCCGATGTCGAGGACAACGAGTTCTGCGCGTTCCTGGATCCCGATGCGCCGGTTGAATCCGCCCGCGCGGGCTGTTCGCCGTGTGCACCGACAGTGACCGACCCGAGGAGCTCGCGCCTGGTGGGCAGGGCATGTCGGCGCGGTATCGACGACGGCACGCGACGGGACGCCGCGCTGGCTGTACGACGTGGCCGGGTGGCGGGAGCTGATCTGGAAATTCGTGCGCGTCGGCGACGAGCGTGTGGTGCCGAACCGGTGGCGGTGGACGGTCCGAGCCGACACCGCCGAACTGGTGGCCGCCGGCGCCGTTGCCGCGGAGGCTGGAGTGCTGCGTGACCCGCAGCGCAACGAGTTCATCGTCAGCGAGCGCCCTGCAGGATCTGAAGGGGCGCCGTGATCGTCGTGCACACGTAATGCAGGTTGATCCCGAATAATTTGCGGGCCTGCCTGACAGCCTGCGGCGCCGGCGCGCCGTTGAACGCCGGCGCGGCCGTCGGGCTGCGACGGGCCGCCCGCATAGGCTCCGCATTTCGGCCACGCGCCGATGCCCTGGGTGCGCAGTACGTTTTCGGCGACGCGGATCTGCTCGGCGCGGCTGGCAGTGGCAGGCGACCCGACGCCGCCGTTCGCCGCCCAGGTCGCCGGCTTGAACTGCAGGCCACCGTAGGCGCCGTTTCCGGTATTCGTCGCCCAGTTGCCGCCGGACTCGCATTGCGCGATCGCGTCCCAGTTGACGGTGTCGGCCTGTGCGGTGGCGGTCGCGAGCAGAGCGGCACGCTCGAGCAGTGCGCCGGTGATTGCTGCCGTCGTGATCGTCCTGCGAATCCATCATCGCCGGTCCCTCTCGCCAAGCCCCCGAGACTTTGGCCGCCAAGGTGCGGTCGGGATTGTGATCGTTGCGTGTCGTTCCGGTGTTACAGACGTGATCTGTGGTAGTGCGGTGTCCTGTGATAAAGGCGTGAAAAAAGAGTCGGGCGGTGCCGGAGTTACCCGGCACCGCCCGACTCTTTAAGGGTTTGATCAGCCGCGACGGCCGCAAACCGGCCACGCGCGGATGCCCTGGGGCCAGTACGTTCTCTGCGACCCGAATCTGCTCCTCGCGCGACGCGTGCTGGGGCGATCCAGAGCCGCCGTTGGCACGCCACGTGCCCATCGTGAACTGCAGGCCTCCGTAGTATCCATTGCCCGTGCTGGTCGACCAGTTGCCGCCGGACTCACATGCGGCAACGGCGTCCCAATTCACGCCGTCCGCGTGCGCGGTGGCGGTCGACAGCGCCAGCGGAGCGGCCACCAGGCCGCTGCCGATGGCAGCCGTCACGAACAGCTTGCGGAGGTTCTTCAATGTGTTCCCTTTCGCCGGCGCGCGCCAAGTCACACCGCCCCGATGCGGACTCAGGAGCCCGCAGGGCGTGGGTGTTCGGATCGCGCCGTCTCGGTCAGGCGCGACACGGGAGACGAGATTCGTCCCGCCGGGCGACAGTTGTCCCGGCGGCTAACCGACGACAGCCTCTCGGCCGACCTCGTTGGCCCCGACTCACACGCAGGTTCTTCGATATTCAAATTATTTGCTTCCGGTAAGAAGCTGCCTGGAACATTACAAATCGATTCACAGAAAGTCACATTGCGGCACGCGCTATCTCAAATCGAATAACAAACCAATCACGACAATTCATCTGTCGGCATATAAGCCAGGTCAGTCCGGCGAGTCTGAGAAGTTCTCAGTCTTGCTGACGAGACAGCTCGACGTGACTTAAATCACGGCTATTTTGTGAAATCGCCCACTGATATTCGCTCAGCCAGATACGTTCGCCTGCTGTGTGACGCGGCCCATTGCTGAGCATTGATTGCGCGGGCGATCAAGAGAGATGTGATATACCGTCGGCAAACATAATCGTGTCCAGATCTCAGAGGCGCAAATACGAACATTTCGTCATCTTCACATATAAATGTCATCCGGACGATTGCTGACAAAAGCCGGAAATCAGTGCAGCACGCGATAAATCGTCAGCCGAATTTACGTTTGTGAGCGCACGGCCATCAGAGACGACAATTCGCTGTGCCTCAACGGAATTCACCAAGCGCGGCCATACTGCGCTCCCCGCGGCGACGAGTCTGCTCACGTGGTCGACGAGCGAGGTGCGGTACAGCGCCCGCGAGAAAATGATCACGGCCGTCCCAGGCAGCACCACATCGGCGCTGCGACATTGCTTGGCCGACTCGACCAACACATCGATCAGGACGGGATCGAGGAACGGCATGTCAACCGCGCAGACGAAAGCCCACGTCGCGCCGGCCTCCGCGGCGGCGCGCAGGCCGCGTCCTGTCGCAACCAGTGGCCCGACTCCGCGCACATCGTCACGCAGGACTCGGCGTCGCGGCCGGAATCCGCTGTCCGGGTGCGGCGATCACAAAGACCGGTGCACATCGCTGGTCGACCACCTTGACGACGTAACTGAGCAGCGTGCCGCCGAGATACGGCAGCGAGGCCTTGTCCCGGCCCATCCGGCGAGACGCGCCACCCGCCAGGACCAACGCTGCGGCGGAGCGTCGAGTCCCTCAGTCCACCGTCCACGTGTCGCGACCCTGCAGCAACGACTGCAGAGCTGCGGAGTCGTGCGCGGACGCCTGCGCGCGCTGCGACCTGCGACCGCGCGGCGTCGTCGTAGGTGGGCCGGCTGACCTGCCGGAAAATACCCATCACCGTGTGCTCGAGGTTCTGCTGCGACAGCCGCGACAGCGCGAACGCGTAGGCGGAGTCGTCGGCGTGCGCGTCGTGCACCACGATCTCGCTGACGCGACGTCCGCGGTCTTGGCCACTTCGAGGCCGAAGCCGGAGCGCACCACGCAGTATTCGCCGTTGGCGCCGAAGACGATCGGCTCACCGTGGTGAACGTTGATCACCCGCTCCTCGGCACCCTCTTTGCGCAGCGCGTCGAACGAGCCGTCGTTGAAGATCGGGCAGTCCTGCAGGATTTCGACGAGCGCGGAACCGCGGTGCTCGGCCGCAGCGCGCAGCACCTCCGACAGGCCCTTGCGGTCGGAATCCAGTGCGCGGCCGACGAAACGTCGCCTCGGCGCCCAATGCCAGCGACACCGGGTTGAACGGGTGGTCCAGCGAGCCCATCGGCGTCGACTTGGTGACCTTGCCGACCTCCGACGTCGGCGAGTACTGGCCCTTGGTCAGCCCGTAGATCCGGTTGTTGAACAGCAGGATGGTCAGGTTGACGTTGCGGCGCAGCGCGTGGATCAGGTGGTTACCACCGATCGACAACGCGTCGCCGTCACCGGTGACGACCCACACCGAGAGGTCCTCGCGCGCCAGCGCCAGGCCGGTCGCGATGGCCGGCGCCCGGCCGTGGATCGAGTGCAGCCCGTAGGTTTCCAGGTAGTACGGGAACCGGCTCGAGCAGCCGATGCCGCTGACGAAGACGATGTTCTCGCGCCGCAATCCCAACTCCGGCAGGAAGTTGCGGATCGTGTTGAGGATGACGTAGTCGCCACACCCCGGGCACCAGCGAACCTCTTGGTCGCTGGTGAAGTCCTTGGCCTTCTGCGGTTGGTCGGTGGTGGGCACGCCGTCTGGTCAGCGTCGGTCAGGCCCAGGTCTGCGCCGATCAGGTCAGTCATCGCAGCTAGCTCCCTAGCTCCCGATACCGTGGCCGCCGCCAATCTGGCGACCATCGTTTTGTCTTGCTCGATTTCGGCCAGCGTCCCGCCCAGCGCGGCGCGGATGATGCGCCCGACCTCGTCGGCCAGGAACGCCATGCCCTGCAACCTTGGTGACCGATTGCACGTCGACCAGGATACTTGCCGCGCAGCAGCAGCGCCAGCTGGCCGAGGTTCATCTCCGGGCACACCACCTGTCGGGTAGCGCCGCAGCACCTCGCCCAGGTTGGCCGGGAACGGGTTGCAGGTGGCGCAGATGTGCGTGGGCGACCTTGATGCCGTTGCGCCGCGCGCGCCGGCAGGCCTCGCCGATCGGGCCGTAGGAGCTGCCCCAGCCGATCAGCAGCAGCTCGGCGTCGCCGGTCGGGTCGTCGACCTCCAGATCGGGAACCGAGATGCCGTCGATCTTGGCTTGGCGCAACCGCACCATCAGGTCGTGGTTGGCCGGCTCGTAGGAGATGGCGCCGGACCCGTTCGCGGATTCCAGCCCGCCGATGCGGTGTTCGAGACCGGGCGTGCCCGGGATGGCGAACTGGCGGGCCAGCGTCTCCGGGTCGCGGGCGTAGGGCTGGAACGGCTCGCCGGTCTTGGCGAAGGTGTGCTCGATCGGTTGAAGGTCATCGACGTCCGGAATCCGCCACGGCTCGGAGCCGTTGGCGATCGCGCCGTCGGACAGCAGGATCACCGGGGTGTGGTACGACACCGCGATGCGCACCGCCTCGAGCGCGACGTCGAAGCAGTCCGACGGCGAGCGCGGCGCCAGCACCGCCACCGGCGACTCGCCGTTGCGGCCGTAGAGCGCCTGCAGCAGGTCGGCCTGCTCGGTCTTGGTCGGCAGCCCGGTCGACGGCCCGCCGCGCTGCACGTCGATGACGATCAGCGGCAGTTCGGTCATCACCGCGAGACCGAGCGCCTCGGACTTCAGCGAAATACCCGGGACCCGACGTGCTGGTGACGCCGAGCGCGCCGCCGTACGAGGCGCCGATCGCGGCGCAGATGCCGCCGATCTCGTCTTCGGCCTGGAAGGTCAGCACATTGAAGTTCTTGTGCTTGGACAGCTCGTGCAGGATGTCCGACGCCGGCGTGATCGGGTAGCTGCCCAGCACGACCTGCAGGTCGGCCAGCTGACCGGCGGCGACGATGCCGTACGCCAGCGCGGTGTTGCCGGAGATCTGCCGGTACTCGCCGGCCGGCAGCTTGCGCCGGCGACACCTCGTAGGTGATGGCGAAGGCCTCGGTGGTCTCGCCGTAGTTCCAGCCGGCCTTCAGCGCCAGCACGTTGGCCTCGGCGATGTCTGGCTTGCGGCCGAACTTCTCGCGGATGAATGTCTCGCTGGTCTCGATCGGCCGGCCGTACATCCAGGACAGCAGGCCCAGCGCGAACATGTTCTTGGCGCGCTGGCCGTCCTTCTTCGTGGCGCCGATGGCCTCGACGGCGCCGAGTGTCAGCGTGGTCATCGCGACGGCTTCGACCACGTAGTCGGACAGCTCGCCGGTTTCCAGCGGGTTGGCGTCGTAGCCGACTTTGGCCAGGTTGCGCTTGGTGAATTCGTCGGAGTTGGCGATCACCAGCCCGCCGAGCGGCAGGTCGACGATGTTGGCCTTCAGCGCCGCCGGGTTCATCGCGACCAGCACGTCGGGCCGGTCACCGGCGGTCAGGATGTCGTAGTCGGCGATTTGAATCTGGAACGACGAGACGCCGGGCAGCGTGCCCTGCGGCGCGCGGATCTCGGCGGGGTAGTTCGGCTGGGTGGCCAGGTCATTGCCGAAAAGCGCTGCCTCAGAAGTGAATCGGTCGCCGGTGAGCTGCATGCCGTCGCCGGAGTCGCCGGCGAAACGGATGACGACCTTCTCGAGTTTCCGTCGTTCTGGTGCCGCGGTCCTCGCAGCGCCGCCGTTGATGTCAGTACCGGCGTCGTTGCCAGTCGGCGCCACGACGAACCACCTCTCGCTCTCGCCACACGTGCAAATGTGTGCGAAATTGATGTCACTGCTAGTACCGATTATTGCACTTTCTTAGTCATGGCTTTACCTTCGCAACGCGCCGGACCTCTCAGTGTGCCGCAAAACTCACAGCTCAGACACCGCGACACACCACCACCACATGAAAGTGTGGTTTTCGTCACGTTCACAGATGAGTGATTTCTAAGAGGCTTGCCGTACCTCCGCTAGCACGAGACGGAGGTCTCGTTGCACCATGGCCGAGGTCGGCGAATCCCCCGTGTCGCGAGACACCAAACCTATGATTTTCCTTAATGGAGTGGAACGGATCGGTGCGGAAATCCAGCGTGGCTGGCCTAGGTCCGCTTGGCACCATCACGTCCGGCGACACCCCAGCACCGATTCCGACAGTGGTCGAATCTGTGCGCGTTGCGGTCCGGCGTGCCCGGGCACGCGTGTCGACACTGCTGGAGCCCCTCGACGGGGCCTGGTTGTTCGACATCCCGCTGCGCACACCGTGGCTGCTCCACCACCGGCTCAGACAGCTGCTCCGGGAACAGTCCCGGTCGGGGGCTTTCCGGTCGCTGTGGCGGTCAGTCCCGACGGCTCGTGTGTCTATGTCGTGAACAGCGCGGATGGGTCGGTGTCGGTGCTGGATACCGATACCGGGACGGTGACGGCGACCGTTGCGGTGGGTCGCGAACCGTTTGGTATCGCGTTGACGGTCGACGGGCGCCTGGCGTACGTGGCGAACTCAGGGGACGACTCGGTGTCGGTGATCGATCTGAGTCGACGAGTCGTGCTCGCGACAGTCGGCGTCGGCAAAGCCCCTACGGAGTGGCCGTCGGCGCGGACGAACACGTCTACGTGACCAATCAGTCCGGCGGTTCGCTCTCCGTGATCGGTCACGGCGCGGTCACCGCGAGGATTCCACTCGGTGGAGCGCCGACCGGCGTGGCGTTGAGCCCCGACGGGAGACGTGCCTATATCGCCGATAACGACGGGGGCGCGTTGATCGTCGTCGACACCGACACTTTGAAGTCGCCGCCAAGATCGAGGTGGGCACGGACGCGGGAAGTCGCGGTCACACCCGACGGCGCGCAGGCGTACGTCACCAACGCCGGCGCCGGGTCGGTGTCTGTAGTCGACCTGCAGTCGGCGATCGTCACCAACACGGTGCTTGTCAGCAGCCACCCAATCGGCGTCGCGGTCGACGCCGACGGCCGGTTCGCGTACGTCACCGCGCTGGACGCCACGCGCTCGACCGGCACGCTGGTGATCGACATCGCCACCGGTACTCACGTCACGTCAGGCGCGGGCGCGCCCTACGGGGTCGCTGTTCATCCGACAGGAGATCACGCATACATCACCGACTTTCGTGCCAACGCCGTCTCGAAGATCGAAGCCGGCGATCAGCCGATCGACGGCGACCGCCTGGCTCGCGTCGGCCTCACACTTCTGGATGCGGAGAGATCCCGGCGACGAGAGACGGTGCACCACATCGCCGTTGCGCGCCGCGTAACAGCGTGATCGCCGATCCTGACGTGGGCCGCGCATTCATCATCCACAGCGACGACAACTCCGTCGACGTCATCGATTCGTCCGGGCAGAGTGCACATCGACGTCGGCGCCTACCCGACGGCGCTCGCGCTCAGCCTCGACCGGCCCGCGCTTACGTCACCAATCCGGAGGACGGATCCGTGTCGGTGATCGACACCGATCCGATAGCCCAGCCTGCAATTCGGTGATCACGACACTCGACGTCGGACCTTGCTGGGCAACGGGACTCCTGTTCAACAACGACGGCAGTAGGGCATACGCCGTAGCAGGGACCGACGGCGGCGTTCGGTGATCGACACCGCGGCAGCAAGTCCAGCCGCGACACGGTGATCGCCCGATATGAGTTCGGTGCGCCGCAGGCGGCGGTGCGGTGGCGCCCAATGGGCGGTCGATATACGCGATCAACCATTTCGACCACGCGGTGTTCGCGCTCAACACGAACTCCGAAAGCATCCGACCGATCCCCCTGCCCGGCCTACCCGTATCGAATACGTTGAGCCCCAACGGTTTACGCTTGTACGCGATCCTCGAGATCGACGGCTCCCGACACGCGTCGTCGACACCGATCCGGCAGCCCGATGTGTCACCGCCGGTCGCTAGGCTCGCCCTCGTCCGTCATTCGTCAGAACCGGTGTTCACCATCGCGGGGGGCCGTGCGTATGTCCTGAATTCCGAGGCGAACTCGGTCAGCGTCATCGACACCGCGTCGAGCGTCGTCACCGACGTCGCGGTGGGACGGCAGCCATGCGATGTGGCAGTCAGCCCCGACGGCCGCAGTGCCTATGTGGTCAACGTCCTCGACGACTCGCTGTCGATCGTCGGCGCCGCGGACACCGTCGTCGCGACCATCGCCGTCGGTGCGAGCCCATGCCGGTCGCGGTCAGCTCCGACGGCAGCCGGGCATTCGTCGTCAACAACCGCGGCGATTCGGTCACGGTGATCGACACCGCGACCGCCAAAGTCATCGATACCTTTGCCGTCGGGTGTGATCCGTTCGACGTCACGTTGAGCGCAGACGGTGCCCGGGCGCGTGGTGCAACACCGCGGAGGCCTCTCGATGGTGACGGTCTAGCCCCTGCGTCGCGAGCCTGTGGCGGTGCTACACCGTCAGGTCGCCTTCATCTTCGGCTCCACGGCAGTGCGCAGGATCCG
>CAVVAT010000006.1:0-148438 GCA_963746215.1 uncultured Solirubrobacterales bacterium
AATGCGGAAATATAGGGTACGGGGCGGGATTGTGGTAGAGACCGGCGCCGCCAGAACGCGGAATGACGAAGGACCAAACCCGAATGACCAATCAATGACCAAACACCAATGACGAAGGACCAAACGGTGTTTCGAGCGTCCGAAAGCCGTTCGGTCACTTCTTCGTGGTCATTGGAGCCTCACGGTTCATTCGGGTTTGGTCATTCGTCGTTCCCAAAGCCGGCCCGATTGACGCCCCGTCACGGCACACTTACCTTTCGCTCCCATGCCCCGAACCCGGCGGTACGGAACGCTGCGCGACCGGCCGATCGTCACGCTGACGAGCGACTTCGGCACCGCGACTTCTACGTCGCGGCGATGAAGGCCGCTATCCTCCGCCATGCCCCGGCGCCGGCTGATCGACGTCACCCACCGCGTCCGCCGGCACGACATCCTCTGCGGGTCGATCACGCTGAAGCGCGCCGTCGACGGGTTCCCGCCGGGACGATCCACCTCGCCGTCGTCGACCCCGGCGTCGGCACCGACCGCCGGCTGCTCGTCGCACAAGTCAACGGCCAGACCATCGTCTGCCCGGACAACGGCCTGATCACCTGGGCGTGGCATCGCTTGCCCGGCGGCGGCGTCATGAGCTGACCTGGCGGCCCGACGCGGTGCGAGCCACACGTTCCACGGCCGCGACATCCTCGGCCCCGCCGCGGGCATGCTCGCGGACGGCCGAGCCGCTGAGCGAGCTGGCCCGCCCGATCGACGACCCGATCCTGCTCGACGTCGCCCCCGCCGCCAGGCGGCCGGCGCCGGGCGCGCGTCATCCACGTCGACCACTTCGGCAACGCCACGACCAACGTCGTGCACGACGACATCGACCGGCCGGGCGTGCGGCCGGTCGCTCGTGAAGTCCGGTCAACGGCAGCCCGTCGGCCGAGACGCGGACCTACTGGGACGTCGCCCCGGCAAGCCGCTGGCGCTGATCGGCAGCAGCGGCCTGCTGGAGATCGCCGTCCGCGACGGCTCGGCCGCCAAGACCTCGGGCTGAAGGTCGGGGACGTGGTCGAAGGCCGGAACCGGTGGAAGGGCGACGCAAACCGAGCAAATAGACCGTGACGGCAACGCGTGAGCGTAGGGGTCGAGCGACGGCCGAATTGATAAGCCCCCGGTCATTGACCTGGGGACCTGAGATCCCAATGCGAAGAACGACCTCAATTCACCGAGCGTTTGCGATCGTGTCCCTTACGCGTATCACGGTCTCCCGACATGAGTCTCCGAACGCCTCTCCACCGACCAACTCCGGGCGCTCGACAAGCAGCACGTCTGGCACCCGTTCACGCCGATGAAGCTGTGGCTGGAGACCGACCCGCTGGTCATCACCGCGGCCGAGGGGATGCACCTGATCGACAGCGACGGCAACCGCTACCTCGACGGCGTGTCGTCAGCCTCTGGTGCAACGTCCACGGCCACCGCGTGCCGGAGATCGACGCGGCGATCCGCGCGCAGCTCGACAAGGTCGCGCACACGACGATGCTCGGCCTGGCGAGCGAGCCGGCGATCCTGCTGGCCGAGCGGCTGATGAAGATCGTCCCGCCGGGGCTGACGAAGGTCTTCTACAGCGACGCCGGCGCGACGGCGACGGAGATCGCGTTCAAGCTGGCGGCGCAGTACTGGTACAACGTCGGCCGGCCGGAGAAGAGCGAGTTCGTCGGCTTCGCCGAGGCGTATCACGGCGACACGGTCGGCGCGATGTCGGTCGGGCGGACGCCGGCGTTTCACAAGCCGTACTTCCCGATGCTGTTCAAGGTCCACTTCGCGCCGACGCCGTTCGTCGTACCGCAGCGACGACGCCGCGACGATCCCGGACGCGGTGAAGCGCGACGTGCCTCGCGCGCTCGAGCGATCCTGCGCGAGCACGGCCGCGCATCGCCGCCGTCTGCATCGAGCCGATCGTGCAGGGCGCCGGCGGGATGATCGTGCAGCCGCCGGGCTTCCTCCGCGGCGTGCGCGAGCTGTGCACGCAAGTACGACGTGCTGCTGATCGCCGACGAAGTCGCCGTCGGCTTCGGCCGGACGGGCAGGATGTTCGCCTGCGAGCACGAGGGCGTCTCAGCCCGACCTGATGTGCGTCGCCAAGGGAATCACCGGCGGCTACCTGCCGCTGGCGGCGACGTTCGCCACGCAGCAGATCTTCGACGCGTTCCTCGGCGAGCCGTGGGAGGGCAAGACCTTCTTCCACGGCCACACCTACACCGGCAACCCGCTCGCCTGCGCCGCGGCGCTGGCGTCGCTCGACCTGTTCGAGAAGAACGACCTGCGTCGCGCGACGTGCGGCGAAAGTCCGCAGCAGCTGGCCGACGATGCTCGACGCCGCTGCGCCGATCTCCCGCACGTCGGCGACATCCGCCAGAAGGGCTTCATGGTCGGCATCGAACTGGTGGCGGACAAGGCGACGCAGCAGCCGTTCGACCCGAAGCGGCGCGTCGGCGCCGAGGTCTGCACGCAGCGTCCGCAAGCACGGCGTGATCCTCCGCCCGCTCGGCGACGTGATCGTCCTCATGCCGCCGCTGGCGATGGGGGTGGACGATCTGCGGACGATCGTCGACGCGCCGTCGACGACGAACTGCGGCAGTCTGCCGCAAGCGACCGATGCTCGACCCGCGTCTCCATCCCCGGCCTGTTCGTCACCGGCACCGACACCGGCGTCGGCAAGACCGTGATCGCCGGCGCGATCGCCGACTGGTTCCGGCGGCAGGGGCGACGCGTCGCGCGTGCTGCAAGCCGGTCGCGACGGGGTGCGTGCACCGGCGCGAGGGGCTGGTCAGCGAGGACGCGGAATTCCTCGCGCACTGCGCCGACGCGCCGCCACCCGCTCGATCTGATCTGCCCGCAGCGATACGCCGAGCCGCTCGCGCCCGCGATCGCGGCGGAGCGGGCGAAGCAGCCGCTGGACTGGGCAGGCGATCGACCGGTCGATCGGCATCGATGTCGCGCGGGCAGCGACGTGATGATCGTCGAAGGCGTCGGCGGGCTGATGGTGCCGATGGACGCCGAAGCACACGGTGCTCGACGTCGCGCGGTGGCTGCGAGCTGCCGGCGGTCGTCGTCGCCCGGCCGAGCCTCGGGACGATCAACCACACGCTGCTGACGGTCGACGCGCTGCGCGACGCGGGCGTGAAGGTCGCGGGCGTGGTGATCAACCGCTACCCGGCGGAGACCGCCGACGTCGCCGAGGAGACGAACCCGCGCGATCGAGAAGTGGGGGAAGGTGCCGGTGCTGTGCGTCGTGCCGGATGTGGCGGCCGGGGTGAGGGAGCGTCTGCGCGGACATCGTCGCGGCGGTGGGGACGTGATTGGGCGCGGTTCGCGGGGATGGAATAGGGTGCCACTCGTTCGCCGCTTGCGGCTTCGCGGATCGACATGCGTTGATCCGCTAAGCCGCAAGCGGCTAGCATGCTCCGACCCATGCAGTCCCCGGACTTCAAAATGAATGGTCGCGTTGCGCTGATCACCGGCGCGGGACGCGGCATCGGGCTTGCCATCGGGCGGCGCTGGCGCCGTCGGGTGCGCCGTCGCCATCCAGGACATCGAGTTCGACGTTGCCCGGATGGAGGTCGAGAAGCTTCGCGCGGAGGGTGCGAACGCCCACGCACTGGGCGGAGATCTAGCGGACCTTTCACTTGCCGAGCGGCTTGTGCGCGAAACGGTCGGCAAGCTCGGCGGACTGCACGTGCTGGTCAACAACGGCTCGATCCAGCAGACGAAGCACTGGACGAAGATGACGCCGGAGGAAATCGAGAAACTGCACCGCGCGAACGTCGTGATGCCCATCCTGCTGTGTCAGCAGGCCGCGACGCTCTTCAAGCCGCAGCGGTGGGGACGAATCGTCAACATCGGATCGGTCCAGCAGCGGAGCGGCAATCCCGAGATGCTACCGTATTCGATGAGCAAGGCCGCCCTCGTGAACCTGACGACGGCGCCGGCGAAAGACTCGGCGCGACGGGATCACGGTGAACACCCTCGCGCCCGGCTACTTCAACACGTACCGCAATCGCGACGAGCTCGGGACCGAGGACACGCCGCAAAGCGGGGGAGCGGCAGTTCCCGTGGGTCGCGTCGGCGAGCCGGACGACGTCGCCGGCGCGGCCGTCCTACCATGCAGCGACGCCGGAGCGTACATCACCGGCCAGACCATCTACGTCGATGGCGGGCTCACCGCTCATTGAAACTCACCCTGATGCGTGATCGAAGTCCCTCTCCCCCTTTGTGAAGCTCGCGGACCCTTCGACGTACGTCGCATGCGCGTGGGACCTCACGGCCGACATGGCGGCCCGTCGGCATTGGGTCGATTTCTTCAAGCGGCACATCCGCACGATCCTCAACCTCGGCCTCGAGGCGGGGGTCGCGCGGGCGCGTGGCGGAGCGACGATGGCGCGGGCGGTGGAGGCGTGCGGCGTCGAGTTCGATGCGACATTCGACGCGCTCGTCGCGCAGGAAGCTGCGACGAACGGCTGACGATTCTGTCGCTCGACGCCTGGCGCGACGCGCTCCTCCGGAAGCACGGCTTCGACGACGCGTTCATCGACCTGAAGAACCGCGAGAACGAGAAGATGCTGCCGCTCCTGCCCGCGTCTGCCGGCAGATCGACGCGCTGTCCGGCAGTGAGCAACTGCGCGCGGTCATCGAAGGCGTGTTCGCCGGCAACATCTTCGACATGGGCGCCGAAGCGACCGCCAAGCAGTTCCTCGGCGGCAGCCCCGATTTCTTCTCCATCCGCAGCAAGCTCCCGCAGCGGCCCTGGCTGATCGACGATTTCGACGCGCTCGCCGACCGGCTGCTGCAGCGGCGCCGTATCGCAAGAGCCGTCTTCTTCATCGACAACGCCGGCAGCGATTTCCTGCTCGGCGCGCTGCCGATGATCCGCTGGCTCGCCCGGCGCGGCACGCGCGTCGTCCTCGCCGCCAACGAGCGGCCGACGCTCAACGACATGACCATCCACGACGTCCGCGCCTGGTGGCCGCGCATCCTGCGAAGTCGAGCCGTCGCTGCGCGACCTGCCGATCGACCTCGTCAGCACCGGCACCGGCGAGCCGCTGATCGACCTGCTCGGCGTCTCGCCGCGACCTGAACGCCGCCGCCGCCGACGCGGACCTGGTCATCATCGAAGGCATGGGCCGCGGCGTCGAGAGCAACCTCGACGCCGCAGTTCACCTGCGACGCCCTGAACCTCGCCATGCTCAAGGACGAAGCCGTCGCCCGCCGGCTGGCGGCAAGCTCTTCGACGTCGATCTGCCGATTCAGGTGAAGACGAAAAAACGCTGAACGCTCGAACGAATGAACGCTGAACGCTGAACCATGTACGAAAGGCGAACGACTCGTTAAGCCCCGGGGTCAATGACCCGGGGTTTTCAGTGTGCCATCGCGTTTTGGGACAATTACCGGTGTGAATCCGTTAGCGTCGAACGAGCGGGAATACTCATGGAGCCGCTGGGCTTATCCCTGCGCGTTCGACGATCGGATTTGCTCCTAGATCAGGCGAAACTAAAAAGGCAGATCCCGGCCGTAATTGTCCGAGCGCTAAATGTACGACCGGCGCGTTTTCAGTTCAGCGTCCAGCGTTCAGCGTCTCGCGTTTCCTACGTGCTCGTCCTCAGCGGCAGGCGGACCGTGAACGCGGTGCCCGCGCCGGGGGCGGAGTCGACCTCGATCGTGCCGCCGTGGTCCTGGACGATGCCGTAGCTGATGCTCAGGCCCAGGCCGGTCCCCTGGCCGAGCGGCTTGGTGGTGAAGAAGGGGTCGAAGATCCGGTCGCGGATGGCGGGGTCGATGCCGTGTGCCGGTGTCGGTCGACGTCGATGCGCACGCCGCCGTCGTCGGCGCCGGTGCGGACGGTCACCGTCCCCCCTCGGGCGCAGGCGTCGATCGCGTTGGACAGCAGGTTCATCACCACCTGGTTGATCTTGGCCGGGTAGCACGTCACCGGCGGGCAGCGGGCCGAGGTCGATCTCGATCGTGCACCTGCTTCTTCTTCGCGGGCCTCTGCGATGATCGTTGACGGTCGACTCGATGCCGGCGTTCAGGTCGACCTCGTTCAGGTCGCTCTCGTCGAGGCGGGCGAAGTCGCGCAGGTCCTTGACGATCTGCTGGATCCGCTCGCAGGCCGTCGCGCGAGCGGTGCAGCAGGTCCTGGAGGTTCTCCAGCGTGTAGGCCAGGTCGATCCGCTCGGCAGTACTCGCGGACTCTCGGCGAGCGAGTTCCGGCTCGCGCCTGCGCGATCGCGTCGGCGTCCGCCTCGCTGGTAGTAGAGCTCGAGCAGCTTCGCGCAGCGCCGCCGAGGTCGCGCTGGAGGACGGCGACGTTGTTGCTGACGAACGCGAGCGGGTTGTTGATCTCGTGCGCGACGCCCGCCACCATCTGCCCCAGGCCGGCGAGCTTCTCCGACTGCACGAGCTGGGCCTGGGCCTGCTTCAGCGCTTCGTGGGCCTGTGCGCTCGGAGCGGGCGGTCTGCTTGGAGCTGGCGTGTTCTGCTCCTGGAGCTGCTGCTCGGCGCCGGATCAATTCGCTGGTTGCGCTGCACCGCGTTGCCGTAGGTCGAGAGCAGCAGGTGAGCATCTGCCGCGGCCGGCGGTGACGCATGGCGGTCGGCCGTCGAGGACATCTCCAGCGGGCGGCCGGACGCGTTCGCGACGCGGTGCCGCGGCGGGCTGGGCTGCAGGATCGCCCGCACCCGGTCGAGCAGGTATCCGGGTCGTACGGCTTGGTCAGGTAATAGTCGGCGCCCGCCTCCAGCCCGCGGAGGACGTCGCCGGGTCGGACAGGCGACGTCAGCAGGATGACCGGCATGCGCTCAGCGCCGGGTCGGCCTTGATCGGCCCTGCAGAGCTCGTAGCCGGTCATCTCGGGCATCACCACGTCGCTGATGAGAGCGCCGGCTTGCCGCCGCGCGCGGCCTCGAGCGCCAGCGGCCGTTCGGCGGCGGCGGTCACGCGGTAGCCCTGTGCTTCGAGGATGTGCTGCAGCCGCTCCGCCTGCGTGCGGCTGTCCTCGGCGATCAGGATCGTCGACGGCCGTCGCTCATCGATGCTGCCCACGGTTCGCTGACTCCCTCCTGTCGGGCGCGCGGCCCTGCGTTTGCACCTGACGGCGACGCAGCAGCGCCGGCGATCCGCGTCCGGCGGCAGCACGTGCGTGGCCGCGCCGAGCGCGATCGCCTCGCCCGGCATGCCGTGCACGACCGAGCTCTCGCGGTCCTGCGCGATCGTGACGGCGCCCGCATCCCGCATCAGCTTCAGCTCCGCGGCGCCGTCCTTGCCCATGCCGGTGAGCAGCACGCCCGACGGCGTGCGCGCCGCAGGCCTCGGCGAGCGAGCGGAACAGATACGAGACCGCCGGCCGCAGCCCGTTCTCCGGCGGCGTCGTGCGCCAGCACGATGCGGCCGCCGGCGCCGACGCCCAGTGTGAAAGTCGTCGGGCGCGAGGTAGGCGTGGCCGGGCAGAGCGAGCTCGCCGTGCGCGGCGACGTGCACCTGCAGCCGGTCGTCTGGTTCAGCCACTCGACCAGCCCGGCAGGAAGCCGCGCGCGATGTGCTGCACGATGAGCGATCGGCGCCGGGAAATCCTTCGGGCAGCCCCGAGAGAATGGTCTGCAGCACGGGCGGCCCGCCGGTCGAGGCGCCGATGCCGACGAGCCGCGATGCCGTCGAGCGCGGATCCGGCGGCTGACGCCGCCGGCCGGCTGCCGGCGTCGGCGACCGCGCCGCGCGACGCGTCGCGCCAGCGCCGCACGACTTTCACTTCCGACATCAGCCTTGACCGTCTGCACGAGCTTGGCCGCGATCGCGCCGCGAAGTCCGGCGTGCCCGGCGCCGCGCGGCTTCTCGACGCAGGCGACCGCGCCGGCTTCCATCGGCGGAACGTGCATCGCCACCTCCTCGCGGATCGACGGTCGCGGTGCAGATGACGATCGGCAGCGGTTGCGTCTCCATGATCCGGCGCGTGGCCTCGAAGCCGTCCAGCTGCGGCATGTGGATGTCCATCGACACCACGTCCGGCCGTGGCCGCGCCGATCAGGACGTCGAGCGCCGCCTGCCCGTCGTGCGACCGCGCCGACCACCTGCGAGGTCGCGGATCGGACGTCGAGCAGATGCGCGACCAGCAGCTCGCGATCGACCGGCGAGTCGTCGACGACCAGCACTTTGATCCTGGTCGCCCGTTCGCCATGCACCTGCGACGCCGTGCCGGCGTCAGAGCAGCCTGCGGACGGCTTCGAGCAGGTTGCTCTGGTCGAAGCTGCTCTTGACGAGTAGGCGTTGGCGCCGACGTCGATGCCGCGCTCGCGGTCCTCGCGCGATTCGAGCGCGGTGACCAGGACCACCGGCAGCTCCGCGAGCTCGCTGTCCGCGCGGATCTGCGCGGTGAGGTCGAAGCCATTCAGGCGCGGCATCTCCACGTCGGAGACGAGCAGGTCGAACGTCTCCGCGCGCAGCGCGGTGAACGCGTCCAGGCCGTCGACCGCGGTCTTCACGCGGTAGCCGGCGGATTCGAGGATGCCCTTGAGCAGCATGCGCGAGGTGATCGAATCTTCGGCGACCAGGACCGACTTGCGCGCGTCGCCTGCGGCCGACTTCGCCGGCGCGGCGACTCGGCGCGACGGCGCGCGCCGGCGGTCTGCGCGCGGACTTGAGCAGGTCGGCGACGTTCAGGATCGGGCGCGACTTCGCCCGGAGCCGAGCACCGTGGCGCCGGCGATATTGCGCACGCGCGACAGCGGCTTGCCGAGCCGCTTGACCAGCACTTCCTGCTCGTCGAGCACGGCGTCCACGGCGAAGGCGACTGCGCTGCTCGCCCGACGCCGAGGATCAGCACGGGCAGCGGCCTCGTCGCGTCGCCGCGCGCGTCGGCGCAGGCGGCAGTTCCAGCACGTCGGCGAGCCGCGCCAGCGCGACGGCCCGGCCGTCGAGCGACAGCGTCTCGCGGTCCTCGACGGTCTGGACGTCGTCCGCGCCTGACGCGCACGACGCGCTCGACCTGCGCGGTCGGCACGACGAACACCTGCGCCGCCGCCTCGACGAGGATGCCGCGGAACGTCGCCAGCGTGAGCGGCAGCATCATGCCGGAACGTCGTGCCCGCGCCCGGCCGCGTCTCGATGACGACGCGGCCGCCGAGCTTCTCGGCCTTCTCGCGCACGATCGCCAGGCCCAGCCCGCGGCCGGAGACTCGGTGATGATCGGGCTGGTCGACACGTCCGGACTCGAAGATCGAGCGCCGAGCGCCGTCGCTTCATCGTCCGTGTCGGCGGCTTCCGCCGCGCGATCAGCCCGCGCTTGACCGCGGCGCGCCTTCACTTGCTCGACGTCGATGCCCGCGCCGTCGTCGCTGACGCGGATCTCGACCTTGTTGCCGTTCGACTGGCGAGACCGCGAGCGTGATCGTGGCGCGCGGCGGCTTGCCCGGCCGCGCGCCGCTCGCCGGGCGTCTCGATGCCGTGGTCGATCGCAGTTGCGCAGCAGGTGGATCAGCGGGTCCTTCATCTCCTCGAGGATGCGCTTGTCGATCTCGACCTCCTCGCCGCGGATCACGAGGTCGGCCTCCTTGCCCTGGTCGCGGCGACAGGTCGCGCACCAGCTTGCGGAAGCAGCGCGCCGAGCGTCGCGAGCGGCAGCATCAGCAGCTTCTTGGAGTTCTCGAGCAGTCGTCCACGAGCTTGCCGACCACCGCGCGATCCTGCTCCGCGCGTGCGCCGCGAGCGCCGCGACCTTGCTTTCGAGCGACGCGGAGGTAGTCGTGGTTCCAGTCGAAGAATCCACGAGCGGCGAGACGTCGGCGCGGCGGCGACGCGTTCGGCCGCTCGAGCGTCTGGCGCAGGGCGCGCGCCTGCGGCTGCGACTTTCGCCCACTCCTTGCGCCACTGCTCGAACTGCGCCGGCGAGCGCGCCGAGATCGGCGGCGCGCTGGCTGGCGGCGAGCTTCGCCGCCAGCATCTCCTCGGCTTCCAGCAGCCGCGCGTCCAGCTTCGCCACCGCGATGCGCACCGTCTCGGTCGCCGCGCTGGGCCGACTGCTCACGCGCCGGGCGGCGCATGGCCGGGAGCTGGCGCGGGCGGGCGGCAGGCTCGGGTCGCCGGCGTCGGAGCGGGCGCCGGCGCCGCACTGCGTCCGCGGTCGGACGCGACGTCGGCGGCGGCGGACGTGGCCGGCTCTAGGCGCATCCGGTGACCTGCGACTCGGCCGCGCGACGCGATCTCGGTCGACAGCGTCCAGATCGCGATGCACGTGATCGAGCGCATCGCGGCCGTCGGGACGCGTCTCGCCGCGTTTCCACGACGGCGAACAGGCTCTCCAGCGACTGGCAGACGACTCGATGTCGCTGAAGTTCACCGCGCGCGCCGCGCCTTTGAGGCTGTGCGCGGCGCGGAAGATCGTCTCGACGATGCGGCGCTGCGCCTCGCGGCGCCGGCGCTTTCTCGAGCTCGAGCAGCCCGCGGCGATCGCCTGCAGATGCTCGGCGGCCTCGACCTTGAAGGTCGCGCGCAGCGCTGCGAGAAATTCGTTCGTTCGCCATGGCGGTCATGCGTGGCTGCGGTCAGACCTTGTAGCGCTCGACCATCTGCTTGAGCCGCTGGCCGAGGTCGCTCAGGTTGCGCGCCGCGGTCTCGAGCTGCTTGGCGCTGGCCACGTTCTGCGTGCTCGCCTGCTTGATGTTCTCCATCGCCACGGCGACCTGGTCCATGCCGACCAGCTGCTGCTGGCTCGACGCGGCGATCTGCGTCGCCGCCTGCGCCGCCTCGGCGACGCTGCCGGCCAGCGCCTGGATCGATTCGCCCGCGACGCTCGGTCTGCCGCGACGCCCGCTTCCACGGCCTTGCTGCCCTGCTCGGTCGCCATGACCGCCGCGGTCGTCGCCTTCTGGATGTCGCTCAGGATCGTGCGCACCTGCGTCGGTCGCCTGCGCGCGACTGCTCGGCGAGGCTCTTCACTTCCTGCGCGACGACGCCGAATCCCTTGCCCTGCTCGCCGGCCTTGGCCGCCTCGATCGCGGCATTGACGGCGAGCAGGTTCGACTGCGCGGCGAGGTCTTCGACCGTCGCGATGATCTGCCCGATCGTCTGGCTCTGCTCGCTCAGCCGCATCATGCTCTCGGCGATCGCTTCCATCTGCTGGCGGATGCGGCTCATGCCCGCGGCCATGTCCTCGGTGGACTTGCGTCCCGCTCTGCGAGATCTGCGCGGCCTTCTGCGCGCTGTCGGAGACCGACTTGCGCTTTCTGGCTGGCCATCTGCGCGGTCTGGCGGACTTCCTCGACCGTGGTCGTCGTCTCGCTGACCGCGGTGGCGGACTGGGCGGCGCTGGCGGCGAGCTCCGTCATCGACGACCGTGATCTGGGACGCCGACGTCCCGAGCACGTTGATCCCCTGGCTGATCTCCGACGTGATGTTGCGCAGGCTCTGCACCATCTTCTGGAACGCGATCCCCAAGATGTCCTTGTCCGATTGGAGCCGTACCGCGGCGCTCAAATCGCCCCGGGCGATGCGCTCGGCCGCGTCCGCGGTCTCGCGGAGGGCGACCGTCATCTGCCCGAACGTCCGGGCGAGTGTGCCGACCTCGTCGGACCGGTGGTTGGTCGTTACTTTCACCGACACGTCGCCCTTGGCGATCCGGTCCGCGACGCCCGTCATTTCCTTGAGCGGCAGGGAGATGTTGCGGCTGATGAAGTAACCGACCGCCGCGATCACGACGATGCCGAGGGAGGTTCCGACCCAGATCGTGGAGATCGTCGTTTGCGCCTGCGCGTCGGTCATCCGCGAGCTTTGATCGCGGACCGATTCCGCGTCCTTCGTCATCTCGGCGACGACCTCGCGGATCTGGTCCATCCGCCTTCCCGCCTTTGCCCGCCACCTGCTTCTGCGCGGCGTCGAAACCCGATCCGCGGCGCAGGTCGAGTAGCTTTTCGCGAGGTCGACTTGCTTCTGCACGAGCGTACGGACGCTTTCGAAACGACGCCTCTGCCCCTCGATGTCGGCGGTCACCGCCTGCACTTGTTTCAACGTTTCTTCCATGTCGGCCAGCTGGTCCTTGAGCTCGGTGAGGTGCCGCTGGACGTTGGCCGATCCGGAGTTGAACGGCTCGAGGAAGGATTCGTCGCCGGTGATGACGAAGCCGCGTTGGCCGGTCTCGACGTCTTTCATGTCCGACAGCACGTTCGTGATGCTCCCCATCACCTGATAGGCGTGACGGCGCAGCTTCGGTTTTCGATGTAAGACGTCGAGTTCGGTAGGAGGAATACGCGATGGCCAGGACGATGGCGACCGCCACCGCGAAACCCGCCCCGATTTTCATTCCGACGGTCCATCTCATTGAAATCTCCTCGCTCGATATTGGCAATCGTCCGTGTGATCCCCGCGTGCGTTGCGCCTTGTTATTCGCTTTGCTCGAAGACAGTCGGTTTCGAGTTCGATCAGGCTTCGTCCCCGCCGCCCAGACGACGGTCCTGCAACAGCTTCGCCCCGTCCAGAATAATCAAACGGTCGTCGGTCACCGCTTTCAGCAGGTCGTGCGGATGCCGGTCAATGTCGGCAGTGAATTCTGCATCTTGTAGAACTCCGCCGAACGAATGTGCGCTGACGATCTTGTCCGCGTAAAGGCCGAGCCCGGGACTCGTCGTCGCCGCCCCGGGATCGACGATCAGACCGCGATCGGCTCCGTCGCGTCGCAGCAGGTAGCAGTTCTCGGCCACCTGGCCGACGGTGAACGAGCGGACGTCCATCGCGGCTAGGCGCGCCCGCCGCGGCGCTCGGCCTTCTCGGCCGCACGCTTGGCCTGCAGCTGGCGCAGGCGGCGCCGGAAGAAGAAGCGGTCGACGTAGTAGCCCATCGGCACGTAGATCGCCAGCATCACCAGCCGACAGGCCGAGCGCCGCGCCGACCGGGCGTCCGAACGCGAGCCAGAACAGCAGGAAGAAGATGACCGCGCCGAACATGCCGCGGTTGAATGCGCTGCGCCAGGTCGGCGCGATGTCGCGGCGGTCGACCGGGCGCTTGCTCTTCGACTTGCCGCCCTGCTTGGCGCGGGCGCGCGCCTTGGCTTCCTCGCGGGTGCGCGGACGCCCGCGAGGCCGACGGGTGTCGATGCTGCCGCCCTGGGTGCCGCGGTGCTTGCGCCGACGTCGCTTCTTCGTCTGAGCCACGTCCGGCAAGTTAACGACCGCGCGCACAGGCCGTTTCAGGAGTCATAACGAGTGCGCTGGCGCAGGGCACCCCGACGAGGCTGCGAACCAGCGGGAATGCTCCGACACCGAAGATGGCCGGCGGCCCTGGTCGCCGGCGCCGCCGCCAGCGCCCTGCATCTGGGCGCAACCCGATATCGCCGACGCCTCCTACCCGCACACGGTGCTCGAGGGCGAGACGCTTTCCGGGATCGCCGCGGCGAACGGGATCAGCACCGAATCGCTCGCTTCTTTCAACGGCATCTCGTCTGAGACCTATGTGGTGATCGGCGAGACGGTCAACATTCCGAGCTCGACCGAGCTCGGCACCACCTCGACGGCCACGACCACGACCTCGACGACCAGCACGGCAGCCGGGCCGCCGGCCAGCGCGCCCGCATATTGGACGCGCTGAGATCTACTCGCCTCTTGGCACCGCCTATCTCGCGTCGAACGCGGCCGCGAACTGGGAGGCGATGCGCCAGTCCGGGCTCGCCACTTACGGCATCGATATCTACCCGGCCGGCTCGCTCTCCGCCTACCGCACCTATGAGCAGCAGAGCTACCTCTACAACCTCTACCTACAGGGGCTCGGCGCGCCGGCGAACCCGCCGGGCACCTCCTCGCACGAGTACGGGACCGCCGTCGACCTCGCCAGCCCCGAGATGCGAACCGTGGTCGACAACCTCGGCGCCACCTACGGCTGGGGCAAGATCCACGGCCCCGACGAGTGGTGGCACGTCGACTACTACGGGGGCTGAGGAGGGCTTAGCCCGCAGCGGAGACGCGGCGCTCGAGCACGTGGAGCTCAGGATCGAACCCGCGTAGCGGCACGTCTTCGGGCAGGTCGCGAAGCGCCGCCTCCGGCAGTAGACCGACCACCTCGCCCGCGATCGGACGCGCGCCGCTGGGTGCGGCCAGGTCGCGGATCCGCTGGATCACGCGCCCGAGCGGGACGGCGATCGGATCGTGGATGTTGGTCGAGACCTGAGCGACGCCGTTCAGGTCGACACCGATCGCGCGAACGCCGAGGATGCCGCCGCCCGACTCGCGCAGCCCGACCGCGACCTGCCGCGCGATCTCGGCGTCGCCTGTGTCGAGCTCGACGTTGAACGCTGCGAGCGGCCGGCGTGCGGTCACCAGCGTGGCGCCTGCCCGCGGGTGCGGCATCGCCGGCCCCAAATCGGGCGCGAGCTCACCGGAGTGCATTCGCTCCGTCAAGGTCGCGAGGCCACCGCGGCGAAAGAAGGCGCGCTCGCCGCGGATCGGATCGGACGCGAGCTCGCCGTAGAGAAAGACCGGTACGCCGACTTCGGCGATCGCCAGCGCCGCCTCAAGCGCCAGGTCGCGAGCGGCGGGGTGCTCCTCATCGGTAATCCAGAGGATCGGGCAAACATCGAGCGCGCCGATACATGGGTGCTCGCCCTCGTGGGTTGACATATCTATGCGCTCGAGCGCTTCCCGCGCCCCCGCCGCCATTGCGGCGGGCAGCGCCTGGCCCTGCGCGTCAAGGGTCAGGACCGTGCGGTTGTGGACCGCGTCGCTGTGGCTGTCGAGCACGGTCGCCGGTGCGAACGCTGCCGTGATCGCCTCGATCGCTTCCGCGTTGCGGCCCTCGGAGAAGTTCGGAACTGCGATCACTGGTGAGAGTCGGCTCAGCCGACGAGCAGCTCGCCGTCGCTGACGAGCTCGTCGCCGTCGACGGTGATCGTCGGGCGCAAAACGACGCAATCGAGGTGGACCGGGACCTGAACCGTTCCCCCAATTGCCGCCGACGCTCCGAAGGCGACGTGGCACGTGCCGAGGAGCTTTTCGTCCTCAATCACATTGCCGGTCAATTCAGCTTTCTCGTTCGTGCCGATTCCGAGCTCGGCCACGTTCGTTCCGCCCTCGCCGCCGACGCCGAGCAGCTCGAGCAGGCGAATGCCCTCGTCCCCGGTGGCCTCGACAAGGTGGCCGGCCTCGATGGTCAACTCGACCGGTGCAGAGACGCGCCCTAGCGTCGCGATCGACCCGTCGACGACCAGCTTGCCCTCGGCGGTGCCCTCGACGGGTGCGATGAACCCCTCGCCGCAGGGCAGGTTGCCGAAGGCGCCCGGCGCGGTGAGGTCACCCGCGTCCGGGATCCCCGTGCGTCCCTCGAGCCCGAGGCGCAGGTCGGAGCCGTTGGCGCACGTGATCCGCGCCTCCGAACCCGCGGTGAGGATCTCCGCGATCGCCCCGCCCTTGCGGCGTAGGCCATCCACGTCGGCGCTCATCACCCGCGCCAGTAGCTCCTCGGTGACCCCTGGCAGGGTCGCGATCCGCGCGCCGCTCTCGTTCGCAGCCTTACGCGCCGCGGTATGCGAGAGCGACTGGACCGTCGGGCAGAGGACGACGTCGGCTGCCGCCATCGCCGCCGCGACCGGGCCCGGTGGCTCGGCCGCATGCGAGTCGCGCTCGGTCATGAGCATCGTCACCGCGTCGGCGCCGGCGCGCCCGGCCTCGCCGCGCAGGCGCTCGCCGAGCCCAATCGTCGCGGGGTTGCAGACCACGAGGACCTCGTCGCCCTCGCGAACGCCCATGCAGTCGAGCACGACCGCCCGCACTGCCTGCTCGAGATCGCTCACGCCACTGAAGCTAGCGAGCGCACGATCGGCCACGCGCCACGTAGGGTGGCCAAGATGAAGGAGATTGCCGACGGCGTCTGGCGGATCACCAGGGGCTTTCCGCTGCGCGTGAACGCGTACCTCGTGCGCGATGGCGACGGTGTCGCGGTCTTCGACGCGGGCATCAGCTCGATGGGCCCGGCGATCCGCAAGGGGGCTGACTCGCTCGGCGGCGCGACCCGGACCGTCATCGGCAACGCGCACGCCGACCATCGAGGCGGCGCGAAGGCGGTCGGCGCTCCCGTGTATTGCCACGCCGACGAGCGCGATGACCTCGAGGGCGACGGCGGCGCGCACTACTTCGACTACTCGAAGCTGTCGTTTCCCACCGACCGGCTTACGCCGCGGATGATGGGCACCTGGGATGACGGACCGGTCGAGGTTGCCGGGACCCTGGCAGAGGGCGACCCCATCGGCGAGTTCGTCGTCATCCACCTCCCCGGCCACGGCCCCGGGTGCATCGGCCTCTGGCGCGAGAGCGATCGCGTCGCGATCACCAACGATTGCTTTGCGCTCTTCGACCCCGCGCTGCCGATGCCAGGCAAGCCCCGGGTTCCCCACGAGGCCTTCAACTGGTCGACCGAGCGCGCGCGCCAGTCAATTCGCAAACTCTCTGGCCTGGGGCCGAAAGTCTGCTGGCCGGGCCACTACGGCCCTCTCGAGGGTGATGTGGCCGGCGAGCTCGAGAGGGCCGCGGGCTGAGCACAGCCGAGCTCGCGGACCGCTAGCCCGCCCACGTCGCCATTCGCGCGAGCGCCGGTTCGAGGTCGCGCTCCTCGCGAGCGAGGTGGTCGAGCAGTGTCGTGCCCAGGCGGGTCAACCCTTCGACGAGCCGCTCGCGACCGCCGTCCAGTTCGATCGCCATCGCCGCCGCCTCAACCTCGACGAGGAGCGCCGCCACCTCGCGGTGATCGCGCTCGAGGCGGTCGATGGCGGGATTGAGCTCAGGCGCGACCCTCCGCACGGCCGGAAAGACGGCACGGTCCTCGAGCCCGTGGTGGCCGTGGACGAATCGGCAGTGGCGCAGACAGCCGAGCTTCAGCTGCCAGAGCAGGCTCGATGACTTCAGCTTTCCGATCCGCTCGCGCAGTTCGGCCGGCGCAGCACCCCCGGCGCAGTCCTCGGCGAGCAGGTCGACCTTGGCGAGGTCATCGCGGATCAGCCCGTGGATGTGTCGCAGTTCGTCGAAGAGTGGGTTCTCGCTCGCCATCGCAGCGATTGTGGCGAGCCGCGGTCTTAGGGCACCCTAACTCGGTTTCGTTTACGCTCTCGCGCTGTGTTAGGGAGCCCTAACTTTGTCGGGAAGCGCCCGTCCGCCCCACCGGCCACGACTGCGAAACCCAAGCGAGCCCGCCGCAAGCGCATGGGCTGGCGACCGATCCTGCGGCGGATGCACGGCTGGCTGGCGCTGGCAACGGGCGTCGTGCTCCTCGCGATCCTCCTCAGCGGCGTCGCCCTGGTCTTTCAGCCGGAGCTCGACAAGCTCCTCCACCCCGGTCTCTACGACGCGACCGAGACCGAGAACCCGATCTCGCCAAAGCAGGCGCTCGCAGAGGTCGAGCGCCAGGAGCCGGACTTCCCGGTCGGCGACACGATCGTCCGCAATCGTGGCGTCTACGAGGTCTACAGCCGCAACTTCATGCGCCAGGCCCATGTGGACCCGGGCACCGGCGAGGTCCTGGGGATCGGCAACCACGAGGCGGGCGTCCTCGGCTTCCTCGCAAACCTCCACATGTGCGGCCTCAGCTGTAAGGACTATCCGGGCTACGTCGGCTTCCTCCACGAGCGCATCCGCATCCTCGGCAACCCGCTCAACGTCGGCACGCTGATCCTCTGCGGCGGCGCCCTCGTCCTGATCTTCATGTGCATCAGCGGCCTGGCCCTCTGGTGGCCGGGCGTCAGGCGGATGGCTCGCGGGTTCAAGGTCCGTCGCGGCGGCGGTGCCTACAAGACCAACTACGACCTCCACAAGGTCGTCGGCTTTGCCGCCATCCCGTTCTTGTTGTTCTGGGCGGTGACCGGGCTCGGATTCGAGCTCAAGCAGATTGAGGACGCCTGGTACGCGCTGACTCCCGGCGACGAGCCCAAGCGGGAGTTCGTCTCGTTCGAGTCGAAGCCCGACAGCGGCAACGGGGTCGGACCCGGCGAGGCGGAGCGCCTGGCGACCACCGCGGTCCCGGGTTCGAAGCCGATCTCGATCACGCTGCCGGCGGACAACAAGAAGGGCTACTACGACGTCTGGATCCAGCACGACTGGGACTCGCTCGGTTCGTACGTCTGGCCGGGCAACACCGAGGTCGGGGTCGACCAGCACAGCGGCGAGACGAAGATCCTCTACGGCGACCCCGATGAGAGCCGACCGGCGTCCCAGGTGCTCTGGAGTGAGTGGCTGTTCGCCAGCCACGCGGGCTACTTGTTCGGACCGCTGCCGCGAAGCGTGTGGTTCATCTTCGGCCTGACCCCGCTGCTCTTGGCGATCACCGGCACCGCCGTGTGGTGGATTCGCCGCCGCAAGCGCAAGCGCAAGCGGCCGGCGTGAGCGATCGCGTCGCGGCCACGATCACCCTCTACGGGCTCTTTCTCGCCGCGTTCGCGGTGCTGCCCCTGGTGGTCGGCGCTCGAACGGGCCCGGTTTTCGTGGCAGGCACCGTCCTCTTCGAGCTTGCGCTTGTCGCCCAAGCCGCCGCCGCGGCGATCGCGTGGGCGAGCGGCCATGACATCGAGGAGCCCGAGGTGTTCGCCGGCTACCTACTGGCCTCGGTCGCGGTGTTGCCCGCGGCGGCTGCGTTCGGTGCACGACGCACCGTGTGGGACCTCGCCATTGTCGCGGTCGCGTGCATCGCGCTTGCCGTGGTGAGCCAGCGGATGGCGGCGATCTGGTGAGCGACGGGCCCGGCCGCTTGCTGGCGGCGATCTACGCGCTGCTTGCCCTTGCGGCCGGCGCACGGTCAGGCGTCCAGATCGCAACCGAGTTTGACGTCGCTCCGCTCGCCTATTCGCTGTCCGCGCTCGCCGCCGCGGTCTACCTCGTGATCGCGCTGACGATCTCCAGCGAACGACCCCAACGCCAGCGGATCGCGCGCATCGGCTGCGGCTTCGAGCTCGCCGGTGTGCTGTGCGTGGGCACCGCGAGCCTGCTCGACCCGGGCGCCTTTCCCGACGCCACGGTCTGGTCGGGCTTCGGCGCCGGCTACGGCTGGGTGCCGCTGGCCCTGCCGTGCGCGGGGCTCGCCTGGCTTTGGCGAGCCGAGCCCCGCACAGGCACACCCCCTAGTGGCGCTTGCGCTTCTTGACGACCTTGAACTTCCAGGTGGCCGGCGTCGCGTCGACATTGCCGGCGGCATCGACGGCCGCGACCGCCAGCACGTGCTTGCCGCGCTTGAGCCTCTTGAGGGTCAGCGGGCTGGTGCACGCCGCGACCGCCTTGCCATCCAGCGTGCACGTGAACGTCGCGCCCGCCTCCGAGGAGAACTCGAAGCTCGCCGACTTCTTGCGCAGTTTCACCTTCGGCCCCGCGCCCTTGACGGTGTCCGGAGCGCTGGTGTCGCCGGCGCCGGGCGGGTCAGGGTTCGTTGGATCAGCGGGATCGGCCGGGTCGACCGGATCCGCCGGGTCGGCGGGCGGATCCACCGGCGGCTGATACTCGTAGGCGCCCTGGTCACGGACCGCACCGGCGACCGCGTCGCCGTCGACAGGCCGCAGCGCGCCGAGGTAGTCCGCGGTGAGCCCTGCCGCGGGGTCGCCCGCATCGATCGACGGCGAGCCCGGGCTCAGCTGGAAGTCAGTCGCTGAGACGAACTGCGGATCGGCGTCGATGTTGGCGGTCGCGGCGGTCAGCGACCCGTCTCCCGAGCTGATCTCCGCCCCGGTGAGGTGGAAGTTCGAATAGGCGATCGTCAGGTCGGCGTTGCCGTTGGCCGAGGCAGGCTGCGCGCTGCGCAGGTACGCCGCTGAGTAGCCACGCTGGATCGAGTTCGTCACGGTCACCGAGGCATCACCAGCAACGGCGCCGGCCTGCGCCGCGACTGCAGCGGCGTTTCCGCCGGCGCTGACCATCGTCACGTGGTCGGCGTTCAGCGTCACGTCGGACGCCGAGTTCGCTAGGGCGTAGAGCGCCTGTGTGGTGGCCGCCGACTGGATCAGCGTGTTCTCGACGTTGGTCGTTCCGTTCGACGAGCTGATCGCACCCTGCGCAGGGTTGATGATGTGACTGCGACGAACGTTGACCGTGCCCGGCCCCGCAGGAGCGATCGCCGATCCCGTGGTCGGTTCGATCTTGGCACCGGCGATGTTCACCGTGCCGGACGCGTTCGCATCGGTGCGGATCGCATTGTGGATCGAGCCGCCTCCCACGGAATAGATCCGTCCACCGGTGTACGTGCCGCCGCCGATCCAGCTCACGAGGGCAGCCGCAAGCGGGTTTTGACTCTCGATATCGACGTTCTCCAGCGCGTCGTCGCTCACCTGGACCGCCGCGCCACCATTGCCGACGATCGACGCCGGAATCACAACCGTGAGGTCGCGCATCGTGATCGACCGTGCGTTGCCGCCGCTGGCGAGGTTGACCGTGTAGCTGTTGACGGTCGACGCGGTCGTCAGCCGGGTCGCGGTGCCGACGCCATCGATCGTGAGGCCGTCGGTTCCGCTCGGGTCGAACGTCTGCGCGTCGGTCAGCTCGACGCCGTCGACCTTGATCGTGTCGGCGACGCCGTCCGTTGCGTTCGACTGCATTGCGGTCTCGAGATTCGCCTGCGCGACGTTGGTCCCGTTGTTGGGGCATTCTGCGTGAAAGTTCGGGACGCAGAAGGTGGTCGCGCTCGCGTCAGTGACGCCGAAAGCGGCGATCACGAGCGCGGCGACGAAGAGGCTTGTGACGGTTTTGAACATGGCTCCATCCAGTGAGTCGGGTTGACGCCACCAGATTCGCGTCCAAACAGGGGCCTGCCATCAGGGGATCCCCGAATCCAAGACCCTGAATTACCGTCCGAGGGGCTGCGCTCAGGGGCGCGGCCGGCCGCGGTCTACCGCTTGGGCAACGGCAATTCGCGAGGAAACCCCAAGTTTTGCGAAGACGTTTCGCAGATGGGATTCGACCGTCTTTTCGGACAAAAACAGCCGTTCGGCGATCTCGCGGTTGGTCAGCTGCTCCGCCACGAGCTCCGCAACCTCGCGCTCGCGACCGCTCAGCGTGTCGAGATCCGTGCCCTTTCCCGCGGCAGCCGCCGCGGGGTCGGGTCCGCGCCTTCGGGTGCGACGGCCGAGCCGGCGCATCTCGCGCGCCGCCTCGGCGCGCAGGTTTTCGGCGCCGAGGCGCGCGAGCGACTCCTCAGCCTGAGCGAGGATCGTCGCCGCCTCATTGCGGCGGTTGGCAGCGACCAGCAGCCGCCCCAGGAGCGTCCGCGCGCGCTCGGCCCAGATCAGCGCGTCGGAATCCTCGCCGGCGAGGACTGCCTGCCCCGCTGCCGACTCCGCGGCCTCCAGGTTTCCCTTGACCTCCTCCAGCAGCGCCCGGCAGTAGGCGGCTGACGATTCGAGGCTGCGCAGCCCGGAGCCGCCCGCATGGGTCTCGGCCTCGCTGACGATGGCCTCCGCGCGCTCGAGGTCGGGCTTTGCGAGCGCCGCCCGCGTCTGGATCTCCCAGGCGGACTGGCGGTCTCCGATCGGGACGAACAGCAGCTCCTCGCCGCCACAGGTTGCGTAGAGCGCTTCGACCGCCCTCTCGTGCTCACCCTCGGCCGAAAGCACCGCCGCGCGCTGGTAACCCATCCAGATCTCGCGCATCGGCTGCGGCGGCATCTTTGCGGCGACCTCCTCGGCCTCGTCGAAGGCCGCGCGAGCGCGGACGATGTCCCCGGCGCGGGCGAACGCGGCGCTGGCGATCCACAGCGACCACCACAGATAGCGAGGGCTCGGGTGCAGCCGGGCCGCCTCGACGGCCTCGTCGGCGCGTGCGATCGCATCGCCCGCGCGGCCGGCCCGGATCAGGGCCTCTACCGGCTCGGAGCGCAGCGTCAGGAGATGGCGGACCGAGCCGATCCGCTTGGCGATCCCGAGGCCGCGCTCGAAGTGGGCGACGCCCTCCTGGTAGCGGTCCAGGTGGATCGCGGCCCAGCCGAGCGAGTAGAACGCGTCGAGGACTCCCTCGAGCTGCTGATCGGGCAGCTCGCGCGCCGTCGCCACGGCCTGCTCATACACCTCGGAGGCGCGCTTGACGTCGGCGCTGACCGCCTCGGCTTCGGCAAACGCGGCTTGCACGCCAACGAGGATCGGCACGTCGCCGGCGTCGTGAGCGGCCTCCAGCGCGGCCTGGCCGCTGGCGATAGCGCCCTCGATGTCGCCCGCCCAGCGCTTGAGGTACAGCAGGCGGAGCTCAAGCTGCGCCTTGATTTCCGGTCGCTCGGCAGCCGGCGACTCGCCGACCTTTTCGAGTCGCGCGATCGCCGCCCACGGCCGTCCCTGCCACTGATCGATCTCGGCGAGGTCGATCAGAAGAGAGGCATCCACGTCCTCGCCACCGAGCGCGACCGCCTCGTCCATCACGCCTTGGGCGTCGTCGAGGTGGCCGCCGGCGAGAAGCGCGCGGCCGAGCTCGCCGAGCAGCTGGGTGCGCAGGACGACGTCGCCGTCGGGAACCAGCCCGATCGCGGTGCGCAGCCAATGCGAGGCCGACATCGGGGCGCGGGTAAGCGTCCGGCCCGCTGCCTCGCGCAGCAGCTCGATTGATGCGTCGTCGCCTGGCTCGGCGCTTCGCGAGACGTGATGGGCGCGCGCAACCGGGTCGGCGCCCTGCGACTCGAGCTCCGCGGCGGCCCGCCCATGGGCAGACAGGCGCCATCCCTCGCCCGAACCCTCGTAAACCGCGCGGCGGAGGAGCGGATGGCGAAAGACGAAATGGCCCGGCGTCGCGACCGCTCGGACCAGGCCGGCGCTGATCGCGCCGTCGATCAGCTCGAGCGCGCGCTCCTGGTCGATCCCCGCGACCCGTGCAGCCAGCCCGAGGCGAAACGGCTCGCCCGTAACCGCCGCGCCGTCGAGCAGTCGCCGTGTTTCGGGGTCGAGCGCGCGCAGTTCCTCGGCCAGCGAAGCCGCGATCGCTGCCGGGACGCGAAAGCCACCCTCGAGCACCTCGTCGGCAGCGTCGGGGTCGACTACGCCGCCCGAGGAGCGGCTGAGCTGCTCAAGATAGAACGGGTTGCCGCCGGCAGCGTCGAGGACCGCGTCGCGACGCCCGGCCGCAACGGCCTCGGGCAGAAGCTCTCCGGAATCTTCACGAGAGAGCGGACCGAGGTCGACCACGAGCGTGCCGCCGTCAGGGTTGGCGGCAGCAAGGGCGTCGTGAAGCTGGCTGACTACGCGCTGGGGCCGGTACGCGCAGGCGATCAGCGTCGCCTGCGCCGGCGGGCGACGCGTCAGCGAGACCAGCAACTCGATCGACGCCGGATCGGCCCAGTGCATGTCGTCGAGGACAAGCACGAGGCCGCGGCTCGACGCGAGTCCCGCGAGCAGGCTCGATACCGCGCGGTGCGCCAGGTGGCGCTCGACCACGCCCTCGGGCTCGCCCGCGTCGCGGAGGCTCGGGAAGATCGCCGCGAGCTCGTCTCGGTGCCCGACTCCCATGCGGTCCAGGCGCGAGTCGTCGAGCGTCGCCAGGTAGGCGTCGAGGGCATCGACGAAGACCGAGAACGGAACCTCGCGCTCGAACTCCGCGGCGCGCCCCGCGAGCACTAGGTGGCCCGCCTCCTCCCCACGCGCGACCAGCGACCGCAACAGGGCGCTCTTGCCGATCCCGGGCTCGCCTGAGATCCCGATCAGGGCCGATTGCTTGTCATCCAGGCGTCGAAGCGCCGCCTCGACCCCCTCGAGTTCCCCTTCACGACCAACCAGCTGGAGCGAATCGACAGCCACCCGGCCTAATTCTGACCGGGCGTACGGTCGCGCGCGCTCAGGTCGCGACCGCCGCCTGCTCCGCCTTGGCCCGCTCCGCCGCAGCCGCCTCACGTAGCGCCTTGAACTGGACGACCTGACCGGCCGCTCCCCAGCTGCCCTCGTCGATCTCGCGGTGCAGGACGAAAACCCGCAGGCCCTCCTCCTCCGGGATGTCCGCGGCCTCACGGACATGGGCCGTCGCCGACTCGACGAACTCCGCGCGGCGTCGGTCGGAGAGCGCGCCCTCAGGCGTGGTCGCCTCGACCTTGAAGATCGGCTTTTCGACCGGCTTACCGGCGGTGAAAACGTGGTCGGCCGGCAGTTCGTGGACGAAGACCCAGGTGACGTCGCGGAAGAACTGCGTGTCCGGCGCGCGCTCGGCTGCGAGCAGATCGCCCATCAGGTTCTCGACGAGCTGCTCGCGAGTGGAGGCGTCGATCGCCCCTTCTGGATACGTGAGGTCGATGAGCGGCATAGGTCCTCCTCGAACGCCGGGGTGGCAGGTCGAGGAGGACCCTACTTCTTCGCTAGCCGGCTACGGGACGACGATCGAGAAGCCGACGTCGTTGGCGGTCTGGGTGGCCAGCTGGCCGTTGTTCATGACGGTCCGATAGGTCAGGACCATGAACTCGCTGCTGTTGCACGGGCTCGTGGAGATGTTGTAGACGGCCTCCGCGGTCGAGATCGGGGAGGCGGTCGTCTGGTAGTCCACGGACACCGCGTAGGGGCGGTTGGTCTGGTTGATGCCGTTGGCGACCGTCAGGCAGTACGTGCCGGTGGTTGCGCGCCGGATACCGGTGAACCCCAGCGTGCGCTGCTGGTCGAGCTGGATCGTGCCGTCCGGCCAAACACCCACGCGGGTGTATGCGCGGGCTGAGCCCGGGACGCCCTGCGGACCCTGGTCGCCCTGGGGACCCTGCGGACCGGTGGCTCCGCGAGCGCCGTCGTCGCCGTCCTGGCCGGGCTGACCGGGGGCGCCGTCCTCACCGTCGGCGCCTGCGGGGCCCTGCGGACCCGTAGCGCCCCGTGGGCCGACCGCGCCCTCCGGGCCCTGCGGTCCGGAGGGTCCCTCGACGCCTGGTGCGCCGGCGGTGGTCGGCAGGTCGAGCGTTCCCTCGTTGATGTCCGTGCCGGTGAGCGCGTTGTCCTTGATGTGCTTGGACTTGATCGCGCTCTTAGCGATCTGCTTCGAGCTGATCTTGTCCGCGGCGTAGGCGGTGCCTGCGCCGAGCGCGGCAAAGAGCGCCAGGTAGGCGATCACGTTGCGGCGCAGATGGGTGATGAATCCGTTCACTTTGGGGCTCCTTTGCGTGGTGAGTGCTCCGATGCACCCATCCTGCGCGCGAAAGAGCCCCGCGCCATCGAGGCGCCACCCCAGCCCGTACCCCAAAGTTTGGGGCGGCCGCTTGAGCCGCCCCCTACGGGTTAGACCTGCTCGCCGACCGTGCCGCCCTCGGCCGATTCGGCCGGAGCCGCAGCGGGAGCCTCGCTGGCCTTGGCGCCGAGCTTGAAGATGCCCGTGTTCTCCTCGTCGTCGCGGACCTTCTCGAAGTAACCGCCCTTGCGCGCTTGCGTGAAGCCCTTCTTGACGTCGGACTTCTCGACCCCGAGGGCCGTGGCGATGTCCTGGCGGTTGAACTCGGGCTTGCCGAGCTTCTGCGCCGCCTCAATTACCTGTTGCTGCGTGATCTCAGCCATGTACGCCTTTCATAGTTTTCTTCTCGTTACCCATCAATGCTCGCACGCACGCGTCAATTGCAACGCGCTCGAACCTACGGAGGTCGCGCGGAACGTCCAATTCCAGCGGATCTGTGCCGAACGAAGGCTTGAGCCCGGCGAGCTCCTCGATGATCGCAAGGTTGCAGAACGGCAGGTGATCGAGGCTGTAGCCACCCTCGAGCACCATCGCCAGCGGGAGGCTCTTCGCCTTCGCGCGTCTCGTCAGTTGTCGGAACCCCTCCGTCGTCACGCTCATTCGGCCGAGAGGGTCGGCGCCGGCCGCGTCCTGTCCCGCTGAGATCAGCAGCAGCTCCGGGGCGAATCCATCGAGCAGCGGCGTGACGAGCTCATCCCAGGCCGCCAGATAGCCCGCGTCGCCGGTGCCCGCGGGTAGCGGGAGGTTCACGGTCGTCTCGTTCTGCGCATCGAGCCCACCCCGGTTCTCGGGATAGAGGTCGTCCTGGTGCATCGAGATGAAGAGCACCGACGGGTCCTCCCAGAACACGGTTTCCGTGCCGTTGCCGTGGTGGACGTCCCAGTCGACGATCGCCACCCGCTTGACGTGATGCTTTGCCAGGGCATGCCGCGCGGCAATCGCGACGTTGTTGAACAGACAGAAGCCCATCGCCTCGTCCTGCGAGGAGTGGTGGCCGGGAGGTCGGACGAGCGCGAAGCCGTTCTCGATGCGGCCATCGAGGACCGCGTCGGTCACGCGGAGGGTGCAGCCCGCCGCGAGCAGCGCGGGCTCCCAGCTTTCAGGGCCGATCCGGGCCTCGGGTCCAACCCATGCGTGCTCTCCCTTCGCGCACGCCGTTTCGATCGCGTCGATCAGTCGGGGCGTGTGGACGAGCTCGAGCTCGTCGCGGGTCGCCTCGCGCGACTTCAGGTGGGTCAGCTCGCCGAGAACGTCAGCGCGTTCGAGCACCGACATCGTTCGAGTCAGCCGAGCCGGCTGCTCCACGTGGGGGACATCGATCCACCCTGCGGCCCGCTCATCGAGAACCATTGACCCGTTGTTATGCGCGAGACACCGAGGGTCGTAGGCAAAGGCGGTGGCCACCCACCGCACGCTATCCCCCGCCGCCTGACCACGCCCGTCCCACCGCTACGATTCCCGCCCCCGCCGGAGTAGCTCAGCTGGTTAGAGCAGCGGAATCATAATCCGCGTGTCGGGGGTTCGAGTCCCTCCTCCGGCATCCGAATCTCCTGCAAATCGGCAGTTTCTGCCTCTGCCGGATCATGCTCCTGGGTCGACCGCGCACCCGGACATCGTCGTCTGAAGGTCGGCGTGGCCCGTGAACGCCTCCACGCCCGTGAGCGGGAACGCCTGCACTGCGATCGTCCCGAAAGTGTGGCGGAGGTCGTCGAAGCGGATGCGGTCGAGAGAGCGAAGACACCGCTCCGACGCGGTGATCCGCGGGTTATGGCATAGGGTCGGAGGACCCAGCGGATTGGTCGGGCAAACCTAACGGATTGGAGAGGGCTCGTGGATGCACGGATCGGGTTCGAAGACGTTCCGGCGCGGATTTGCGGTGCCGTACTTGTTGTGCTGGTGGCGTTCCTCGTCGCCCTCCCCACCGAAGCGCCGGCCAGCGTCGTCGGCGGCACGGGCACGATCTATATGACCGATCAGGCGTCCGATGGCGGCACGGGAACGTTGTTCAAGGTCGAGAGCAACGGCGATCGTGTGGTCGTCTCCGAGAACGGCAATCCGGGCGGCAATCCCGTTTTCAGCGAGCCCAGGGGCCTCGCGATCGAGTCCACTCCGCCGCCGAACTGGGAGGGCACCAGCGATTGGGCGCTGGTGGTGGCGGATCCGTTCATTTTCGGAGGGTCCGGCGGCGTGCTCCGAGTCGATCCGGACACCGGCATCCGCTCCTTGGTCTCGAAGAACGGCAACCCGGCCGGACCCCCGAATTTTGACTCCCCCGAGGGCATCGCGGTGGCCTCGAACGGCGACATCATCGTCTCGGACACGGGCTGCCCGCCGGTCGCTCCCGGCGGCGGTGGGGCATGCACCGAGGGCCGCATCATCCGCGTCGATCCCGACACCGGCGTCCGAACCCTCGTTTCGGACAACATCAGCCAGTCGGGGCCCCTGCTCGTCGACCCGACGTCGATCGGGCTCGAGTCAGGGACGGGCGACATCATCGTCGTCGACCCGAACCTCGCCTATGCGGTCGGCGGGGGCGTCGCGAGGGTGGATCCGGTCAGCGGCGACCGCACCGTCATCTCGGACAACGCGACCCCGCTCGGACCGCCGGACTTCGAGGTCCCCGTCGGGATCCAGGCGTACCCCCCGGTGGGAGAGATGTTCGTTTCCGACGTGACCGCCTTCGGCGGTGGCGGCGCTGTCTTCGGCGTCAACTCCGTCACCATCGCCCGCAGGACGGCGTCCGAGAACGCGAGCCCCGCGGGGGCGCCCGAGTTCACCGGACCGACTGACATCGACAAGCAGGCCAGCGGCGGTCAGTACGTGGTCTCCGACATCGACTACGGCATCAACGGCGGCGGCGCTGTGATCAGGGTCAGTCCCACGACCGGAATCCGCACGGTGCTCTCGGCGAGCGACCCGGCCGCGCTCAGCTTCGTCCAAATCGGCACGGGGCCCGACTTCGTCGACCCGTCCGACATCGTGGTTCGGAAGCTGTCGATCTTCGGTCTCGGCTTCAACCCCGCAGTGATCAACGCGTTCCCGGTCGCTCTTCCCAAGGCATCGACGGCGGATACCTCGACGGCTGAGGTCAGCTTCAAGATCAACAACAAGGCCGCCGTGACCTACACGGTCGAGCGGCTCGCGAAGAGCGGCTCGGTGGCGGATCTGGGGAGCATCACGAAGCGAGCGAAGGAGGGGCTCAACCACCGTCCATTCACGGCGAAGTTCAAGGGCAAGCCGCTGGCGCCGGGCCGTTACCGGCTGACGCTGCTGGCCGAGCACCCGAAGCTCGAGGATTCGTTTCCCGCCAGCGTCGAATTCCGGGTGAAGAAGGGCTAGCACCGCCCGATCAAGCGATACACCGTTCGAACCCAGCGAGCCATCCGACCGAGCATACGTCCGCTGACATCCGGGTTCGGAGGCGACTCGTCCGGGTATCGCCCGGAAATGAACGAGGCGATGCTGCGGAGACGAAACCGGGCCAGAGCGGCCGGACGGTCGCGATCGGTCTCGATCGCGGGAGCAGTTCTGGCCCTGGCGCTGGGCGGCTTCGCTTTGCCGCCGGCGGCTCAGGCCAGTCACGACAACGGTACGTCCCTTTGCAGCAACAAGTTCGACGGCACGTTCGCTCATCTGACCGACTTCCCCCTCTATCGGAACGGACCCGGGACAACGCAGGTCGGCAGCGTCTCGGTCAACTACCAGTGGCAAAACCGGCGCCGGCAGTACCGCGTCTGCGTGGCCACAATTCGGCGCTGGCACTCGGTCCCGAAAGACACCTGGGCCTGGGTCCAGCGCAACGGTGCCTTCTACAGGCTCGACCGGGGTCCGTTTTATCGATACGCGGGTCCTGTGGTTGGCGCGATGTCCGAGGGCCAGCAGATCAACGGCGGCGGGCGCCTGCTGGGTGCGTGCGCCAGCTTCGCCGCGTCTTGGCCCGTCGGCGGACGCCCGCAGATCAACGGCGGCGGCTGCGCCTAGGCCGTCTCCGCTCAGATCGGTCGACGGCGCACCGGATGGCGCGAGCCTAACCCTTATCGACCGGGAGGTCCAGAGCACTCAGCAAATGCTGAGATGAGAGGTCGTCAGGCCCTCCGTTCAAGCGCCCAAGCAAACACCCGGTTGAACAGCTCAGCCTGCTCCTGCGCATCATCCGATGCGTGGTGCGTGTGCGGCCGAGTCGGGTGGAGCTCGGGCGGCATCAGATGCCGAGATGCCTGGTCGAACGTCGTCAACGCCCGCGCCAAATACAGCGTCCGGATGTCGAGACACGCGGAGTGCCCGAACGGCGACTCTCCCGCGTACCGGATGAAGTACCAGTGCAGAAACGACCAGTCGAACGAGAGTGGGTAGAGCACCAGGACCGGTCGCGCCCCGTTCGCCTGTGAGGCGACCCACTCGGCGGCCTCTCGCATCGCGTCCTCCGGCGCTCGGCCGCTGACCGAGAGTGCCTCGCGGTCGAGCCCGTTCACATCGAGCGCGTCCTGCTTGAAGTTCTCGGAAATCGGCTTGAGCTCCACGTAGAAGGTCGTGTCCCAGCTCGGCTCGTACGGCTCGAACGTCGTCCCGTCGAAGCGGCTCGCCAGCGAAAACGCGAAGGAGAGCATCGAGTACTCGCCAGGGATCGGACCGTCGGTCTCGATGTCGGCGGAGACGTAGAGGTCTGGGAGCGCCTCGGCCATGGCGCTCAGGGCTCGAGCGATTCGAGATAGACGCGGATCTCGTCGAGGCCGACCATCCGTGCCTTGAAGTACTCATTGACCTCGTCGCTCACCGCGTGGATGGCGTTGTTGATCACGTCGGCGCGGCCGGCCGGGTCGCCGCCGTCGTCGAGGACCGCCTTGACCTCGAGGAGATGCTGGAGGATCGGCGAATCCTGGTCGCCCTCGAGCGCAGCGGTGGCCGACACGACCAACGCGTCGGTCTGGCTGAGCAGGGTGTCGCGCGAGATTCCCGATCCTGAGCCGGAGGCCTCGTCGAGGCTGCGGATCAACGCAGCGACCTGGTAGAGCGCGGTGGCCTTCTCGTCGAAGAGCTCGCGCAAATAGGCGGCCTCTTCGTAGCGGCCGGTGAGCCGGAAGAGGTTGTACATGCGCTTGGCCGCCTTGCCGTAATTCGGCTTCTCGACCGTGTACTCGTAGATCTGGCGCTCGAGCTGCTCGGCGTAGTCGTCAACCGCGTCGGGCAACACCTGACGCGCGAGCTTGGCGAAGAGCGGCAGCGAGTCAGCGTCGAGGTAGACCTCCTGGAAGTAGGTGTCGAGGAACTCGTCGAGCGGGGTGATCGTTCCGTCCGGTGCCTCCCAGGTGGCGTCGAGCATGTTGCTCGCGTTCGCGAGAGTGCCGCGGACCGGGTCGGCCACGACCCAGTCGAGCTTGCACCAGCCGGGGTCCGCCGCGGCCTCGTTCCACGAGAGCTCCCAGTGCGAGCCGCCGGGAAGGGTGCCCGTGAGCTTGCCGTCGCGCACTTCATCGAGCGTCCAGGTGATCGACGAGCCGGCGGTGATCGTCTCCTCGCCGCGGACGACATCGACGGGATAGCTGCCGAGCCGCGCCTGCGTAAACCGCTGATTGGCGCCGGTGGCCGTGGTCAGCACCTTGTCGCGCATCGCATCGGCCAGGATTTGGCACGCCTCCTCGCGCGTTGGCGCGTGGATGTGGACGCGCTCGAAGAAGTCGCAGTCGCCGGGGTAAGTCTGGATCTTGGACTGCGCCGCCGAGCCCGACAGCGCGAGAGCCGTTTCGACCTGGCCCTCGCGATCCTCGATCCCGACGACCTCGCCGATCGCTCGGAAGCGATCGAGCTCCGCGGGGCTGAAGTCCATCATCGCCACGCGATGGCCGTAGACGCCCGTCGAGACCTGGACCTCGACGTCGTCGGACGTCCCCTGCTGTGCCGCCATCGCGCTCAGCCACTGAAGCGCCTCGGCCTCATCCATCTCGACTCCGAGCTCAGCGGCAGAGCGCAGGATGTTGTCGAGCGCCTCCTCGCGGCTGGTCACGAGGGTCAGGCTAAATGTTCAGGACGCCGGGTGGTACGTGAGCAGCACGACCCCGGAGTCGAAGCGCTTCACGTCGTCGAGCGCAAGTCGCACCGTGCCTCGGTCGCCGAGCACGTGGACGTTGCCCTGGCCCCACACGATCGGGTTCACATACACCTCGAACTCGTCGATCAGGCCCCGTTCGGCAAGGGCGTAGGCGAACTCGCCGCTTCCGTGCATGTAGAGGTCGCCCTCGACCTCGGCCTTCAGCTTCGGAATTGAATCCTCGACGGCGCCCTCGAGCAGGGCCGCGTTCCACTCCAGGTCTCCGGAGAGGGTCTTCGACCCGACGTACTTCGGCATCGGGTTGATCATGTCGGCCCACTTGCCCGACGCGCTGGGCCAATAGCCCGCCAGGCCCTCGTAGGTCACGCGGCCCAGGACCATCCCGGCGGATCGAGCTTGGCGCTCGAACGAGTACTCACCATGGTCTCCGTCCGGCTGCACCCACTCGGCGACGGGGTCGACCACGCCGTCAAGGGTGGCCTGCGTGGACGCGATCAGCTTGCCCATCTCGATCTCCTTTTGCTCGCGCGGGCTCCCTCTGAGCGCCGTCTAATAAACGAGACCGGCGCGAGCGCGCCGACTCATCGGTTTGCGGTGCTTGGCCTCAGCCTCGCACGAACAGCTCACTTGGCCCGGGCGGCTCGCAACTCGGCCTCGGCCGCCGCGATCTCCGTTCCTAGGCGTGCCATCGCCTCGGCGCTGAGCGCTAGCTCGATCGCGGGGAACAGCTCGCGCTCCTCGAAGCGCACGTGGCGCTCCAGCATCGTGCCGAGCACGTGGAGTTCGTCGAGCTCGATCTCGACGCCGCGCTCGAGCCTGCGCGCCTCGCGACGTATCTCTAGATGCTCGGCGGCAACGCGGGCTGCGGCCGTGCGGTCGGCATTGGCGTCCTCGGCGACCCAGCCGGGCAGGAGAATGTCCTCCTCGATCGCGAAGTGCCCGCGGCCGTGGACTCGCCAGAAGGCGAGAAAGCGCTCGCGAGCGTCGTCGACGTCGTCCGCTCGCTTGAGCGTCTGCGCGACGAACAGCGCCTGGTGGTGGTCGTGGGAGAGCGGCGTCAGCTCGGGACTGCGCTTCATGGTGCGCCAACACTCTCATCTCAACACCCCGCGTGCATGCGGGCCCTAAACGACCCGATTACGGCTGTGGTTCACCCGTCGGGCCGAGCACCCACCAGTAGCCGCCGTTGAGCCTCACGTCGTGGCAAAAGACTTCGTCTCGTCCCTCGTGGGCGTAGGTGTAGAGCGGCTTGCCGGCGTAGGTCACCTGCCGCGCGCCGTTGCGCCGCCGGGTGGACCCGAGCAGTTCGGGATCGACACCCCGGCCTGCCCTCGGCCGACCCTGCGTCAGTACAGGCGGCCACGCCTTCGCACACTGCCCGTAACAGCGCGACTTGTTGCGCCCGTCCTTCTCGAACATGTAAATCGCCTGATGGCCGGGCGCCCAGATCATCTCGCCAAAGTCGGAGCCGCGAACAGTGATCTCGGTGCGCTGCGCCGCCGGTGCGGCGGCCGGCGCCGAGAGCGCGGCGAACGCGACGAGTCCGATCAGCAGAAACCTTGAGGTCACCTTCACTACGTCGATGCTCGCAGGCAACCGTTACATCTGGCGCTCGGCCGAAGGCGTGGTTAGTCTTCCCCGCATGGCAGGGACGTCGGGAGGAGCTCACCGCATCGCTCGCGCGACCTTGGGCGTGATCGTCGGCGTGTCCGCCCTGCTGGCATTCGCCACGAGCGCGTCCGCGCGGACGATCTACGTGTCCGGCACGAGTGGCGTCGCGGCCTTGACCGTGAACGCCAACGGCACGCTCACGCCGGTCACGGGCTCACCTTTCGCCGCCGGCACCAACCCGGACGGTCTCGCACTCACCGCCGACGGCGCACGGCTTTACGTCGCGAACCAGGGCTCGAACAACATCAGCGCGTACCGCGTTCGCGCCGACGGCGGTCTCGACTCGGTTGGCGCTCCGACACCCAGCGGCGCCCCCGGGCCGATTGCGCTCGTGCCGACGCCCGATGGCCAGCACCTATACGTCGTCAACGGCAACTCGATCTCCGGTTTCAACATCGCTGCGGACGGATCGCTCACCGCGATCGCGGGCTCGCCGTTCACCACCGCGCCCACGGTTACGAGTCCCCGCGTTCCATCGATAAGCGCAGATGGGCGTCTGCTGTTCGTGCCCGGCAACGGGACGACCAACGTCGCCGCGATGCAGATCAATCAGGACGGCACGCTCAGCGCCCCCGGTACCGCGGCTCCCACAGGTGGACTCGGCGTGGTGAACACGGCGCTCGCCCCGAACGCCAACCGCATCTACGTCAACAACTGGTTCAACAACTCGATCGCCGCGTTCAACTTCGACTCCTCGGGCAACCTGACACCCGTGACCGGCACGCCGTTCACCACCGGTGGCGGGACCCAGCCGATGGCGCTGCGGCCAAGCCTGAGCGGCACCCGCCTGTACGCCACTTTTATGCAGACCGACCAGGTCGCCGCGATGGCGGTTGGACCCGACGGCGCGCTCACGGCCGGGCCGGCGGTCGCCGCAGGCGCCAGCGACGCACAGTTCCTCGCTCAGACTGCTGACGGCCTGCGCCTCTACGCGTCGATAGATGCCGTGGCCAACAACGTCTTCGGCTTCAACATCGCCCCGGCTGGAACGCTGACCGCAATCGCCGGGTCGCCCTTCACCTCCGGCGCCGGCAGCGCGAGCTTCCAGAGCATCGCCGCCACCCCGAATCAGGGACCCACCGCAAGCCTTTCGGTCACCGCCGCCGACCGCGCTACGCAGACCGTCGCAGTCGACGGCACGACCTCATCCGACGCCGACGGGTCGATCGCCAGTTACACCTTCGATTACGGCGACGGGACGGTCGAGACCAGCGCGACACCGACGGGCTCCCACACCTACGCGGCGCCAGGCACGTACTCGATGCGGCTCACCGTCACCGACAACGAGGGCTGCTCCAACACGGTCATCACGACGGGCCAGACCGCGTCATGCAATGGCACGTCGAACGCCACAGCCACAACCGACGTCGACCTGACCACACCGATCCCGCCCTCGCCCTCGAATCAGTTCGCCTTCGGCAAGCTCAAGCGCAATAAGGAGAAGGGAACGGCGACTCTCGCCGTAGACCTTCCCGGGCCGGGAGTGCTCGGC
Organism: uncultured Solirubrobacterales bacterium; assembly: GCA_963746215.1. Lineage (GTDB taxonomy): Bacteria > Actinomycetota > Thermoleophilia > Solirubrobacterales > 70-9 > WHSW01. Next base: position 34,347 of record CAVVAT010000006.1, read on the forward strand.
CTCGCCGGCAAGAACCTCAAGCCGCAGTCGCTCACCGTGACCGGCGACGCGAGCCTGAAGATCAAGTCCAAGGGCAAGGCGAAGAAGAAGCTGAAGGAAAAGGGCAAGGCCAAGGTGAAGGCACGAGTCACCTTCACCCCGACCGGCGGCACGGCCAACACCCAGCAGAAGCCGCTGAAGCTCAAGCGCGATCGAACGAAACCGAAAGGCCCGGAGCGCTAGCCAGGGTCTGGAAGACCACGCAGTAGCGCTCAGTAAGGCGTTGGAGCGTCGCGACCTCTTCGTCGGTGGCGCCGGTCTCGATCTCGAAGCGGAGTCGGATCTCCTTGAACCCGACGGGAACCTCCTTGTCGACCGCCATCGTCCCGCGCCAGTCGAGATCGCCCTCGGCATGGACCACACCGCTGACCTCGAGACCCATCGCGGTGGCCACGGAGCGCATCGTCACGCCTGCGCATGCGACCAGCGCCTGAAGCAGCATGTCCCCTGAGCAGGCAAGGCTGCCATCGCCACCGGTATCGGGATGCAATCCGGCCTCGATCAGAGCGGTCCCGGTCTGAACCGAGCACGAGATACCGTCCTCGAGCGATCCGGCGGCAGTCAGGGTGATCAGCGCGCTCGACGGGTCGTCGCGAAAGCCGTCCTTGATTGGACGCTGTATCTCGCGAAGCTGCTCCTGCGTGCTCACCGACAGCACACTAGTCCTCAGCCGACCGCGCCTGCTACTCGACCCGGAACTTGGCCTTCGCGGCGCTGGCGTCCTTGTTGCCGACCGCGTCGGTGGCCACGACCTTGACCTTGTGCTTGCCGGAATCGAGGTTCCTGAACTTCGCGGGCGAGGCGCAAGAACGGAACGGGCCCTTGTCGAGCTTGCACTGAAAGCTCGAGCCGGACTCGTTCGCCGAGAACTTGATCTTGGCCCCGTCCTTCTTGACCTTCACCTTCGTGATGGTCGTCTCCGGCGCAGTGACATCCGGTTCGATCGTGGGTGGGGTTACGACCGGAGCGGTGACCGTGAAGGCCCTGCTCGCGGTCGCCGAGTTACCGGCGACATCGGTACCGCGGACCTCGAATGTGTGCGCACCCAGCGCCAGGGTCGATGACGTATGCGAGCCGCCGGGGCCGGAGCAGGCTGCAAACGCATCACCGTCCACCCGGCACTCGAACGTGGCCGCGTCAACCGAGCCGAACGTGAAGGTCGGCGTCGTGTCCTGCGTGTCGCCCGAGGGCCCGTCGGTGATCTGGACGTCGGGGGCGATCGTGTCGACGGTGAGCGTCCGCGCCACCGGATTGAGGCCTGGATGGAGATTCTCGTCCGTGTCCACGGCGCGGAACCGAAGCGTGTGCGCGCCGTCGGTCAGCGCCGGTGGCTCGCAGCTGGCAGGACACGCTGCAAACGCGCCGCCATCGACGGAGATCTGGAAGCTCGCGCCTTCGTCGGCGGTGAGCGCATACGCGGGCGTCGTATCGCTGAGCACCGCGCCGTCAGGCGGCGGAGCGCCGACCGAGACCTTGGGCGCGTTGTCGGTCGTCTCGCAATTGCTCAGCGTGTCGATGCCGATCTCGTCGGCGACAGCGGTGTCGGCGCCGCCGGCGCAGTCGACCGTGTCGAGGATGCCGTCGTATGCGTCAATCGTGTTGGCGTTGCCGTTGCCGGTGAGGGTGTCGCCGAACGGGCTGCCGGTGAGGTTCTCCATCGTCGTGATCGTGTCGTTGCCGGCCCCGCCGGTGTTCTGCGAGCCGACCGTCGCCAGGTTGACGGTGACCGCCCCGGTCGATCCCTGCGCGTAGCTGACCGTGTCGATATCGGCTGCGCCGTCGAGTGTGTCGTCGCCCCCGACGCCGATCAGCGTGTCGTTGCCCGGGCCTCCCCCGATGGTGTTAGGACCGTCGGTCCCAATGAGCGTGTCGGCACCATTGCCGCCGCCCAGGACCTCGCAGTCGCTGATCGTGTCGATGCCCGCCCCACCGGTGTCCTGCGGTGCGGTGATGCGCAGGTCGACGCTCACAGGATCGTTGTGGTTGAGCCACCCGCAGTTATCGGTGCCCCCGTTCCCATCGGCGATGTCGGCGTCGGTGCCAAACGACATCTGGATGAACTCATTGCCGGGGCCGCCGATTGAAGTGTCCGCGCCTACATCGCCTTCGAGGCGCCAGCCGTCGCCGTTACCAGCGAAGAGCTGGTCGTCGCCGTTCCCGGCAACCAGTTGCGCAACCGACGAACCGAGGGTCAGCGGACCCGTGAAGCCGGTGCCGCCACGAGCATCGAGGATGTCGTCTCCCGGGTTGCCGTTGATGCCGATCTGAAGTTGCTCGACGTTGGTCGTGACGAGGTCGTCGACGTCGGAGGCGGCCGCGTTCTCCGTGTCGTCGAGCTGATAGCCCTCGCCGGCCACGAGCTCGCCCATGCGCCAATTGTCGCCGCCCGGGCCCGGTGCACCGGTTAGAAGCAGGTCGTCCGTCGACTCGTCCCCGCCCTCGTAGGTGATTTCGATCTCCGGCGTGCCCGCTCCCTCAGCGGTGGAGTTGACAAATGGGCCACCTTCAAGAGAGACCGCCCCGATCGTCCTCTGAATTCCGGGATCTGCGTCGATGATCGCGATCGAGTTCGTGTTCGCCTGCGTCGCGGGGCCTCCCACACACACCTCAGGTGTGGCGAAGTCGGTCGCGCCGTCGACCTGAATGTCCTGTCCACCATTGGTCATGCGCACGGCAGCCAGTTGGTCGCCTGTCCCGGTGACGTTGACCGTAAGGGCGTTGCCAGCCAGGGTGCACGTGACCGCGGCCGAGGCGTTCGAGGGAATCAGGAGCATGGTGCTGGCGACGACGGCCAGTAGGAGCAGTCTCTTCATGCCCCGATGGTCGCCGCCCTGAGGCGCCCCGCCATCAGGGAGGACCCTGAACCGGACCCTGAATCTCAGGGTCTAGACGCTCAGCCGCGCTTGAACAACGAGGTCAGCGGCGCCGCAGGCTGTAGGTCATCTGCCAAGAGGCGTTCAGCGAGGAGCCGTCCTCGGAGGAGTTTGATGCGGAGCCGGCGAAGCTCAGAGAAACGTCTCCATCGAAGCTCGAGAGGGGCGCCGTGGTTATCCCGGGCGGCTCCAACAGCGAGCTTTCGTCGTTGATCGAGCTGACGAAGAGGCGGGGCTGTAGTCACTGCTCGATATCTCAGGGGGATGCGGCCCGCTGAAGCTGCAGCCGCCGCCGTTGCGGGCGCCGTAGGAGAAGCTGTTGAAGCCGAAGTACCAATTGAGCGTCAGCGGATCGGCCGAGGCATCCGTATCGCTGCTCACCACCATCGAGTCGTCGGGGAAATCGAGGTTGAAGTTGCAGGACACTGACCCGTTGCTTCCGGGGCTGGGCATACGTAAGCGGCGGGACGGCCCTTGTTGTACACCTCCGAAGGTGTCCCGCATAGCCCGACTAGTCTCCGGGCCCATGACCCGTCCAATCGAGCGCGAACTCGAAGGCAGTGAGGGCAGGCTCTTCGTCGCAGAGTGGGCCAAAGCCGATGCCCGTTTTGTGGCGCTCGTGGTCCACGGCTATGCCGAGCACATCGGCCGTTACGCCCACGTTGCCGATCGGCTCGCTGCCGACGGCGGCGCGGTCTACGGACCGGACCACCTCGGCCACGGTCGCTCCGACGGCGAGCGCGCGTTGATCGTCAACGGCGAGCACCTCACCGCCGACCTCGACCGCGTCGCGCAGCTCGCTCGTCACGAGCACCCCGATCTGCCGCTGGTGGTCATCGGCCACTCGATGGGCGGGCTGATTGCCGCGCGCTACGCGCAGGCGCATCGCGGTGAGCTAGCCGCGCTGGTGCTGTCAGGCCCGGTGATCGCCCCCAACCCGGACTTCGAAGCGCTGGCGGAGATGGACCCAATGCCGGAGGTCCCGATCGATCCCGCGGTGCTCTCGCGCGACCCGGCCGTTGGCGAGGCATACCTGGCCGACCCGCTCGTCTACAACGGACCGTTCAAGGCGCCGACGCTGCGGGCCATGTTCGGCGCAATTCACGCGCTTGCGAGCGAGCCCGGATTCGGCGACCTGCCGGTCCTCTGGATCCACGGTGAGGAGGACGCGCTCGCGCCACTGGAGCCGACTCGCACGGCGTTCGAGCACCTGCGCGGCGGTGCCACTGAGGAGAAGGTCTATCTAGAGGCGCGCCACGAGATCTTCAACGAGATCAACAGCGAAGAGGTTCTCGACGACGTGATCGCGTTCATCAACCGAACGCTGTAGAGCGGCCTAAGTAGCCTCGTACGCATGTCGAGCGCAGCTGACCGGCTGGATCTCGTCGTCGGTTGCACGTTCGGCCTCTCGGCTCCCAACGTGACCGCGGCGGTGCTTCAGGTTGCCCCCTCTGCGCAGGTCGACGCGCAGATGTGCGAGGAGAGCTGGGAGACCGGCGCCACGGAACACCACACCTACCTCGACGGCTACGGCAATCGCTGCGAGCGCTTCCTCATCCCGGCCGGCGAGTCGACGATCACCTACCGCGCGCACCTCATCCACAGCGAGCCGCACGACCCGCCGCTACCCGTCGCCGGCGAGACCGCTCCCGCCGATTTGCCGGACGACACGCTCGCCTTCCTGATGCCGAGCCGCTTCTGCCTCCCCGACGAGCTCGGCTCAGAGGCTTGGGAGCGCTTCGGAAGCACACCGCCCGGGGCCGAGCGCGTGCAGGCCGTCGTCGACTTCGTCCACGAGCTGATCGAGTTCACCCCCGGCGGCTCCAACCCGTGGACCACTGCCGCTGACGTCTTTCGCGCGCGCCAAGGCGTCTGCCGCGACTACGCGCACCTGGCGATCAGCCTCTGCCGCGCGCTGAACATCCCGTCGCGCTACGTCTTCGGTTACATCTCCGACGTCAACGTGCCGGAGCCGGCCGAGCTCATGGACTTCGCCGCCTGGTTCGAGGCCTACCTGGACGGCGAGTGGCACACGTTCGACCCGCGCAACAACCGCCCGCGGACCGGGCGCGTGATCGTCGGGCGCGGACGTGATGCCGCCGATGTCGCCCTCATCACTTCGTTCGGCTCGCTCGGCCTGACCGACTTCTCGGTCATCGCTAGCGAGCGCATCTAACCGGCTCCGCGATCGCAGCTCGGCTCAGACGAGCCGGAAGTGCGCGGTGTTCTCCTCGTCGTCGCGAACCTTCTCGACGCGGCCGGCCTTGCGGGCGCGGACGAAAGCCTGCTTGAGCTCCGGCTTCTCGACACCGAGCTTCTCGGCGACGTCGCCGCGGGTGAACTCATCCTGACCCAATTCCTTCGCGGCCTCGACCAGTTGATCTTCGGTGACGGTCAAATTCATCGTGCTCCTTGTCAGTTGTGTCCCGGCACCGTGCGCGCCCGCCGCAAGCGGGTTTCGGCGCGTGCGCGCTCGCGGTCGAGATCGCGCAGTCGCGTCGGGCTCGTGGCGCGGGGTCCGTAGGTCTTCGCCTTGTAAAGCTGGTAGCGCTCGCGTGCGTGGCGAGCGGCAGCTTCGAGGAGGACGAGCTCCTGGTCGTCGCTCAATGTGCCACTGACGCTAGCAGGGCATCCGCGGTCCAATCGCGCTCTCAGTGCTGAGGAGAAGGACCTTGCGGGGGCTCCAGGAACCGCTGCACAGCAGGGGCGAGGTCAGCCGCCTTGGGTAGACCCGAAGTCGAGCGTTCGGGCGCCACTAGGTAGACCTCTTGGCCGTCGCGGCTGCACTCCGGGCAGGTCTCGAGCCTCCAGGACAGGCACTCTCGGGCCTTCGATAGGCCACATTCCGGGCACTTCAGCTGCATCGCTTCCTCCGTAAATCTGTGGGAAGCCCCGAAAATGCCCCCACATCCCCACGCTTCCGAAGTTGTCGCGGAACGGGTGGCTGGCTCGTGCCTCACCGCCCCTGCCAAAGCATTACCCCAACTGAAGGGTCGATAACGGGGTAAAGGGAGCTGCATGAACGACGAAACCGAGCCCGACAAGGACCCGACCAGCCCCAGCCCCGAGAGCGTCCCGAGCGAAAAGGACGTCGAACACGATCTTCCTGGAACTCCCGATCAAGACGCGGAGGGCCTGGTCGACGGGGTAGCCGAGGGGGAATAGGCGCAAAGCCGCCCGCACCCCAAGTAAGCTTTGTTACTCAGCCGGTTGGGTCTCAGCTCCTTGGTCCTCAATCAGAACCCGGCTCATCGAAGGGGTAAGGAAGGGGTTTGGATGCCCGAACCCACCCCCGAGACGGAACCGCAGTCCGCGACCTCGCAGGTCTGCGACGAGATCGGCCGCGCCGTCGGCTCGCTGTGGCAGCGCCGCTCAGGCGTGCGCCCCACCAGCGTCGAGACCGTCTACGTCAAGGACGTCGTTCGCTGCACGATTGACCGCGGCCCCGAGCCGGAGCCCGATGCGGAAGCCGAACCGGCCAAGGACAACGCCCTAGGCCCGCTGACCTACCAGCGGCTCGCGGCGGTCGCCGTATCCGACCTCACGGGTCGCACGGTCACCGGCTTTGTCGCCAAGCGCGTCAAGGACGGCGAGCCGGCCACCAACGCCTTCATTCTCGAGCCGATCCGCACCCGCCACTAACCGCTGTCGCGATAGGCGGGCGCGCACGACGCGAGCTCGCCCTCGCGCGGCATATCGCGACGCAGGTCGGCGAACGCGATCCCGCCGACGATCAGCGGCAGCCAGAAAAGAATGACCCGATACGCGAGCACCGCTGCGGCGGCGCCCGCGGCATCGACTCCGTAAACGATCAGCGTCCCGATCAGGCCACCGTCGATCCCGCCGATCCCACCGGGTATCGGCAGCAGGCCGCCGAGCTGGCCGATGAGGTAGCCGATCAGCACGATCGTGATCGGCGGCGAGAGGCCGAATGCCTTGAAGGTTGCCCAGAGGACGGCGTTGTCGAAAATCCAGTAGCCGATCGCGCCGCCGATCACGGCGAGGTCGCGACCACGCAGGATCAGGATCGCCTCTTCGGTGCCGGTGACCAGCGCCGCTCGCGTCTCGGCCCACCAGCGCCGGGGTCCCGACTCGACCCGGGTTGGCTCGCCCGGCGTGAGCCTGGCGAGACTGAACACCAGGACTAGGAAGACCCCGGCGGCTGCGGCGGGCACGGCCGTCAGCCACACCGACTGATGCGGCCCGACTCCGAGCGCCATCGCGGTGCCGACGACCACCACCGCGACAAAGTTGACGCTGCTCTTGATCAGCAGGAACGCGACCGAGCGCCGCGCGATCCTCCGCGCCTCCATCCCCGCGCCGTGCAGGATCCACGCGCCGAGCGCGAGGCCGCCGGCGCCGCTGGCCGGAACCAACGATCCCATCGCCAGCTCCGACCCACCGATCTGCCAGCTTCGCCGCCACTTCATACCGCGACAGAAGATCGGCCGGAACATGACGACGTAGGAGGCAAACGACAGGCCCTCGAGCGCGAGGCCGAGCAGCAACCAGGGCGGCTCGGCGCGGCCGAGCAGGTCGCGCACCTGGCCGAGCCCGGGAGCCAACAGCGCGATCGCGAAGATGGCGACGAACGCGAGAAGCGCCTGGATCGCGCGCCTTCTCAGCGACCTGCGATCGAACCCCTTCGGAAGCGCCCCCGCCGAATCAGACCGCTCGTCCGATTCGGCGTATCCGGCGCGGGCCATGCTCTGGGGATAGCAGGCCTAGGCGACGATCACGCGAGCCCGAGTTCCTCGGGCGTATAGGCGTCGTGCTTGCGCCACCAGCTATAGGGCGGGTCCTGCGGGCGACCCTCCGGGGTGTCCTCCCACTCCTCCTGGCGACCCATGGGCGTCAGGTCGAGGAACGTCCAGACGCTGCCGAGCGCCTCGACGCCGCGACTGCGGGTTTCGTAGGTGAGGAAGACACGGTCCTCGTCGCGTAGGTAGACGTCGAGCTTGAAGTACTCGCTCGTGCCGCGAGCAGCCTGGAAGTCGTCGCCGACGACCGTATACCAGGGCACGGCCCAGCCCATCCGCTCGCGGTATGCCTGGATCTGTGGCTGGGGAGCCGTCGAGACGAGCGCGATCGTGGTGTCGCGCGCATGCAGGTGAGCCAGCTCTGAGATCTGGTCGGTGAACATGGAGCAGCCGCCGCACGGTTCGCCTTCCGGTGGATGCCAGAAGTGGTAGAGCAACAGCTGGCTCCGACCCTCGAACAGGTCGGGGAACCTCACACGGCCGTCCGGCCCCTCAAACTCGTAGGCGTTGGAGTACTCGGTCATCGGTTGGCGCCGGCGGTCTGCGGCAAGTGCATCGCGCTCGCGGGTCGCGGCCTTCTCGCGCGCGATCAACGCGTCGTTCGCGCGCTGCCATTCCTCGGCACTGACAATCTCAGGTAGCTGCATGCCGGTCACCGTAACAGAGTCCGTTCCCTCAAGGAACTAAGGTACTCTCCGCCCATGCAGCGCACCGATTTCGGCCAGATGACTTGCTCGATCGCTCGCAGCCTTGCCGTGGCCGGCGAGCCGTGGTCGCCGCTCGTGATCCGCAACGTCTACGTCGGCATCAACCGCTTCGACGACATCCAGCGCGATCTCGGCATCTCGCGGAAGGTGCTCGCCGAGCGCCTGCGTCACCTGGTGGCCGCGGGCCTGCTCGAGCGCCGCGCTTACTCCGAACGCCCGCCCCGCGACGAGTACGCACTAACCGAGCAGGGCCGCGAGTTCGTGGACGTGCTGATGGCGATGGTGGCGTGGGGCGATCGGTGGACGGCGGGCGACGCCGGCCCTCCCATCCTCTACCGCCATCACGCCTGCGGCGAGATCGCGCACGTCGAACCGATCTGCTCGGCGTGTGGCAAGCCAATGCACGCAACGGACATCGACGTGGTTCCCGGGCCGGGCCTCGGGTAGTGCAACTGGTTGAACCAAAGAAACCAGGAGATGACAATGTCTGACACCGTTGCCGCAACAAAGCTGACCCAGTACCTGAGCGAGGCATACGCGAAGGAAGAGGAACTCGTACAGGCCCTCGAGGCGCACATCGCGATGACCACGCGTACGCCCTACAAGAAGCGCCTGCAGGATCACCTCAAGGAGACCAAGCAGCACAGCCGCAAGCTCCAGAGCCGGATCAAAAAGATCGGCGGCGGCGGACCGCAGCTTGTCGACAAGGTCGCCGGGCAGGCGCTGGGCAAGGCCAAGTCGCTGGCGAAGGGCCCGGCGCACATGCTGCGCGGTGCCGGTGAGGCCGAGAAGATGCTGAAGAACGCGAAGACCGAGTACTGGAACGAGCACGAGGAGATCGCGACCTACACCGCGATCGAGACGCTCGCCGAGCAGCTCGGGGACAAGGAGACCGCCAAGCTCGCCCGCGAGATCCGCCGCGAGGAGGAGCGGATGGCGAAGTTCCTGGCAGCTCAGATCCCGGTTCTGACGAAGGCTGTCGTCCAGGAAGAGGTCCCGGCTTCGGAGCGCAAGAGCAGCAGCTCCAGGCGTTCGAGTTCCAGCCGCACGAAGGCGTCGAGCACTCGTTCGAAGCCGTCGAGCTCCCGCAAGAAGCCGTCGAGCACGCGCGCAAAGGCGAGCACGCGCGCAAAGACGTCGAGCGCGCGCAAGCGCTCCACCTCAAGCCGCACCAGCGCGAGGCGCAAGAGCGGCAGCCGCTCCTAGTTGGAGCAACCTCTACATCGAATGATGTAAACATCGAGAGCGATGGAAGCCGCCCTCGATGACGCGATTGAGACCGTCGACGCGAACGCGCTGCGTGAGCTGCTCGACGGTCGCCACAGGATCGTCCGCGAGCACACGCGGGCGATCCTCGCACGTCCGGAGTTCTCGAAACCGGCGACTCCGCCCAGCACGGAGGAGTACCGCGAGACGGTTGCCGGTTGGACCCGGACGCTCGCCGCAACCGGCGGGCCCGCCCTTCTCTTCCCGGAGGAGTTCGGCGGGCTCGGCCGCGTCGGCGAAGCCATCGCGAGCTTCGAGATGCTCGCGCTGTCGGACCTGTCGATGCTGGTCAAGTGCGGCGTGCAGTTCGGCCTCTTTGGCGGCGCGGTCCATCACCTCGGCACGCGCAAGCACCACGAGCTCTACCTCTCCGACGTCGCTAGCTTCGAACTCCCCGGCGCGTTCGCGATGAGCGAGTCGGGTCATGGCTCGAACGTCCAGAACGTTCAGACGACGGCGACCTACGATCCGGAGACTCAGGAGTTTGTCGTGGAGACGCCGACTCCCGAGGATCGCAAGGACTACATCGGCAACGCGGCACGCGACGGGCGGCTGGCGGCAGTGTTCTGCCAGCTCGTCGTCGGTGGCGAGAAGCGCGGCGTGCATTGCGTCCTGGTACCGCTGCGCGACGAGAGCGGCGCCGTGGTCGACGGCGTGCGCATCGAGGACTGCGGACACAAGCTCGGCCTCAACGGCGTCGACAACGGCCGCATCTACTTCGACGCGATCCGCGTCCCGCGCGAGAACCTGCTCGACCGCTACGCGCAGGTTTCGCCCGAAGGCGCGTACACGAGCGCGATCGAAAACGAGAACCGCCGCTTCTTCACGATGCTCGGCACCCTGATCCAGGGCCGGATCAGCGTCGGTGGCGCGTCGATCAGCGCGACCAAGGTGGCGCTCACGATCGCGGTCCGTCACGCACTACGCCGGCGCCAGTTCGGCCCGCCCGAGTCCGACGAGGAGCTACCGCTGCTCGACTTCCGCGTCCACCAGCGGCGCCTCCTCCCCGCCCTCGCCCGCACCTACGCGCTGCACTTCACCCAGGCTGGCGTGGTCGACGAGCTCGCGAACATCTTCGGCGCGGACGACGGCACGGCCGAGCAGGACGACGCGGAGCAGCTGGCCCGCCGCGAGCTCGAAAGTCGCGCGGCCGGGCTCAAGGCGCTGGCCACGTGGCACGCGACGGCGACGATCCAGGAATGCCGGGAGGCCTGCGGCGGCGCTGGCTATCTCAGCGAGAACCGCCTTGGCGAGCTGCGCGCCGACACCGACGTCTTCACCACCTTTGAGGGCGACAACACGATCCTGCTCCAGCTCGTCGCCAAGGGCCTGCTGACCGGCTATCGCGACGACTTCATGAACATGAACCCGATCGCGACCGCCGGCTTCGTCGCCGGCCAGGTGTGGGAGACCGTGGTCGAGAAGACGGCCGTTCGGGAGCTCGTCCAGCGGCTCACCGACGACCTCGTCCCCGGCCGCGAGCGCGACGAGGACCTGCTCGACCGCGACTACCACCTCAACCTCTTCCGCTGGCGCGAGGAGCACATCATCTCGGGCGCGGCGCGGCGCTTGAAGCGCGGCATCGACGACGGCGGCGACACCTTCGAGGTCTTCAACGACTGCCAGGACCACGTTCTTGCCGCCGCGCGCGCCCACACCGAGCGCGAGATCCTCGAGGCGTTCGTCGACGCGATCGACGCGTGCGAGGACCCGCGCCTGAAGGTTGTCCTCAACCGCCTGTGCGACCTCCACGCGCTCGCCGAGATCGAGCGCGACCGCGCCTGGTTTCAGGAGCACGGCCGAATCTCTTCGACTCGCTCGAAGGCGGTCACGCGCTCGGTCAACGGCCTGTGCGAGGGCCTCGCCGCCCATGCCGGCGAGCTCGTCGACGCGTTCGGGATTCCCGACGAGTTGCTGCAGGCGCCGATTGGCCTGCCCGGCGGACCGGCGAGTGCAGCGTCGATGGCGGACGTCGGCGACGATCTGCCGGACGTGCGCATGTTGGTCCGGGAGCTGGGTAACGAGACGGGAGCATGAGCTCCAACCCCACACGCAAGGCCGCCGTCCTCGGCGGCAACCGGATCCCGTTCGCCCGTCAAAACGGCCCTTACGCGCGCGCCTCGAACCAGGACATGTTCACGGCCGCGCTTGACGGGCTGGTCGGGCGCTTCGGCCTTCAGGGGCAGCGTCTCGGCGAGGTGGCCGGTGGCGGCGTCCTCAAGCACAGCCACGACTTCAACCTCACCCGCGAGTGCGTCCTCGGCAGCGCGCTCGACCACGCCACGCCCGCGTACGACATGGGTCAGGCCTGCGGCACCGGGCTCCAGACGACGATCGCCGTCGCCAACAAGATCGCTCTCGGTCAGATCGACGTGGGCGTCGCCGGCGGCTACGACACCACCTCCGACGCTCCGATCGAGGTCAACGACGACCTGCGCCGGGTGCTTTTAGACCTCAACCGCGCTCGCTCAGCGCGTGACCGCCTCGCCCTGCTCACGAGGCTTCGCCCCGGGCAGATTGCCCCGCGGATTCCGCGTAACGAGGAGCCGCGCACCGGCCTGTCGATGGGCGAACACCAGGCGATCTCGACACGCCGCTGGGGCATCGGCCGCGCCGAGCAGGACGAGCTCGCCGTCGCCAGCCACCGCAAGCTCGCCGCGGCCTACGACCGCGGCTTTTTCGATGACCTGATGACCCCGTACCTCGGCCTCGAGCGCGATCAGAACCTGCGTCCCGACTCGTCTACAGACAAATTGGCCAAGCTCAAACCGGTGTTCGGCCTCGACGGCGCCGACCCGACGATGACCGCGGCCAACTCCACCCCGCTCACCGACGGCGCGGCCGCCGTTCTGCTCGCAAGCGACGAATGGGCCACTGAGAACAAGCTGCCGGTGCTTGCGCACATCGTCGACGCCGAGACCGCCGCGGTCGACTTCGTCTCAGGCAACGACGACCTTCTGGGCGCACCGCTCTACGCGGTGCCGCGGTTGCTCGATCGCAACGGCCTGACGCTTCAGGACTTCGACTTCTACGAGATCCACGAGGCGTTCGCGTCGCAGGTCCTGATGACGCTGAAGGCCTGGCAGGACCCGGAGTTCTGTTCGGAGAGGCTCGGCCGCGACGAGCCGCTGGGCACCATCGACCCGGCGAAAATCAACGTCGCCGGCTCCTCCCTGGCAGCCGGACATCCCTTCGGGGCGACCGGCGGCCGGATCGTCGCGACGCTCGCGAAGCTGCTCGACGAGCGCGGCTCAGGCCGTGGGCTGATCTCGATCTGCGCCGCAGGTGGCCAGGGTGTCTGCGCGATTTTGGAGCGTGCCGAATGAGTTCCGGCCAGAGCGACCGCTACCAGAGCATCACCAACTCGCCCGTGGGGGCGCTGACGAGCCGGTTGGGGCTGCCGACGCCGCCCATCCTCGTGCGCCACAAGCCCGGAGCGCCGGTCGTTTCAGGCTCCGTCGTCCTCGACGGAGCGCGCGGCGGACGCCTGCTCGAACCGACCGCCGACGTGCTTCGCTCAATCGAGGCGACGGTGATCACCGATACCGGCGCCGCGCAGGCGGCCGAGCCGGCGGCGCTGATCTTCGACGCAAGCGGGATCGACGACCCGGCGCGACTGCGGTCGCTCTACGAGTTCTTTCATCCGACGATCCGCCAACTCGCGCGAAACGGCCGAGCGCTGGTGCTCGCCGGCATCCCCGGGGAGGCCGAGTCGCCCGAGGCGGCGATCGCCCAGCGCGCGATCGAGGGCTTCACCCGCTCGCTCGCCAAGGAGATCGGCGCTAAGGGCTCAACCGCGCAGCTCGTGCGTGTCGGCGTCGGCGGTGAGGGCGGCCTCGAGTCGACCCTGCGGTTCCTGCTGTCGCCGAAGTCCGCGTACGTCGACGGCCAGGTCATCGAGGTCGGTGCGATCGACCCCGCCGACGTCGTCGTGCCGCCCGACTGGGAGCGGCCGCTCGAGGGCCGCGTCGCGGCCGTCACCGGCGCCGCGCGCGGGATCGGCGAGGCGATTGCCGCAACGCTCGCGCGCGACGGCGCCGAGGTCATCGCGATCGATGTTCCCCAGGCGGGAGCCGACCTCACCGAGGTCGCCAACCGTCTCGGCGCGACCGCGCTGCAGCTCGACATCACCTCCGATGAGGCCCCGTCGCGGCTTGCCGACCACGTCGCCGAGCGCCATGGCAGGCTCGACGTGCTCGTCCACAACGCCGGAATCACCCGCGACAAGACGATCGGGCGCATGGAGCCCGAGCAGTGGGATTCGGTGCTCGAGGTCAACCTGCTCAGCCAGCTGCGGCTCAACGCGCCGCTGCTCGAGCGCGACCTCATCGGCGGCGGCGGCCGGATCGTCTCCGTCTCCTCGGTGAGCGGGATAGCCGGCAACCGTGGCCAGGCCAACTACGCGACAACGAAGGCCGGGGTCATCGCCATGGTCGATGCGTTCTCCCCGGCAATGGCCGCTCGCGGGGCCACCATCAATGCGGTGGCGCCCGGCTTCATCGAGACGAAGATGACGGCCGCCATGCCCATTGGCGTTCGCGAGGCGGGCCGGCGCACCAGCAGCCTGATCCAGGGCGGTCAGCCGGTCGACGTGGCCGAAACGATTGCGTGGCTCGCGAGTCCCGCCTCGGCAGCGGTCAATGGAAACGTCGTACGCGTGTGCGGCCAGGCGCTGATTGGCGCGTAGCCGAGCCGGCCGTGGAGACCCGCGAGCTCGAATCCGCCCCGGCACTCGCGCCTCTTTACGCGAAGGCGACGTTCGGCGCACTCCCGATCCCCGGCGGCTCGGACGGCCTCCCCAGCCACGCCTATGAGCTCGACTCGGTCGCGATCGACGTCGAGGCGCTGGCCGACTATGCCCTCGTCTGCGGCTTCACATTGCGCGAGACGCTGCCTCCCACCTACCCACATCTGCTCGGCTTCCCGCTCGCGATGAAGCTGATGACCGAGCGCTCGTTTCCGTTTGCGCTGCTGGGCCTCGTCCATATCGCGAACCGGATCGAGCAATCCACGCCTATCGCCGTCGACGCGCGTCCGCGGCTACGTGTCTGGGCAGAGAACCTGCGCCCTCATCACCGGGGGCGCCAGCTCGACCTCGTGACCGAAGCGAGCGTGGCGGGCGAGGTCGTCTGGCTCGAGCACAGCACCTACCTGCGGCAAGGTGAGGGATCCGGCGAACGGCCCAATCGCGGCGAAGACCGCCTCGCCGGCGCCGAGCAGGTCGCGATCTGGAACGTTCCGGGCGACACAGGCCGCCGCTATGCCGCGGTCTCGGGCGACCGCAACCCGATCCACCTCCACTCACTCAGCGCCCGAGCCTTCGGCTTTCCGAGCGCGATCGCCCACGGGATGTGGACCTATGCGAGAACGCTCGCGTGGCTCGACGGAAGGCTCGGGGCTGCGCACACCTCCGAGGTCGAGTTCCGCGCTCCGCTGCGCATCCCCGGCCGCGCCCGGCTTCTGGCCGCAGAGCGCCCTGACGGGTGGGGTCTCGGACTCGAATCACCCGACGGCGAGCGCCGACATCTCGAGCTGTCGGTCACCAGGGGGTGACTGGACCGGAGCTGACGCCCGACGGTCGCTACATCGTCGTCAACGGGCGCCGATGGCGCCGTTCGGATCCCGCTCTCCCGGAAGAGCGCCGGCAGGAGTTGGTCAACGAGCTGATGGCCGCACGTCGAGCGGTGGGTGCGGCGAAACGAGCCGGGAACGAGGCCGCCGAAGCCGAAGCACGGGCACGCGTTCACGCGGCGAAGGTCAGCCTCGGCGAACGCGGAACGCCCTGGTGGGAGCGCGACGTCGAAGCCGGAAACGATGCGTAGTTAGGGCGCCCGAACCGGGGTAGTCCGAGTGGCAGGGCTGGACTCTTACGGGCTCAGCCTCGGACTTATACGAGACACGCGGACCTCTCCAAGCGGCGGCCCGTCCTCCCTCGTTCATCGTCTCAAACGAGAGGAATCAGATGATTCTGCGTTACGACCGCTGGGGCGCGGAGCTTCCGCCCCCGTCGACTCCTGATCCGCAGGGCGCCGCTCACGTACAAGAGCTCCTGGGTGGCAAGTTCGGCGAGATGTCGACCCTGATGACGTACACGTTCCAGTCCTTCAACTTCCGCAATCGTCAGGGCGCGCGTCCGTTCTACGACCTGATCGCGAACATTGCGGCCGAGGAGTACGGGCACATCGAGCTGGTTGCAGCTGCGATCAACACGATGCTCACCGATCCGTCGAAGGCCGCTGATCAGGCCCCGACCGACATCGACGCGGCGGAGTTCGCAAACCCACAGCACTACATCGGCGGCGGCCGCGGCGCGCTTCCGCAGAACTCGAACGGAATCCCGTGGACCGGCGACTACGTGACGGCAACGGGCGACCTCGTGGAGGATCTCACGCACAACTTCTTCCTCGAGACCGGTGCTCGCAACAACAAGCTGAAGGTCTACGAGGCAGTTGACCATCCGGCTGCGCGGGCGCTCACTGGCTACCTGCTCTGCCGCGGTGGCGTTCACCAAATTGCCTACGCACGGGCGCTGGAGAACCTCACGGGCGTCGACATGATGAAGGCGTTCCCGAGCCCGCGGATCCCGACGGACAAGATCCCGGAGTGCCAGCCGCACATCGAGAAGGGCGAGCACCGCAAGCTCTACCGCTTCTCGCTGAGCGACTACCTGGAGCTCGGCGCGGTCTTCAATGGTCCGCATCCCGAGACGGGCGAGGACCTCGAGATCGTCAGCGAGGCGCCGGAGGGCTTCCCGCCGGTCGACCTGCCGTCGCAGCCCGACGTGTTCGCGCCGGACTACGCGCCGGAGGAGATCGCCGAAATCTCGACGAAGCTCCGCAAGGCCGCCGGAATGTCGGAGAAGCCGAGCGGGGTCGTCGCCAATCCTGGCGACGGCGAGGGCATCGTCGACAAGGTCAAGGACGCCGTTAGCTGAGTTCGTATTTGTGGATCTGACGTGGGCGCTGCCATTCGGCGGCGCCCGCGCTAGATTCGCAGGGTGAGTTCGGAAACGACCACGCCATCGCTGAGCGAGATCTCCCGCGAGGTCGTCGCCTCGATGAAGCAGAACTATGGACGTGGGCCGGTCTCGGCGAAGTCGTATCTGATCGATGACTTCCTGCTCGTCGTCATGCGCGGCGGCATGAACACCGCCGAGCGAACGATGCTCGATAAGGGCCGTTCAGACGCCGTTCGCGAGTTCCGCCAGGTTTTTCAGAACGAGATGGGGCCCGAGCTGACCGGTCTCATCGAGCGGCTGACCGGACGCGAGGTCGTCACCTACCAGAGCCAGGTCCTGTTCGACCCGGACGTGATCATCGAGATCTTCTTCTTCGCCGAGCCGGCCGACGCCGACTCACTGGCAGCGACAGCGCGCGCGCTCACAGAAACCAGCGACGCCTAGCGGTCTTCGGCCCGGCGCACCGCGGCGTCGAGAGCCTCGCGACCGATCAGTCCCTGGAATTGGCCCACGGTCGACCACAACGCGCGCATCCGCCACCGCGCCCGGCGATCGACCGGGCCAACCCGAGACTCGCTGACGATCCGAGCGCCCTCGTCGGCCGGCTCAACCCAGTTGGCGAAGACGACGCGCACCGTCCCCGGCTGCTCCCATGAGCGAAAATCATCCGCGCCGGCAAGCTCCGGGTAGTCGCGTCGCAGCGACCAGACCCTGCCGCAGAGCCCTGAAATCGACCAGCCCTCTCCCTCGTCGAGGACGACGAACGGGTAGCGGCGAAAGACGTCGCGGTAGCGCAGATCAGACGGCGTTTCGGGGATCCGCCAACGCAGAACCCGCCCGAGTCGCGGGGCGTCGCCAACCTCGATCGTCTCGGCTGCACTCCACAGCTGCGCCGGCTCGACGCGCGCCGTGCGCTCGTGCCGCGTGCGAATTTGCGGCTCGGGCAGCCAGCGATCGAGGTCCACTAACCCCCTTCTTACCCACACGCGACACAATCCGCATCAGTGCCTAACACCGCGGCAGAGCTTGAGGGACGCCGTCTGCTCGTTGTCGACGATGAGCCGCCTATGCGCGCCGCGCTGAAGCGGGCACTCGAACTCGGCGGTTTTGGCGTCTCGCTCGCCGCCGACGGCAGCGAGGGTTTGCTCACCGCCGAGCGGACCAACCCGGACCTGGTGGTCCTCGACATCCTCATGCCGGGCGTCGACGGACTTGAGGTCTGCCGGACCATGCGCGCTCGCGGCGACCGCACTCCGATCCTGATGCTGACCGCACGCGACGCCGTCGCCGACCGCGTCGAGGGCCTCGAGGCCGGCGCCGACGACTACCTGGTCAAGCCGTTCGCGCTCGAGGAGCTGCTGGCGCGCGTGCGCGCGCTGCTGCGGCGCACCGACCAGCCGGTCGACGAGGACCCGCTCGCTTCGCTGACCTGACCCTCGATCCGGTCAGTTACGCGGTCAAGCGCGGCGATCGCGTCGTCGAGCTCACCCGTACGGAACACCTGTTGCTCGAGCTCTTCCTCGAAAATCCGCGCCGGGTGCTGTCGCGCCAGCAGATCTTCGAACGCGTTTGGGACTACGACTTCGGGCCCCACTCGAAGGCGCTGAACGTTTACGTCAGCTACCTGCGCAAGAAGACCGAAGCCGGCGGTGAGTCGCGGTTGATTCACACCGTGCGCGGCGTCGGCTACGTGCTGCGCGAGCCATGAGCTACCGCCGCCGCGTCGTCCTGCTGTCGGGCCTGGCGGTTGCCGTCGCGGTCGCAGCCGTCTCGGTGTTCACGTATGTCCTTGTCCGCGGCGAGCTGCTCGACCGCGTCGACGAGGAGCTCGAGCACGACGCGAGCGAGACCTTCGCGATCCCAATCGTCGGCGTCTCGGGCGGATCGCACCTGCAGAGCGGCGGGCCCGGTACCGACCGCGGCCATGTCGGCGTCCAGACCGTCCCGGGGTCCACCCCGGCCGTCTCGGCGCGGCCGAAGCTGCTGCTCCCCAACGGCCCGCTCGGGGGCAAGAGCGTCTACGCGCAGCTCGTCAACTCCAACGGTCACATCATCCCGCCGCGCGGCCCGCGCACCGACCTCGGAAGCGTGGAGGCTGCGCGCGAGGTCGCCGCCGGCGAGCGCGAGCCGTTCTACACGGAGATAGAGACCGCCGGCCTGCATCTGCGGATCTACACGGCGCAGCTCGAGAAGGGCCAGGCAATCCAGGTCGCGCGGCCGCTCGACGAGGTCGATTCGAATCTCAGCCAGCTCGCGCTCATCCTCGCCCTTGCATGCGTCGCCGGGATCATCCTCGGCGGCGGCCTCGGCTACCTCGTCTCGCGCGCTGCGGTCGCGCCCGTCGAGAAGCTTCGCCGCGCTGCCGAGCAGGTCGCGTCGACCCGCGACCTCAGCCGCCGGATCGAGGCCAGCGGCCAGGACGAACTGGCCGCGCTCGCGCGCAGCTTCAACCAGATGCTCGAGGCGCTCGATGACTCGCTCGGCGCCCAGCGCCAGCTCGTCGCCGATGCCTCACACGAACTGCGTACACCCCTGGCAAGCATCCGCACCAACATCGAGGTCCTTGCCCACGCCGACCTGATCGACGACCACGAGCGCGAGGCGCTGCTTGCCGACGTGGTTCAGCAGCTCGAGGAGCTCACCGGCTTGATCGGCGACCTGATCGACCTGGCTCGCGACGCGGAGAACGAGCACGAGGCTGCCGAGCCGTTTCGTTTGGACTTACTCGCCGCCGAGCTCGCCGACCGCGTGCGGCCGCGCAACCCCAGCGTGTCGATCGACGTCAATCTGAAGCCGAGCATGGTGCGCGCGGTCGAACAGCGTGCCGAACGCGCGATCTCGAACCTGCTTGACAACGCGATCAAGTGGAGCCCGCCCGACGGCGCCATCGAGCTGCGCGTGAGCGACGGTGAGGTCTCGGTGCGCGACCATGGGCCCGGAATTGCCCCCGGTGACCTCCCCCACGTCTTCGACCGCTTCTATCGCTCGCCGCACGCGCGCGGGCTGCCCGGCTCCGGGCTCGGGCTGGCGATCGTCCGCCAGGTGGCCGAGACGGCCGGCGGCTCGGTCAGCGCCCACAACTCGCCCGATGGCGGCGCGGTCCTGACGATGCAACTGCCGAGCGCGGTCGAGCCGGTGGCGATGGCAGAAATGGTCGAGCCGAGCTCTAGGAAAGTTCCTACCCGCCTCTAACCCCACCCTTCCAGCCCTCTTTCTCGGGCGTGGGTCAATGCGCGAACACGTGTGACGCGGGAAGGGAACTGGGATGAAGGTACGTCTGCTCGGGATCGTCGTAGTGCTGGCGACGGCGCTGTTCGTGGTCGCATGTGGAGACAGCGAGGAGCCCGCCGGTACCTCGTCCACCGCAGACGGGCAGTTCCAGCCCCCGACGGAGGCACCCGATGGCGCGACGGACGGTGGCGAGCTGAGGGTTCTCGCCGCCGGCGACGTGGACTACATCGATCCCGGCGCCGCCTACTACCAGTTCACCTACATGATCACTTCGGCCACGCAGCGCCAGCTGCTCTCGTGGGCGCCCGACGACCTCACCGAGCCCTCCCCGGACATCGCCACGGACCAGCCGACCGTCTCCGACGACGGCAAGACGATCACCTACGACCTGCAGGCGGGAATCGAGTTCTCACCGCCGGTCGATCGCGAGGTGGTCTGCGACGACTTCAAGTACGCGATCGAGCGCGCCGCGCTTCCGGGCGTTGCCAACGGCTACATCACCCTTTACCTGGGCGACGTTGTCGGCTTCGATGACGCTCTGAAAGCCGTCGAGCAGGAGCCGACGGAGGCGCCCGACATCGCCGGGGTCACCTGTCCAGACGACCAGACGCTCGAGATCAAGCTCACCGACACCAGCAGCCTCGGCGTCATCGGCACTCTCGGACTGCCGATCGGCGCACCGGTCCCCCGGGAATACGCGGAGCCCTACGACGCGGAGAACCCGTCGACATATGGCGACCACCAGGTGGCAACCGGCCCGTACATGATCGAGAACAACGCCGAGGGTGAGCTCACGGGCTACACCTCCGGTAGGGAGATCAGGCTTGTTCGCAACCCGAACTGGGACGCGAGCACCGATTTCCGACCTGCGTATCTCGACTCGATCGTCGTCCAGGAAGGCTTCACCGACACGACGTCCGCGGCGAAGAAGATCCTCGCGGGCGATGGCTATGTGAACGGTGACTTCGGACTCGACGCGGCCTCGCTGAAGCTCGCCGCGACCCAATATCCAGAGCAGCTCACGCTGACTGACTCCGGCGGCAACCGCTACATCTCACTCAACACCGCGGAGGCCCCATTCGACGACATCAACCTCCGCAAGGCGGTGATCGCGGCGTCCAACCGCACCGACCTCCGCAACACCCGCGGCGGCGAACTTGTCGGCGCGGTGGCAACGCACTTCATCCCGCCTGGGATTCCAGGCTTCGAGGAGGCCGGCGGCCTCGAGGGGCCGGACCTGGACTTCATCTCGAACCCGAGCGGCGACATGGGGGTGGCCGCCGAGTACATGAAGGAGGCCGGCTATTCGTCAGGTCAGTGCGAGGGGCCCGACTGCCAGATCACCATGGTCGGGGACGACTCGCCACCCGGCTCGAATACCGCTGAGGTCTTCACGGACCAGCTCGAGCAGCTCGGCTTCGAGGTTGCTTTCCAGAAGGTCGATCACTCGACAATGCTCACGAGGTTCTGCGGCGTGCCAAAGAACGAGCCGGACGTGTGCGCGAACGTCGGTTGGCTCAAGGACTTCCAAGATCCCCAGTCGATCCTGCAGAACACGTTCAGCGGCGACGCCATCGTGCCTTCCAACAACGCGAACTGGCCGCTGATCGACGATCCGGCGATCAACAAGGCCATCGACGACGCGGTCTACGTCGACGATCCCACCGAGCGCGCTGAGGCGTGGGCCGAGGTTGACGACATGGTGATGGAGCAGGCCGTTGCCGTGCCGTGGGTCTGGGACAACCAGTCGAACATTCAGTCGGCTGACGTCAACGGCGTGATCAACCTGTTCAACGCCAACTGGGACCTCTCGTTTACGTCGGTGGATCAGTAGCTGGTCAAACAACAACAGGGCTGGGTAGGGGTAGCCGTGTTGGCGTTTCGTGACGCTTTCGGCGTTCCCGCCATCGAGTGACGTCTCAACCACCCATGAGGTGGGCTCAGACGTCATTCGACGGGGAGCGGTGTCACGAAAGTGCGACGCCGGCCCCGTAGGCGCCCCCTCCCTACCCAGCCCGTCGTTGTTCGTCAGCTGAGCCCGCCGCGCATCGTCCTCGCGTCCTCGACCGCGAACGAGTGCGTCGTGTTGTTGAAGTACACATAGACGTCGGCCTTGCGCCGCCACGCCGCCACGCGGCGCTTCCAGGTCGTGAGCTCGGCCTTCGTGTAGCCGCCACTCCCCCGCCCTCCTCGGTGCATCCGCACGTAGGTCCACGCGGTCGTCAGCTGGCGCTCCGCGAACGGGTACTTCGGATCGTCGACGATCGCGAGCGCTGCCTTGTGTGAGCCCAGCAGCTCGTAAACGTCCTTGGTGAACCACGACGGATGGCGCAGCTCGACCACATGGCGGCCCGGAGCCCGGTCGCGAATCGCCGTGAGTGCGGCGTCGAGGCGCTCGTCGTTTCGCTTGAAGCTTGGCGGTAGCTGCCAGAGGATCGCCTCGAGCTTGCGCGCCTCGGTGAGCGGTTTGACCGAATCGAGGAAGCGCTCCACGTACTTCTCGGGGTTGTTCAGCCGCTTGATGTGGGTGATGTAGCGGCTCGCCTTGACCGAGAAGCGAAAGCTCTTGGGCGTCTGTTCGACCCAGCCCGCGACCGCCGCCTCGGTTGGCAGCCGGTAGAAGGTCGAGTTGATCTCGACCGTGTCGAAGTTCTCGGCGTAGTGGCGCAGCCACTCACGCTGAGGGAGCTTCTCGGGATAGAAGACGCCGCGCCAGTCCTTATAGGCCCAGCCCGAGCAGCCGACGCGAACGCGCTTCAGTCGATCTTCTCCGGAAGGCCGAAGTTGCCGAATGCGCGGGCGAGGCGGCCGTCGTCGAATCCCACCTCGGGCATACGCGCGAGCACCGCCGGATCCGGATCCTCAATCGACCGCGTGATGAAGGCGGTTACGTCGGAGACGCGCTCGTCGGCCGTGATCGTCAGCACGTTGAGCGCGAACGGGATGTAGGCGCCGGTCTCGTCGTCCCAGCTGTAGTAGGCGAGCGCCGGCTGGCCGTTGGCCTGGACCCGGATCGGCTTCCACTTCCACTGGCCGTTGAGGGGGTACTCGGCAAGGAAGGTCCGCAGCTCGTCGTGGCCACCGTCGGGTCCGCCGAACCAGGTGCTCATCGGCGGCATCGAGAAGCACGCTTCCTCGGTCAGCATCGAGACAACGCGATCGACGTTGCCGCTCTGCCAGGCATCGACGTAGCGATCGACGACCTCGGCGACCTTGTCGTCGCCGAGCGTGCGACGCGTCTCCTGCTGGCTCTGCTCGGGAAGCCTGTCCTCAACCGTCTTGCGAGCTCGCTGCAGGGCGCTGTTGACCGAGGCGGTGGTCGTGTCGAGCGTCGCCGCGCACTCCTTGGCGGAGAATCCGAGGACCTCGCGCAGGATCAGCGCGGCGCGCTGGTTCGCCGGCAGGAGCTGAAGGGCGGCGATAAACGCGAGCTCGACGCTCTCGCGTTGCTCGTAACGAGCCTCGGGTGCTGCATAGCCGTCCTCAAGGCCGAACTGCTCGTCCGGAAACGGCTCGACCCAGACCGACTCGACGAGCGGCTCGCGCGGACCCCCGTGAGGATCGGCGGCGGGGCCGTAGTCGATAGGCAGCACGCGCTTGGGCCGCTTCTCGATGGCGTTGAGCGAGGTGTTGGTGGCAATCGTGTAGAGCCATGAGCGCAGGGAGCTGCGCCCCTCGAACCGTGCGAGGCCACGCCAGGCCCGCAGCAGCGTCTCCTGAAGCGAGTCCTCGGCGTCGTGGACGGAGCCAAGCATCCGGTAGCAGTGAGCATGGAGCTCGCCGCGATAGGGCTCGACCAGCCGTGCGAAGGCATCCTCGCTGCCGCCCTTCGCCCGCTCGAGCAGATCACGTTCCTCAGTTGCCGACACCGTTGCGCCCATCTGCATGCAGACTAAGACAGGGAGGTTGGAAAGAAGTAATCGGTGGCGATTACTTTTCCTCATGGCGGCGGTCTTAGGCGGTAATGGCACGCCCGCGCCACCCCGTCGTGCACCTCGAGCTGCACACCGACGACATGGCCGCTGCGTGCGCCTATTACGCCGAGCTCTGCGGGTGGGAGACGGAGCGCGTACACACCGACGCCGGCTCGTACCGCTCGCTTGACCCGGGCGGGGCAATCAGCGGCGGCGTCGTCGAGTGCGAGACCAGGCACCCGCTCTGGCTTCCGTACATCGAGGTTGACGAGATCTCCGCGACCACCACGCGAGCCACCGAGCTCGGCGCGTCAGTGCTCCTGTCGCCACGCGAGGGACCGGCAGGCTGGCGCAGCATCGTCACCGGCCCAGCGGGCGGCGAGATCGCCTTCTGGCAACCCAAGCGCTAGCACCCTGAACATTGTGCGGTTCAGGGAACACCCTGATGTGCGGGGGCGGGTTTATCCGCAGGATTAGGCTCATGACGAGACGCTTCCTGCTCAGCCACAGCCACACCGAGGACGAGTGCGCCGCGGCTTTCGCCGCTTGGAGCGGGGTTGATTCGACTCTCAGACACCAGACAACGATCGCCGGCTGCGAGCACGGCGACCACCGCGTCTTCTGGATCGTGGACGCGCTTGACGCCGAGCGCGCGCTCGAGCTGCTTCCGGGCTTCGTCGCAGCGCGAACCGAGGTCACCCCGGTCCGCGACGTCCTGATTCCGTAGCCTTGGTTCAGGCGGCTTCGGAGTACGCCGGTTCGGGACCCGGGCCGGGCTCGCCCGGAGCCCCCTCGCCCAAGCCGCCCTCGCCCATCATCGCCGCCATCTCCTCGGGGCTCGGCGAGCGCAGGATCGCCGCCGCAGCGATGATCGCGACACCGATGAGGAAGGCGCCGAGCAGATAGGCAACGTGGAAGCCGCCGTTGAGCGCGGCAACCGCTGATTCGCCGCCCTCGGTCAGGACCTCGGTCCGCGACGCGGCGAGCGTCGCGAGCACCGCGAGCCCGATCGCACCACCGACCTGAACCGTCGCGTTGATCAGGCCTGAAGCCAGCCCGGCGTCCTGCGGCTCGGCTCCTGACATCGACAGGCCCATGAGCGCCGGGAAGCCGGTGCCCGCGCCAAGCCCAATCAGGATGGTGGCCGGCATCACGTCGATGAAGTAGTTGCCGTCGACGGGAGTGCGCGCGAAGAGCAGCAGTCCCGCTGCGAGGGCGAACATCGCCGGGATCAGGGTCTGCTTGGCGCCGAAGCGCATGATCAGCCGCTCGGAGTAGCGCAGCGAGAGCGCGCCCATCACCAGCGCCGAGGGCAGGAAGGCGAAGCCAACCTGGAGCGGGTCGTAATCGAGCACGCGCTGGAGGTAGAGCGCGCCGAGGAAGAACATCGCGAACATTCCCGCCACGAGCAGCGCCATGACGACGTTGGCGCCGACGACGTTGCGGGACTTGAACAGACGCAGCGGCATCAGCGGGTTCGCGATCTTGGCCTGACGCAGGACGAAACCGCCGACCAGCACAGCCGAGACGAGCACCAGGCCAAGCGTCTGTCCCGCGAGCCACCCGTGCTCGGTGACGCCGAGGATCCCGTAGACGCCGATCATCACGCCGACGGTGAGCACAGCGGCGCCGAAGAAGTCAGCGCCCTCGCCGAAGCCGATGCCGGGCTTGTCCTCGACCAGTCGGCGCGCAAGGATCGCCGTCGCGATGCCGACCGGGACGTTGATGAAGAAGATCCAGTGCCAGGAGATGGCCTCGGTGAGAATGCCGCCGGCGAGCAGGCCGATCGAGCTTCCAGCCGAGGCGACGAACCCGTAGACGCCGATTGCCTTCGCCTGTTCCCGCGGCTCGGGGAACATCGTCACGATCATCGCGAGGACAACCGCGGAGCTCATCGCGCCGCCGATGCCCTGGACGAAGCGCGCGGCGATCAGCATCCCCTGGCTCATCGAGAGGGCGCAGAGCACCGACGCGACCGTGAAGATCGCGATGCCGATCAAAAAGATCCGCCGTTGACCGATGAGGTCGCCGAGGCGCCCGGCCAGCAGCAGCAGACCGCCGAAAGCGATCAGATAGGCGTTCACGACCCAGGCGAGGTTGCTCTGGGTGAAGTTCAGGTCGTCCTGGATCGACGGCAGCGCGACGTTCACGATCGTCGCGTCGAGCACGATCATCAGGACGCCGGCGCACAGAACGTAGAGCGCGAGCCAGCGAGAGCGTTCGGTGTTTTCTGCGGTTTCGGTCACTTGGTTTGGCCCCCTGTCCCCGGTTTTCTCAACGGACGAACTTAGTGACCGGGGACGAGACCAAAACTCATCGGAGCGAAATCAGCTGATACCGGCGCGCCGCACGCGATGCCATTCGCCAACGACGTAGTCGCGAACAGCTTCACCCTCCGGGCGGGCGCAGACGACGTGCTCGACGTCGACCGGATGGCTGCCGACGCGTTGCAAGCGGAACGCGTCGCCGTCGGGGGCGAAGTCGGGGATCCAAGACGAAAAGGCGAAATCAAGCGCCTCGAGGGCCTCGATCGCCGCGGCGGCGGCTGGATCGGCGAGCGGGACGTCGAGGTGGACGGCACCGAGGTCGAACGCATCGAGACCCTCAAGCTGGTCGGCAACCTTCGACGCCAGATCGGCGCCTGGATGCGTCACGCGAATGTGCGCAACGCCGATCTGCGGCGTCACCTTGGCCGAGATCCTCGCGTGGCCTCCGTCTCCCTCACCCCCCGTCTCAACGACCCGCTCGAGCCCGAGCCGCGCCGCGAGCTCAGCCACAATCGCCGCGTGGCGCTCGGGAACGTGGATCGTTCGCGCCACAGGCGCGAGCGGTGTGTAGGTGACGATCAAGGACCGCCGGCCCTCGTTGGCGTTCGCGAATCCTGCCATCCGCACGGCCGCCGGCGAGCCGCCGATCAGCAGACCAACCTCGACGCCGCCGAGCTTGATCACCTCCCGCTGGCTGGAGGGATGGTTGGTTACCGCCTCCGCCCAGATTCCGGGGAAGCCGTGCGTCCCGGCGAGCTCGCGGCGCACGGTCGCCATCCGCTCGGCGAGGTGGTGGCCGCGATAGCGCGGGTCGACGACCAGCCGCCCCGACTCCGGGACGGGGTCGCCCTTGCGCTCGACGAAGAGGGCGCAATGGCCAACGACGCTGCCGTCGGGAGCGACGGCGACGACCGAGCGCATGCCGCCATCGCGCAGCGCCGCGGTGATGTGGCGGGGCTCGTAGAGCAGGGAATCTTTGTACGAGTAGCCGTAGCAGCGGTACACGCAGCGCACGAGGCCGAGCGCATCGCCGCCCTCCATCGCACGCACCTCGAGCGCCTCGACCTCGGCGTCGGAGGCCACGGGTGCGTCCTCGTCGAGCACCTGCTCGCCGCCGAGATCCGACTCGAGAGGCTCGAGCCGCAGCGCGCACTCCGCGAGATTGCCGTCCTTGCCGCGAGCGCGGATGTGAAGCTCGTCGACGAAGCCGAGCGCCGCGAGCCGTCGTGACGGCGCGTGGCGCGACTCGGTTGGCGTGAGCGGTAGGCCGCCGTCGGCCACCTCGATCCGCAACAGACCGGCCTCCGACCAGGCGCGGACCACCGCGGCGTCCCCATCGTCGCTGGCCCGCGGACGCGCGATCGCCTCCCGCACCAGCTCCTCGACGACCGCGCGCACCCGCGTCGCGCGCTCCGGGCGCACACCGGCCGCCGCCGCGAGCGAGCGCACGACCGCCCCGGCCGCCTCCTGAACCCCCTCGCTGCCGTTCAGATGCAGCTCGACGCGTGCGGACTCGGCGGAACTCACTGCAGCAACGGTGAGGGCGGAATCTTCGTCGTGCCGACCACCTGGGGAATCACCATCGCGAGGTCGTCGACGAAGCACCACGACCACTCCTCGCCTGGCTCGATCGACCGGATGATCGGATGCCCACTCTCGTTCGCGTGCTTGGTGCCGTGGCGTTGCGGCGAGTTGTCGCAGCAGCCGACGTGCCCGCATTCGAGACAGAGCCGCAGATGCAGCCACTTCGTTCCCTCGCTCAGGCAGTCATCGCATCCGTCTACGGACTCCGGAAGCTCGGTGATCAGGACGTGGTCCAGGTGGGTGCAGCTGCTGCTCATGATTCCTTTCTCAAAGGCCCGTCGGGCCAAATCGCTCTGTGCGGATGCGCGACGCGTCGACGCCCGCCTCGAGCGCGAGCGTCGCCGCCGCCTCGACGAACCCGTTCGAGCCGCAGATGAAGACGATCGAGTCATCCTCGACCAACGGCGCGATCATCGCCGCGTCGATCCTCCCCGCATGCCCGTCCCAGCCATCCGGGGGCTCGCGCGTATAGGTGAGAACCGCGTCGTCGCCGACCTCATTCGCGTAGATCACGTCGTCGGCGGTGCGCACCGAATAGGCGAGCTTCATGTCCGCCTCGGGCATCGCCAGCCGCCGGTGGCGGAGCATGCACATCAGCGGGACGACCCCCGAGCCGCCGCCGATAAGCAGCACCGGCGACTCGCACCGCCAGACGAAGTAGGCGGCAAACGGCCCGCGCAGCTCGACCTGGTCGCCGACCTCGACCACGTCGTGGAAGTAGGGCGAAACCTCGCCGTCGGCGAGGCAGTCAATCGTCAGCTCGACCTCACCGCGGTCGCGGGGTGAGGACGCAATCGAGTACGAGCGCTGTGCCTGGTAGCCGTCGGGGGCCGTGAGCCGGACGTCGTAGTGCTGGCCCGGCAGATGCTCGATCCACATCGGCACCTCGAAGCGAAAAGACTTCACGGTGGGCGTCTCGGTCTTGATCTCCTTGACGGTGGCGAGCTGCCAGCGCCCCGGGGCCCTGACCTCGACAGGCGAGACGGGTGGGCCCGCCGCTAGTCGTTCCAATAGCGCTCTTCCTTCCAGGGGTCGCCGCGGTTGTGGTAGCCGTTGGCCTCCCAGAAGCCGGGCTCGTCGTGATCGGTAACCCGCAGGCCCGCGACCCACTTCGCGCTCTTCCAGAAGTACAGATGCGGCACCAGCAACCGCGCGGGGCCGCCGTGCTCGCGCGGGAGCGGCTCGCCCTCGTGCTCGGTTACGACCCACGCCTTGCCGTCCGAGAGATCCTCAATCGACAGGTTGGTGGTGTAGCCGCCGAACGAATAGACCATCGCGAACGCGTCGAGCGGCTCCGCCTCCTCGAACAGGAGGTCCATCGAGACGCCCCTGAACTCCGTGCCCAGCTTCGACCACTTCGTGACGCAGTGGATGTCGCACGGGATCGTCTCGAACTCGAGCTCGCCGAACTCCTGCCAGCTCCACTCGCGCTCGGTCGCGACCATCCCGTCGATCCGAAAGCTCCACTCCCCCTGCTGCTCGGGATCGATCTTCGGCGTCGGCCCGGCGGTCAGAACGGGAAAGCCCGGCTCGACGTACTGCCCCGGGGGAACCCGATCGGCGAACTCCTCCGGAACTCGCCGGCGGCCGCCGAAGCCGCGCGAGATAAAGCCACTCACGGTGTCAATCCTTCGAGCACCACGGCCAAACCCTGACCGACTCCGATGCAAAGTGTCGCCACGCCCCAGCCGCCGCCGCGCCGGCGCAGCTCGTGGGCGAGACCGCCGAGCACGCGCGCGCCCGAGGCGCCCAGCGGATGCCCGAGCGCAATCGCGCCGCCGTTGGGATTCACGCGGCTCGCGTCGAGCTCAGGCCACCCATCGATGCAGGCAAGCGACTGCGAGGCGAAGGCCTCGTTGAGCTCGACAACGTCCACGTCGCCCCAGCCGATCCCCGCGCGCTCAAGCGCCCGGTTGGCCGCCGCGATCGGAGCGATGCCGAAGACGTCGGGGTCGATGCCCGAAACTCCGCGCCCAGCAATCCGCGCGATCGGCGTGGCGCCGATGTCGGCAGCGGCCGCCTCGCTAGCGATCAGGACGGCTGCCGCACCATCGTTGAGAGGCGAGGAGTTGCCCGCGGTCACCGTTCCGTCGTCATCGAAGGCCGGCTTGCGTCCTGCAAGTTGCTCGAGGGTCAGCTCGGGCTTGATGTTCTCGTCTCGGTCGAGCTCGACCCCGTCCACAGAGACGACCCAATCGGCATAGAACCCCGACTCCCACGCCGCCTGCGCGTTGCGGTGGCTCGCGAGCGCGAACTCGTCCTGGCGCTCGCGCGAGATCTCGAAGCGGGTCGCAAGAAGCTCGGCGCTGGCGCCGAGGGCGATCGTCCACTGCTCTGGCATCCGTGGGTTGACCATCCGCCAACCGAGCGTCGTCGAGTGCAGCGTCTGCGATGCGCGCTCGAAGCCACGCTCGGGCTTGGTCATCACCCAAGGCGCCCGGCTCATCGATTCGACGCCGCCCGTGAGCACCACGCCCGCGTCCCCAGTCTCAATTGCCCGGCTCGCCTGCAACGCCGCCTCGAGGCTCGACGCGCAGAGGCGGTTGACGGTGACCCCGGGGATGCTGGTCGGCAGGCCGGCGAGCAGCACGGCCATCCGCGCGACGTTGCGGTTCTCCTCGCCGGCGCCGTTTGCATTGCCGAAGACGACATCGTCGATCTGCGCGGGATCGAGGGCCGGTGCGCGCTCGCAGATCGCGCCGACGACATGCGCCGCCAGATCATCCGGACGTGTCTTCGCGAGCGCTCCTCCGTAGCGTCCAAACGGAGTGCGAACCGCGTCGATCACGTAGGCATCGGCCATGCGCGGCGAGTCTACGTGCGCTTTGCGGGTAGCACTCCCTACATGTCGAAGAAATCACTCGAGACCTACCTGAACGACCATCTCGCCGGCTCGCGCCTCGGCCACGATCTCGCGGAACAGATTCGCGATCGCGCAGAAAGCGCCGAGCTGAAGGCGGCGATGACGAAGCTGGTCGAGGAGATCAGCGAGGAGCGCGACAAGCTCGCGGAGATCATGGATCGCGTCGGCGCGTCGCAGAATCAGCTCAAGCAGACGACCGCCTGGCTGGGTGAGAAGGCGAGCAGGCTGAAGCTGAGCGAGCTCGGTGGCCTCCTCGGGGGTGACGAGGACTACGGCATGTTCATGTCGCTGGAGACCCTGGTTCTCGGCGTCAACGGGAAACTTCGCCTGTGGGAAGCGCTGAAGCAGCAGGCCCCCCACCACGACGGCCTCGATCCCGCAGAGCTCGAGCACCTTGCCCAGATGGCGCGCGAACAGATCGCCGTGATCGACCGCGAGCGGCTCGCCGCCGCGGCTCGCGCGCTCTAGCCCGCGGCTTCGGCGCCGAAGAAGCTCGCTTCAGCAGCCATCAGCCGCTCGAACTCCCCGGCGTCGAGAAACAGGCCGTGGCACTCACGACACTGATCGATGACGACACCGTTGCGGGCATGTGTGCGCATCGCTCCGCCGCACTTCGGGCAGACGAGCTCTTCGCTGTGGCGCGTATCCACGTCGTTCATGCCTCGAGGATAGGGTCCGCGCGGTGCGCTATCGCCGGTTGCCGATCGAGATCGAGTCACCCGAGGAACTCGGCTACGACGTAATCGCCAACAACCTCTCGGAGAGCTCGTTCTCCGATCGGACGCTGGCCGATTACGCGATCGACGTCGACGTCTCCGGACTGCTCTTGCAGTACGGCGACCACCTGGGCTCGCCCGCCCTGCGCGAGCAGGTCGCATCCGACGGCGACGCGCTCGCGCCCGACGACGTGATCGTGACCGCAGGTGCAGCCGCGGCGCTGTTCGCGGTGTCCACGGCGCTGCTCGGCGCCGACGACCACGCCCTCATCGCCACTCCCAACTACGCGACCAACCTGGAAACGCCGCGCGCGATCGGGGCGGACCTCGAGCCGCTCGAGCTGCGCTTCGAGGACGGGTGGGCACTCGACCCCGATCGCCTCGAGGAAAGGCTGCGCCCTCAAACGCGTCTGGTCAGCGTCACCTACCCGCACAACCCGACCGGGGCGATGATCGACGCGGCGACCCTCGGTGCCCTGGTCGAGATCGTCGAACGCCATGGCGAGGCTTACCTCCTGGTCGACGAGACCTACCGCGAGCTGGCCTACGACGAACCGCTCCCGCCGGTCGCCTCGCTGAGCGAGCGAGCTATCGGCGTCTCCTCGATGTCGAAGACTTATGGCCTACCCGGGCTTCGCATCGGCTGGCTCGCGTGCCGCGACCGCGAGCTCTCGGAGACGCTGCTGGCGGCGAAGGAGCAGATCATGATCTGCGGCGCCACGATCGACGAGGAGATCGCTGGCCGGGTCCTGGCTGAGCGCGAGCGCATCCTGCCGCCGATCCGCGACAAGGTCGCGCGCCATCTCGCAATCGTCCGCAACTGGATCGGGGCGCAGGACGTCTTCGAGTGGGTCGAGCCAGCCGCGGGTGTCGTCGGCTTCGTTCGCGTCCGTGCCGAGCGCGAGTTCGACGCCGATGCCTTCTACGACCGGCTGCTCTCCGAGCACGGCACCTATGTGGGGCCAGGGCACTGGTTCGGTCAGGATCGTCGCGGCTTCCGGCTCGGGTTCGCGTGGCCCGAGACCGACGAGCTCGAGCGGGGGCTCGCGGGACTCTCGGCGGCCGCGACCGGCTAAGCGGCGGCGATCAGGGCGATCCCCGAGAACGCAGCCACGACCCCGATGGTCTGCTCGCGACTGAGCCTGTCGTCGAGCAGGGCGACGCTGAGTCCGACGGTGAACAGTGGGAAGAGCGAGCCGAGCACGGCGACTACGGAGAGCTGGCCGTGGTCCAGCGCGAATGTGTAGAGGAGCGTGCCGGCGACCAGCAGCAGCCCGGGGATCGCGAGCGCCGGGGTGGCGCGGCCCAGGCGCACCTCGGTCAGACGACGTCCGGCCCACAGTGCGATGATCGCTACGAGAACCAGACGGGCGTCCAGCAGCGCCAAGCCACGGCCGCTTTCGGATGCCGGCGGGAGCGCTGTCAAGAACACACCGAAGGCGATGGCCGACGCGACTGCCCAGATGACGCTCGCGCGGGGATCCGGGTAGCGAGCGGTCTCGTCGGGATCATCGGCGCGGCGGGCAACGAGCGCCGCCCCCGCGATTGCGAGGACCAGCCCGACAACCTCAAGGGCCGGGAGCCGGTCGCCGGTGGCGATCCCCCAGACCGCGGGCACGATGGCGCCAAGCGCACCGATCGGCGCGGCGATTGAGAGCGGCCCGAGCTCGGCCGCCTTGTAGAAGCCGATGAGCCCACCGGCGTTACCGGCGCCGGCGAGCGCCGCGAGCGCGGTCTCGCGCCCGGTGAGCCCGGAGCTCCCCGCCGCGAGCAGGTACACGAGGCAGGCCACGAGCGCGGCCATCTGCGAGACGAGCAGGACCGTCACCAGCGCGTGGCGGCGCGCCAGCTGGGGCCCGATGAAGTTCGACACGCCGTAACACGCGGCCGAGCCGAGGGAGAGGACGATCGCTAACAAGTCGCAAAGAAGCGTTCCAGTTGGTCGACAAGGTCGTCGTCGTCGAGCTCAGTGGCAGGCTGGAGCAGCTGGTTCAGGAGGAGACCGTCGAGCAGAGCCAAGAGCTGTGGGGCGTGGCGGTGCGGGTCGCGGCACCCCGCGGTCGGCAGGAGCTGCTCGACCAGCAGCAGGTACTCGCGGCGGACCTCGTCGAGAGCGATGCGGAACTCGGAGCGCCGTCGCGCCTCGAGAAAGAGCTCGTACCGGGCCAGTGCGAGCCCCGCATGATCGGGCGCGAGCCAGGAACGGACGAGGTCGGCGACGAGCTCGGCCGCGCGATGTGGCTCATATGGGCCGTCGGGGACGAGCGACTCCATCGCTCGCACCGAGGGCTGCTCGAGCTCGACCAGTCGCGCCAGCGCCGCCTCGAGCAGCGCCTCGCGGGTCTTGAAGTAGTTGCTCGTCGAGCCCTGCGGCAGACCCGCTCGGCGGTCGACGGCGCGATGGGTGAGGCCGCGGCCGCCGTCGGTCTCGAGAACCGAGAGCGCGGCATCGGCCACGGCGATTGTCCTATCGGTCGTCGGCGTCGTTCGCACTACATCTGTAGTATGCCCCCTCGTGAACGTGATTGCGGAGCAGCCGCTTGACCAGATCGACGTTGGCAACCTCGACCTTTGGGAGGACGGGCCACCGCATGAGTTGTTCACGCGGCTAAGGGGTGAAGCTCCAGTTCATTGGAGCCCGCTCGCCGAGTATCCGCACGAGGGCGGCTTCTGGTCGCTGACGCGCGCCGCTGACATTCGCGCGGTCAGCCTCGACTGGCAGACCTACTCCTCCTACGTCGGCGGAATCATGGTCCTCGACGACTTTGGCATCCCCCTCGAGGCCCAGCAGCAGCAGATGATCTCGATGGACCCGCCACGCCACGACCGGATCAAGGCCCTCTTTCAGCGCGGCTTCACGCCGAAACGGATCGCGGAACACACCGAACGGATCCGCGGCATCGTCAACACCAAGCTCGACCTCGTGTGCGAGCGCGGCGAATGCGATCTCGTCAACGACGTCGCCGGCCCGGTGGTCACCCGCGTGATCGGTTCGCTGATCGGCTCCGACCCGGCCGACGACCTGCGTCACATGGAGGAGACGAACATGGTCCTCGGCTTCGGTGACGAGGACCTCCGCCCCACCGAGGAGGCGATCGTCGAGATGATGACCCGCAACTGGAACGAGACGATGGAGATCGTCGCGGAGCGCCGCAAGAACCCCGGCATGGACGACCTCATCGACGTCCTCGTGCACGGCGAGGTGGATGGCGAGGGCCTCTCCGATGACGAGATCTTCATGGGCCTCGGGCTCCTCGGCGCCGCCGGGAACGACAGCACCCGCTCGGTCTTCACGAGCGGCGTGCTCGGCCTTCTCGAGAACCCCGACCAGCTCCGCCTCCTGCTCGACGATCCGGGCGTCGTCCCGGACGCCGTCGAGGAGTTGCTGCGGATGTATCCCGCGTTCGCCAACTTCCGCCGCACCGCCACGCGCGACGTCGAGCTGCACGGCCAGCAGATCGCCAAGGGCGACAAGGTCCTGCTCTGGTACGTCTCCTCCAACCGAGACGAATCGGTCTACG
This sequence comes from uncultured Solirubrobacterales bacterium, assembly GCA_963746215.1. Lineage (GTDB taxonomy): Bacteria > Actinomycetota > Thermoleophilia > Solirubrobacterales > 70-9 > WHSW01. The sequence continues at coordinate 69,046 of CAVVAT010000006.1, forward strand.
AGAACGGTCAGGTCATCGACATCACCCGCAAGCCCGACCACCAGGCATTCGGCGCCGGCGGCCGGCACTTCTGCCTCGGCGCAGCCCTTGCCCGGCTTGAGATTCGGATGTTGCTCTCAGAGACACTGCGTCGTCTGCCCGACATCGAGCTCGCCGGCGAGCCCACGAAGGCCCGCTCGATGTTCCTGAACCAGCTCAAGACCCTGCCGGTCCGGTTCACTCCGCAGGCGCCCGAGAGCGCCTAGCTCCCCCCTGAGGAGGACCGCGGCTCAGCCCACGGGCCGATCCGCGATCACCCGCTAGAGCGGGTCCGAATCGGCTTAAAGGCCGACGACGCAGCGCGCCATCGGCGCGAGCCTGCAGCCATCGAATTGACCACCCCCTTTCAAGGAGTTTTCAAGATGGCTTACGCAGGGCAGACACTCGACAACCCGGTCAGCGGCGAGCGGATCACCTTCCGCCGGACGTCGGCCGATACCAACGGCGAGCTGCTCGAGTTCGACCTCACCCTTGCTCCCGACGGCCATGTGCCCGGCGCGCACATCCATCCCGAGCAGGAGGAGCGGTTCTTCGTCCACTCCGGTCGAATGCAGTTCCGTCTCGGCTTTCGCAAGATCATCGCCGAGGCCGGCGACAGCGTGATCGTCCCGGCCGGGCGCGTTCACAAGTTCCGCAACGCCGGCGACGTCGAAGCCCAGGTTCGCGTCCAGGTCGCCCCGGCGCTCGACATGGAGGAGCTCTTCGAGACCACCGTCGAGCTCGCTCAGGAGGGCAACACCAATCGCAAGGGCATGCCGAAGCCCCTGCATCTCGCGCTGTTCGTCCGCCGCTTTGCCCGCGAGGTGCGGGCCCCGTTCCCGCCGCCGGCGGTCGTCCGCCTGCTGATGGCGCCGCTCGCCTTCGTCGCGCGCAAGCGCGGCTACGGCAAGCGCTACGAGGACGCGCCTGCAAGCGTCGCGCAGCCGGTCGTCACCGCGCGACCGGTCGCGGCCTGAGGACTAGGGACTAGAGGCCGAGGAAGTGACGCTTCTGGAATGGACCGTTGACCATCCCGGCCTTTACGTCCTTGGACCAGCCCGGACCCTCGGCCCCGTCATCGGGGATCGAGGTGTCGAAGCGAAGCCCTGCGATCACGACCATCGCGTGACCGGGGTTGGTGTAGACCGTGATCCAGCTGCCCTTGCCGCGCTCACCCCAGCTTCGGAAGGAACCCGAGTCGAGCGGGCTGTCAAGGACGTCGGCACCATCGGGGCCAAGCACGTAGGAGACCGCGCCCGAGCAGTCGTAGCAACGCGACTGGAACCGGCTGTGGCCGCCGCCGCTGCAGTAACCGGCATCGTCGATCGCGTTCGCCGCCGCAATCGCGTTCTGCACCTCGATCGGGGCGCCCTCTGGAGCGCGCGCCTGGCCGCTCGGCAGGAGCTTGGCCTTGGAGCCGGGCACCGGTGCCGGCTGCGTGGTCGTGCCATCGGGGCTGACGCCGCCGGGCCCGACGCCACCGGAGCCGTCGCCCTTAGCGCCGAGCGCGCTGGCGGGGAGAGCAAGCGCGGCGGTGCATGCGAGAGCCGTAAGACAGTGTCTGCGAACGCGTACTGAGCTGGGCACGAAAAGTCCGTCTCCTTTTTCTGCCTGCGGGGTTAGCTGACGGGCTGGCGCTAAAAGAGCAGCGCCCCCACCGGCAATCCGGTGGGTTAGCCCCAACGCTTGGGTCCCCCGCTCCCCGCTCGCGCACGAGCAGGAATTCGGCTACGGGTCCAAGAACGACGGGAAGGATACATAAGCCCCCGACGGCAAGACGCACACAATCCGCTAATGGCACTGATAAGCGGCTTACACTCGGTCTCATGACGAGCGAGGACCGTGCCGAGAGCATCCTGCGAGACGCCGGCGCGGTTATCACCGGCGATCACTTCGTCTACATCACGGGCGAGCACGGCGACGGATGGATCGATAAGGACTCCCTCTTCCCCGACACCGCGCGTACCGCCGAGCTCTGCGAGATGCTCGCTGACGAGATCGCCGACGCCGGCGCCGAGCTGGTCTGCGGACCGGCCACCGGGGGCCTGGTCGTCTCGCAGTGGACGGCGCATCGCCTCGGCCTCCCCTCCCTCTTTGCCGAGCACGCCAAGGACGAGGGCTATGACCCGGCCGCGGCGCTCGCCGCAGGCGGGCCGCTGCGGCCCCCGTTCGTTCTGCGGCGCGGCTACGACCTCGCGGTCGCGGACAAGCGCGTCGCCGTCGTCGACGACGTCATCAACACCGGCCTTTCGATCCGCGAGACGGTCGCCGCGGTCGCCGCGGCCGGCGGCGAGGTCGTTGTCGTTGGGACACTTTGCACCCGTGGCAGCGCCGGAGACCTTGGCTGCGAGCGGGTCGCCTCCCTCTGTGAGATCTCGATTCCGTCCTGGCCGGCTGCGGATTGCCGGCTGTGCCGCGACGGCGTCCCGGTCAACACTCGTTACGCACACGGCGCCGATTTCGTCGCCGCCCAGCACTGACCCCGCCCGGCCTCACCGCGACTTCCTGGGCTATCTTGCGTTAAGCACGCAGGGACTACCAAAAAAACTGAGGAGAGAGACTTGATGAAGGGGATCCGGATGACCCTCGTTGCGCTTGTTGCGCTGGCGATGGGAGCTTTTGCCGCGTCAGCACAGGCCAAGGACAAGGTCGACGTCTGCAAGCACGGGTGCGACTACCGCACGATTCAGGACGCCGTTGACGACACCGGCAAGAAGGCCGTGATCAACGTCGAGCCCGGCACGTACCGCGAAGGCGTGGTGGTCGAGGGCTCCAAGCACGACGGAATCACGATCCAGGGAACCTCCAAGGACGCCAGCGACGTCGTCCTGCAAGGCAAGCGCGCGAAGGACCCGAACGGGCAGCCGGCCAACAACGGCATCGAGACGCTCAAGGTCGACAATCCGCGCGTTCTCAACCTCACCGTCAAGAACTACCTCGCCAACGGCATTCACTTCGTCGACTGCAACGGATACCTGGCAAAGAACGTGATCGCGTCGTTCAACCGCGCCTACGGGATCTTCGCCTTCAACTGCATCGGCGGCCGGATGACCAAGTCGGTCGGCTTCGGCCACGGCGACTCGGCCTTCTACGTCGGCCAGACGCCCGATCAGGAGAACCCGAAGTGGACGAAGCTCGACCACAACGAGGCGTACGAGAACGTCCTCGGCTACTCGGGCACGAACTCGAAGTACGTCTCGATCACCGACAGCGACTACTACAACAACGGTGTCGGCATCGTGCCGAACACGCTCGACTCGGAGGACCACGAGCCGACCGAGAACGGGATCATCGAGAACAACAACGTGTTCTGGAACAACTTCAACTACTTCCTGCCGAATTCGCGGGTCAAGACCGTCTCGAGCGGCCTTGGTGAGGTTGAGGGCATCGGCACGATCCAGTTCCCGACGGGCGCCGGCGTCGTGCTGCTCGGAGCCAACGGGTGGATCGTCCGCAACAACGAGATCTTCGGCAACTTCAAGTGGGGTGCCGCGACGATCTCGGATCCGTTCAACACGGACGACAACGCGATCAGCCTCAACAACCAGTTCATCAACAACCAGATGGGCCGCAATGGCACAGACACCAACGCCGTCGACTTCTTCTCCGACGGCTCGGGCAGCGGCAACTGCTGGTCGGGCAACACCAGCACGACGTTCGACCACAGCGGGTCCATGCCCGACCCGATCCTGTACCCGAGCTGCCCGGCCGCCGTTGGCACCGGTGGCAACGGCGCCAGCCTCGGTGATGGAGAGCAGTTCGGCGAGCTGGCCGGCTACGTGACCACAAGCCCGCCTGAGAACCAGGAGTGCTCGTGGACCAAGCACGACCATCCAGCGTTCGAGAAGTTCAAGCCGCTCAACATCACGCCCGGTCCGACGTGCAACTGAGCAAGCGCAGGGCGCTTGCCGGATGCGCCGTGGCCGCGACCGCTCTTGCGGTCGCGGTCCCGGGCGCGAGCGGTGGCGACACGGATAGGGCGAAGACGCCGAAGATCACGGTCGCCGACGACTACTTCGCGCCGACCGAGGTCACGGTCAAGAAGGGCGGCAAGGTGCAGTGGATTTGGGACAACACGAACCTGAACACGCACGATGTCGTCCTCACGAAGGAGCACCCGAACGGCGTTAAGACCCGCGACTTCCGCTCGTCCTCGGGCGCGATCAGGATCAAGTTCACGCCGACCTTCAAGGTCCCCGGCAAGTACGAGTTCATCTGCACCTACCACCGCACCGTCATGAAGTCGACGGTGACGGTGAAGAAGTAGGCCGCTCTTGGATCTCGACCCCTTCGGACGCCGCGAGCTGTTCGTCGGCGCCGGCGGCGCGTTTCTCTGCACGCTCGCAGGGCAGCGCGTGCTCACCGACAGCGGTGCGAATCTCGCCGAGCTTGCGGCCGATGTGCCGGTCCCGCCGAAGGTCAAAGCCGCCGAGAGCTCAACCGTTCTCGCCTCGAACAAGCAGGCCCCGGGCGGACAGCGACGCGAGTACTGGATTCGCGCCGAGCCGGTGAAGTGGAACATCGTCCCCACCGGTCGCGACGGGATGATGGACAAGAAGATCAAGGGCAAGACGAAGTTCGTCGCTTACGCCTACCGCGCCTACTCGCCCGGCTTCGCAGCGCCGCTCGGGCCGGCGACCATCCCGGGTCCGCTGATCGAGGCCGAGGTCGGCGACGCGGTCGTCGTGAACTTCCAGAACGCGGTCGATGCGCCGGTGACGATCCATCCGCACGGGATCTTCTACTCACAGGACATGGACGGCGCCTACAAGGGCCGCCACACCGATCCGGGCGGTTTCGTCCAGCCCAAGCAGACCTTCCAGTACGTCTGGGAGGCGCGCGAGGGGACCGAGGGCGCGTGGCTGTATCACGACCACGGGCCGATGGATCCGCTGCCGCTCTTCAAGGGCCTGTTCGGGCCGCTGATCATCCGGCCCGCGGGCACCGCACCCCCGACGCGCGAGTTCAACCTCACCTTCCACTCGTTCCCGCCGATCGCCACCGGCCTGAAGATGAACTTCAGCTGCGTCAACGGCGCGGCGTTCGCCGGCAACACGCCGACGCTCGAGGCGAATGTCGGCGACAACGTCGTCTTCAACGTCTTCGCGCTCGACAACGACTTCCACACGTTCCACATCCACGGCCACCGCTGGACCGACCCGTCGGGCAAGGTGATCGATAACCAGACGCTCGGCCCCGGCGACTCCATCACCGCGGCGTTCGTGGAGGACAACCCGGGCCGCTGGTTCTACCACTGCCATGTGTTCTCCCATCTGCACGAGGGGATGAACGGTTGGTACCTCGTCTCCTAGCAGCCGCGCTCGCGCTGGCGGCGCTCTTCCCCGTGGCTGCCGATGCCGCGAACAGGCGGATTGCGATCTCCAACTACCAGTGGTCTTCGCCTCAGATCTCGCTCGATCTGGGCGAGCACGCCACCTGGTACTGGGTCGGCCCCGACGTCGTGCACTCGGTCACCGGCGACTCGCCCAACGCGGCGGGCCTCGACTCCGACCCGAACGACACCCTCCCCCAGCATCCGGTCGGCGACAGCTTCCAGCTGAGCTTCGATCAGCCGGGCGTCTATCAGTTCGTCTGCAAGCTCCACAGCACGGTTCGCGGGACGGTGACGGTCTCTGGCGTCCCGGGCGATGCCGTCAGCGAGGCGGATCCTGTGCCGCCTAACCAGGTCGACCTGAAGGCGCCGAAGCTGCGAAAGCTCGAGCTCGCCTCGCCGCTCACCGGTCGCGGCGGCCCACTGCACTTCACGCTCGGCGAGGACGCGAAGCTCGACGCCGACTACTACCGCCTCGGGCCCAAGGGCGCGCGCACGTTCGCCGGCTACGCGAAGTGGCGGGGCTACCTCGGCCTCAACCAGATCCGCTTCGCCGCCCGCGGCCCGCACTTCGACGCCGAGCCGGGCCGCTACGTCGCCGAGCTCCGCGCGACCGACCGCGACAACAATCTGAGCAAGCCGCGCGACATCCGCTTCCAGATTCGCCCGCGCGGCTAGGTACCTACGGTTAGCCGATGAGCAGCGGGCCCCCGCGCACGACCGCGGTCACGATGGTCCTTGCCGGGATCGTTTCGGTCCAGGTGGGCTCGGCGATCGCGACCGAGCTTTTTGAAGACGTGGGGCCCGTCGGCGGGGTGATGCTGCGGCTGGTTATCGGGGCGCTCATCCTCGTTGCCATCTGGCGCCCGTCTGTCGCGGCGCTGCGGGGGCCGGCGCGTCGGGACCTGCTGCTGTTCGGGATTGCCCTTGCCGGGATGAACACCGCGTTCTATCTCTCCCTCGACCGGATCCCGCTTGGGATCGCTGTCACGCTCGAGTTCGTCGGCCCGCTCGGAGTTGCGATCGCTGGCTCGCGGCGGCGCCTCGACCTTGTGTGGGCTGGCCTGGCGGCGCTCGGGATACTCCTCCTGTCGCCCAGTCTCGGCGATTCGCTCGATCTCGTCGGGGCAGCGCTCGCCGTTCTTGCCGGCGCGTTCTGGGCCGCGTACATCCTGCTTGCGTCGCGTGTCGGAGCGCAGATGGCAGGGGGCGGCGGGCTCGCACTCGCGATGGCTGTCGCCGCCGCGATCATCCTGCCCGCAGGGCTCATCGCGGGCGGCGCTGACCTTCTCGACGGTGAGGCGCTGGCCCTGGGCGCTGCCGTCGCGCTGCTGAGCTCCGTAATTCCGTATTCGCTCGAACTCGAGGCTTTGCGCCGATTGGCGACCGCGGTCTTCGGCGTGATGATGAGCCTGGAGCCGGCCGTGGCGGCGGCGGTTGGGTTCGTCGCCCTCGGCCAGGAACTCGGCCTTAACGAGGGACTCGCGATCGCGTGCGTGATCGCCGCCAGCGCTGGGGCCCTGCGCGAGGCACCGCCACCGGTCGAGGGCAGCTGACGCCAACCGGTCGGCTACCTTCCTGCCCGTGAATTTCCTAGCCCGGACACTCGCCTGCATCTGCGCCCTCGCCGCGCTCACCCTTGTCGCGTGCGGGGGCGATGACGAGACGACGTCGGGCGCCGCCACGACGGAGTCGACCACCACGGCTGAGACGACCCAGGGCGAGCCGGTCGAGGGCACGGAGACCGCGTCCTGTGGCCCGATCGAGGAAGTCGAGGTCCAACTGGACGGCACCCACTTCGAGCGGGAGTTCACCGCGGCCGACTTCGACACCAACCCGCCAACTGGGGGCGATCACAGCCCGACGCCGCTGCGGGCCGGAACCTTCTACGAGGAGCCGCCGCCGCTCGGCGAGGCGGTTCACCTCCTCGAACACGGCGCCGTGATCGGATGGACGAACGACCTCGATGCCGCCGACAGCAAGGCGATCGAGGAGGAGTTCAACGAGATCTTCAAGGACGGCTATTACCAGCTCGCCGTAATTGAGAATCCCGACCTCGAGGTTCCGTTCGCGCTGAGCGCGTGGGGCGCACTGCAGACGTGCGAGGAGGTCGACGTCGCGGCGATCCGGCCGTTCGTCGAGGAGTGGTACGCGTCGCCGAAGACCGCCGAGGGCGGTCTCGCGTGCGAGGGCGATGCGCGCACCCTCCCCAACTGCTGAGGCTCGTTACGGAAGGTCGAGGTACTCGAGCGCCGGGGAATAGGCGAGCCCGGGCTGCGGGCCGCCCTCGAGGGCGTAGATGCGGTTGCCCTTTGCCGCGCTGCCGACGCCGTGGCGGGGGGTGACCATGTCCGGGAGCGCCGTCCAGCGGTCGCTGCTCGGGCCGAGGAGTTCGGTCTGCTCAATCGTCGTCCCGCCGTCGAGCTCCTCGCCGCCGAAGACGACGATGCGATCGCCGACGGTGACCGTCGCGTGGCCGCTGCGGGCGGTGTTCATGTCGGGTAGCGACGTCCACCGCTTGCGCCGCGGGTCGTAGCGCTCGACCGTCGCCAGGCCGCCGTGTACCGGCCCGGGCCGCCCACCGGTCACAACCAGTCCGCCTCTCAGCACACCCGCGCCCACGTGGTTGCGCCCGGTAGGCATCTTCGGGCCGGTCGTCCAGCGATCGCGGCCGATGTCGTAGATCTCCAGGCGCTGCACGGTCGAGTCCTGCGTGGTGTAGCCACCCGCTGCGTAGAGGCGATCGCCGATCGCCGCGAATGCCATCGCTGCGCGAGCGGTGGGCGCGTCGGCGAGGCGCTTCCACCGGTCCCCCTTCGGGTCGTACCGGTAGAGGCGACGCGACTTCTCGTCGCTACCGAGGTTGCCGCCGAGTAGGTAGACCCGGCCATCGTGGGTCGTGATGCCTGGATGGTTGACGCCGATCGGCAGCGGCGCGACCTCAGCCCAGTCGTCGTCTGAGATGTCGTAGCGGACCATCCGCTCGGTGGTCCCGCCGGACGAGATGTAGCCGCCGACCACGTAGATGCGATCGCCGACGCGCGCCGCGCCGACCTCGGTGCGCTGCAGCGGGCTTGGGGCAAGGGCGCCCCAGGAGGCACCTCCGCGCGCCGCGATCGATTCCCCGTTCTCGCGCGTGGCGGCGTAGACGATGGCCGTCGCTGCGGCGAGCGCCGCCACGGCCGCGATCACGACCCGCCCGGCGAGTGACCTCACGCCGCATCCTCCTCGTCGCGGGGTTCCCAGCCCGGGCACGCGACAACCGGCAGCCGCGGGTAGCGCGGGTATTCCGGCTCGGTGCGGGAGCGCTCGCAGAGCGAGAATTCTGAGCCGCGGGTGTTGCGAATCAGGCGCTGGTGGGCGCAGCTGTCGCACAAGCCCGCCGAGGGTCGTGCCACCGCTCAAGTATGACCCGGCCCCGCTGGAACTGGCACTTCACTTCGTATAGTGAGGTGCGAAATGCAGACTTTGCGGCGACTCTTAGGCTTCCTCAGGCCATATCGCCGCACCGTGATCTGGTCGCTCGTCTTCGCTTGGGCGGCGATGGTGATGACCGTTGTGATCCCGCTGCTGGTCGGCTCGGCTGTCGACGCGATCGAGAATGACGATCACGACGCGTTGCTGCCGCTCGCGCTCGGGATAGCCGCTGCCGGGCTGCTGCGGCTCGGTCTCACCGTGGTCCGGCGGCTGATCGCGGGACGGGTGTCCGTCGATGTCGAGTTCGACCTCCGCGACCGGATGTACGGCCATCTGCAGGCGCTCGAGCTCGGGTTCTTCGACGGCCAGCAGACGGGGCAGCTGATGTCGCGCGCGACGGTCGACCTGCAGTCGATCCGCTTCTTTTTGGGCTACGGGCTGATCTTTCTCACGCAGAACTTTTTGACGATTTTTCTCGCCGGCATCGCGATGTTCATCGTCAATCCGCTGCTCGCGCTGCTGGCGCTGTTGCCGGTGCCGTTCGTGGTGATCAGCGCGGCACGCTTCAACCGGCTTTCGCGGCCGGCGGTTCAAGAGGTGCAGCAGCGGATCGCCGAGCTGACCGCCGAGGCGGAGGAGGGGATCTCCGGGGTGCGGATCGTCAAGGCGTTTGCGCGCGAGGACCACATGCTCATGCGCTTTCGCGGAGCGGTCGCGCGCGTGTTCGACCAGAACGTGTACTCGACGCGGCTGCGCGCGTTCTACTCACCGATGCTCGGCTTCATTCCGAGCGTGGGCCTGGGAGTGGTCCTCTACGTCGGGGGACGCGGGGTGATCAACGGTTCGCTCTCGCTCGGTGACTTCACGATCTTCTACACGTACCTGCTGATGCTCATGGGCCCGATGCGCATGCTCGGCATGTCGCTGGGGATGGCGCAGCGGGCGGTCGCGTCCGGCAACCGGATGTTCGAGATTCTCGATCGCGAGCCGCTCATCACGAGCGAGCCTGGGGCGCCGCCACTGCCCGATGGTCCGGGCGCGGTGTCGTTTCGCGATGTCGGCTTGCGCTACGGAGCCAACGAGCCTGCCCTGAGCGGAATTGATCTCGAGGTTCCAGCCGGTCGGACGGTGGCCCTGGTCGGTCCGACCGGATCGGGCAAGACGAGCCTTGTCGGTCTGATCGCGCGCCTCTACGACCCCACCGAGGGAACGGTTTCGGTGGACGGCGCGGACGTGCGCTCGGTCGATGTCGCGTCGCTGCGGGGGTCGGTCGCGTTCGTTGCCGACGAGAGCTTTCTGTTCTCGTCGTCGGTCGCCGACAACATCTCGTACGCGCGGCCGGAGGCGAGCCAAGAGGAGATCGAGACGGCAGCGCGCCGAGCGCAGGCGCACGACTTCATCACCCGGCTGCCCGATGGTTACGACACGGTGGTCGGCGAGCGTGGCCTGACGCTGTCGGGCGGGCAGCGTCAGCGCGTCGCGATCGCCAGGGCGCTGATCGCCGAGCCGCGGATCCTGATCCTCGACGACGCGACGTCGTCGGTCGACGCGCGCACCGAGGCGGCGATCAAGCGTGGGCTGCGCGAGGTGATGGAGGGTCGGACGACGTTCGTCGTCGCGCACCGTCTGTCGACGATCTCGCTCGCTGACGAGATCGTCGTGATGGAGGCCGGGCGGATCGTCGACCGCGGCCAGCATGAGGAACTGCTCGAGCGCTGCCCGCTCTACGGAGAGATTGCCGAGTTCGGCTGCGAGGACGTGCTCTTCCTCCAGCGGGATCTCGAGGAGCGCGAAGCGGTGGCCGGGCTATGAGTGAGGACGACCGAGAGCTTCGCGAGAAGGAGGAGCAGGAAGAAGAGGTCAACGAGCCAGGTCGGCTGGCGTCGACCGTCCTGCTGTTCCGCGATCTGTGGCGGGTGCTGCGCGGTGAGGATCAGCGTGGGCGCAAGTTGCGCTGGCTGTTGGGTTTGCTGCGGCCGTACCGCAAGCAGGTCTGGTTGATGATGATCGCGTTGGTGATCGCCACGGCGGCGGCGCTCGCTCCTCCGTACCTGGCCGGCCAGGCGATCGACACGGGCATCAAGGAGGGGGACGTCGGTGCGCTGACGATGATCGTCCTGATCTTCATCGCCTCGGTGGCGATCAACTGGGGGGCCTCGTACGCGCAGACGTACCTCGTTGGCTGGGTCGGTCAGCGGGCGCTGCAGGACCTGCGCCAGCGCATCTACGTGCACCTGCAGTCGATGTCGATCGGGTTCTTCACCCGCCGCCGCCCCGGCGTGCTGATCTCACGCCTGACGAACGACGTTCAGGCGCTCGACTCGCTCGTCACCGACGGCATCATCACGCTGTTCTCGAGCACTCTGACGCTGCTCGGCGTGGTGGGCATCCTGCTCGCGCTCGATGTCCCGCTGGCACTGGTGACGTTCGTGACCTTCCCGCTGCTGATGGTCGCGAGCGTGGTCTTCCGGATCGCATCGTCGGGCGCGTACCGGCTGACCCGGGAGAAGATCGCCGACATCACGGCGTATCTGCAGGAGTCGCTTTCCGGTGTCCGGGTGGTTCGCAGCTTCGGGCGCGAGCGGCGCCACGTCGAGCGGATGTCCGAGCTCAACCAGGCCAACCGGGCCGCGAACATGAAGACGGTCTATCTGAACGCGTCGTACTTCCCGGCGGTCGAGCTGCTGTCCGCGATCGGGACGATGGCGATCATTCTCTACGGCGGTTATCAGGCGATCGACGGCAATATCGAGGTGGGCGTCGTCGTCGCGTTCATTGGCTATCTGCAGCTGTTCTTCGACCCGATCCAGCAGATCTCGCAGCTGTACACGACCTACCAGCAGGGGATGGCGGCGCTCGACAAGATCTTCGACCTGCTCGATACGGCGCCCGACATGGTCGACGCGCCCGACGCGGTCGATCCGGGTCAGCTGCGCGGTGAGATCGAGCTTGACGATGTTTGGTTTTCGTATGCGCGCGGGGGCGATGCCACCGCTGGTGAGCTGGACGCCGAGCCCGGATGGGCGCTCGAGGAGATCGATCTGCATGTCCCCGCCGGCCAGACGGTTGCGCTCGTCGGCGAGACGGGTGCGGGCAAGTCCACGCTGGCGAAGCTCGTCGCGCGCTTTTATGACCCGCAGCGCGGGCGGGTGCTAGTCGACGGGCATGACCTGCGCGAGCTGCGCTCGCAGGCGCTGCGCTCTCAGCTGGGGATCGTTCCGCAGGAGGGGTTTCTGTTCTCGGGGACGATTCGCGAGAACATCGCCTTCGGCCGGCCGGATGCGAGCGATAAGGAGATTCAGGCGGCCGCCTACGCCGTCGGCGCGGGCGCGTTTGTCGATCGGCTTCCGGATGGGTTCGAAACGGAGGTTGGCGAACGCGGCGTCGCGTTGTCAGCGGGCCAGCGACAGATCGTCTCGTTCGCGCGGGCGCTGTTGGCGGAGCCGCGCATTCTGATTCTTGACGAGGCGACGTCGAACGTGGATGTGCGAACCGAGCGGGTGATCGAGGAGGCGCTGGAGCGGTTGCTCCATGGGCGCACGGCAATCGTCATCGCGCACCGCCTGTCGACGATCCGCCGCGCGGGGCGCATCGTCGTGCTCGAGAACGGGCGCATCCAGGAGTCGGGCACGCACGAGGAGCTGATCGCCGCGGACGGCCGCTACGCGCAGCTGTACGGGACGTGGGCGAGTTCGGCGGCGGCCTGACCCGAGTGCCGGGCTACGGGCTGACGCCGCCCGAACCCGTATCGGATCCGGTGTCGTCAACGGGCGGGGCGACCGGTGTCTCGGTCTCCGGGACCGGGGTCGTGGTCGGCGCCACCGGGGTTGAGGTCACTTCCGGCGTCACGGTGCCGCCCGAGGTGTCCTCGGTGGTTGTCGCCTCGTCGTCCCCATCGTCGCTGTTGCTCGAAACCTCCGAGGTGTCACCGCACACCTGGAAGCCGAACGTCTCACCGGCTTCCGCCGCGTCGGCGGCAGCCTGATCGATCGTGGCGTCGATCTCAGCGGCGGTGGCATCGTCCTCGCGCTCGAGCGCGAGGGCCTTGTCCTCGTAGGCCTGCGCCTGCTCGTCGAGGGCGGCGATGAAGTCTTCGAGGTCGTTGGCGCCGTCATCAGGCGGGGCGAGCGACTGCAGCTGCTGAATCTCGCCGGAGATGATCGAGGCGAGATCGGAGCTCGCGGTGGGCGCGCTCGTGTCGACGCCGGCGATGTTGTTGTTGGTGTCGAGGCAGATCGGATCCGCCTGATCGATGTAGCTCGCCTTGCTCTGCGAGGTTGCACCCTCAAGCCCGCTCGCACCCGCGACCGGGGTCGGAGTGGTCGTTTCGTCGTCTCCGCCACAGCTGCGGATGAGCAGAACGAAAAGAATGAAGATCACCGCGATCGCGCTCAGCGCAACCAGGCGCCTGCGCTGATAGACGTCCATAGAGTGCTCAAAGTAACAAAGGAGGGGGCTATTTCCGCTGCTTTGACTACGGGTGAGAGCGCGGATTCATCACGGGGCTTCGGTTCCGCCGTTTTGCGCAGCACCTCTGCGACCGAAGTTTTCGGTCTGCGAGTGACAATTCGGGCACAGAATCTGGAGAGACTCGAGACGATGGTCGAGCTTGTCTCCGTTGACGTGGTGCAACTCCAGACTGATCGGGTGCCCGAGCCACTCCTCGAGTCCGCAGATCTCGCACCGACCCTCCTTGAGCCCCGCTTCGATCAGCCGTTTCTTGACGTGGTACCGACCCCGCGGCCGTCCATCTCGAAGGATCGACTCCGTCGGTTCCCGTCGCGGCCGCGGGCGGATATCGCCACGTTCAACAGCCTGCGACCAGGTGGCTCCGCAGAACCCGAATCGCTCCTGGCATTCCTTCGCCGTTAGTCCGAGCTCGTACGCCGCGCGAATCTGCTCCCAGTCATAACGGCGGGCGAACCGATCGTCGACCTCAAGGCCGATCCGCCGCGCGTGGAACGCGACGGTCCCTTTGGAGAGTCCGAGCTCTTGCGCAATCTGAGCTTGCGACTTGCCGTCCTCCAATCCAGTCGCCACGGCATTGCGTGTCCGGTGGGCAAGTCGCGCGGGATCTCGCTCGGCACGTCGCAGGATGTCGCCTCGTTTGATCGCTTGGTCCCAGGCGCCACCCGAGACGCCAAAGCGTTCGAGGCAGTCACGGCGCGTGTGACCCGCCTCGTAGTACCTGCGAATCTCAGGCCAGTCGTGCTTCAGCGGCGGACCCGGCCGGGACCGAAAGCCGGCAGCGAGCGCGACTCCTGACACCACCGAGAGCGAAAGCCCCAACTCGCCCGCGATCTGAGAACAGCTCTGTCCTGATCGAAGACGGCCGACGATAATCAGATCGCGTTCGTCTTTGTGATCGGACATCGAACATATGTTCGATTAGCGATCGGACGGAATCTCTTACTGCGGGCCAGGGACTCGAACCCCAAATTCCTGCTCCAGAGGCAGGCGTGTTGCCATTACACCAGCCCGCAACGGGTGCGTGACGAATTCGTCACGCAACTCAACATAGCGGAGCTCAGCCGCCTACGAACCGACAGAATCGAGCACTGAATCGACGTCCGCGAGCACGTCGCGAGACGCCGAAACGTCCGGCCCGCTCTCGATCAGTCGGCGGGCGTGAACCAGGTCTTCGGATCGCCCGACCGCGAGCGCGCCCTTGACCGCGCCGTCCTCGAGATACCAGACGCTGAACTCGCCGCTCTCGCGGTCGCCGCGCCACACGGTCTCGTCCCAGTCGCTCGCCGGGCCCACGTACTCGAGCGAGGCCCAGTCGGCAAGATCGCTGAAGAAGTAGGGCACCTCGCGGTAGGGCTCCTCGGAGCCGAGCATCGCCTTTGCGACGTGGCGCCCCTGCTGCAGGGCGACATCCCAGTGCTCAACCCTGATGCGCCGGCCGTGGATGACGCTGTCGTAGGAACAGACGTCACCGGCCGCGAAGATGCCGGCGACCGACGTCTCCAGCTTCGAGTCGCAGACGATCCCGTCGTGGACCTCGAGGCCGGCGCGCTCAGCAAGCATCACATCCGGCCGTACCCCAACCCCGACAACGACCATGTCGGCCTCGACCGTCGTCCCCTTCTTCGTGAGCACCGCCTTGACCGCGCCATCGCCCTCGAACGCCTCGAGCTCTTCACCACCGAGCAGCTCGACCCCGTGCTCGGCAAGCCGATCGTGGAAGAACCGGCCGGCCTCCTCGCCAAACGTCCGCGAGAGCGCCACCTCCTCCATCATCACGATCGTCACCTCGACCCCCATCTCGCGCAGCGAAGCCGCCACCTCCGTGCCGATGTAGCTACCGCCGATCACCGCAACCCTGCTGGCCTTCTTCGCCTCCTCGCGAATCGCATCGGCGTTGCCGAAAGCCCGGAGGTAGTGAATGTTCTCGAGCTCGGCGCCCTCGAGGCGCAGGATGTTGACGTTCGCTCCCGTGGCAAGCAGTGCCTTCTCGAAGCCGACCTCCTCCCCACCCTGCAGCTTCGCCGTGCGTGCCTCGGTATCGAGCGCCATCACGTTCGTCCTCGTCTTCAGCTCGACCTCGTTCTCGCCATACCACTCGACCGGATTGACGTACGCGTCAGACCGACTCGCATCTCCGCGCAAATACTCCTTCGACAGCGGCGGCCGCTCATACGGCGGCTCGGGCTCGCGCGTGCACAGCAGAATCGATCCCTCCGCACCCTGCTTGCGCAGCTCCGAAGCGCAATAGCCAGCCCCAATTCCTCCGCCGACGATGAGAAAGTCGACGGAGCGGTCAGGCATCCGCGGCGCCGTCGGGCCCGAAGTACGCGGTGAGGTCCTCCTCGACGCGCGGATCGAGCACCGCAAGGATCTCATCGCCCGCCTGCAGAACGGTCTCGGCGTTGGGCACGAACCCGGTGTCGTCGCGCAGGACCGAGATCAGCAGACTGCCCTCCGGCATCTGCAGATCCGCGACTCGGGTGTCTGCGGCCTTCGAGTCTTTGGGCAGCAGCATCTCGATGATCTCGAGGCGCTGCTCGGGCAGGTCGAGCAGGTGCACGAGCCCGTACTCCGGCACCTCGTGCTCGATCAGCCGCAAAATCAAATCCGTCGCCGACACCACCGGCTTGACGCCAAGCAACTCGAAATGCTCACGATTTCGCGGGTTGTTGACGCGGGCGATGATCCGATCAACCAGGTACTTCTCCTTCGCTACCTGGCAGATGAGCATGTTGTCCTCGTCGTCGCCCGTCACCGCGATGACCATGTCGGCACGCGAAATTCCGGCCCGTTCGAGAACCCACAGCTCCGACGCGTCGCCGTACTGAATGTTGTGCTCGAGCTCCTGCTCGACGGTCAGATACCGCTCGCGGTTCGCCTCGATCAGGGTCACCTCGCTGCCCTTTTCGATCAACTCGCGCGCAAGGTTCCAGCCGACCTTGCCCGCACCGACGATGATGATGTACTGACGCTCGGCCACTGCTCAGACCGGGCTCACTCGTCGGCATCCTCGTGGTCGACCGCCCCGACGGGAGTAGAAGCATCGCGGGCGGCGGCCTCGCGAATCCTTGCCTCGAGACCCTCGATCGCATCCCGCGTCGGGCAAATCGTCTCAAGCCCCTGCTCCGCGTACCACTTGGCCCGATACGGGTCCAGGATGCGCGCGATCACCTTCGGCACCTCGTATCGGCGCTTGGCGATCTGGGCGATGATGATGTTCGTGTTGTCGCCATCGGTGGAGGCGACGAAGACATCCGCTCGTGCAATTCCCGCCGCCGTTAGCGCCTCTGTCTCAAGCGCTGTGCCGACCGTGAAATGCCCGCCGAGGTCCTCCCACGGCCGATCGAGGCCGATCTCGAGGCGCGCGTGCGACTCGGGGTCCTCATCCAGGCAGGAGACCTCATGGCCATCGGCCAGCAAGGTTCGGGCGACCGAGGATCCGACACGGCCCACCCCGACAATCAGCACGAACATAGGACTCAGTCTATTCGGGGAAAGGCAGCGGCCCCTCGCGGCCAACCGCCTCGTCGGCGGACCGGTCCGCAAGCCCGGCCGGCTGGCGCTTTGAGCCGTCCGTCCGTGGTGCGGTGATCAACACACGACATGGAGCCCGCCGCAATACGTACTCGGTGACCGGACCGACTTCGGCCGGCCGCGACCCGCCAACGCCGCCAAAGATCGCACCGCCACGAATGCGCGTTGGCGGCTCTCCACCCATCACAATCACTTCCACGCCGCGGTCCCGCGCGGCCTGAACGATCCCGGCGCCGACGGAACGCGAGCGGATCACCGAGGGATGCACCTCGACCGACTCGTACTCCTCCCCCACCGCCTTTGCCCGTTCGAGCGCCGCGTTGGCGGCGGCGGCGCGGTCGCTGGGCGGCGGCGCGTCGAGGGGCACGGTAAGGGGCACGTCGATGACGTACACGACCTCGAGCCGCGGCGAGAGCTGGTCGTCGCGGCTGGAGGCGTCGGAGAGCCGTCCCGCCGTTCCGACGATGTCATCGTCGAGCTTCGTTCCGAAGACCGGGACGAGGATGTCGCCGTACTCCTGCTCGACCCTGCTCTTCACAAGGGCCTCCGGGGGGACCTCGACGCGCTGCGTCAGCGTCGTCCCCTCGAAGCCCTTGCGGTAGATCACGTAGCCGACAAGCCCGAAGATCATCCACCCGATACCCACCCAGCGGGCACTGTCGTGATAGACGATGACGCTGATCCAGGCGAGGCCCGTGAGCACCGCTGCGACGATCGTCGGCAACGGCACCCTCGCACCGCGAACAGTGACATCGAAGGGAATCCGGAATGGCCGTTGGCGCTCGGGCTCGGCGATGCGCAGCTTGATGATCGATGCGTGCGCGATCGTGAAAGCGATCGTCGCCCCGAAGGCGAACAGGCCGCCGAGCAGGTCGATGTCGGTCGGAAGGATCAACCCGATCGCCATGAGCGCGGCGATCACGATCGCGACGTGCGGTGTCTGCGATCTGCGGTTGAGCTTGCCAAGCCAGCTCGGGATCTGCCGGTTGGTCGCGAGAACGTAGACGTGGCGCGAGAGGCCGAGCATCGCCGTGTTCGCGGCCCAGAACAGCGCGGCAGGCACGATCGCGACCACCGCGATCTGCATCAGGTCGGCAACCCAAGGCGGATCGAAGCTCTGCACGACGCCGAGGACCGGATCCTCGAGGTAGGTCGATCCGAGCTCGGTCTGCGGACCCGCGGGGGTCTCGACGACCGGAAGCGCCATCAGCGCGACAACGGAGACACCGAAGTAGATCACCGGGACGAGCGTCGCCGCGACAACCACCAGCTTGCGCAGGTCGACCGCTGGCGCCCCTCGCACCTCTGGAGCCAGGTTCGCAGCAGCCTCGATACCAGCGAAGGCGACCGTCGCGATCACGCCCGCGTAGATCAGCTCATCCGTCTCCGGGTTGGCGGTCGAGTCAAACGGGTTCAGCGACGTGGTGAGGATGTCGAGGTCGAACGAGGTCAGCAGCCCGACGATGATCACCGCGAACAACAGGCCCACGCCGGCGATCGCGATCAGGCCGAGAAGCCGCGCCCGCCCAGCGCCGGTAAAGCCGCCAATCGTCAACACCGCGGCAGCGATGACCACGCCCGCCCCGGTGATGATCTCCGGGGCCGTGTCCGTGAACCCCGACCAGATCGGTGTCAGGTAATGAGGAACCGAAATCGCCGCTAACGCGATGACGATCACGTAATCGATCAGGATCGCCCAGCCGGCAATGAACGAAACGAGCTCGTTGCCGAAGGCCGCCCGCGCGAACGTTGCCGAGCCGCCGCGCTCGGGCAGCATCGCCTCGCCCTCCACATAGGTGAGCGTGTTCAGCAGGAAGACCAGGCCGACCCCGAGGAAGATCAGCGGCGTCAGCCCGAGGCCGCGCTCAGCGACGAGGCCGAGCGAGAAATACAGGGAGAAGCCCACGGCCGAGAAGGCGACCGCAAAAAGCAGCGGCACTCCGAGCCAACGACGGACGAGCGGAGAGCGAGAACTACCGATCTGGAACGGATCGATCACCGGGTCCTCCAGGCCAAGTAGGACCGGCCTGCGCCGAGGCCAACGAAGAGCAGCCCAAGCCACAGCCCCGTGGCCCCGATCCCGCCACCGTTGGCGAGCGTGACGACAACGATCACTACTCCGAAAACCGCAATGACGGCGCCAAATATCCGGGTGATGGCGCTGTAGATCTCGTCTGGCTCGCTCATCGGCCCGCCTCTGCGGCGGTCGACGGCAGAGGAACGGCGTGCGGATTCTCCGTGACCTGGTCGCCCGGGTTGGCCGCGACGATCACGCGGCAGGGCCGCCGGGCGAGGACCGTCTGCAGCGTCTTCCCATAGAGCGGCGCACCATCGCGATAACGCAGCGGCATCACGATCGCGGCGGCGCTGATGGCCTTTGCCTCGTCGACGATCGTCTGGCCGCTCGCACCGAGGCGGACCGGCTGGATCCGCCCGCTGACGCGCTGACCGCAGATCAGCTTGGCCCGCTCGATCTTCGTCTGGGCCGCGCCCTCCCGCTCGGGAAGGTCGGCATCGATCGGCAGGTTTGACGGCACCGTCACGAGCGATACGACGTGAATCGCGCGACCGCGACGACTCGCCAGCGTCTTCGCGATCGCCACCGCGTCAGCGTCGAACGGAACGTCGTCGTCGAACGCGACGAGAATGCTCTTGTACTCAACCTCGGCAACCCCGAGAGGCGTCAGCGTCTCAACCTTCACCGTTTGCGTCAGCGGCAACTCTTGATACCTGCGGTAGGCGACGTAGAGCAGGGTCCCGGCAATCATCCAGCCCCCACCGGTGGCGAGGACGACGGGATCGAGCACCATCGCGACGATGAACGCGCCGAACGTGCCCAGGCCGCCTAGAACGGCGAGAACGGGAATATCAACCCCGCGAATGCGGACGTTGCCTGGCGAGTGCCACATCGGCTCGCCGTCGGTGCCCAGGGGGCGTGTATCCAGGGGCCTGAGTTTTCGCAGGCGGATGAGCGATACGTGGGCCACCGTGAACGAAAGCGTCGCGCCAAACGCATAAATCGTCCCGAGGAACGCCGTTTCGCCCGGAGCCATGACAACGATCGCAACAGCCGAGAAGACGATGATCGCGACGTAGGGCGTCTTGAAGCGCGGATGGATCGCTCGGAGAATTTCCGGAAGCTGGCGGTGCTGGCCCATCGAGAAGGTGAGCCGGGATAGGCCGATCACGGCGGCGTTGGTGGCGATCAAGAGGATCACCGCGGCGAGGATCCCGACGTAAATGCGCAGGGCGTCGGTGAGGCCGCTGCTGAGTCCGAGGTTCTCGACGATCCCGAGCACTGGATCGTCGGCGAAGGTGGTGGCGAGCTCGGTCGTGTACTCGCCGGCGGCGTTGACCTCAACCGGCATGGCCGAGAGCGCGATCGCTGGCAGCAGCGCGTAAAGGACAACCACGGCCACGACCACCATTCCGGTTCCCCGCGGGACCGTTCGCGAAGAGTCGCGCGCCTCCTCTGACATGTTCGAGATCGTCTCGATCCCTGTGTACGCGACCATTCCGACCGCGATTCCGAGAGCGAAGTCGCCCCAGGTCGGGACGGTCCCGAAATCGATCTGGTTGACGAGCAGGTCGGCGTTGAAGACCAGGGCGAGGCCGATCACCACGAGCACGACCTGGGTCAGCAGATCCGCGACCGCCAAGACGATGTTGAGTCTTGTCGACTCCTCGGTGCCCTTGATGTTGAGCATCGCCAGGAGCACGACCAGGCCGATACCGAAGATCACATCGCCCGGTCCGCTCCCGAGCGGCTCCCAGAAGACCGCCAGGTAGTGGGGCACGAAGAACGCCGAGATCGCCACCGTGACGATGTAGGTGAGCATCTGCGCCCAGCCCGCCAGAAACGACGCGAACTCGTTGAATCCGTGGCGAGCGAAGCTCGACGAGCCACCCGCTTCCGGGTACAGAACGGTCGCCTCGACGTAAGTCGCCGCGGTGAAGGCGAAGATGACGCCGGCGATGACGAACGTGACCGGCGTCAGGCCGAGCGCGTACAGCGCGACCAGCCCGAGCGCGTAATAGATCGACGAACCGACGTTGCCGTACGCCGCCGCGAACAGTGCCCCAGGGCCGTGTACGCGGCGCAGCGCCGCCTCGCGTGGGTGCCGCTCAGCCAATCAGAGGCCGACTATACGACCGCAACAACCCGTTTCCGGCTAGTTGCTGAGGCCGTACACGTTCAGGGCCGAGTTGTTGCGGCTGGGTGAGCCCGTCGCCGCCTTGCAGTCAACCTCCGCCGAATAGGTGCCCGCCGGTCGCGTAACCGCAAAGTTGTTGGTGATGACCGCCTTAGCCGCGGACGTGCTCGGGGACCGACCTGGCCCGGCTCGGAACAGCCGAGGAGCACCAGCGCGAGCTCGATCTCCGAGCGGAAGATCTCGAGCACGGCGGCCGCACCCTGCTCGCCGTTCGACCGCGAGACCCCCACAACGGCGCTCGGCCAGCGAGGACAGCGCGTGCGCCAAGCGCCAGCGCGGTGACGACGTCGGTGCCGCGCCGAATGCCGCCATCCATCAGCACCTCACACCGCCCATCGACCGCCTCCACAGCCTCGGGGAGAATGTCCAATGTCGCCGGCACCCCGTCGAGCTGACGGCCGCCATGGTTGGACACGACGATCGCGCGCAGCGCCGTGTTCGACCGCGAGCGCAGCGTCGGCGCCGGTCTGAATCCCCTTGAGGATGATCGGCAGCGAGCAATCCGAGGCGAGGGCCTCGAGCTCCTTCCAGGTGAGCGTCGGGTCGACCAGGCCGAAGACCTCCTGCGCGGTCAGCGGCTCGTCCGAGCCCACCGCCGCGGTGACCGCCGGAGCGTGAATGCCCGCGGGTAGCGCGAAGCCGGTGCGAAAGTCGCGCTCGCGGCGCCCGGCACGCGGCGCGTCGACGGTGAGCACGATCGCCTCGTAGCCGCAGGCGACGGCCTCGTCGATCATCGAGCGGGTGACGCCGCGATCACGGAAGCAGTAGAGCTGAAACCACCGCGGCGCCGGCGGCGCCTCGGTGGCCACCTCGGAAGGGTGGGCGGTCGCCAGCGTCGACAGGCACATGATCGTCCCGGCGGCCGCCGCCGCCCGAGCCATCCCCACCTCGCCGTCCGGGTCGACGAGCCGCTGGAAGGCAACTGGCGCGACCAGCAGGGGCATCGACACCTCGGTACCGAGGACAGTTGTCGCGGTCGACACCTCACTCACGTCGACCAGCACACGCGGGGTGCAGCGTCCGCCGCGTGTATGCGGCGACGTTGTCGCGCAGCGTGCGCTCATCACCCGCGCCGCCGGCGAAGTAGCCATGGACGCCCGCCTCCAGACGATCGGCGGCGAGCCGCTCGTAATCCCAGACGTTGACTGGTTCGGGTTCGGGCACGGCGGCGACTATATGGTTCGCCGCGATGGTCTCGGGGAGCGCTGATGACAGCGATTGCGCTTGCGCTGCTGATTCCGCGCAGCCGCTCAGGCCAAGGCACCCTCGGACACCGTCTGGCTGTGCCTCCCGAGCCAACAGCCAAACCCCTGTCGCGAAAGCAACGAGACGACGGTCACAGCACCGGACGGCTCGACGACGGTCGAGAACCCGCCGTTCGCCCGCAAGCCGAAGATCGACTGCTTCTACGTGTATCCGACGGTGAGCGGTCAGCCGACGACCAACGCCGACAAATCGATCGATCCCGAGCAGATCGCGATCGCCCGCTATCAGGCGGCACGCTTCTCGACCCAGTGCCGCGTCTACGCGCCGATATACCGCCAGCTGACGCTCGCAGCCATCACAACGAACTCGCCAGAGGGACAGGCCGATGCGATCAGACTCGCCTATTCGGACGTCCGCGCGGCGTGGCGCGACTACCTGGCGAATTACAACCGCGGCCGCCCATTCGTGCTGATCGGTCATTCCCAGGGCGCGGGAATGCTCACCGGCCTGCTGCGCAAGCAGATCGAGCCGCACCGGCGAGTCGTCGACCGGATGGTCTCGGCGCTCCTGCTCGGTGGCAATGTCACCACCGACCGCGGCAGCGACACGGGTGGCAGCTTCCGTCGCGTCCCGCTTTGTGCCAGCCCGATGCATATCGGCTGCGTGGTCGCCTTCTCGATCTTCAACGAGACGCCTCCCGATGACACCAAGTTCGGCCGGTCGACCGGCCGCTTCGCGGACGTGTTCGGGCTCCCGAGCGGCCCCGACCAGGAGGTCGCCTGCACCAACCCGGCTGATCTCGCCGGAACCCAGCGGGCCCGTGGCGATCGACTCGCTCATCCGCAGCGAGCCCTTCCCCGGTGCGCTCGGGGTCGGCCTGACGATCCTCTACGGAGGGCCGCCGCCCGCCGCGCCCACGCCATGGCTGGTGCCGACGCGACCGCTATACGGCGCGAGTGCGTCACCGAGAACGAGGCGCATGTCCTGATGGCCAGGCCTGTCGGAGACTCGAACCCGCTCAACCCCTCACCCGACGCGACATGGGGACTGCACCTCGCTGACGTCAATCTGCCGCTCGGGAACCTCGTCGAACTGGTCAAACGGCAGGCCAAGGCCTACCTTCAGAAAGGCTGATCACATGAGCGAACTGATCCACACCTGCTACCGCGTCCTCGATCTCGACCGATCCCAGGCCTTCTACGAGAAGCTTGGGTTCGAGGAGATGCGCCGGATGCCGATCGGCGACGACGCGACCAACCTCTTCATGGGCCTGCCCGGGCGACGGCGCTCGCCTCGAGCTGACCCTCAACCACGATCGCACCGAGCCGTATGAGATCGGCACGGGCTACGGCCACATCGCGATCACCTCAGACGACCTCGACGGCACGCTCGCGAAGCTTGCCGAGGACGGCATCGAGCCCGAGAAGCCGCCGTATTCGGTCTCCGAGGGTGGCTCGCGGATCTGCTTCGTCCGCGATCCCGACGACTACCGGATCGAGATCATCGAGCGCAAGTAAATGGGGGCTCCCGGGCACCCTCGGGGGTAGGGTTCATCCATGGCCGGGATCGCCGCCGCATCGGTGCGGCAAGCCGACGTCGAGGCGATGCTCGGCTTCGTCTCCGAGCTCGCCGCTCTCGAGAGCCCGGAAGCCTTTCGCGAAGGCGCGCTGCCCGGCATTCGCGAGCTCGTGCCGTGTCTGATGATCACCTACAACGAGGTCGACTTCGAGGCCGAGACGATGATCATGGCCGAGGATCCGGCCGGTGCGGTGATCGAGGGCGGAACCGAGACCTTCGTGCGGCTCGGACATCAGAACCCGTTGATCCCCCGCTATCAGGAAACCCGGGATGGCCGCCCGTACAAGTGGTCGGATCTGGTCACCCGGCGCGAGCTGCACCGCACCGACCTCTACCTCGAGGCCTATAAGCCGATGGGCGTCGAGTATCAAATGGCGTTCTGCCTGCCCGCACCGCCGGAGCTGATCATCGGCATCGCGCTCAGCCGCGACCGCCCCGACTTTTCCGAGCGCGACCGCGGCGTCCTCAACCTGATCCGCGCCCCGATGATTCAGGCGTACCGGACGGTCCAGCGCTACACCGCCGTCGTCGAGCGGCTGCGCGCGGCGGAGCGGGGTCTCGAGCGCGGCGGTGTCGGTGTCGTCGTCCTGGCCCGCCGTCGCGGCCGACTGCGGCCCGAGTTCGTCAGCCACGAGGCAGCGCACGGGCTCGAGATGGAAGCCGGCGAGGGAGGCGAGCTGCCGCCGGGTGTCGCAGCTGTGGCTCGACGGCCGCCCGGGTCCCGGCGGGCCTGAAGCGACCCCATTTCTCCACGAGCGAAGCGACGGCTCCACGGTCGGCCGTGCAGCTGATGCCGGCGCGCGCCGAGGATGGCGCGGACACCCTCCTGATCGAGCCCGCTGGCGAGCTCGTCTCGACCACAACCCTGCGGGCCGCCGGACTCACCGAACGCGAGGCTGAGGTGCTGCGTCTGGTCGCGCTCGGCCGACCGAACGCGGGAGTCGCCGACGAGCTGACCGTGAGCATCCGAACCGTCGAAAAGCACCTCCAGAACATCTACGAGAAGCTCGGTGCCCGCTCGCGCACCCAGGCGATGCTGACCGCGTGGTCGATCGGGAAAGTGGCCAACTGAGCCGCTCTGGACGGAGGTCCCGGTGACGACGACTGGCCGACCACCACGTCGAACGACCGCGATTGACGTCGCGTCTGGCCGATGCCGCTATCGGCCTCGTTTGGGCCGGGGGCGGCTGCGGTAAATCGGCGCTTGCGACCGAGCTTCGCGATCAACTGGGGGTCGCCTCGATCGAAGCGCGCCTCGA
This sequence comes from uncultured Solirubrobacterales bacterium, assembly GCA_963746215.1. Taxonomy (GTDB): domain Bacteria; phylum Actinomycetota; class Thermoleophilia; order Solirubrobacterales; family 70-9; genus WHSW01. Next base: position 94,074 of record CAVVAT010000006.1, read on the forward strand.
CCCGGGCGACCACGGTCCGGATCGCCTTGCCGCCCGCCTGCGCCGCGGCCTGCGCCGGGCGGGTCGCTCGGATGCGCTTGCGGCGATGAACGAGGAGCTCGGGGCACCGGACGCGGCACTCGAGGCGCTCGCCGATTGGCTGGCGGCAGAACGCGAACCGGTGATCGTGATCGTCGACGACGTCCATCACGCCGATCCCGACGCGAGCGCGCTGCTGGCCAGGTTCGCGACCGATCTTCCAGACCAGCACCGTCTGCTGATCATCGGCCGGGGACCGGCTTCCGGACTCGAACAGCTCGCACGGCTGCCGCGCGCGCTGTCACTCGATACCGCCGACCTCGCGTTCACAGCCGACGAGGTGGCGCAGCTCGCACGCGACCAGGCGGACATCGCGCTGGATCCCGAGCGAGGCCGAGTCGCTTCGCCGGGCGACCGGTGGCTGGGTCGCGGCAATCGTCCTCGCGATTGGCCGGCTCGCCGAAGCGCCGGACCGCGCCCGCGAGCTGCGCGAGTTGACCGAGCAATCGAGCATCCTTGCCCACCTCACCGGAGAGCTTCTCGAATCGCTCGACGATCCGGTCCGCGCCGGCGTCGTTCAGCTCGCCCACCTGCCGCTGATCTCCTCGGACCTTGGCGTGGCGGCGAGCGGCGGCGGCGTGCCCGACCTGATCGCGCAGGTCCTTGCCGCGGGGGTTCCCCTCGCGCGCGTGCGCGAGGGCTGGTGGGAGCTTGCCGGCGGCGTCCAGGATCTGCTCGTCGAGGTGGCGCCGCTGGATCGTGATGTCGCCGCTGCGGCGGCGGACGTGTACGTGGCCGCAGGCGAGGATCGGGCCGCGCTCACCGTGCTCCTGCGGGCGGAGTTGACCGAGCGGGCCGCCTCGCTCGTTGCCGGGCTATCGGCGGATCGCCTCGACCGACTCGACCACTCCGAGCTCGGGGCCCTGGTAGAGATCCTCCCGCCGGAGGCGCTCGAGCGTCATCCACGAGTACTCATCCACTACGCGCGGGCCTGCCAGGTTGCAGCGCAAGTGCGATCCCGCGACGCAGCGATCGAATTGGCGCGCTCGATCGTCGGGGATGCAGCCGGGCCGATGCAGCGCGAAATCGATGCGGAGCTCGGGCTCGACCTCATTCGCGACGAACGACCCGCCGAGGCCGAGGCGCTGCTCATGACGGTTCTCGCCGAATGCTCGGAGGAGGAGCTTGCGACCAAGGCCCGCGCCCTAGACGCACTGGGCCGGGTCGCAGCGCTGCGCGGCGACGACGACTCGCTGCGGGAGGCCGAGACGCTGCTGAGCCGGGCCCTAGTCCTCTGCCGGGCCCTCGGTCAGGTCGGCTGGGCGGCCCAGGTGATGATCGCTCTGGTCGACCGCGTCTACTTTGCGCGCGGGCAGTACGACCTCGCCATGGAGACGGTCGACGAGCTGCTTCGTGGATTGACCGGTCGCAGCGGTCATCGGGCCGTTGTCCTCACCTTTCGAGCTCAGGTCCTAATCGACTGCGGGCGCTTCGCCGAAGCCGACTCGACCCTTGCCGAAGCTCACCGCCTTGTCGATCTCACAGGGGACGAGAGAGCCGCCGGATACGTGGCCTGGGACGAGGCACGCCTGGCGTCTCAGCGAGGCAACCCTGCCGCGACCCTCGCGGCGCTGGCCAAAGCCGAGCAACACCGGGCGGACTGGTTTGCGCACTCGACCGGCGCCGAGTTCCTGGCCGAGGCCGCCGACCTCCTCGACCGCGTCGGCGAGAGCGAGGCCGCGTCCGCCTACCTCGCCCGAGCTCGCGACCGCGCGGATGAGGCCCAGTTGTCCATAGACCTCGCCGAGGCAGCGATCCTTGCGCGCTCCGGAGATCCTGGCGCCGCCAGAGCAGCACTCTCACGAGTCGGCGAGTCTCCGCGCATCCATCGACGCGACCGCTGGAGGCTGACTCTGCTGTCGGCCTACGCCGCCCTCCGGGCCGACGATCCCGATGCGGGCGCCCTGGCCGCAGCAGCGTTCGATGAGACGGCGGCCCTCGGTGCCCCGGCGCTGCCCCTGGCCCGCGAGCAGCGAATCGCCGAGCGGTTGATCGAGGCCGCGGCGGCGGCCGGCTCAGCGAGCGCAATACAGCTGGCGGCCGCGCGGCCACCGCTGGAGGTCACCGTGCTCGGGCGCTTCGGCGTCTCGCGGGCCGGGCAGTCGCTCGTCCTCCCCGAGGGAAGGCCGACGACGCTGGTGAAGCTCGTCGCCGCCTCCGGGGGAGCGGTACCGGCCGAGGCGGCAATCGAGGCGTTGTGGCCGGATGCGCCGCCCGACAGCGGGCGCCGAGGACTACGAAACGTGCTCAACCGGCTACGGCGAAGCTGCGGCGACGTCCTGGTTCGCGATGGCGCCGATCTGCGGCTGACCGATGAGGCCCGGGTCGACGCGGTCGATTTCGAGCGCGACGCCAGGCTCGCGCTTGGGAGCGAGTCTGATCACAACGCGGCTCGGCGCGCGGTCGCTCTCTACCGCGGCGAGCTTCTCGCCGACGAGCGCTACGAGTCCTGGGCCGCCCCCGCTCGCGAGCGGACCCGCGACCTGTACGCGCGGCTTCTCGATCTCCTTGCCGAACAGGTGGAAAGCGAGGGCGAACTCGACGAGGCCCTGCGCCTGCTCGAGCAGGCGATCGAGGCCGACCCATACGACGACCGCCGCTACCTGATCTCCGCTCGGATTCTCGCCGCGCAAGGCCGGTACGGAAGCGCGACACAGGTGCTCACCAAGGGCGCCGAGACGATGCGCAGCCTCGGCCTCGCGGTTCCGGCCGCCTTCGACAAGCTCGCCGAGACCACGCGCAGTCGCGCAGCCCGTCAAATCCCGTGAGACACCCGTAAGACGCCTCCCTCCTACCTTGGACCGCGATGCGACTGCGAGAACATTCGCGCGCCGCGCCGGCGAGAAGCAGAACGGCCGAGGCTCGCAGCCTGGCCGATCAGCTTCACGAGTGGCTGGCTGCTGCTGAGTCCTCGCGCGACGGCTCCGCTCCGCTCGTCATCGACCGCCCCGACGGCTCCACCCTCGCGGTACACCTGCTGCGCACGGCAGAGACCAGCTCCGAGGATGAGCTCGATGAGCCCGTGGGCGAGATGCTCTCGCTGGCAACCCTGCGGGCGCTCGGCCTGACCCGCCGCGAGGCAGAGGTGATGCAGATCGTCGCCAGGGGCAAGTCCAACCAGGAGATCGCCGCGCAGATGACGGTGAGCGTGCGGACTGTCCAGAAGCACCTCGAGAACGTCTACGAGAAGCTCGGCGCGCGGTCGCGGACTCAGGCGGTGCTCACGGCCTGGTCGATCGGCCGCGCCTGCGGCTGGTCGCCGGGCGCGCTAGCCGCAGGCTTCCTGGACCGCGTCCTTCGCCTTCTTGACCTTCTTCTTCGCCCTCTTGATCTTCTTCGCGGGCGCGTCGTCCTTTTTCAGCTTCTTCAGCTTCTTCTTCGCCTTCTCGAGCTTCTCCTTGGCCTTGGCGCAGGCCACAGGGTCGCCGCCGCCTCCGGCTGCTGCAGTCAGGGTCACGTCCGCCGGGTTGTACGCGACGTCGTAGTGCGCTCCCGACTCCTGGACCGCGCCGAATGTGCCTGCGATCGATGGGGCGCTGATGATCTTGAACTGCTGGCCGATTGGGGGAACGGCGCCCGTCGTCTGAACGCTGAGCGTTCCCGTCAGGGCGGGGGGCCGGTCGGACACGATCTTTCCGAACTCGGCGCCGGCGATCCCGATGGTCAGTTTCCCCGCGCCATTTTGGGCGTAGATCGCGGAGAGAACCCGTAGCTGGGCTCCCGGGGCGATCGCGACGTTGCCGAAGTTGGTGAGCTGGGGAACGCTGTTCGTGCCGCCTGGAAACTGGAAGCTCGCCTGAGGGTGGTTGACCAGGATCGATCCCTGGTTGACGACGCTGCCGGTCATGAACCTGAAGCCGTCGCTGGCTCCGCCGGTGAACTCGATCGTGCCGGTGTTGGTCAACTTGCTGGTCGAGTTCTCACCGGTGTCGTTCGGCAGGACCTGCAGCTGCGCGCCGTTGCCGTTGATGTTGATCCGGCCGGCGTTGACGGTGGCGTCGTTAGGCGGTGATTGCAGCGTGACCTGAGGCTCCACGTCGAGAGTGATGCCGGCCGGCACCGTTCCCTCGAGCACGCTCGGACCGCCGCCGTTGAAGGCACCGAAGATGTCGAGGTTGCCGGTCGCGGTCGAACCCGCCGCGCCGGCGAACACGCCGGTGGTCATGTTCACGTCGATCGGGCGCCACGATCTGGCTGCCGGATCCAGCCTCGAAGCGGCTCTCGGCCATGTTCATCGTCCCCGCGCCCGTGATTACCCCGCTTGGACCGTTGACGAAGTTCGAGGAGAGGATGCGCAGCGAGTTGCCTGCCGAGATGTTGATCGTGCCTTGGTTGGCGTGGTTGCCCTTGTCCGGAGAGCCGGCAGCGCCGCGCTGGATGCTCGCGTCCGGGTCGTCGACGTTGATCGTCCCGTTGTTGGTCAGCCCACCCGCGATCACCTGCAGCCCGTTTCCTGTCAGGGCCGGGAAGTTGAGAGTCCCGTTGTTCGTCAGCGCCTCGTGGTCGGCGGGATCGCCGTCCGAGACGGTCATCGGCACCGGTCCGGCCATGTTCAAGGTGCCGTCGTTGACGGAGTTCTCGCGGACAATCATCTGGACGTTGTCCACGGTCAGGGTTGCTCCGGCCGAGATCGTCAAGCTGCGGACGTCCGGCGTGTTCTGTGTCACCTGGCGGGTCGAGGCGACCGCACCGCTTGGAAAGCAGGCGTCGTCGGTGAGGGTCGGATAGCGCTCCGGGCTCCAGTTGTAGACGTCGTCTCCAGCGCCCGGACCGTTCGGCTGCATCTCGAACCAGCGATCGCCGAGCTGTCCGTCCCAGGTGATCGTGCAGGCCTGAGCCGCGGGGGCCGCCACCGCGCAGACAACCAGCGTTCCGATGAACGCCGCTAGGCGCATGCCGCCGCGACCGCCTGCTTCGCCTTCTTGACCTTCGCCTTCGCCTTCTTGATCTTCTTGGCGGAAGCGTCGTTTCGCTTTAGCTTCTTCAGCTTCGTCTTCGCGTTGGCGAGCTTGTCCGTCGCCGCCTTGCAGGCTCCATCGTCGGCTGGCGGCCCCGGGGGACCTGGCGGATTGACGGGATCCGGCTCGATCGGCGGGTCCACCACCGGCGGGTCAGGCACCACCGGCGGTGCGTCGGCCGTCAGCGTGACCGCGGTCGGCCCGTAGGCCACCGCGTAGGTCCGGCCGCCGGTGGGCTGAATAGTTGCGAACGTGCCGCTGACGGTCGGGCTGGCCGGAGGCGCCGGGGCGTCGATGATCTTGAACTGCTGGCCCGTCGCAGGGCTGAAGCCCGAGGTGTCGACGCTGAGCGTTCCCCCCAGCGATGCTGTACCGCCGACCACCAGCTGATCGTGGCCGGTGCCCGCATCCGCTCCGGAGACCTCAATTGCGAGATTGCCGCCGGCCCCCTGCACGTAGTCATCGGTCAAGGTCAGGATTCCGGGCGAGGTGCCGGGCGCAAGGGTCCCGCCGCTGTTCACCACATCGCCACCGGTGATGTTCCCGCTCCCGCGCAGGACACCGCCCTGGAGCAGGACGGCTTCTGGCGGTGAAAGGTTCAGGGCGCCACCGGCAGCCAGGGTCGTCGTCCCCCCCGTCTGCGTGTACCCGAGCGGATTCAGATTTCCGTTCACCTGCACGGTCCCGGCGTTCTCGAAGTTCTGCGCGCCGCCGGGCCACAGCGCGAAGGTGCTCCCCGCCGCGACCGTGAGCGTTCCGCCGGCCGCGTTTGTCAGCTTCGGCGGTCGCGTCTCCTGCTGGTCGTCGAAGACGACAAACGGATTGGAAGTCGAGAAGGTGCCCTGGTTGATCAGGTTGCCGGAGATCGTCGGGGTCGACAGATTTCCCGTGACCGCAATCGTGCCTGTGTTGGTCAGAGTTTCCGTGGTCCCCCCAACCCCGTCCTCTGTGCTGAGCGTCGGGTTGGCGAAGTCGCCGGTCACCCTGTTGAGGGTGATGGTGCCCGCGTTGGTGTAGCTCGACATTGAGCGCAGGCCCGCGTTGCGGATATCGATCGAGACGCCGGACGGCACGTTGCCCGTCAGGACCGATGTCCCGCCGGCGATGTCGACGTTGCCCGATGCGGCCGCGGCCGAGGTCAGGTCCAGGCCTGCGGCCCCGCTCAGGTTGTAATCCAGCGGCGCGGAGATTTGGCTGTTGCCGGTGAGGCTCAGCCGACCTGCATCGTGGTTCATAGTGCCCGCGCCGGTGATCGCGCCCCCGGTGCCGTTGATCACCTCTGGGGACTGGATGGCCCGCATCGCGTTGCCGCTCGAGATCGAGATCGTGCCGTTGTTCGTCAGCCGTGGCGGAGTGTTCGTTCCCCCGGGCGCTTGGAAGCTCGCCTGCGGGTGGTTGACCACCAGGGACCCCTGGTTGACGAGCGCGCCGGTGATGGAGCGGATCTGAGTGCCGCCGCCGGTGGTGAACTCGATCGTTCCGGTATTGGTCAGCCTGCTCGTCGAGTTGGTGCCGACGTCGTTTGGCAGAACCTGCAACTGCGCGCCATCGCCGTTGATGTTGATCCGACCTGCATTGACGGTCGTCGTAACGGCGGGAGACTGCAGCGTGACCCCCGGCTCGACGTCGAGCGTGATCCCAGCAGGAACCGTGCCTTCCAGCACGCTCGGGCCGCCACCGTTGAACGCGCCGTAGATGTCGACGTTGCCCGTTGCGGTCGAGCCCGGCGCTGCGGCGAAGATCGAGTTGGTCATGTTGACGTCGGTACCTGCGCCAATCGAGGAACCGCTCGCGGCCTCGAAACGGCCCTGGTCCATGTTCATCGAGCCGCCGCCGGTGATCGTTCCGGCGTTGATGAAATTGGAGAAGATCGATCGCAGCGCATTGCCGGAGGAGATGTTGATCGTGCTCTGGTTCGAGTGAACGGCGTTGAGCAGTGCCGCCCCGGAACGCTGGATGCTGGCCTCGGGGTCGTTGACGTTGACCGTTCCTTGATTCGTAAAGAGATCGGCGACGATCGTCGCGAGCTGGCCGTTCGCCGCCCCTTGATTCGTGAAGTTGATCGTGCCGGTATTTGTCAGGCCCTCGGCGCCGTCACCGGAGTTCCCGTCGTTAATCGTCAGCGGCAGGGGGCCTGACATGTTCAGGGTGCCGGCGTTGGACGAGTTCTCGCTGATGAGAACCTGGGTGGCGGAGACGGTGAGCGAGGCGCCGAGCGAGATCGTCAGGCTTCGCATCGTTGGCGTGTTCTGGTCCACCTGCCGGGTGGTCGGCTGAATCGCCGGCCCGGCCGGAATGCAGACGTCGTCGGTGCCGGTCGGCCAGCGCTCGGGGCTCCAGTTGTAGACGTCGTCTCCGGTACCGGGGCCATTTACCTGCACCTCAAACCAGGCGTCGCTGACCTGGCCGTCCCAGGTGATCGTGCAGGCATTAGCGGCCGCCGGTGCGGCCGCGAGAACCGCAAGCACCGTGAGCATGAAAAGACCCGTCCGAGACTTCATCCCTGATCCTCCGACCGCATAGATCGACGCCTCAGACAAGTAGAACCGCGACCTGCGGCCCGGTCAATACGCGGAAGTACGTATTTCGGCGCTCGGGGCCGGAACGACGAAGGGCGGCCCGGAGGCCGCCCTTCGTAAGACGCTTGTGAGGTCCGTTCGGCCTAGAAGTGGACGATCGGGATGATCAGAATCGCGACGATGTTCGCCACCTTGATCATCGGGTTGATCGCCGGGCCGGCGGTGTCCTTGTAGGGGTCGCCGACCGTGTCGCCGGTGACCGATGCGGCGTGGGCCTCGGAGCCCTTGCCGCCGAAGGCGCCGTCCTCGATCAGCTTCTTGGCGTTGTCCCAGGCGCCACCACCGGCGGTCATGGACAGGGCCATGAAGAGGCCGACGACGATCACGCCGATCAGCAGGCCACCGAGGGCCTTGACGCTGATGAGTCCGACGATCACCGGCACGATGATCGGAATCAGCGACGGGAGGATCATCTCCCGCTGTGCGGCACGCGGTGACGATGCCGACCGTCTGCGCGTAGTCGGGCTTTTCGGTGCCCTCCATGATCCCTGGGTGTTCGCGGAACTGCTTGCGGACCTGCTCGACGACCTCGCCGCCGGCGCGGCCGACGGCCTCGATCGCGAACGCCGCGAACAGGTAGACCATCATGCCGCCGACCAGGAGGCCGATGAGGACGGCCGGGTCGGAGATCGAGAAGATCAGGTTCTCGCCGCCAGGCTCGGCGGCGAGCTCGATCTCGAACGCCGCGAACAGCACCAGTGCGGCGAGCGCGGCTGAGCCGATCGCGTAGCCCTTGGTGACGGCCTTGGTGGTGTTGCCGACCGCGTCGAGCGGGTCGGTGACGTTGCGTACGTCCTCGGGCAGGTCGGCCATCTCGGCGATGCCACCGGCGTTGTCCGTGATCGGCCCGAACGCGTCGAGCGCGACGATCAGTCCGCAGAGCGAGAGCTGGGCGGTGACCGCGATCGCGATCCCGTAGATCCCGGCGAGCTCGTTCGCACCGAAGATCGCCAGCGCGATCAAGCAGCGCCGGAGCGACAGCCGACTGAAAGCCCTGTGCGAGGCCCTGGATGATGTTGGTCGCGTGGCCGGTAATCGACGCCTGCGCGATCGTCTTCACCGGGCGGAAACGAGTCGAGGTGTAGTAGTCGGTGATCACGAACAGGCCACCGGTGACGAAGAGTCCGATCAGCGCGCAGAGCCAGAGCTCGGTGACCGAGGTGCCGAACAGCGAGCTGCCGGTGTCGGCGATGCCGAGCGAGAGCGGATCGCTCATCAGCCAGTCGGTGATCGGATAGAACACCGCCGCGCAGATCACGGCGGAGACGAGCAGGCCCCGGTAGAGCGCGCCCTCGACCTTGTCGGTGGACGTCCGCACCGCCAGCGCTCCGACGATCGAGGCGAGGATTGCGACAGCGCCGAGGATCAGCGGGAACAGCGCGACCTCGCGTGCGAAGTCAGGCGGAGAAGGTGAGGACTCCGAGCAGCATCACCGCGACCGTGGTCACGGCGTAGGTCTCGAAGAGGTCGGCCGCCATACCGGCGCAGTCGCCGACGTTGTCGCCGACATTGTCGGCGATCACGGCGGGGTTGCGCGGGTCGTCCTCGGGGATACCGGCCTCGACCTTGCCGACGAGGTCGGCACCGACGTCGGCGGCCTTGGTGAAGATGCCGCCGCCGAGACGGGCGAAGACCGAGATCAACGAGCCACCGAAGCCGAGGCCGATGAGCGCGTCGACGGCCTCCTTGTCGGTGTGGTCGGTGGCGACCAGGATCCCGAAGTATCCGGCGACGCCGAGAAGCGCCAGGCCGACAACGAGCAGGCCGGTCACCGAGCCGCCCTTGAAGGCGACGTCGAGCGCAGGCGGCACGCCGCCGCGGGCCGCCTCGGCAACGCGTGCGTTGGCGCGTACCGAGAGGTTCATGCCGATGAACCCGGCCGCACCGGAGAGCGCACCACCGATGACGAAGCCGATGCCCGTCGTGACGTCCTGGAGGATCGCGATGAGGATCGCAAGCGGAATCGCGACGATGCCGATGATCAGGTACTGGCGGTTGAGGTAGGCCTTGGCGCCTTCCTGAACCGCGTTCGAGATCTCCTGCATCCGATCGTTTCCGGGCGAGCGTCGCAGCAGTCGCTGCGTAACGAGCGCGCCGTAGAGCACTGCGGCGGCGGCGCACACAAGTGCGATCACTACGCCGTAGTCGGTCAGGAAGTCGGTCAAGGGGGTTCCTCCGTAAGGGGTCTAATCAGTCAGAAGCGGCCGAGGACGATCCCCAGCCGCGAGCGCGGGCTACTGTAGCGAGCCGGTCGGGATTAAGACGCGCCAGAGGGCCCGGTCATCACGAACCGGGCGTCCACAGGCGTGACGGTGGCGGCGCCTGTGGCTGCGGCGGTGACTCCGGCGGGGGCGATCCGCCCTCTCCCGGCTCCCCACCCTCGTCACCACGCGACTCGCGGGCGTAGAGCATCTGCACCTGCGACAGCGCCTCACGAACCTGTTCGCGCGCCTCGGGCTCGAGCAGGTCAACGACGGCTCGCACCGCCTCGATCCCAATCCGGCCCTGCTCCAGGTCCTGCTCGTCGGGCTTGGCGATCCGCCGTGCCGAGAGATTGAGGATGCTGGCCACGCTTTCGAGCAGAAGGTCCTGGACGCGGACCTTCCGCAGCTGCTCCTCCAAGGCCCGCTGCATCTCCTCCTCGGTCGGAGGCTGTTGCTGCGGCGGCTCTGATCCCGGATCTTGCGTACTCATCCGCACGACGGTATAAGAACCGTATGCCGGCCGCAGCAGGGGGGCCGATTACATGGAGGTTGAACGTGCGCCGAAGCTTGCTCGCCGGGTTGATCGTCCTGGGGCTGTCCGGGGGCGAAGCCCAGGCAGCGACCGCACCCGGCGACGGCACCCTGTCGAATCGGCTCTATGAGCTTTCGTCGCCAGAGTTGCGATCCGCATCTGACATCGAGCAGGCGGAGGCGGTTTCGCTTGCGAACCAGCGGAGCCGGCAGCCTCATGCGCGACGGCCGGGCACTCTTGGTTCAGATCCATACGTCTAAACCGACGGACGCTCTCCCCGGACTGCGCAGCGCCGGCGCTGATGTCATCCACGTCAGCGAGCGCTACCGCACGATCACGGCCAGCGTTGACGAGCGCGACCTGCGCACGGCCGCCGCGGTTTCCGGCGTGGAGTTCATCGAAGAGGTGATCACGCCCATGGTGGGTGCTGTCGACGGCGCAAGCGACGGCGACGCGGGGGCGATCAACCCATGCGCAACCGGCGTCGTTTCAGAGGGCAACGTGCAGCTGAGAGCCGGCGTCGCTCGTACTCAGTTCGACGTCGACGGGACCGGCGTAAAGGTTGGCGTGCTCTCCGACTCCTACGACACGAAGCCGACCGCAGGGACGCGAGCCGCCACCGACGTAGCAAGCAACGATCTGCCGGGGCCAGCCAACTCGTGTGGCCGGACCGACACCGGTCGAAGTTCTCCAGGAGTTCACCTGCAGCCCCGATCCGACTACATGCGGCGACGAAGGTCGTGCGATGTTGCAGATCGTCCACGACATCGCGCCCGGAGCCGGACTGGCATATGCCACCGCGTTTGGAGGCGACACCGTGATGGCCGCCAACATCCGGGCACTCGCCAACGCAGGCGCCAAGGTGATCGTCGACGACGTCATCTACTTCAACGAACCGGTCTACCAAGACGGGATCATCGCCAATGCCGTTCGGGACGTCACCGCCCAGGGGGTCACGTACTTCACGATGGCCTTCAACAACAACGGTCTTGGGATCAACTCCTACGAAGCCCCTGCGTACCGCAGCACCACGTGTCCGCCCGTGATTACAGCCGTGCTGGGTCCCGACGACTGCATGGACTTCGACCCCACCGGTGGAACCGACTCGATGTTCCAGATCACGACCACGACTGGATCCGTGCGGCTCGGACTGAGCTGGGGCGAAGCTCAGCGAGCTGTCGGCACGGATCTGGACTTCTATCTGTTGGATTCGGCGGGAGCTGCAATCGAGCTCAGCGCCACCCAGGACAACATCGCAGACCAGCGGCCATTCGATTTCCTGGCGACCCCGACCGGCGTCACGCTCCCGGCAGGTACGTACCAACTCGTCATTCACCGCTTTGACGCAGGGGTGGGTAACCCGCGGCTGAAGTTCGTATCCAACGACAACGGCGCGAACCGGATTCAGACCACCCAGGCCGTCGTCGCACCCGACGTCCAGGGACCAACGATCTATGGACATAACGGAACCTCGACCGCGCAAACGGTTGGCGCGGTGCCGTTCAACAACAGCGCGACGATGGAGCCGTTCAGCTCTCGTGGCCCGGTAACGCACCTGTTTGGTCCGGTTCAGCCGACGGGCGCCGCGCCCAGTCTTGGGGCCCCGCAGGTACTCGCCAAGCCAGACGTCTCCGCGACGGACCGGGGCATCAACACCTTCTTTGGCGGAGGCAACCGCTTCTCGGGCACGTCCGCTGCCGCGCCGCATGCAGCCGCCGTGGGTGCGCTCCAGCTTGAGGCAAACCCGTCGCTAACCAATACACAGGTGAAGGCGGCGCAACAGGCGACCGCTCGCGCCGTTGGCGCGTTCGGCCCGTCGGCCATGGGCGCGGGCCTGATTGACGCTCAAGCCGCCATCGCTGGGCAGCCGCCAGCCGCACCCACCGTCGCGATCACCGAACGGCCAGCCCCAACCAGCGCGGACACAACTCCGGGCTTTGCGTTCACGACCTCCGGCGATGTGGCATCCCTCACCTGCACCGTGGATACGACAGCGCAGGCGTGCGCCTCCCCATTCACGTCGGCGACGTTGGCCGACGGCAGTCACACCCTCACGGTGAGCGCGATCGATTTCTTCGGTCAGACCGGGCAGGCCTCCGCCTCGTTCGCAATCGACACCACCGGGCCGATCGCGCCAACGATCAGCAAGGGGCCGAAGAAGAAGACCAAGTCGAGAAAGGCAACGTTCACATTCTCCAGCGAGCCGGGCGCCAGCTTCGTGTGCGCTGTCGACGACAAGCTCTTCAAGCCGTGCACGAGCCCAGCGAAGGTCAAGGTCAAGAAGGCCAAGCCGAAGCCGAAGAAGCACACGTTCGCGATCGAGGCGACGGACGCGCTCGGCAACGCCGGCGAGGTTGCGATCTACAAGTGGAAGGTCGTCAAGAAGAAGCCGCAGCGTTGACCCGTGCTCGGTTGCGTCTGGTCTGGCTTACGAGCGTCGGCCTCGCCCTGCTTACCACCGCACTTGCGGAGGCCGGCCCAATCGATGAGCGTTCGCCCCTGTCGTGGCGCCTGCAGGAGCTTGCGACACACGACCTGCGCTCAGCGTCCGACGCCCGGCAGGCCGATGCGATTTCACTCGTCAACCGCGGGCCGAACAGCCTCAGCCGCATCGATGGCGCCCCGGTCGTCGAGATTCGCACGGCTGGCGGTCCCGGTGACTCGCTCGCTGCCCTGAGGGCCGCGGGCGCTGACATCGTCCACGTCAGCGAGAGCCTGAGGATCGTCACCGCGGCCGTGCGCGAGCGCGATCTCCGCGCGGTAGCTGCAGTTGATGCGATCGAGTCGGTCGAGGAGGTGGTCGAGCCGGAGACCAGCGGGCTGGCTCCTGTACCCGCCCAGCCCGCGTCGGGCTCGATACCGAACACGATCAATCCCTGCGAACCCGGGTTCGTCATCTCCGAGGGCGACGCTCAGCTGCGAGCCGACGTCGCCAGGGCGCAGTTCGACATCGACGGCACGGGCGTGAAGGTCGGCGTGATGTCGAGCTCGTTCGACCGGCGGGCCGTCGCGGCCACGCACGCGGCGGATGACATCGCGGCCGGGGACCTCCCTGGCATCGGCAACCGCTGCGGCCGGACGACGCCGGTGGAGATGGTCCGCGAGTCGGACTGCGACCCGGCCACGTGCAACGACGAGGGCCGTGCCATGGCGCAGATCGTCCATGACCTCGCTCCGGGAGCCGCCATCGCCTACGCGAGCGCCTCGGGCGGACAGAGCTTGATGGCCGACAACATCCGGGCCCTCGCAGCCGCAGGCTCCGACGTCATCGTCGACGACATCACCTACGGAACGGAGCCCTTCTACCAGGACGGGCCCATCGCGAAGGCGATCAACGACGTGAACGCGCAGGGCGTCGCCTTCTTCACCGCGGCGGCAAACGACTGGGGCGACGGGCTGCGCTCCTATGAGGCGCCGACCGGGTATCGCTCCACCGCGTGCCCGGCGGTCGTTTTGGCGGATCGTGCCGGCGGTGCAAACAGTTGCATGGACTTCGATCCCGGAGCCGGCATCGACGACGACTTCGATGCGACGTTCAGCCCGGACGTTGGAGTAGCCCTCGGGTGGGCCGAGCCGCAGCAGGGGGTTACTGGCGATTTCGATATCTACGGGCTCAATGCGGCCAATGAGATCGTCTTCGTCGACAAGTCGAACAACCTCACCAATCAGACCGCGAACGAACAGGCATCGGCGACCCTCGCCGCGGCCACCCCGCTACGGATAGTGATCCGCCGCTATGCGGGCGCCGGCACTCCGCGGATCAAGTTCATCAGCACAGCTGGCGCCATGAGCGCGACACAGGCCGTGACCGCCCCCGACGTCCAGGGTCCGACGATCTTTGGTCACCACGGTGCGGAGTCCGCCGTCAGCGTCGCTGCCGCTCCCTACAACGACTCCTCGCGTGTTGAGAACTTCTCCAGCCGCGGTCCTGTGACGAGCGTCTTCGCCCCGGTCACCGGCACGTCGACCGCTGCGGCGGCGTTTCCAGCGCCGCGAGTCCTCGAGAAGCCGGACATGACCGCGACGAACCGCGGCCTGACGACATTTTTCGGATCCGCAAATCGCTTTGCCGGTACTTCGGCAGCAGCGCCACACGCCGCCGCCGTCAGCGCCCTCTTGCTCTCGGCCCGCCCGGACCTGACCCCGGCGCAGGTCGAGCAGGCCATGAGCTCGACCGCGCGCCCTGTTGGGGCCTTCGGGATCTTCGATGCCGGCGCGGGGCTGGTCGACGCCCCAGCGGCCGTTGCCGTGAACCCCGCGCCGCCGCCTACCGTTGCGATCGCGCCGCCAACGGCAGCCGTCGGACCTAGACCGGCGCTCGAGTTCACGCTTACGGGCCGTGGCACGACGGCGACGTGTGCAATCGACGGCGACGCGACGGCCTGCGGATCGCCCTTCACGCCGGTGGGTCGGTTGAAGAACGGCGAGCACACGTTCACGGTGCGCGGCACCGATGGCTACGGCCAGAGCGCGGAAGCGTCCGTTGCGATTCAGGTCGACGCAAAGGGCCCGAAGAAGCCGAAACTCGGCAAGACGCCGAAGAAGCAGACCTCGTCGAACAAGGCGAGGTTCACCTTCAAGTCCAAGGAAAAGGGCGCCACCTTCGAGTGCTCACTCGACAAGGCGAAGTTCAGGTCGTGCAAGAGCCCGAAGAAGGTCAAGGTCAAGAAGGCCAAGAAGCACACCTTCGCCGTACGAGCGGTCGACGCACTCGGAAACGAGGGGGCCGCTACGACCTACCGATGGCGGGTCGTCAAGAAATAGCGCCGTACGTGGCGGCGGTCTCGGCGGCGATCGCGCGGTAGACCTCGGCAAGCGGCTCGCCGTCCTCGAGCGCCGCTCGCGCTCGCTGAGCACCGTTGGTGTCAGGCAGGTCGACGTCGAGGCCGAGCGCGTCGCGAGCCGGCGCCGTCCACTCGAGCATTCGCTCCAGCGCCTCCTTCGTCGCGATCGCCTCACGACGCTCGAAATCGATCTGGCTGCCGTCGAGGCCGTGGCGGATCGCCTGCCAGAGGTTCTCCTCGATCGCGCGGCCGCCGAGCGGCTCGCCGAGGCGGCCGTCGTCGTAGTCCAACGCCGACTGGGCGATGCATGCGGTGATCAGAGCGGCCAGGTTGGTGGCCTCGCCCCCACGCGTCTGCGCGTCGCAGATACGCAGCTCGACGGTCCCGAAGGCGTGGTGAGGGCGCACGCTCCACCACAGCTGCGTCGACTCGACGATCCGCCCCGTCTGGGTGAGGAGGTCGATGAATTCGGCGTAGGACCGCCAGGACCCGAACGGCTCGTGGACGCCACAGCGCGGGAAAGTGCGGGTGAAGATCTCCGAGCGCACCGAGTGCAGGCCGCTGTCCTGCCCGTCGAGAAAGGGTGAGTTGGCCGAAACGGCCAGCAGCGGTGGCAGCGTCTCGCGCAGGTGATCGGTGACCGCGATCGCGCGATCGGCGCCACCCACCCCCACGTGGACGTGCAGGCTCCAGGTGTTGTTGCGCTGCGCCACCCAGCGCAGCTCTTCGCGCAGGCGGTTGTAGTGCTCGGTATCGATGATCTGCTGGTCGAGGTAGCTGGCCCAGGGGTGCGTCCCGGCCGCGACCAGCGCGATTCCGAGCCCCTCGGCCTTGGCGAACAGCCGCTTGCGGTGCTCGGCCTGACGCTCAACCGCATCGGCGAAGGTCTCGCCGCGCCCCGAGCGAATCTCGATCTCGGTGTCGATCAGCTCGCCGGCGACCGAATCGGCGAGCAGTTCGTCCTCCTGGCACGCCGCGTGAAGCTCCTCAAAGCGGTGAACGAGCTCGAGGCTGTCGGGGTCGACGAGGGCGAACTCCTCCTCGATGCCCACGGTGAAGTCCTGCGAGTCCTCGAAAGTCTCACGGGCGCGATCCAAATTGAGGCTGTCGGCGACCTCTCTCACGGGCGGCCGCAGTCTTTCAGGAACGCCTACCTACGCGAGGTAGAAGTACAGCGCGTACAGCAGGTCGACCGCGGGGCTCGAGGTGTGGACGGTGACCTCAGGCGGGACCTGCAGCAGCTGCTCGGAGTAGTTGAAGATGATCTTGACGCCGGCCTCGACGAGCTGATCGGCAACCACCTGCGCCGCCTTCGCCGGTACCGCGAGGACGCCGACGACCACCTCGTCGTCGTTGACCACCTGGGTGAGGTCGTCGAGCCCACGCACCGGGACACCGCCGAATTCCGAGCCGACGACCTTTGGGTCGGCATCGAAGATCGCGACGATGCGAAAGCCGTGGTCGGCGAAGATGTCGGAGCTGGCGATCGCCTGGCCGAGGTTGCCCGCCCCGAACAACGCGATGTTGTGCTGGCCAGAGGTGTGGAGGATTTTGCGAATCTCGCCCACGAGCGACTCGACGCGGTAGCCAACACCGCGCTTGCCGAACTTGCCAAAGCCGGACAGGTCGCGGCGGATCTGGGTCGAGTTGATGTGCGTGTATTCGGCCAACTCCTGCGAGGAGATCGTCTCGCGGCCCATCTTGCGCGCCTGGATCAGCACCTGGAGGTAGCGCGAGAGGCGCGCGGCAACGCCAAGCGAGAGGCGGTCGCCATCGGTGGCCACAGCGCCATCGTCAGCGCCGTTCTCGGTGATTGTTGGCTCGGTCACGGGCCGACAGTATGCAGGGCGCGCGTGAACGCGTCACGGTCGAAGACGAGTTCACTGACGATCCGGCCATCGACCTCGACCACGGGAATCCGCTCGAGATAGCGCTTTAGCAGGCGATCTTCGCTCTCGATGTCGATCTCGCGGAGCTCGATCCGGTCATCGACAAAGTCGGCGATCGCGTCGCGCGCTTCGTCGCACAGATGGCAGCCAGGGCGGCCATAGAGGGTTACGAGCACTAGACCGCAGCGTCCCAGCTGAGATACGCGGGGTACGGCGTCGGTTCGAGATATCGAGCGGCCGAGGCGATCATCGCGGCGTTGTCGGTGCAGAGATCGCGGGCGACCAGCTTCAGCTCGAGACCCTCCGCGGCGCAGAGCTCGGCCACGCTGTCGCGAAGCAGCGTGTTGGCGGCCACGCCGCCGCCGATTGCGACCGCTCGCCATCCGCCGTCGCGGCGGATCGCGCGGCGCAGCTTGGCGACGAGTTGGCCGACGACCGCGGCCTGGAAGCTCGCGGCGAGGTCCGCCGAGCGCACGCGCGCCGCCTCCTCGCCGAGATCGCGAACCGCGTAGAGAAGCGCCGTCTTCAGGCCGCTGAAGCTGAAGTCGAGGCGAGGATCGTTGGTCATCGCACGCGGGAACTCGAAGGCGGTCGGATCGCCGTCGACGGCGGCGCGCTCGATCGCCGGGCCCCCGGGATACCCGAGATCGAGCAGACGCGCGGCCTTGTCGAGAGCCTCGCCCGCCGCGTCGTCGAGCGTCTGGCCGAGGAGATCGAACGAGTCGTGCGCGGTCACGCCGGCCAACAGCGTGTGGCCACCGCTCGCGATCAGGCAGAGAAACGGCGGTTCGAGCGGATCCGGATCGAGGAAGTTGGCGGCCACGTGGCCGTGGAGGTGGTCGACGCCGACCATTGGCTTCGACGTTGCGGCGGCAAGCGCCTTTGCGGCGCTCACGCCAACCAACAGGGCGCCGATCAGGCCCGGGCCGCGGGTTACCGCGATCGAGTCCAGATCGCCGAGCTCCACCCCCGCCTTGCCGAGCGCAGCGTCGACGATCGGGTTGATCAGCTCGAGGTGATGGCGCGAGGCGACCTCGGGGACGACGCCGCCGAAAACGGCATGGGCATCCGCCTGAGAAGAGATGATGTTCGAGCGAATCGCCCCGCCGTCGACTACGGCGGCGCAGGTGTCATCGCACGAGGTCTCGATCGCGAGGATCAAGAAACACTGCGAGCGGCTTCGCCGCTCCCTTCAAGCCACATGATGAGGGCGTCCTCGCCGTTGTCGTGGTAGTAACGGCGGCGGTGCCCGGCGGGCCGGAAGCCAAAGCGCTCGTACATACGAATGGCGCCAGCGTTGGAGGTCCGCACCTCGAGCGTGAACCGGGCCCCGGATCCGGCCCTCTCGAGCATCTCCAGCATGAGCGCGCGCGCCACTCCCTCGCGGCGGCGATCCGGGTCGACGGCGATGTTCATCAGGTGCCAGACGTCTACGTAGCGCGAGCACACGAGGTAGCCCACCAGGCCGCGCGCGTCGAAGATCCCGAGACAGATCCCCGACGGCTTCGAGATCTCGAGGACGAACATCGCGAGCGACCAGGGGGTCGGGAACGAACGCCGCTCGATTGCCAGCACGGCCGGCAGGTCGCCGTAGACGAGCGGCCGCACCTGCAGGCCGGCCAAAGCGTCCTCAGCCGGTCCCTGGGTTGCGATCTCGTTGCTCACGCCATATCTCCGCATCGGGTCGTCTCAGATAGAGGGGCGTTACCCGCTCAGGCGGCCCCGGCTCGTCCCCCGCGGCGATCGCGCCCAGATGGCGCGCCGCGATCCGATGTGCCGGGTCCGTGCCGGGCAGGATCTCCACGTTCACGGCCTCGAGCTGCTCGCGAAATCGTAGCGCCCCGTCACCCGCGGCCAGCGCCCGCTCCGGCCGCTCGGCAAGCCGACGGCCGAGCTCGTCCACATCGGCCACGAACGGCTCCCAGACCGGCTCCCCGGCGGCGTCGTAGAGCGCACCAAATACCTGCTTGCGGCGGGCGTCGATCAGCGCCAGCTGCTCGCGGCCGGGACCCGTCTCGCCGATCCCGCGGGCGAGTACCTGCAACGAGCTGACGCCGATGAGCCCAAGGCCGCGCGCCTGAGCGAGCCCACGCGCCGTGGAGACCCCGATCCGCAGACCCGTGTAGGTGCCGGGACCGACGCCCACGGCGATGGCATCGACCGCCTCCCAGCCGCCCGCCGCATCGACCGCTTCGGCGACGAGCTCGAGAACGGTTGCCGCGTGGTCCGGCCGTCCGCTGTCGGCCGGACCGCGGCGCAGCTCGAGCAGGCTTCGGCCGTCGGTCGAAAACCCGACCACCGTGTCGGCCGTCGCGGTGTCGAGGCCGAGAATCCCGCCCGCGCTCATCGTCGGTCAGACTATTCGAGTGATTTCTCGACTCCGTAGACATAACGTCCTCGTCCTCGCCGGTACGGTCGCCGCGGCCATCACCTTTGGTGCCTGCGGAGAAGACGCCCAGGACAGGATCGATCAGGCCGCCGATGACGTCCGCGAAGAGGCCGAGCAGATCGGCGACGACATTCGCGAGAACGCCCCGACGGCGGATGAGATCCGGGAGCAGGCCGACCAGATTCGCGAGGACGCCGAGCAACAACTCGACGAGTTGCGCGACGAGGCCGGCCCGACCGCGGACGAGATCCGAGAGCAGGCCGAGCAGATTCGTGAGGACGCCGAGCAGCGGCTCGACGACCTTACTAACGGGGACTCTCCGTAATCGTCAGCTCGCGCCGGTCACCACCGGCGTGACGAAGTTCGACCCGCGCCGCGATCCTGACCCCGTCGGCGAGGTCGAGCTCAGCGGCGTTCGGCGGCCACTCGACGAACGCGATCGAGTCCGCCCGCAGGTAGTCGTCGAGCATCCCGGGTTCCTCCGCGCCCAGCGATTCGAGCCGGTACAGGTCGAGGTGTGAGACGGACACCTGTCCGCGATAGCGGCGTCCGAGGGTGAACGTCGGCGAGGTGACCGGCCCCTCGATGCCCAGGGCGGCGCACGCGCCGCGAACGAACGTGGTCTTCCCCGCCCCGAGCTCGCCGGTGACGAGCACGACATCCCCCGCCACCAGCCCCCCTGCGAGCCTCGCCCCCGCCGCCTCCGTCGCGGTGGGGCCGTCGCTGATCTCCCCGCTCAAGCGAAGAGGTCGAGCTGAGAGGCCGGGTCCGGTCGCGAGTTCTCGTCGCCTGGCTCGTCCTCGGCCGCTGCCGCGCCTTCGAGCTCGGGCAGCGGCTCGGTGAGCAGCGCCGGCAGCTTCGCGAAATCCTCGCGCAGGGTCTCGACGAGCGATGGAGTCCGCAGTGCCGCCGCCGGGTGCAGGAGCGGAAAGACGAAAACCGTCCTGCCGCCAAGGGCGTGAACCTGCGGCACGCCGCGCACGCGGGTGATTCCGGTCTGACTACCGGTGATCTTCTTTGTCGCGAAGTTGCCAAGCGTGGCGATCACGCGCGGCTCGATCAGCGCGATCTGACGCTCGAGGTACGGCCAGCAGGCCTCGATCTCGTCGGGCTGGGGGTCGCGGTTTCCCGGCGGGCGGCTCTTGAGGATGTTCGCGATGAACGCATCCTCGCGTTTCATCTCGATTCCCTCGAGGAGCTTGTTGAGCAGCTGCCCGGCCCGCCCGACGAACGGCACGCCCTGGCGATCCTCCTCGGCGCCGGGGGCCTCGCCGATGAACATCAAGTTGGCGTCGGCATTGCCGGAGCCGAAGACGGCCCTGGTGCGCTCGACATAAAGCGGGCACCGCGTGCACTCCGAGACCTCGCGATAGAGCTCGATCAGCGCCTGGCGGCGCTCCTCGGCCGTCACGGCTTCTTGGCCTTCGCCTTGCGCGCCGCAGCGCGGCGCTGCTTGAAGTCGGCCTTGGTCTTGGTCCGCAGCTCGGCGTTGCGCGCCTCCTGGCGCTTGGCCGACCCGGGGCTGTGCACGAGGCCGAAGGGCGCTGCCTGAGGCGAGAGCACGCGCTCGGCGCCGGAGGCACCGCATAGCCGGCATTCCTCGCTCGCCGTGCCGACGTCGACGAGCGCCTCGAAGCGCTCCCCGCAGGAGCCGCAGCGAAACTCATAGATCGGCACGGCCGGATCGTAACCACGCGCACGAAGAAGACGCCTCAACAGCGGCGCACCTCCGCTTCGCTTCGCTCCGCGATCGGAGCCTGCCTGGAAAACATCCCCGCTGCGTCGGTAGAATTTGGCTTACGCCGCGACCCGAATCCGGGCGTGGACGCTCTCCTTATGCCGGAACTGGAACGGGCCCACCCGATCAGCGCGCAAGCGCCGACCTCGACCACGCTCGCGGTCGTTGGCCTCGGCCGTGTCGGCGGCTCTATCGCCAGCGCAGCCCGCGGCGCAGGTCTCGAGGTATTGACCGCCGGCCGCGACGACGCCGCTGCCATCGCCAAGCAGGCGGACGCCGCACTCCTCTGCGTTCCCGACTCCGAGATCGCGAATGCTGCCGCCGCGCTGGCCTCATCCACAGGCCGGCTGCGCCTAATCGGCCACACGAGTGGAGCCACCGGCCTCGACGCGCTCGCGGCAGCAGGCGCGCAGACCTTCTCGCTGCACCCCCTACAGACGATCCCCGACGCTGCATCGGACTTCACCGGCTGTCCGTGCGCCGTCGCCGGCTCGGACGCCGAGGCGCTGGCCTTTGCCCGATCCCTGGCCGAGCGCCTCGGGATGATCGCGTTCGAGGTCGCCGACGCTGACCGCGCGACCTACCACGCCGCCGCAGCGATCGCCTCGAACTTCCTCGTGGCGCTCGAGGAGTCGGCGGCGCAGCTGCTCGGCGGAATCACGCCAGGAGCCCGCGAGCTACTCGTGCCCCTGGTCCTGCGCACGGCGGCGAACTGGTCCGAACGCGGTGCCGACGCGCTGACCGGGCCGATCGCCCGCGGCGACGAGGCCACGGTCGCCCGCCACCTGGAGGCCCTGCGCGAGCGCGCCCCGGAGCTCGTCCCGCTCTATGAGGCACTCGCCGAGCGAACCCGCGCGATCGCCGAGGACGGCTCGTGAAGGTTCTCCGCACCAAGGCTGAGTTGCGCGCCGAGTTGAGACCGACGCGGCGCGACGGTCAAACGATTGGCCTTGTGCCGACTATGGGTGCCCTGCATGAGGGGCACCTGGCCCTTCTGCACGCCGCGCGGGAGCGATCCGAGGTCGTCGTCATGAGTCTCTTCGTCAACCCGGCGCAGTTTCGCCCCGGCGAGGACCTCGCCGCCTACCCCCGCGACGAGGAGCGCGACCTCGAACTCGCCGAGGCAGCCGGCGTCGACATCGTCTTTGCGCCGGCGGTGGACGAGATTTATCCCGAGGGCTTCGCGACGACGGTGGCCGTTTCCGGCGAGCTCGTGGATGTTCTCGACGGCGATCCGTCGCAACGCGGTCCCGAGCACTTCAGCGGGGTGACGACCGTGGTCGCCAAGCTGCTCAACTGCGCCGGCCCCGACCTGGCCTTCTTCGGCCAGAAGGACGCCCAGCAGGCGCTGGTGGTGCGCCGGATGGTCGCCGACCTCGACTTCCCGGTCGAGATCTTCGTAGTTGCGACCGTCCGCGAGGAGGACGGGCTCGCGCGCAGCTCGCGCAACATCTACCTCGAGGGCGACGACCGCACCCGAGCGGCGGCGCTCAGCCGCGCCCTCAGGGCGACCGAGGCCGCGGTCGCCGCCGGCGAGGTCGATGTTGCGCGAGCCCTTCGGCAGGCGCAGGCGGAGCTCACGGCCGCCGGTATCGAGCCCGACTACCTCGAGGCGCGCGACGCTGAGCGGCTCACCCCGGTGGAAACTTTCGACGGCAGGCCCGTGCTTATTGCCGTCGCCGCGCGGGTAGGCCCCGCCCGTCTGATCGACAATCTGGTGATCGAACCACGAGCCGGCAGCGGCATCCCCGCGCTGGACTCCAAGGAGGACCCGCAATGAGTGTTCACAAGTCAGAACCCACCCAGCCCGATCCCGTCAAGCGCGCCAAGGTGACGCTGCCACGGATCGCCGAGATGAAGCTGAACGCCGAGCCGATCGTGATGGTCACGGCATACGACCACCCCTCGGCCCAGGTCGCGGAGGCGGCCGAGGTCGACATGGTGCTCGTCGGCGACTCGGCGGCGATGACCGTTCTCGGCTACGACTCGACCGTTCCCGTCGGCCTCGACGAGATGGTCATGCTCGCTTCGGCGGTGCGCCGCGGCCTGAAGACACCGCTTCTCGTCGGCGACCTGCCGTTCGGCTCATACGAGAGCTCCGACGAGCAGGCTGTGGCCAGCGCGATGCGCTTCGTCAAGGAGGCCGGATGCGATGCGGTCAAGCTCGAGCGAGGCGGCAGCTCCGTCGACCGGGCCCGGGCAATCATCCGTGCCGGCATTCCGGTGATGGGCCATGTGGGGCTGACGCCGCAGACGGCCACCGCGCTGGGCGGGTTCAAGGCTCAGGGTAAGACCGCCGGGAGTGCATCGATGATCGCCGACGAGGCACTGGCCCTTCAGGCGGCCGGTTGTTTCGCGATCGTCTTCGAGGCCGTCCCCGCAGACGTCAGCGAGGCGCTGATGACGCGCATGACGATCCCCGTGATCGGGATCGGCGCCGGTGGCTCGACCGACGGCCAGGTGCTCGTCTTCCACGACCTGCTCGGCATCTTCGGCGGGCACTCGCCGAAGTTCGTCAAGCGCTACGCCGAGGTCCGCGAGCAGATGGTCGCCGGGGTTGCCGCATATGCGGCCGAGGTGCGCGAGCGCGCCTTCCCGGGTCCGGAGCACGGTTACGTGATCGACCCGGTCGAGCTCGAGGCGTTCAGGCGCTATCTCGAGGGCGACGCGATCACGGGTGCCGAAACGTTCGGCGGCGACTGGTCCGCGACCGAGATCTGAAAACACCTGCACAGCCGCGTAACCATGCCTGCCGCGTGGGTTAAATCCTCGTGACGATCCGCACTTATCTGAGTGCGGAAGGCTTCGCAGAAAGGCGAGGTGGCGGAAATGGAGATGGTCAAGAAGTTCGAGCCGCTGGCTCTGTTGCTCATGGTCATCGCGGCCCTCAACTGGGCGATCGTGTCGCTGTTCGACACCAACGTCATCACTGAGGTGTTTGGCACGGGCACGGTCACCGACGTCATCTACGTGCTGTTCGGCGTCTCCGCCCTGGTCTGGATCCCGCGGCTGATGGAGACCTTCCATCTCGGTCGCGGCCCGGCGCCACACGGCGTCTGACGCACCGCAAGCGGCAGGACAAGGGGGATTGCAGACGGGCCGGGCCTTCGGGCTCGGCCCGTTCTACGTGCCAGCGAGCCGCTCGCGCACGGCGGCCGCGCTTGGTGCGATCTCGGGCTCGAGGCGTGTGAGGAGCTCACCGAGGCCGGGGCTGGCCGCAATTGCGCCGCCGACGCGCTCGGCGCCCGCCTCGAGGTCGCCCGTTGCCGCGATCCCGAGGCCGGCCCAGAAGGCCAGCTCCGCGCTGTCCGGCGCAGCGGCTGCGGCGCCCGCGTACAGCGCCGCTGCCTCGGTCGTGCGCTCCTCGCCCGCGAGCGTGTCGGCGCGGTCGGCCAGCTCGTAGGCGTCGTGGAGGTCGACGAGCCTGCGCAGCTCGCCCAGCGGATCCGGCGAGTCTTCGACGCGGAGGTCGGTGCCCGCACGCCATGACTCGCCCTCGGCCGCGACGACCAGCAGGGCCGCGGACTGGCGGCCGCGGATGTCGCCACCGGCCGCTTCGCCGGCCTCGAGGGCGGCCAGCAGCCTGCGGTCGAGGCTGCCGTCTGAGCCGGTGAACGCCGCTGACATCGCGGGCCAGACGTCCTCCGAGGACATCATGTTCGCCTGAGCGCTGAACCCGTCGCCCTGGATGTCGCCGGCGGCCGCAATGCAACCGTCGCCCGTGTGGACGGCGACGCGACCGTGACCGTCGACAACCGCGACCTGGCGGAAGCGTGCGAGCGGATCGGAGGCCAGCTCCTCGGCGAGCGCGGCGGCTGGATCCTCGCCGGCGCCAAGACGCTCAAGCAGCCGCGGGCCGTAGGCCGGCTCCGCGATTGACTGCGTCGCGACCGCGCCGATGCCTGGGCGTGCCCACGTGACGATGGACCCGACCGAGAACCAGTGCGACTGAACCGCTACGCCGAGCTCTCCCGTGGCCGGATCACGAGCGACGATTGAGTACGTGCCACAGCGGACGAGCCCTGTCGGGCCCAGCATCACGGTCCGGCTGGGATGTCCGCGGTCAGCGCGTCGACCTTGTAGCGCCCGTCCACCTCGACGACGTCGACCTCGACCTTGGCTCCGTCATACGGGCCCCCCGTGGGGATGACCGTCATGTGCGTCGCCGTGTTTTCAGCCTTGTCGTCAAGGGTCACTTCGGATGCGAGCGGCTGGCTCTCGCGTGCCTCGATGCAGTTCTCCTCGCCCCCGTAGGCGGTCTCGACGAAGTTCTCGGTCACGAAGCTGCGACACGCCTCGTCCGTGGTGGCGTGCTTGGTGAGGACTCCAGCCACCGCGAGAATCGGTCCGAGCGCGCCGTCGGCGTCGCCACCGGTCGCCGCCTCGTCGTCTGTGATCGTCGTATCGGGTGGCGTGGTCGTCGTTTCGGCCGACGTGGTCGAAACGGTCACGGAAACCGTTGGCTGCTCGGGCTCGTCCGAATCCCCGCATCCGGTTGCCACCGCCACCGCTGCAATGGCCAGGACTGTGACGATTGTTCGCATCCGCTCCTCTCTAACCGTTCTCGCTCGGTTTGAACTCGATCTCCTTGATCACCTTCGCGGGCGCCCCCGCAGCAACGGTACCCGCGGGGATGTCTCGGGTGACCACCGAGTTCGCCCCGATTACGGCGCGGTCGCCGATCTCGACCCCTCCGGTGACGGCGCAATTGACGCCGAACCACACGTTCGAGCCGATCTTGACCGGCCGCCCAGGCTCGAAGCCCTGGCGGGTGACCGGCGTGTCCGGGTCGTCGTGGCGATGGGCGGCGTCGCCCACGAAACAGCCATTGGCGAACATCACGTAGTCGCCGATCTCGATCCGTGACGAGGCCGCGAGCATCGTCCCCCGGTTGAGAAAGCACTCCTGCCCGATCTCGATCCGCGCCTCGGGCCCAAGCGTCAGCCAGCACCCGGGCTCCAGCAAGGTGTTCTCGCCGATCACGAGACGGCCGGAGTCGAGGCCCTCGAGCACCTCGCCCTCGATCGGATAGCGAATGAAAGCTCCGGCGGCGGCCATGTGGCGGTTGATCCGCACGCGGCGGCGCAGCCGGTGGTTGCGCTCGTACCAGCGGCGCTTGATCAACCAGGTTCGCCAGGCGGCGCGAGATGCCATCGGCGCCACCTTGGCAGATCGCGCGCGCCCGGTTAGGGTCGCCCGCAACGAACGAAAAGGGGTGCCAAGGATGGGTCGGTTCGACATCAGCAACGAAACCGCTGCGGAGTACCGCGAGAAGTTCCGGAGGCTCGCGCAGGAGAAGGTTGCCGAACCGGTGATCGCGGTCGCGCCGTTTCGACGCGGTGGGGCTGCCAGCAACTTCGCGATCTCGAAGTCTCAGATCGGCGCACTCGTGTACGGCGCCAACTCACTGCGAAACAAGAACAAGGCGGGCGGACTGCCAAACCAGGTCTTTCTCGTGGTCACGCCTACCAAGCTCCATGCCTTCAAGTACAAGCTCCGCGGCCGCGACTACAACCTTCAGGATGAGGCCGGGGTCTGGGAACGCGCCGGCCTGCGAGTCAGCACCCAGCAGCAGATGGGTTTGACGATGCTGACGCTCGAATCCCGGACGAGGGCGCGAAGGCGACCCTGGCGCCCGGCGGCGTCAAGGACGATCCGTGGAGCCAGGAGGTGATTCGGGTGCTCACCGAGGGGGTGACCGTCGCCTGACGAGGCGCAGGAAATGTCCCGCGACACGGAGAATCAGCGCAGATGCCGAAAGGTTCGGTGACCATGACATCGATGGACGACGGTCCACAGAACTCGGCGGAGCTCGCTGGCTACGCCGGTCGCGTCGCGCAGGAAGCTGCCGACCGTGCGGAGGCGAAGCTTCAGCGTGAGGTCGCACGACTGCGCCACGAGTCGCTGCGCTGGCTTGCCGCGCAATCACGCGAGCTCGTCACGCTGGCCCGCACGGCGGTCGACGCCGAGGCCAAGCGCGACGCCCGCGTAAACCTCAAGTCGCTCGAGCTCGATCAGGGACTCGAGGCGATGCAGCAGGCAGCGGAAGAGATGCAGCAGGCGGTGAGAACGCTCGGCGCCGAACTTGGCGGCCGTCTCGAGGAGCAGCGCGCCCGAATGTCCGAACTCGAACGGACCGTGCGCGAGCTCTCGGTGAGGCTGGAGCAGTCGCGCCAAGCACCGCGCCCGTTGAGCATCCCCAGTCGCAACACGCGCCGCGACGCCTCGGTACTCGACCTCAAGCCCGACGAGCCCAAGGCCGGCTGAAGCTCAGGCTGCGACCGGCTCGCGCTTGCGCTTCGTTCGGCGTGGCTTCGGGGCCGGCTCGGTCGCCTCGACGACGTCGCGCAGAAACCGGCCCGTGTACGACGTGGGCGATCCGGCAATCTGCTCCGGCGTACCGGTGGCGATGATCTCCCCGCCCGCGTCGCCACCCTCAGGCCCGAGGTCGATGAGATGGTCGGCGGTCTTGATCACGTCGAGGTTGTGCTCGATCACGATCACGGAGTTGCCCTGCTCCACGAGCCGATCAAGAACCTCGAGCAACCGCTCGACGTCGGCGAAATGAAGCCCGGTGGTGGGCTCGTCGAGGATGTAGAGCGTGTTTCCGGTGGCGACCTTGGAGAGCTCGGTTGCGAGCTTCACACGCTGCGCCTCACCACCTGAGAGCTGGGTCGCCGGCTGGCCGAGCCGGACGTAGTCGAGGCCGACGTCGTGCAGCGTCCGTAGCCGGCGCGCGATCTTCGGCACCGGCGCGAAGAACTCGACCGCCTCGCCCACCGGCATCGCGAGGACGTCGGCTATCGACTTGCCCTTGTATCGAACCTCAAGCGTCTCGCGGTTGTAGCGCGCGCCGTGGCACTGCTCGCAGGGGACGTAGACGTCGGGCAGGAAGTGCATCTCGATCTTGATCTGGCCGTCGCCGCGGCAGACCTCGCAGCGCCCGCCCTTGACGTTGAAGCTGAATCGGCCGGGCTTGTAGCCGCGCGCACGTGCCTCGCGGGTGCCCGAGTAGAGCTTGCGGACGTGGTCGAAGATTCCCGTGTAGGTGGCCGGGTTGGACCGTGGCGTGCGCCCGATCGGCGACTGGTCAATGTTGATGATCTTGTCGATCTGCTCGACGCCGTCGATGCGGTCATGTGCGCCCGGCCGCAGCCGCGCTCGGTGGAGGCGGTTGGCGACGGAGCGGTAGAGGATCTCGTTGACGAGCGTGGACTTGCCCGAGCCGGAGACACCGGTGACCGCCGTGAAGACGCCGAGCGGGAAGCTCACATCGAGTCCCTTGAGATTGTGCTCGCGGGCGCCGTGGACGACGAGCTCGCCACTCGAGTTGCGGCGGTGCTCGGGAACCGCGATCTCGCGCTCGCCGGACAGGAACTGGCCTGTGAGCGAGCCGGGCTGGCGCTGGATCTCCTCCGCGGTGCCCTCCGCAACGATCTCTCCCCCGTGCTCGCCCGCTCCGGGCCCGAGGTCGACGACGTGATCCGCCGCGCGGATCGTCCCCTCGTCGTGTTCGACCACGATCACCGTGTTGCCGATGTCGCGCAGGCGCTCGAGCGTGCCGATCAGCTTCTCGTTGTCGCGCTGGTGCAGGCCGATCGAGGGCTCATCGAGGATGTAGAGGACACCGACCAGGCTGGACCCGATCTGCGTCGCGAGCCTGATCCGCTGCGCCTCGCCGCCCGAGAGGGTTGTCGCAGAGCGCTCGAGCGAGAGGTAGCCGATGCCGACCGAGTCGAGGAAGCGCAGCCGCTCGCCGATCTCGCGGACCACAAGCCGCGCGATCGCGCGCTCGGTCTCGGTCAGCTCGAGCGCCTCGATCCACTCCAGCGCACGCCGCGCCGAGAGCTGGGTGTATTCGTAGATGTTGAGGCCGCCGACCGAAACAGCGAGGCTCTCCGGCCGCAGGCGGGCGCCGTGGCAGTCCTGACAGGGCCGCAGCGCCATCAGCGCCTCGACCTTGTCGCGGGTGTTCTCGGAATCCGTGTTCTCGTAGCGGCGGTGAAGGCTGTGGAGCATTCCCTCGAAGCGCACCGTGTACTTGCGCTGGCGCCCGAAGCGGTTGCGGTAGGAGATCGTGTGGCGGTCGTCGCCGGTGCCCTCGAGCAGCAGCTCGCGGGCCGTGTCGGGCAGGTCACGCCAGGCGACGTCTGTATCGATGCCGTTCGCCTCGGCAACTGCCTCGAGCAGCCGGCGGTGGTAGATCGACGCCGCCTTGACCCACGGTTCCAGCGCGCCCTCTGAGATCGAGAGGGTTGGGTCGGGAACGATCAGCTCGGGATCGATCACCCGCTGGAAGCCGAGCCCGTGACAGCGCGGGCAGCAGCCGTGCGGCGAGTTGAACGAGAAGATCCTTGGCTCGAGCTCCGGCATCGAGGTGCCGCAGTTGAGACACGCGAAGCGCTCGGAATAGAGCGTGCTCTCGCCGGATTCGGTGTTCTGGATCTCGACGAGTCCCTCCGCGAGCTGCGAAGCCGCCTCGAGTGACTCGGCCAGGCGCTTGCGCAGCCCCTCCTTCATCACCAGGCGGTCGACGACGATCGAGATGTCGTGCTTGAACTTCTTGTCGAGGTCGATGTCCTCGTCGAGGCGCCGCAGCTCACCGTCGATCAGCGCGCGCGCATAGCCCTGCGCGCGCATTTCGGCGAGCATCTTTCCGTACTCGCCCTTGCGGCCGCGAACGACGGGCGCCATGACCATGAACCTGGCGCCCTCCTCGACGGTCATCACCCGGTCGGTTATCTGCTCGAGCGACTGGCCGGCGATCGGCTCGCCGCAGTTGTAACAGTGGGGCTTGCCGATTCGCGACCACAGCAGGCGCAGGTAGTCGTAGATCTCGGTGACGGTGCCGACCGTCGAGCGGGGGTTGCGCGAGGTCGTCTTCTGATCGATCGAGATCGCCGGCGACAGGCCCTCGATCGAGTCGACGTCGGGCTTCTCCATCTGCCCCAGGAACTGGCGCGCATAGGCCGAGAGCGACTCGACATAGCGCCGCTGGCCCTCGGCGTAGATCGTGTCGAACGCGAGGCTCGACTTGCCCGAACCCGAGAGGCCGGTGACGACGACGAGCGCGTCTCGCGGCAACGTAACGTCAATGCCCTTGAGGTTGTGGGCGCGCGCTCCGGATACGACGATTTCGTCCTGACGTGGCATCAGGCGCTGATTGTACGAGGGCGAACGGATGTTCGCCCAGGCTGGAAGCGAAGTCGTAGCATCGAACGTCGCTACTACCCCGTCGCGGCCGCCTCCCCCACCCCGGCGGCCAACGCCATGATCGAGATCTGCGGGTTGACGCCCGGACAGGTGGGCAGGATCGAGCCGTCGGCGACCCAGACACCCCCGACCCCTCTCAGCGCCCCACGTGGGCCAACCGGGTGGTGCTCCGGGCGCGAGCCCGCCGCCGCGGTGCCGCTGGGGTGAAACGCCGCGAGTCGCAGGCGGCGCAGGTCCACACCGCCCGCCAGCTCGTCGAGCTGATCATCAGATGTGGCGGCCGGCAGACCACCGCCCAACTCGACGCGCTCCGCGCCCGCGGCGAGCAGAACCCGCGCGCACGCCGCAAGTGCCCGCCGCAAACGGCCCGCGTCGCTCGGGGCTATCCGGTAAGTGATCAACGGCCGGCGACTGCCGTGCACGCGACCCGAGGGGCCGTCAGCGATCATCGCGCCCAGGCTCGCCGTGTGGTCCGCGCGCTCGAGCGTCGCGACGAGTTCACGCCCTACGGCGGCGTAGGTGAGGGCGCCCATCCCCGGCGGGCTCGAGGTCGCCTCGATCAGGATCCCGTCGCGTTCGTGAAGTTCCTCGATCCCGGCGCTCTGCATCACCCCGCGCCAGGCCACGACCGGCTCGGCAAACGAGCCCGCAACGGCAAGCGCCGGGTGCATCGAGAGGCCGCGGCCGAGCCGCGGATGCGATCCGAGCCCGCTACGGCGCAGGAGCGGCGGCGTCTCGATCGCGCCGCACGCCACGATCAGCTTCGGCGCGCGCAGCTCGAGCTCGCTGCCGTCGCCACGGCGTGCCAAAACCCCGGCGGCCCGGCCCCGGTCGACCAGCAGCCGCTCGACGCGGAGGCCCGTGACGATCCGCGCGCCGGCGGCACACGCCACGGGCAGCGCGCTCAGGTGGACGCCCACCTTGGCGTTGTTCGGGCAGCCGATCGCGCATTGGCACGCTCCGCGGCAACCAGGCGCGTTGCGAGCAAGTGGGCCGGCGCGCCAGCCGAGAGCGTCGGCGCCGGCGAGGGCGATTTCACCGTTTCGGCCCATGACTTCCATCGGGACCGGACCGACGCCGCTGGCCTCCTCGACACCGGCCAGGCGGGCCTCAAAGCCATCACCTGCGAGCTCCGTCCCATGCTCATCGCGCCAGCGGGCGATGATCGCGTCCGGGGGCCGAAAGCAGGTGCCCGAGTTGACGACCGTCGTCCCGCCGACCGCGCGCCCGGTTGGCAGCGCGATCGGGGGCGCACCGATCGCCACGGTCGAACCGCCGTCGCGGTACATCCCGGCGAACCGGCGCACCGGATTCTCGGCCCGGATCCGGGCCGAATCCCAGCGCTCACCTTCTTCAAGAACGAGTACGTCGAGACCCGCACGCGCGAGTTCGAGGGCAGCGAAGGCGCCGCCCGCGCCCGAACCGATGACGATCGCATCGCACTCGCCCGGCCCGAGCTCCGCCGCGGAGATGATGGTCAGCGGGGGATCCGGGCGAACCGGGGACTGTCGATTCGCGATCGTCGAGATCTCCTCGCCGAACTCGGCCGCACCCGCGGCCAGCATCACCGCGGCCTTGAGGCCATCAATTGCTGCCGCGGCCGCTGGTCCGGCGGCGCCGAGGCGTCGCAACAGCTGCGCCCGCCGCTCGGGGTCGAGCCGGCCCAGTCGCCGGCCATAGCGACCAAAGGAAGCGGCTTCGATCGCCACGAGCCCGATGGCGAGCCCCGTCCGCTCGGGTGCGGGCATCGCGTCGATGAGCACCCGGGCCGCGCTTGCAACGCGCTCGGGATCAGGTCCGCCGGCCTCCGGCGGCAGTAGGGCCGCCGAGAGGTCGCCTAGCGCCGACACCGGCTTTATCCCTTGGCGGGAACCCTGGCGAAGATGTCGTCGATCAGGCCGTCGAGGTCTTCGCAGTCGTACTCAGCCTCGATTTGCTCCTTGGCCTGCTCGCGGGTCGCCCCCTCGAGCGCCAGGTTCATCGCGACGAGGCGTGCACTGGCGTCGTCGTTGGCCTTGCCGTTTGTCGCTGCGACCTGCGGCGGAGTCGCCTCGTCCGGAGGCGGGGTCGGCTCCGGGATCAGCGGTGGCTCGGGCTCGGGGGCGGGCTCGGGCGACGGCGCTGGATCGGGCGGTGGCGGCGTCGGCTCGGGAACGACCGGAGGCTCCGGCTCCGGCACGGGAACCGGGCTGGTCGGAACCTCGCCGCTGACTCCGATCTTCGCCTGGACCTCGGCCAGCGCCGCCTGGATCGCGCTCAGCCGGGTGTCGGCGTCGCTCTCGGCCTTGCGCCGAATCTCCGCGGCCTCGCCATGGGCTCGGTCGAGCACAGACTTCGCCTCGTTTTCGGCCGCGGCGATGATCTGCTCAGCGCGCTCCTCGGCCTCCTTCAGGGTTCTGGAGACGAGGTCGCGAACCACCTCCGCGACATCGCCGACGATCTTCTCGGTGTCCATCAGGTCAGCGTATCGCTAGGCGCCCGCCGGCGAGGAAATCGCCGACGGGCCGCAGCGGACTTAACGCGTGGTCAGTGAGTACTTCTTGAACTTGACGGCGCGACGGTCACCAGCTCGTATCTGCGAGCGGACCAGCACCTTCTTGCTCTGGCTGAGCCGCTTGACGAACCGTGGCCGAACTCTCAGCGCGACTCGCTTTCCCTTCGGCGACTTGACCTTGCGCTCAATCGGGAATGTCATCCGGGCGCCGCGCTTGTTCGCGTAGGCGACCGCACGGACCTTGCAGCGCTTGTGGCTCGTGATGCGAAGGCACTTCAGCGTCAAGAACAGCCGGTTGCCGTTCAGGACCGCGCCCCCGCCACCACCGCCGCCTCCTCCGCCGGTGGGGGGGTCAGTGAGCGTCGCACGCAGGAGGACGTCGTCGTAGTCCACGGTGCTCGCGGCAAACGCCTGCGCCTCGGTGTCGAAGGTCGAGGTGATCCGCACGGCGTAAGTCGTGCCGAGTTCCAGGGATCCCGGCGCGGTTTCGACAAGCTCGACGGTGTGGTTCGCCCCGGTGCCCGATGTCGAGAGCAGCGGCGCGAGGTCAGTCCGACGGGCGAGCGCTGCTACGTGCTCTAAGCGCGCAGGCCCTCGAGGTCGCGGCGCAGCTCCTTGAGCTCGTCGCGGATCCGGCCGGCCTCCTCGAAGCGCAAGGACTCGGCGGCGGCGAGCATCTCCTCCTCCAGCTCGACGACGACCTTCTCGAGTTGCTCGGGGGTCATCGCCTCGCCGTCGCCGTCAGTGCGCCGGCGTCGGCGCCGATCCGGCGTCGAGCGTGTCTCCATCGAGAGGAACTCGGAGATGTCGGAGATTCCCTTCTGGACGGTCTCCGGCGTGATGCCGTGCTCGAGGTTGTAGGCAACCTGGATCTTGCGACGACGGTCGGTCTCGGAGATCGCCTTGCGCATCGCTGCGGTCTCCTTGTCCGCGTACATCAGGACCCTTCCGTCGACGTTGCGCGCCGCACGGCCAATCGTCTGGATCAGTGACGTCTCGCCGCGCAGGAACCCCTCCTTGTCGGCATCGAGGATCGCCACGAGCGTGACCTCCGGCAGGTCGAGTCCCTCACGGAGGAGGTTGACGCCGACGAGGACGTCGTACTCGCCCAGGCGCAGGTCGCGGATGATCTGAATCCGCTCGAGCGTGTCCACCTCGGAGTGCAGATAGCGGACACGGAGCCCGTGTTCGAGCAGGTAGCCGGTGAGGTCCTCGGCCATCTTCTTCGTCAAGGTTGTGACCAGGGTGCGCTCCTGGCGGTCGGCGCGGTCGCGGACCTCGTTCATCAGGTCGTCGATCTGGTTACGCGTCTCGCGAACCTCGATCTCGGGATCGACGATCCCGGTTGGGCGGACGATCTGCTCGACGGTCGTCTTCGCCATCGTGCGCTCGAACTCGCCCGGTGTCGCCGAGACCATGACCAGTTGGCCGACGCGCGGCAGGAACTCGTCGAACTTGAGCGGGCGATTGTCCATGGCCGACGGCAGCCGGAAGCCGAAGTCGACCAGCGTCTGCTTGCGCGAGCGGTCGCCCTCGTACATGCCGCCGATCTGGGGAACCGTCTGGTGCGACTCGTCAACGAAGGTGACGAAGTCGTCCGGGAAGTAGTCGATGAGCGTGTGAGGTGGCGAGCCCGGCTCCCGGTTGTCGAAGATCCGTGAGTAGTTCTCGATGCCGGAGGTGAACCCGAGCTCCTTGAGCATCTCGATGTCGTACTGGGTGCGTTGCAGAAGCCGGTGGGCCTCGAGCTCCTTGCCGCGCTCGTGAAACCAGGCAAGGCGCTCGTCGAGCTCGGCCTTGATCTCCAGGACGGCGCGCTCGAGCGTCGTCTCCTCGGTCGCATAGTGGCTCGCCGGCCAAACGGCGACGTGGTCGATGACGTCGAGGATCTCCCCGGTGAGCGGGTCGAAATGATGGATCGACTCGATCTCGTCGCCGAAGAGGTTGATCCGATAGGCGGACTCGGCATAGGCGGGGAAGATCTCCAGCAGCTCACCGGAGACGCGAAAGGTGCCGCGGGTGAGCGCGGTCTCGTTGCGCGTGTACTGCATGCCGACGAGCTTGCGCAGGAGATCGTCGCGGTCGATCCACTCCCCCACCTTGAACAGCTGCATCTGGCGCCGGTAGAGGTCGGGAGAGCCGATCCCGAAGATGCAGGAGACCGAGGCGACGATGATCACGTCGCGCCGGGCCAGCAGCGAGGCGGTCGCCGCGTGGCGGAGGCGGTCGATTTCGTCGTTGATCGACGAGTCCTTCTCGATGTAGAGGTCCTGGTGAGGGACGTAGGCCTCGGGCTGGTAGTAGTCGTAGTAGCAGACGAAGTACTCGACCACGTTCTTTGGAAAGAACTCGCGGAACTCGTTGCAGAGCTGCGCGGCCAGCGTCTTGTTGTGAGCGATAATCAGCGCCGGGCGCTGGACCCGCTCGATCGTCGCGGCCATCGTGAAGGTCTTGCCAGTGCCGGTGGCGCCAAGCAGGGTGATGAAGTCCTCCCCCGCCCCGAGCCCCTTCGCGATCCCTCGATCGCCTTCGGCTGGTCGGCCGTCGGCGTGTAGGCGGGGTTGAGCTCGAACTTCGGCATCGCCGATCGAATGTAGCGCCCGTCTAGGCTGGTCCCGGTGAACGGCGGGCGCAGCGGCGGGGCGGCGGGAATTGCCTGCTCGATCCTGATTTTTGCCATGGTCGCCGCGGTGCTCGCGATCACCGGCAGCGGCGCGAGCGAGCGGCTCGCCGGCGAGACCGAGCAGGAGGCTGAGCAGCCGGAGTCCCTAAGCCGCGGCGAGCTGACGCGGATCGCGGTCGATGCGACACCTTCGGTCGCGCGGCGCGTCGCGGAGATCCGCGGGCACGAGTTCGATGAGCTTCCCGAGCCGGAGGTCGTCTCGAGCGAGTACCTCAATCGCCTCTCGCGACGAGAGGAAAGGCGCGGCGGCGGAGGCGGCGGGATCAGCGTCGGCGAAGCCGAGCTGCGGATGACGGGGATGCTCGCGCCCGATGAGGAACTCGAGGACGCGTCCGGCTCGACGGGCGACCTGGCCGCGGCCGCCTACGACCCGCGAACCGATCGCCTCTACGTGGTGCGCGATGCGAGCGCGGTCCCGAACCGCGCATTGGTCGAGTTCCTGCTCGCCCACGAGCTGGATCATGCGCTCGAGGACCAGAACTTCGGGATCGG
Organism: uncultured Solirubrobacterales bacterium; assembly: GCA_963746215.1. GTDB lineage: Bacteria > Actinomycetota > Thermoleophilia > Solirubrobacterales > 70-9 > WHSW01. The sequence goes on from CAVVAT010000006.1 coordinate 130,107, forward strand.
CGGAGGAGCCAACCTGTCCGACGACGCGTCACTCGCACGCCAGGCGCTGATCGAAGGGCTTGCGACCGCGGTGATGCAGGACTACGCCACGAGATATCTCGACCCGTTCGACCTGCTTGCCGGCGCCGATGGCATCGACACCGATACCCACGGCGTCCCGCAGGTGCTGGTCGACGTCCTCACGTGGACCTACCTCGGCGGCAACGACTACGTCACCAGCTGCGCGAGCTCGCGGACGGTTGGAAGCTCGTCGACTACGCGCTGCGTCCCGCCGGCCGGCAACAACCGAGCAGGTGCTGCACCCGGAGAAGTACGTGCAGGACGAACGGCCGAGTCCGGTCCGCGTGAACCGTGCGGCGACTGCGTGAGGCGGGTTACGAGCTGGCCGATCGCGGCGAGCTCGGCGAGCTGCAGACCTCGTATCTGCTGCGCGTGGGTGCCGTTGCGTCCGCAGCCGACCTCGCGGCGGAGGGCTGGAATGGCGATCGCTACGAACTCTGGCGCGCGCCCGGCACCGAATTGCGCAACTGCGCCGATCCGTGTCGCGACGGTCTCGTCTTCGTGATGCGATGGAGTTGGGACTCGCCAACCGAGACGCGCGATTTCGACCGCGCCGCGCGCACGTACATCGAGGCCGGGCTTGATGGGACCGCAGCCGCCCCCGGTGTCTGGTCGCTCGGCCCCACCGGAGTCGCGCTCGGATCCTCCGAATCGACGTCGGCGCTGGTCTTCGCGCCGACTGAGGCGCTTGCCCGCCAGCTCACGACCGCACAAGTGCGAGGATCCACGCCGTGACCCGACTGCAGCGCATCCTCGCCTTCGGCTTCGGGACGATGGGCGTCCTCCACTTCGTCCGCCCCAAGGACTTCGAGGCGACCGTTCCCGAGTACGTCCCCATCTCGGCGCGGGACGCGGTCCGATGGAGCGGCGTCGCCGAGCTCATCGGCGCGGCGGGCGTCGCCATCCCGGCGACACGACCCCTCGCGCGTTGGTGGCTGCTCGGCCTCCTGGCGGCGGTCTACCCCGCGAACATCGAGATGGCGGTGGCTCCGGACAAGGTCAGCGAGCGAGGCGTTCGGCTGAGTCACATCCCGCGCTGGATGCTCTGGGCGCGGCTCCCGTTCCAGGCGCTTTTCGCCGTCGCGGTCTGGCGCGCAACCGAGTAGCGGTTCGGCAACGCTCGACCATCGAATGACGTCTGGACCACCGTATGGGTGGTTCAGACGTATCTCGGCGGCTACCCGCGGTCGAAGATCGCCGCCGATGATGTCGTCTGCGCCGCCGAGGATGCCGCCGAGGCGGTCGAGCAGGCCGGAGGCGTCGTCGAAGACGTCCTGGGCGCCGCCGATCAGGTCGATCGCCTCGTCGACCGGCAGGTTCGAGGCGATCGCGCGCAGGCCCTCGGCGATGAGCGGGTTGAGCTGGCCCGCGTCCTGGGCGTCGTCGATCGCGCGCACGACGCCCGGCCTGGATCGCCTGCCTCGAGCTCGGCGTCGTCGATTCCTAGCTCGGCGGCGAACTCCTCGCGTGACTCCTCCGTCGGGAGCGCCGCGGCGAGCGTCTCGCGGCTGACGCCGAGCTCGCAGGCCGCGCCGTCGAGCGCGGAGAGCAGGAACTGCTGAGCGTCCTCCTCGAGTGAGTGCGGCGTCGGTCCACTCGCGCGGCTGCGCACGGGTCGGCAACCGGCGTCGGCTCGTAGTCGCTCCCCCGGCGGCGAGGTAGGCGCCAACACGAGAGCGACGCGAGGCGACGATCAGCGCCCGCGACTCGACGACAGAGGTCCAACCGGAGCGGCTCGCATCAGCTCCGATCTCCCCCGTCTCGCCGGCGGGCCGAGAGCCCGATCGGGATCAGCGCCGCAAGCGCGAACGCCGCGGAGATCAGAAACGACGCGCTGAACGCGTGCGTCGCCGCGCGCTCGACCTCGTCGACGATGCTGTCGCGCAGCGCGACCACCTCGGCGCGCTCATCGGAATCGGCCGGCAGCGGCTCGAATGCCGGCCGGACGTCGGGGACCTTGTCGCCCTCGGCGGCGATCTGGTCGGCGATGCGCTCGGCGAGGTCGAGCTTGGAGCTCGGATCGACGCCCGAATCGAGCAGCGCCGCGATGCCCGGCCTGCTCGGCCTGCGCCGCGCTGGGTCTCGAGGTCGGCGGTGAAGACCGGGGTGAGCACGAGCAGCCCGGCGACGACGCCGGCATGGCGGGAGGCGATCGTCCAGCCCCCGTGGATCGCCTGCGGCGAGCGTCCCTCGAGCGCGGCCTCGGTCAGCGCGGAGAGGGTCAGCGCGAGGCCGACTCCCGACCAGTACCTGCGGCGGCAGCGTCAGCGCGACCGACGCGTCGGGCAGCAGGCCGAGCCCGGCGAGCCCGCCCGCGATCAGGATCACGCCGGCGGCGGCGCGCGGCGCCGACCTCCGGAACGCGTCGAGGCCAGCGGAGCCGCCGCGATCGCGCTGATCGGCATCGCGGTCACCGCGGCGGCGGCCGCGATCGGCGTCAGCCGCCAGCCCTCGATCAGCAGCAGGACGACGAGGAACAGCGCCGCGGCCAGCGCGGCGGAGACCAGCGCGAGCGCGGCGTTCGCCGCGAGATGCGGTCGGCCGGCCGGGCAGACGCTCGGCGCGGAGCTGTCGCGGTCGGCCGACTCGGCGCGAACGGCGCCCGCGAGCGCGGCGGCGCACAGCGAGCGCGATCGGCACCTGCAGGAGGAAGATCGACTCCCAGGAGACGAGCTCGGTGAGCAGGCCGCCGGCGCCCGGGCCCGATCGCGGCCCCGATCGCTCCCGCGGCCGGCCCAGATCGCTCGCGGCGCGGCGCTCGGAGCCGGTGACGCTCGGCAGCAGCTCGAGCGACGCGCACACCGCCGCCGCGCCGCCGACCGCCTGGACGCAGCGCGCAGCAGCAGGAGGCCGATCGAGTCCGCGAGCCCGCAGACCAGGCTCGCGGCGCCGAAGACCACCAGCCCCGCGACGGCGACGCGTGCCGCACCCGACGCGGCGGGCGAGCATCGCGGCCGGCACCGCGGCCGAGCGCGAGGACGAGGTTGAAGGCAACGAGCACCCAGGTGACCGCGCTCACCGAAACGTCGAGCTCGCGGTAGATGTCGGGCAGCGCCAGGACGACGATCGAGCCGTCGGCAAGGACGGTCCCGACGGCCAACGGCCAAGCGCGAGCCCGACGCTTCGAGGGCCTCATTGCCGCGACCTCGATCCAATCCCAGCGGCTTGTCGCAGAGCTCGGACGCGTCGGCGGCCGCGACCGTCGACGAGGCGAGATCGGCATGCCGTCGCGGTCGTCAAGCACGAGCGGGCCGATCGCCGATGGCCGGACCGCCGCTGCCCGGGATGCAGGTCGGCGCCGTGGAATCGAAGCTCGACCGTGCGCGCCCGGGCTCGAGCTGCGCCGAGCCGAGGCTGACGTAGCCGCCGAGGTTGTTGAGCTCGCCGCGAACCGATCCCACCTCGTCCCCATCGACGACGAGGTCGACCTGCGGCCGCAGCGATCCGCCGATCCAGACCTCGTAGTCGCCGGCGTCTGGCGACGCTGACCTCGGCCGTGATCGTGCCTGCGCTCCGACGGGATCGGCGCGTAACCGGGTCTGCGGCGTCGACCATCACTCTGGATACGAGCGTCTGGAGAGCGGCACGATCACGAGCGCGCCGGACCGCACGGCCGCGAGCAGATCGCCCTGCGCGCGCGAGCTCGCGTACGTCACCGCAGTCCGGCAGACCGTCCGGATCGAAGGCGTCGCCGAGGCCGAGCCGCGGCGGCAAGCGTCGTCGTCGCCGGATCGCGCTGCCAGACCTCGTAGTAGCGGCCGCGCCAGGTGAGCTCGTAGGCGGAGGGCGGTCGGCTCTGCGGCCGGGGAGCGGCGCACGACGAGGGTCCGGAAGAACGCGAGCGCCGCCGGGATCGACCGCATCGGTGTCGGCGGCAAAGCCCTTCTCGACGAGCTCGCCGTCGTCGAGCGGGATCGTGTGGCGGCGCAGCTCGGAGATGCCCTCCGCATCGCTGTCGCGAAGGAAGTGGCGGACGCCGTATGGCTCGTACTCGGTCATCAGCGTCGGCCCCTCGCCCGCGACACGCTCGCCGATCTCCTCGAGCTCTGCGAGCTGGTCGTGCGGAGCGAGGCTGACGTCGCGGTAGCCGAGCGCGTTCGACCAGAGCACGCCCGCGCACACGGCGAGCGCCAAGGCCGAGCGCGGCGAGCCGTCGCCGAGACGCACGAGCCAGCCGACCGCCATCATCGCCGCGAACAGGATCGCCGGCGACGCGGTCGCGAGGGCCTTGCCCTCAACCCACGGCGAACCGACGATGTACGAGGGTCAGTCGCGCCGACGAGGCTGGCGATGACGTAGATCAGCGGGCCGAGTCGCCGCGACCGCACGGCCCGAATCAGCCCGCCGACCGCGGCGAAGCAGACGACGCCGATCAGCACGTAGGTGATCAGCGGCTGCGACGGGTCGAGGCGGAAGTCGCCGCCGATCCAGATCCCGGCGGCCTGGGCCGGCTCGAGCGGCTCGATGCAGATTGCCGCGCGCCGAGCTGGTCGGTGAGCGGTGACGATGTCGGCGGCAGCAGCGCCCCGCTCACGGCGAGCGGAATGCTGAGCAGCGCCACCCCTGCCAGCGCTGCGGCCGCGCGCGAGGCCGCGACACGCGGGCCCCGACCGCGCGAACGAGCAGGATCGCGACACCGATCAGGATCGGCGCGAGCCAGATGAGTCCCCCCGCGCTGAGGACGCCGACGAGCGCCGCGGCCGCGAACACCGACCGGGATCACGGCGCGCGTGTTCGCTGGGCGTGCGAGGACGCCCAGCGCGAGCGCCGCCGCGCCTGCGATGAGCGCGGCCGCGGCGACCTCCTTGATGCCGCCCCACAGGTAGTAGCCGTAGAGCAGCGCCGGCTGGGCGGCGATGAAAGCCAGCAGCGCGCGCAGCCGCGGCGAGGCGATCTGGGGTCGTCGCCAGCGACCAGAGGGCCAGCGCCAGCAGCACCGCGCAGGAAGGCCATGTAGGGCTGGATCAGCCAGGCAACGTCCGTGCCGAGTATCTGGGCGACCGACGCCGAACGGGATGAAGACGCCGACGGGGTAACCGTCGCCCAGGTTGAAGGCCAGCGTGGCCTCGTAGGTCGACGGCGCGAGACCGGCTGAGGTCGCGGCCGTGATCCATGATCCGATCGGTCAGCGCAAGCCAGGTCGCGGTGTCGTCGAGCTTGATGAATCCGGCGATGTGGGGTCGCCGGAGAGCACGATCGGCGCCGCGTACACGGCAAACACCGCGCCCGCCGCGAGCGGACACCAGGGCGCAGAAGCGCCGGAGCCGGCCCCGCAGGCCAACGCCGTAGCCGGCGGCGGCCAAGAACACGACCGCGCGCGTCGTGAGCCCTGCGGTCGCGTCGCCGAGCGTGAGCAACTGACCGACCACGACGATCATCGCGAATCCGAGCAGCGGCAGGAGCGATCGCGGGGTCTTGCGCACCCGTGAGACGGTCGACGAGCAGGCCGCAGCCTCCGCAGAGCGCGAGGAGCGACGAGCGGGAACAGCGCCCAGGCGACGATCAGATCCAACTAGAGACCGAGTTCCTTGGCGTAGTTCTCGCGGTACTCCTCCCGCCTCTCGAGCACGTCCTCGACGTAGGAACGGGTCTCTGGGAACGGATGTCCTCGATCTCGAGCTGCTGTCCCGCCCCACGCGGAGGCGTTCTCGGGCCCGCCGTTGTACGCGGCAAGCGCTGCGATCTCGTTGCCCTCGAAGCGGTCGAGCAGGTGGCGCAGGTAGAAGGTCCCGTAGCGGATGTTGAGGTCGGGGTTGGAGAGATCCTCCATCACGAAGGTCTCGCCGCCGCTCAGGGTCTCGATCGTGTCGGCAGTAGCCGGGGTGATCTGCATCAGGCCGCGGGCGCCGGCATGCGAGGTCGCGTCGGAGAAGCCGGACTCCTCGTTGATGACCGCGGCGATCAGCGCCGGGTCGAGGTCAAAGCGCTCGGCCTGCTGGCGGATGATGTCCTCGTGGCGCAGCGGGAGCGTCACCTTCTTGATCGCCTCGCCGAGGTCGAGGCGGCTGACGATCACGGCGGCGACGAGACCCAGCGCTACGACCACGAGCAGCGTTCGCGCCCGTGTCACCCGCCGGCCTCTGCCGCCCCGACGAGCGTCGTCGAAGATCTTCGCCAATGCGCGCTCCAGATCTTCGATCGTCCCCTCGTTGTCGACGATGAACGTCGCGCGCTCGGCCTTCTCTCGCTGCGATAGCTGCTGACCGTCGCGCGCCTCGAGATCGGCGGTTCCCGCGCGCACCGGCGCGCTCGGCTCGGAGGTCGTCGTTGGCGATGACGACGATGGTGGCGTCGAAGGCGGACTCCATGTTGGTCTCGAACAGGAGAGGCACCTCGATCACGGCGAGCGGCGTCGCGGGATCGAGCGCGTTTCGCCAGGCGACGATGCGCTCGCCGACCAGCGGATGCAAGCGTTGACTCGAGCCAGCGAAGCTCCTCGGGACGTTCGAAGACGATCGCCGCGACCCGGGCGCGGTCAACCTCCCCGTCGGACGAGCACGTCATCGCCCCAGCGCTCGGCCAGCAGGTCTCGCACCCGCTCGCCGGCGAGCAGCTCGTGGACGACCGCGTCCGCGGAGAGGGTCTCGGCGCCGAGGCGGTCCAGTGCGGCAAGCGCCTCGGACTTGCCCGATGCGATCGCACCGGTGAGACCGATAACCGGTGTTTGGCGCGCGGCGCTCACCGCGCGGAGACTAGGAGGTGGGCTCTTCGGCCGGAGGTGCTTCGGCCGGCGGCTCTTCCGCGGCCGGTTCCTCCGCGGGAGGCTCGTCGGCGGGAGGTGCGTCTGCCGGCGGTTCCTCAGCGGGAGGGGCTTCCGCCGGTGCTTCCTCAGCGGGAGGCTCTTCAGCGGGCGGTGCTTCAGCGGGAGGCTCCTCGACCGGAGGCGCCTCGGCGGCGGGCTCGGCGAAGACTTCCTCGGAAAGGTCGAGATCAGGGACGCCGGCTTCCGGCTGCGGCGGGGCCGGCGGCTGGTTGTCGGGCTGCAGCTCCGGCGGGATCAAATCGCGAAGCGGAAGATTGTCATTGGCCTGAGCGCGCTTGACCGAGAGGGAGATCCGGCGGCGCTCCTCATCGATCTCGAGGATCCGCACCCAGGTCTCCTGACCCGGCTGGACGACCTCGCTCGGAGTCTCGACGTGGTGCTCGGCGAGCTCGGAGATGTGAACCAGACCCTCGACTCCCGGCACGATCTCGACGAAGGCGCCGAAGGCGACGACCTTGGTGACCTTGCCCTCAAGGATGTCGTTGGGCTTGTACTCGTTGAGGACCGTCTGCCACGGGTCCTCCTGGGTCTGCTTGAGACCGAGCGAGATCCGCTGGCGGTCGCGATCGATGTCGAGGACCTTGACGCGGACGGTCTCGCCGATCGAGAGGACCTCGGAAGGATGGTTGACGTGGCTCCACGAGAGCTCCGAGATGTGGATGAGGCCGTCGATGCCGTCGAGGTCGACGAAGGCGCCGAAGTCGACGATGTTGGAAATCTTGCCCTCGACGACCTGGCCGGGCTCGAGGTTGCCCAGGATCTGCTCGCGGACTTCCTTGCGCTCCTCCTCGAGGACGGCGCGGCGCGAGAGGACGACGTTGTTGCGCGAGCGGTTGAGCTCGATCACCTTGCACTCGAGCGTCTGGCCCTTGAACTCGTCGAGATTGTGGACCCGGCGGATGTCGACCAGGGAGGCGGGCAGGAAGCCGCGGACGCCGAGGTCGAGAATCAGGCCGCCCTTGACGACCTCGATGACGCTGCCCTCGACGGGCTCGCCGGTCTCGGCCGCAGCCTCGATCTTGCGCCAGGCCTTCTCGAAACGAGCGCGCTTCTTGGAGAGGACAAGGCGTCCCTCCTGGTCCTCCTTGGTGAGGACGAGCGCGTCGACCTGCTCGCCGAGTGAAACCTCTTCCGACGGATCGACCGAGCGGCGAATCGAGAGCTCGTTCGCCGGGATGACGCCCTCGCTCTTGTAGCCGATGTCGACGAGGACCTCGTCCTTGTCGATGCGGACGACCTCGCCGGCGACAACGTCGCCCTCGTCGAAAGGCTTGATCGTCGCTTCGTAGTTCGGGACCAGCTTGCCGTCGACCTCGATCAGGAGGTCCATCGAGCCACCGTTGGTGGCTGCGGGGGGAGCTGGGGGCGCCGGTGGGGCTTCCGGAGCAGGCTCAGTCGTTGTGTCAGCGGCGGACACGAGGGCCGATGATAGGGAATCGAGCAATCCAGCGCGAGCGCGACTACCGCCGCTGCCCGAAGATCCGCAGTAAGAACAGGAAGAGGTTGATGAAGTCGAGGTAGAGGGCCAGCGCGCCCATGATCGCCGCGCGGTCCTCGGCATCGCCCTCGAGTCCGGCGCGAGCGAACCCCTTGATCTTCTGCATGTCGTAGGCGGTCAGCCCGGCGAAGATCACGACGCCCGCGTAGGTCGTGATCCAGTAGATCGCCTCATTGGCGAGGAAGAGGTTCACGACGGACGCCAGGATCAGCCCGATCAGGGCCATGAACAGGACCGTCCCCATCGTCGACAGGTCGCGCTTGGTCACGTAGCCCCAGAGCGCGACGCCGCCGAACATCGCCGAGGTGATCAGGAACGTGGTGAAGATCGACTGCGCCGTGTAGAGCTCGAAGACGAGCGCGAAGGTGATCCCGACGGTCGCCGCGTAGAGGAAGAACAGCCCGAGCGCTGCCGCCGGCGCTAGGCGATTGATCGCCGCCGAGATCGTGATCACGAGCCCGATCTGCAGGACGAAGACGCCGATCAGCAGCCACGGGCTCTCGGTCAGGTTGGTGAGCATCGAGTCGCTCGAGCCGATCAGCCCGGCGACGATGCCGCTGATCAGCCAGGCCGACGAACATCCAGCCGAAGACCTTCGCCAGAAAGCCCTGGGTGTCGTCCTGAACGATCGCGGGTGGAACGGTGGCCGCTTCCATGACCGAACGGTACCCTCGCGACCCGATGCCGCGACGTGCGACAAAGCGGGGTGACGAGCGGACACCGCCTCGACGGCGAGTACGACGCGCTGATCTGCGGTGCCAGCTTTGCCGGCCTCACGGTCGCGCGTGAGCTTGCCGGGTCCGGGGCGAACGTCCTCATCGTCGACCGCTACGAGATCGGCGAGCGCCAGACGTCCGCCTGCGCAGCGCCCACCGGGTGGCTCGAGGCGATGGGCGTCGCCGACTCGATCCGCCAGACCTTCGACACGCTGGTCATCCACACCCCGCACACCAAGGTCGACTTCCGCCTGCCGTGGACCTTCTCGACGTTTGACTACCGGCAGCTATGCGGGTTGCTGTTCGACCAGTGCGACGCGACCTTCGAAACAGCAAAGGTCGAGGGGCGCACCGGCGCGACGATCCACACGGACCGAGGCGACCTCTCCTCCCAGTTGATCGTCGACGCGCTGGGCTGGAAGCGAGTGCTGGCCGGCAACGAGTACCAGCCGCCCGACGCCCCGCTGTCGCGCGGACTCGAGGTTCATCCCGACGGCTCGAGCGAGAAGCCTCGAGATCTGGATCGACCGCGACTACGTCCCCGCCGGCTACGGCTGGAGCTTTCCCGCCCATGACGAGATCCGGATCGGCGTCGGCTCGTTCGACCCGCGCTTTCACGTCAAGGAGCCGACCGTGCGGCTCGCGGAGGATCTCGATTCCGAGGCTGTCCGCTACCAGGGCAACTGGATCCCCCACAAGCTGCGCCCGGCGACGGCCGATGACGTCTTCTTCGTCGGCGACTCCGCCGGTCACTGCCTGCCGCTGACGGCCGAGGGCATCCGGACCGCGTTCTACTTCGGGATCGCGTGCGGTCGCGAGCTGCGCGCCGTCATCGACGGCCGCAGCGATCGCGCAACGGCCCTGCGTCGCTACTCCGACTTCTCAGCCGCGCACGAGTGGAAGTTCGAGTGGATGCTGCGCACCCAGAAGGCGGTGCCGCGCATGCGCGCCGCGGGTGCTCGCTGCAGCGCTTCGGGCGATGGAGCGCGAGTCGTTCGTGCACTGGTCGTTCGGCCACTACTTGCGGATCGCGGACCCGTCGTTCGCCAGGCCCATCGCTCAACCGGCGCGCGAACTGGTCAGTACCTGACGATCAGGTACGTCCCGGCGAGCAGAAGCAGGGATCCCCAGGATCCGCGCGGCCGTAATCGGCTGCTGCTCGAGCCCGAGGATTCCCATCCGGTCGATCACGACCGAAAGCGTGAGCTGGCCGGTGATCGTCGCGGCGGCGACCGCCCCGGCGCCGATCGCCGCCACGGCTGTCAACGCACAGAAGACGTAGGCCGCCCCCAGGATGCCGCCGAGCAGGTAATACCAGCGCACGTCCAGCGCGCCTGAGAGCCCGCTCGCCTGGCCGGCGACGACCATGATCAGCGCGAGCAGCGATCGAGCCGATGCCGAAGGAGATGAACGCCGCCGTGATGCTGCCGGTGCGCGCCCCAGTCCGGCGTTAATCGGCGCCTGCATCGCGATCAGGCCGCCGGTCGAACGCCATCAGGATCACAGCGAGGCCTCGGTCCATCGGCGCGGACTCTAACCCCGTGCGTGATCAATGCAGTCTCGGCCGTGTTCAAGCCATCGAACGTCCACGCCCGTAGCTAGGGGTAGTGACCAAGGAGCGAATGGCGAAAGGCACCAGATTCGAACCGCTTGCGAAGGCGGTCCTGCGCACGCAGAGCGACGAGCGCCTCGTCCGCCTGGTGCGAGAGGGCCGCGATGCAGCATTCGAGGAGATCGTTCGTCGCTATCGCCAGCCGTTCGTCGCTTTCGCCGCCGCATATGCGCCCGGCGATCCCGAGGACGTGGTTCAGGAGAGCCTCGCGCGCTCCTGGCAGTCGCTGCGCGAATCCACGGGAGAGATGAACTTGAAGCCATGGCTCTACACAGTCGTCCGCAACCGCGCTCTCAATGCCCGACGCGACACGCGGGTCCACGATGAGTTGACGGATCAGGTGGACGGTGTGCGCCAGCCGGCCGACATCGCACTCACCAACGACGAGCTCGCTCGCATCGTTGCGGCGGTCGGGGCACTCCCCGACCAACAGCGCGAGGCGCTGGTCCGCAGCGCGGTAGAAGGTCATACGCACGAGCAGATCGCGGCGGCCATTGGCGCCACGCCCGGTGCCGTTCGCCAGCTGATCTTCCGCGGTCGCACCGCCGTCCGGCACGGCGTTGGCGTGATGATCCCACTGCCTTTGGTGCGTGCACTTGCTGAGAACGGGTCGACCGCCGGAGCTGGCGCTGCGGTGGCCGGGAGCGGCGCAGTCCTGGCCGGTGGTGGCGCCGGAGCGTCCCTTGCGACGAAGGCGGCGGTTCTCGCGGCGGTCGGGGCGATCGCGGCCGGAACCGGCGTCGCAATCGAGCAGTCGCGAAACGACGGTCGGGCGAAGGACCCGGTCAAACGCGAGCGGATCTCGGAGGCGTCAGGGCCGTCGACGACTGCCGCCGCTCCCGTCACCTCGGCCACGGTCCCAAGCAGTGATGACTCGACGTTCCAACACGGGTTCGAGCTCAGATGACGACGGCGGCGAGCGGTCCGGTTCCGATGACGACTCCGGTTCGAGCAGCGGCCCGTCGCCGTCCTCGGGCTCGGGTTCGGGATGACGATGCCGACGACTCGTCGGGCTCGGATGACGATTCATCGGGGTCCGGCTCCTCTGGCTCGGATGACGACTCCTCGGGATCCGGCTCTTCCGGCTCAGGCTCGTCCGGGTCCGGCTCGTCCGGATCCTCAGGCTCTGGCTCGTCCGGCTCGGACGACGATTCCGATGACCTTCCCGAGGTCGCCGACGATTCCGGTTCGAACGACTCGGACTCGAGCGGATCCGGGTCGAGCGGCTCGGGGTCTGACGATCTCGAGCTCGACGACGTCGAAGAGCCCGACGACGACTAGCGCCAGCGCGGCTTGAGCCCGGCGAGCTTCGGCTTCGGCTGGGCCTCCAGCAGCCGCTCGAGCGCCTCAGCGATCTCCGCCGGCGCGGGACGTTGCGCTGGATCAGCGGCCAAGCAGGCGGTGATCGTCGCGGCAATCGAGTCCGGAACCCGGCCCTCGATCGGAACCGGCGTGTCGGCGAGCTGCGGCCAGCGACGCAGGGGGTCTTCGGAGTCGCGGTCCGGCCTCGGGGTACGGGCTCTCGGCCACGGCGGCGCGGTAGAGGGTCGCCCCAAGGCCCCAGACGTCCGCGGCGGGCGTCACCGGCCCGAAGCTGCGCGGGTCGCACTGCTCCGGAGCCATGTATCCGTCGGTGCCGATCGGCCGGTTCAGCACCGCCGCGTCATCGGCGCTCATCGCGACGCTGAGATCGATTAGCCGAGGCGGCCCGCTCATGATGATGTTCGCCGGCTTGACGTCGAGGTGAACCACGCCCTCGGCGCCGCAGATAGTGCAGCGCGGAGCAGACCTGGACTCCGAGCGGGACGAGCTGCTCGGGTGGCAAGGGCCCGTGGCGGCGAATCAGCGTCGAAAGTCGCGGCCCCTCGAGGTGTTCGAGGACGAGATGAGGCCGCTCGCTGTCCGCGACGCGTCGAAGACTGCGCACGATCGACGGATGGTCGAGCCGCTCAACCATCGCGATCTCGGCTCGCAGTCCCGAAAGAGTGTGCTCGTCGTCGACCAGGTGTGGTCGCACAACCTTGACGACGACGATCGCATGCAGGCGCTCGTCGAGGGCGAGATACGCCTCGTAGCGCTCGCCGCCGCCGAGACGGCGCAGAGCCTGGCGCCCGGGGACGATCTCGTCGCCCTCCTCGAAGATCCCAGCTGCGGGCGGGGCCGCTGCCCCGCCCGCCGTCGGTCTGCCGCGATTCAGCTACCGCGGGTGTCATTGGTGTCGTCGGCGTTGCCGGGACCGTGTTGGTGCCGGTGTGGGTATTGGTGCCGGTGTTCGTGTTCGTGTCATCAGCACCCCGGCCCGTCTTGGTGTTCGTGCCGGTGTCGTCGCCGGTGTTCGTGATGAGTCCCGCCCCTGGTCGTTGGTTCCGGTATTCGGTGTTGGTGTTCCCGTCCGTGCCGGTGCTCGTGTACGTGTCCCGGACGTGTTGCCGTTCGTCTGCGTCTGGGTGTTGGTTCCCGACGTTGCGCCAGTGTCGTCGTCATCGTCATCACCGCTCCCGGGCCCGAGCTTCGTCGTCATCGTCGCGATCCTGGCTTGAGCGCGCTCTCGCGGTTGGCGGTCATCTTCTCGCCCTTGCGTCGCATGGGCGACGACGACACTCGCGACGCTGAAGCAGAACGCCGCGACCAGCAGCGTCATCACGACGAAGCTGAGGCGGTTCAGGACGGTGGCCTTCTCCGCTTGCATCTCGATCCTCCTGGTTTCGCGTTCACTAGCCGGCGAAATGGCCGACCTGGTGCTGAAACACGAGGCCCGCGAAGTGGATCACGGAGAAATTCCGCGCGAGCCGAGCGTGACTATTACGAGATTCCCAGGTTGCCATGTAGACAGGAGCACGTCCAACCGCCAAGCTGGGCGGTCGGCAGCCGGAAGGATCCCGCCAAATGACGCCAATCAGAACCCTGAGGCCGCTCGCCAAGGTCGTGCTCAGCACGCAGAGCGACGAGCGGCTGGTCGCGCTGTCGCGCGGCGGCAGCGAGGACGCGTTCGCGGAGATCGTCCGCCGCCATCGCCCGGCCTGCTGCGGCTCGCGCGTTCGCTCGGCAGCGGCGACCGCGCCGACGACGTCGTCCAGGACGGGCTCGTGCGGGCCTGGCGGGCACTTCAGAGCTCACGACGCCGAGATCGACCTGCGCCCATGGCTGGCGACGATCGTCCGCAACCGCGCCCTGACCGCGCACTCCACCAACCGGATCCACGAGGAGCTCGACGAGACGATCGACGGCGTCCGGCAGCCGGGTGACATCGTGATCATGCGCGAGGAGCTGCGCTCGGCGGTCAGCGCGGTCAATGCCCTTCCCGACTCGCAACGCGAGGCGCTGGTTCGCAGCGCTCTCGCCGGCGAGAGCCACGACCAGATCGCATCGGCCCTCGCCACCTCCCCGGGGCGGTTCGCCAGCTGATCTTCCGAGCGCGCACCGGGCTGCGCGAGGCGGTCGGTGCGGTCATTCCACTTCCACTGGTTCGTGCGCTCGCCGATATCGGTGCTGGCGGCGCGGCGGTTGGCGCCGGCGCGGCCGCTGCGACCGCGGGTGGCGCCGGGCTCGGCATTAAGGCACTGGCGGTCGTGATCGTCGGCGCGACAGTCGCCGGCGGCGGAATCGCCATCCAGCGCGACGTCACGAGCGGCGCGAGGCAAAGGAGACTGGCGCGACGAAAACGACGACGGCCGAGCAGTCGAGGCGACCGCTCAGACCGATGCCGCGCACGGCGACGCCGTCGACAGACGGACAGGCCGGCAGCGCAGTCGCCCAAGGCGAGACCACGGACGAGCCGCTCGCGGCGAAGGACGCCGATGCGAGCGTAAGCGCCGCGCTGAACCGGCGGGATCGAACAACGACGGCTCGCCCCGCGTCGATGAGACGCCGGCTGCGGATCAGAACGTCGAGACGGCCAACAGTGGACGACCGAAGCCAACGTGCATCCGCCGCCGGCTCGCGACCAAGGCGGGCGATCACCGCGCAGACCGGCGGCCAACAGCCTCCGCCGCAGGCAGCCCCAGCAACAGCCCGCGCCAGAGCGGATACCCGGGCGGTGGCGATCATCGCCCGCCGCAGCAACACAGCGCCCGCACCCCCGCCGCCGGGTCCGCAGCAGAGTCCCACGGACGGTCATTACGGCGGCGACGGCCCAGGCTACGACCACGATGGCGACGGCCGCCAGAGGGCCAGGACTGATCTACGCCGCGCCGTGATCTTCGGGCGGGTCCGAGGTTGACCTTCTGAGCAACCCCAACCCACCCAAACCCAGGAGGCGGACATGGAAACCAGAGCAGGACACTACGCGGGCGGATCACCTGGACCGTGGTGCTCGCGCTTGCACTCAGCCTCAGCGCAATCGCAACGGCGTCGGCCAAGGACGTCAACCACGACCGGATCCCGGACCGCTGGGAGCGCCAGCACAACCTGTCGCTGAAGGTCAACCAGGCCAAGCGCGATCAGGACCGCGACTCAATCAATAATCGCGGTGAGTTCCGCGGGGGCACCGATCCCCGCGAGGCCGACAGCGACAGCGACGGCACCGAAGATGGCGATGAGGGCGCAGGCACGATCAGCGCCTGGGACCCGGACGACCGGTGAGCTGACGATCAACCTGTTCGGCGGCGACACCGTCACCGGCACGGTCACGGACGAGACGGAGATCAAGTGCGCCAGCGAGGAGTCCGAGGAGCCCGTCGAGGAGCCCGCGACCAAGGTCCGTCCTCCCGCCGAGGCGCCCCCGGAGCGCCCCGCCGGTCGACGAGGAGAGCGGTCCCCGCGGCGGCCCGCGCCACGGCGGTGACGGTCACTGCGAGGAAGGCGTGCCCTGCACGGCCGACGACCTCGCGGTGGACGCAGTGGTCCAGGAGGCGCACCTGAGCGCCACCGCAGAGGGCCTCGTCTACGACGAGATCCGACTCGGCTAGGACGCGGACCAAACCGCGTCCAACCCGCGGCCGTAAGCGAGAGAGGGTGGTCCGGCGGGGCCACCCTCTTTTCGTTGTTCGCCCTTCCGGATCGCTACTTAGCGTTCAACCAGTCCGGGCCGATGCCGACGTTGACCTCGAGCGGTGGGTCGAGCTCGAACGCGGCGATCATCTCGGTGCGGGCGAGCTCCGCGGCGCGATCCATCTCGTCGGTGGGACCCTCGAACAGCAACTCGTCGTGAATCTGCAGGACGAGCTCGGTCTTGAGACCGGCTTCGGTGAACGCGCGGGCGCAGCGGACCATCGCGAGCTTGATGATGTCCGCCGCCGTCCCCTGAATCACAGTGTTAACCGCCACCCGCTCGCCGAGCCCGCGCCGCTGCGGGTTGCCGGAGCGCAGCTCGGGCACGTTGCGACGCCGGCCCATCAGCGTCGTCACGAAACCGCGCTCTCCGGCTTCGACGATGGTCTCGTCGATGAAGCGCTTGACCGCCGGGAAGCGCTCGAAGTAGCGCTGGATGTAGAGGGCGGCCTCGTCGCGCGAGATGTTGAGCCTGTCGGCCAGCCCGAACGCCGAGAGGCCGTAGGCGATCCCGTAGTTGACCATCTTCGCCTTCGAGCGCTCGCTCGGGCTGATCGCCTCGGGATCGGCGCCGATGATCCCGGCCGCGGTGGCCGCGTGAACGTCCTCGCCCGAGGCGAAGATCTGGCGCAGCGCGTCCTCGCCGGCAACGTGCGCGAGCACGCGGAGCTCGACCTGGTTGTAGTCGCAAGAGAGCAGCTTCTGTCCCTCGCCGGCGACGAAGCACGCGCGAACCGGGCGGCCGACCTCGGAGCGGATGGGGATGTTCTGGAGGTTCGGGTTGGTGCTCGAAAGACGGCCGGTCGCAGCGGTCACCTGGTTGAAGGTGGTGTGCAGGCGGCTGTTCTCGTCGACGAGCTCTGGAAGCGAGTCGAGATAGGTGCTCTTGAGCTTCGTCAGCTCGCGCCAACGCTCGACCTTCTCCACGATCGGATGCTCGTCGCGCAGCTGGCCGAGGACGCGGGCGTCGGTGGAGAAGCCGGTCTTCCCGCGGCGCTTCTTGGTGAGCTTGAGCTCCTCGAAGAAGACGACGCCGAGCTGTTGCGGCGAGCCGATCGTGAACTCGTGGCCGGCGAGCTCGTAGATGTCGGCCTCGAGCTGGGCGATCTGATCCTCGAACCCTGCGCCGATCTCGGCGAGCCGCTCCGTGTCTAGGCGCAGCCCGACCCGCTCCATCTCGGCGAGCACCTCGATCAGCGGCATCTCGACCTCGTTGAGGACCCGCTCGACCCCGAACTCGCCAAGCCGCTCGCGCTGGCGCGCAGCGAGCTCCGAGACGAGGCGAGCGTCGACGGCGGGATCCCCCGCGACATCGCCCTCCTCCGCCTCGAGCGACATCTGCCCATCCTCGGTGCCGGCCGGGGCCGCCGCGAGGCCTGCGTCGGCCGCGAGCTCGTGCAGGTCGTAGGTACGGCGGGCCGGGTCGATCAGATAGGCGGCGACCATCGTGTCGTGGGCGAGATCGAGCTCGCCTGGGCGCGTCGAGGCGAGCAGGCCCTTGCCGGCCGGACCGCCGAGACCCTTGAGGTCGTGACCGACCAGCGGACGGCCCTTGAGCTCGGCCCCGAGCGCGGTGAGGTCGGAGGCATCGCCAGTGACGACGCTGCCAGCGTCGCTACCCGCCCACCGGTCGCCGGTGATAGCAATCGCGATGGGGCCGTCGGCGAGGTCGGCAGCCGACCCCTCCTTTGCTTCGACCTCGATCGTCTCTTCGACCATGCGGCCCGGAACGACCTCCTCCCACTCGTCATCGAGACGCTGGACGACCGCGCGCAACTCGAACTCGTTGGCCGCGTCGCGCAGCTTCGAGCGGTCGGGTGAGCCGCGCAGCTCCGAGGTGATCACGATCGGCACGTCGATGTCCTCGACCATCGTCGCGAGCTGTTTCGAGACGCGGGCGTCGTCGGCGTGCTCGGTCAGGTTCTGCTTGCGCTTGGCGCCGGAGATCTCGTCCACGGACGAGAGGACACCCTCGAGGTCACCGAACTGCTGCAGCAGCTGGGCCGCGGTCTTGTCACCGATGCCTGGGACGCCGGGAATGTTGTCGGAGGTATCGCCCTTGAGGCCGATGAAGTCGGTGACGCGATCCGGCGGGACGCCGTAGCGCTCGACGACACCGTCGTGGTCGTAGACCTTCGTGTCCGTGACGCCGCGAGAGGTGGTCATCACGCGCACTCCGTCGCGGACGAGCTGGTAGACGTCGCGGTCGCCGGAGACGATCATCACCGGAACGTTCGCGTCGCTTGCCTGGCGCGCGAGGGTGGCGATCACGTCGTCGGCCTCGTAGCCCTCGACCGAGACGTTTTTGAAACCGAACGCCTCGGCCAGCGGTGCGAGTGCCGGCCATTGCTCCTTCAGCAGGTCCGGACGGGACTTGCGCTGCGACTTGTACTCGGCGTAGACCTTCTCGCGACCAGACCAGCCCTTGTCCCAGGCGACGATCACCGCCTTCGGCGAGTGGTCGATGAGGATCTTGGCCATCATCGACGCGAAGCCGTAGATCGCGTTGGTCGGCCGGCCGTCGGCGGTCGCGATCGATTCAGGCAGCGCGAAGAACGCGCGATAGGCGAGCGAGTTCCCGTCAATCAGGAAGACCTCGCTGCCCTTGCCGTTGTCGGACTTTTTCGCCACGCTTCGATCTTATGTGGCGCCACGCCCTTGCCTGGGCGCTGGCGGGTTTCTTCGGTGTCTGGG
>CAVVAT010000007.1:0-355163 GCA_963746215.1 uncultured Solirubrobacterales bacterium
TAGTACTCGGGCCCGAGCGACCCCGGGGCCCCGCAAGGCTTGAAGCGCACCTTGTAATCGCCGGTTGCAAGGCCGGAGAGCGTGTAGGCCCCGCCCGGCGAGGTAACCGCGCTCGCAGCGTGAGCTCCAGTTGCAACGAACGCGTCGACGCAGACACCGCTCAGACCAGTGGTCCCATCGGTGACCGTGCCGGAGATTGATCCACCAATTGGCGGCGGGGCACCCGGAGTGAGAGCCGCATCAACACCCGTGCGATTCTCGAGACTGGCGAGGGTGATCACGTCGCCGCTCGCAAAGTCCGGCTGGTCGTTCCAGTATTCAGTGGCGTACGGGGGCCCGCCAGGGCATAGCCCGCCGGCCGCAGTGGTGAAGATCACCTTGTAGGGAATGCCTGACTCGAGACCGATGCTGTAGGCGCCGGTTCCGTCGGTCAACGCACCGTTGACAAAGTTCTCGCCAGAGTCGAGGACGCCGACACACACTCCAGAAATGGGATTGGTAGTGGACTCGTCCGTGACCACACCCGCGATTGACGCATCGACGGCAGCCGAAGCCCCGCTCGGCACGATAAGCGCAACCCCCGCACACCCGATCGCGATCAGCAACGACACACGACGCCTCACTGCATCCATGCAGTTCCTCTCCTCCGTGATGCCCGGGATTGGGCCGCATCCCCCTACCGATCAACTCTCCCCGACGGAACGGCCCCTGTCAAGCACCTGCGACGCTGGTGCGGTCGCGGCCGGCGCGCTTGGCCTCGTAGAGCGCAGCGTCGGCGGCCTCGAGCAGCCGGTCGGGATTGTCCGCGTCAGTCGGCCAGGTGGCGACGCCGGCTGATGCCGACAGCGGCTGGCCCTCGACGACGACCTCCGCAATTGCGGCGCGTGCCCGCTCCGCGAGCTCGACCGCCGCGGCTGAATCGGCCCGCGCTGCGATCAGCGCAAACTCCTCGCCCCCGTAGCGGGCCGCTGTCTCGTCGGCGCGGACCGTCGCCTCGAGACTCGTCGCGATTGCCTGCAGGGCGCGATCCCCCGCGGCGTGGCCGTGCTCGTCGTTGATCCGCTTGAAGTGATCGATGTCGAGGAGCACGGCGGAGACCGGCGAGTCGGTCCGCTCACCACGGGCGAGCTCATCGCCTATGCGCTCGTAGTAGGCGCGGCGGTTGAGCATCCCCGTGAGGGAGTCGGTGCGCGCCTGGGTGCGCAGGAGCTCCCGCTGGCGAGCGGAGTTGAACGCGAGTGCGGCCATCGCGCAAAAGCGCTCGATGACCGTCGCCTCCTGGGGGGTGAAGCCGGCGTCCTCGCCGCTTCGATAGACGTTGAGCGCGCCGATCGTCTCGCCTTCGACAAACATCGGACGCACACGAGGGCCTCCGGCTCCTCCTCGGTGCCTGGCACCACCTTTGACGCGGGATGAAGATCGCTGCGGGCCACGTTGGTGGTGGTGCCGGCCATGATCGTGTAGCCGGTAAGCCCCTCCTCGATGCCGAAGCGTTCAGCCATCACTTCGTCGATCCATCGACCATCGGCGAAGACCGCACCGAGCGTGGTGCGCGACGGATCGACCTCGTAGATGACGAGATCGTCGAACGGGACGAGCTCTGCAAGGCCTGGGCGATCCGGCCGAAAGTCTCCTCCAGCGAATCGGCTGAGAGCACGGCAGCGGCAGCGTCCATGAGCGCCTCCAGCGTCGCGGCAGGTACATCGACCCGCTCCCCCACGTCACTCCTCCTAATCCTCTAAAAGATGGTGCGGGTAAATACTCGCTTGCTGCGGCAATCTACTCGGAGGCTTCTTGCGGCGTAGCGGTTCCGTGAGCGGGTATCGCAGTCATGCAAGCGAACCCGAAGGAGACCCAATGGGAATCACCGACAAGGTCACGGGCAAGGCCAAGCGGCGCTCGGCGACATCACCGGCGATGACGAGACCCGCCGCGAGGGCCAGCAGGAAGAGCCAAGGGCGAGAAGAAGGAAGAGCTCGATCACGCCGAGAATAAGGCCGACCAGAAGGCCGCTGAGGTCGCCGACCTCGAGCGCAAGACCTGAGCGATCCCCGCGGCCCGCCGCCGGGTTATTCGATCTCGAGCGCGCTCCATAGCGCAAGCTCGGCGGTCGGCAGGACCGGAATCGTCTTGTCGATTCCGGCCAAGCGCAGGATCTGAACCACCTCCGAATCCCGTTTTGCGGCGATCGCGATTTTTATCTGACCGTTGATCAGCGGCCGAGCTGCGCCGACGATCAGGGCGATCGCGGTCGAGTCGAGGAAATCGCAATCCGTCAGGTCGATCACCAGGACACGGTCGGGGTCGCCGGCCGCCATCAGTACCGGGTGGGCCTCGTCCGGCGCCGACTGCGTCGAACTCACCCGCAATCGTGATGATGCGAGCGTCCGCAAGCACCTCCTGACTCAGCGAAAGCGGATCCCTCCGTCCATGCAGCCGGGGGTATACACCGTTGAATGCCAGCGATTGCGGGTAGCTGGTGGGCGACTCCGACCTTTGGAGGTGTGACGACATGGCCAAGGACCACGGACCGAGCGTCAAGAACGACAAGCAGTACGAGGGCCTGCGCGAGAAGGGGATGAGCAAGCAGCGCGCCGCCAGGCGTGAGGGCGGCAAGAAGTCCGGTAAGAAGATCAGCTGATGGCTCCACGCTCGGTCTGGAACGGCACGATCACCTTCGGGATGGTCAACGTCCCGGTGAAGCTCTACTCGGCGACCGAGTCGAAGTCGATCCACTTCCACGAGGTCCACGCCCGCGACGGTTCGCGCGATCGAGCACGGCGGATCTGTCCGAAGGACGAGAAGGAGGTCCCGACGAAGGAGATCGTCAAGGGCTACGAGTTCGACGAGGGCAAGTACGTGGTCCTCGAAAAGGACGAGATCAAGGCCGCCGCCGGCGACCGCGGCAAGGTCGTCGACCTGACCGAGTTCGTCGACGCCGCCAAAATCGATCCGGTCTTCTACGAGAAGACGTATTACGTCGGCTCGCGCGACGACGCCGATCCATACCGGCTCGTATTCGAGGCGCTCAAGAAGACCGGTCGCGCCGGAATCGGCCGCTTCACCTTCCACGATCGTGAGTACCTGGTCGCGGTCCGGGCCCTCGACGACGTAATCGCCCTGCACACGCTTCGTTTTCACGACGAGGTCGTCGAGGCCGACGAGCTCGATCTCGGCAAGCCGTCGAAGAACCCTTCGAAGAAGGAGGTCGAGATGGCCGGCAAGCTCGTCGACACCCTGGCCGAGAACTTCGACCCGACGGCCTACGAGGACACCTACCGTGACTCGGTGCTCGCCCTGATCAAGGCGAAGGCCAAGGGCAAGGAGATCGATCTCACGGCGCAGGAAGAACCAGAGCACGGCGACGACCTGATGGCCGCGCTCGAGGCGAGCCTCTCGGGAAGCAGCTGATGGCGCGCCCGTTGTGGTCGGGATCGCTGTCGTTCGGCCTCGTCAACGTGCCGATCCAGCTCGTCAGCGCCGCCCGCGACCTCGACTTTCACTTCCACCAGCTGCACGAGAAGGACAAGCAGCGGATCGAGCAGCGACGGTTCTGCAAGGAGGAGGACGTCGAGGTCGGCTGGGAGGAGGTCGCCCACTCCTACGACCTCGACGGCAAGCAGGTCGTGGTCACCGACGAAGAGCTCGGCTCGGTCGAGCCGCGCAAGACGCGGACGATCGAGATCGAGTCGTTCGCCGAGCTCTCGGCGGTCGACCCGATCTACTTCGACCATCCCTACTTCCTCGTTCCCGCCGGGGAAGCCGACGGCACGATCCGCGCCTACCGGCTGCTGGTCGACGTCATGGAGAAGGCCGAGCGGGTCGCGATCGGCCGCTTCGTCATGCGCACAAAGGAGTACCTGGCGGCCGTCCGCGCCCGCGACGGGGCCCTCGCCCTATCGACGATGCGATTCGCCGACGAGGTCCGCCCCACTAAGCCGGTGCCGACCGGCGGTCAAGAAGCCGGCGAAGAAGCAAGTGGACAACGCCGCCGCCGTGATCGAAGAGCTCTCGACCGAGTGGGACCCGACAGCTACACCGACTGCTACCGGAGCGCCTCAGCAAGGTGATCGAGCGGAAGCGCAAGGGTGGCAAGATCGAGGTGCCCAAGGCCGAGCGGAGCCGAAGCCCGCCGAGGACCTGATGGCGGCGCTCGAGCGGACGCTCGCAAACGTCAAGGCCGGCCGAGAGCCAAACGCGGAGAACAAGGCGAGCAGCTAACCCTCCGGCGGTGCCTGCATCGGCTTCCCTCCGCAAGAGCCTCGGCGACGCTGACGAGGTTCTGGGCTGCGGCGAGCCCAGTCGTACGAGACCACTCCTTGCCGTCAGGGTCGTCGGCCTCGAGGTACTCGTCGCCCGGTCCCGGGCCCTTGTTCCAGTACGTCCAGGCCTGACCCGGAATCGTGTAGCCGATGTCCATCAGGCCTCCCGAAATCTCGGAAATCACATGGTGCGCGCCGTCCTCGTTGCCGGTTACGACCACGCCGGCGACGCGGTTGTTCGCGACCGGCCGGTCGTCGTCGTCGGTCTCCGAGAGCATCTCGTCCATCCGTTCCATCACCCGCTGGGCGACGCTTGACGGACGCCCGAACCATGTGGGAGTCGCGATGACCAGGATCTCGGACGAGAGGAGCTTCTCGTGTATCTGGGGCGGCTCGTCGCCGTCGCTCATATCGGTCTCCACGCCCGGCTTGATGTCGTGGTCGAGGGCGCGGACGATCTCGACCTCGATCGCGTGTTCGCGCAACGCGTCAGCGACTACGGAAGCCAGAGCCTCGGTGTTCGAATTCCCCGGGGAGGGCTTCAGCGTGCAGTTGATCATGGTGGCTTTGAGGGTCAGTCTGTCGGTTACCCGCGTTCGCCGCCCTATTCCCTCGAGCGGTTTCAGCCGTACAGGCGCGGGTACGTGTAGACAGCACGCGCCTCGCGACCAGCGGGGCAGCGCGCCCTTAAGTACACGATTGGGCCTCCCGCGCCGGCTCGCGCGACTTCACTCTTGGAGGGGTGGTCAGTCAAGTGTTTTTCAACCTCGACTGATGGGAGAACCCGTGTCCGCCACCATTACCGCTGGTCAGCGTCGTCGCGACGAGCTACTTCTCGCCCGCTATAGCACAGCCCCGAGTGAGAATCTTCTACGCGAGCTCGTCGAGCGCTACCGCCCGCTGGCTCGGTCGCTCGCGATGCGTTACCGAGCCGGCAAGGAGCCGATGGAGGACCTGATGCAGGTCGCTGACCTTGGCCTCGTCGCTGCGATCAAGGGCTACGACCCCGACCGCGGGGAAGTCCTTCTCCGCCTACGCCGTGCCGACGATCCTCGGCGAGATACGCCATCACTTCCGCGACAAGGTCTGGAACCTGAGACTCCCCCGGGCGCTCCAGGAATCAACCGCAGCCGTTGACAAGGCCGTCGGTCGCCTCACCCAGGACCTGCGCAGCGCCCCGACCGTTGCCGAGATCGCCGCGAAGACCGAGCTCTCCGAAGCTTCTGTCGTCGAGGCTCAGCAGGCGGCGCAAGCCCGCTACACCGTCTCGTTCGACGGCGCCGATTCCGACGAGGACGAGGCGCCCGCGATTCAGCAGTTCGGCGCCCGCGACCTTGGGTACGACCGGGTTGAGGCAAAGCTGGCGTCGAGGAGCGCGGACCTCGACGCTCGCGAGCTCAAGGTGCTGCAGATGCGCTTCCAGAAGGGCATGACCCAGCGCGAGATCGGCGTTCAGCTCGGTGTCTCACAGATGCAGGTCTCGCGAATTTCGCGCGCCGGCCTGCAGAACTTCGTCGGCGCCGTGCGCGGCGATCGGCAACCGGCGAGCCGAGTCGCCGCCTAAGACCAAGAGATACGAACAGGAAGTGAGAATCCGATGAAGGCAGTGACCTGGCAGGGGGTCGAGGACGTCGAGGTCGAGGATGTACCGGATCCGAAGATCGAACAGCCAACCGACGCGATCATCAAGGTCACGTCGAGTGGCCTCTGCGGATCGGACCTTCACCTCTACAAGGTGCTCGGGGCGTCTCGATCCCGGCGACGTGCTCGGGCACGAGCCAATGGGAATCGTCGAGGAGGTCGGCGCCGAGGTCACCGACATCGCCAAGGGCGACCGGGTCGTAATCCCGTTCAATATCTCCTGCGGCCATTGCTGGATGTGCGATCAGACGCTCTTCGCCCAGTGCGAAACGACTCAGAACCGCGACACCGGGACCGGCGCCTCGCTCTTCGGCTACACCAAGCTGTACGGCCAGGTCCCCGGCGCCCAGGCCGAATATCTGCGGGTCCCCCAGGCGCAGTTCGGGCCGATCAAGGTGCCGGAGGGTCCGTCGGACGACCGGTTCCTCTATCTCTCGGACGTCCTGCCGACCGCTGGCAGGCGGTGGAGTACGCCGCCATCCCCGAAGGCGGCACGGTCGCCGTCTTCGGCCTCGGCCCGATCGGCCAGATGGCAGCGCGCATTGCCCAGCACAACGGCGCGCGCGTGATCGGCATCGACCTCGTCGCGGAGCGTCTCGAGATGGCGCGGGCACGTGGCATGGAGGTGATCGACGTCTCCGGGATCGCCGGCAACACCACCGAGGTCGCCGATCAGATTCGCGATCTCACCGACGGTCGTGGGACCGACACGGCGATCGACGCCGTCGGGATGGAAGCTCACGGCGCCCCGATTGGCGAGTTCGCCCGGAAGCTGTCCGGCATGCTGCCCGACGCCGTTGCGCGGCCGATGATCGAAAAGGCCGGTATCGACCGGATGAGCGCGTTGTATGCCTGCTTCGAGAGCGTCCGTCGCGGCGGAACGGTCTCGATCTCAGGCGTCTACGGAGGCGCCCTCGACCCGATCCCGATGATGCAGGTCTTCGACAAGGGGCTGCAGCTGCGGATGGGCCAGGCCCATGTGAAGAAGTGGATCGACGACATCATGCCGCTGGTCAGCGATGACGAGGATCCGCTCGGCACCGAGGACTTCGCGACACATCACCTGCCGCTTGAGGAGGCTCCGGAGGCCTACGCGACCTTCCAGAAGAAGGAAGACGGCGCCTTCAAGGTCGTGTTCAAGCCGAACGGCTAAGCGGTTCGACGGCGGGGCCCTCCAGGACCTCGCCGTCGACGCCGAAGCGCGAGCCGTGACACGGGCAGTCCCATGTTGCGCGCCGGCTTGTTAAACGCGACGATGCAGCCGAGATGGGTGCAGCGGGCGGAGAGGCGGTGAAGGGTGCCGTCGTCATCGCGGAAGACGGCCTGCTGGCCGAGTCCATCGCCGACGACCGCTCCGTCGCCGGGCGCGAGCTCTTCCTCGTCAGCGCGCTTGAGCCGGTCTCCGGTGATGTGGAGGCGCGGTCTCGGCGCCATGCTTGGCGAGCGCGGACCATCCGCGCGGGCGCGGTGACCGCTTGGAGTCGAACTCGGCCGGCCACTCCTCCCCGCCGCCGGTCGCGGAAGCCGCGAGATTTCGGCGCACGCCGCACCCAGCGCGAGGCCCCATTTGCTCAGGCCCGTGACCGTGAGAACCCGGTCGCCGCGTGGCGTCACCGACCCGACGAACGGGAGGCGGTCCTCGCTGACGAAATCGTGGGCGTCCCAGCGGTATTCGAAGTCACTCGCGGCGAAGCGTTCGCGCGCGTACTTCTCCAGTGCCGCGATGCTCTGGCCCGGATCGCCCTGGCCGATGCGGTGGCTCTGGCCGCCGACCAGCAGCAGCCCGCCCGCGGTCGTCCGGAATGCCGCGGATCGAGTACTTCTCGCTGCTGTCCATAAACATCCCGGCCGGTAGTGTCGCCTGGGATGCGCGCAGCCACGGCAAACGAGGCTTTCGGCTCGGCGCGCGCAAAGAGGCCGACGTGGTCGAGCGTCGAGGTGGGTCGCGAGAATCACCCGCTCGGCCTTGACCGACCCCGCGGCGGTGACCACTGAGGTGGTGTTCACGCTCTCGACCCGCGAGCCCTCGAATATGACCGGCTCGCCCCCGGCATCGAGCGCGTCCGCAAGCCCCTCGAGATAGGCGACTGGATCGAACTGGATCTGGTCGCGCAGGCGGGACCGCTCCGAATGTCTCGAACGGCAGCGGAGCGTCGTCGACGAACTCGGCATAGAGGCCGGCGGCGCGTGCCTCATCGGTTTCGCGCTCGACGGGTCAGAGGTCGCATCGGCGTCGTCGGCAAACGTGTAGTTCGCGATCCTCGCGAGGCTGCAGCCGATCCCCATGCTCCTGCGGCGAGTTCGGCGATCAGCTCGATCCCGCGGTTATTTGTGCGCGCGTAGAGACCGCCTGCGCCCGGGCGCTTCTTAGCAATGGTCGTGTACGCGAGTCCCTGAAGTGAGGTCACCTTCGCGGTGTTGTTGCCACTGGACGCCGCGGCGACTCGGGCGTGCCTCGAGCACCGCGACGCGAGCGCCAGCCCTCTGCAACAGAGCCGCGGCCGTCATCCCAACGATCCCGGCACCGACGACGGCCACGTCCGCCTCGATGGTCCGGTCGAGCGCCTGCCGCGGCGGTCGGTCCTCGCGCCTCCAGGGCGCGCCGGTGGGTTTGGCGGATTAGTTCAAGCACTGAGGTCGTACCCGCGCGAGGGAAGGCGAAGCGGTTTGCGATCGGTCCCGAAGGGCAGTCTTCAAGAGACACGACGAAAGGCTTGCTATGCGTCTCGAGGCAGCGATCTGATGTGGGGCTCATGGTTTGGCGTGACGCTCGGCGGGCTGCTGGTCGTCCTCCTCTTTATCGGCATCGCCTTCGGCACCTCGGCCCTGTTGATCCCAGTGATCATCGCCGCCGTCCTCATGCTCGGCGCGGGCGCTGCCTACGTCCTCAAGGCGGGCGCGCGCGGCGCATCCGAGGGTCCCGGCACAGCGCCGACCCCGTCCATGACGCGGCCCCAGCGTCGGGCGAGGGATCTGCGACGCCTTACGAAGACCCAAGAAAGATTTGAACTCAAACCAAGGAGTTATCTGATGTCCAAGACTGCACGCGACGTAATGACCGCTGATGCCAGTGCATCGGCGAAGATGAAACCGTCACCGACGCGGCCAGGAAGCTGGCCGAGCACGGATTCGGTGCGATGCCGATCTGCGGCAACGACGACCGGCTGAAGGGCATGCTGACTGACCGCGACATCGTGGTGAAGGTCCTCGCCCAGGGCAAGGACCCGGACACGACCACCGCCGGCCAACTTGGTGAGGGAAAGCCGGTGACGATTGGCGCCGACGACTCCGTAGCCGAAGCTCTGCGAACGATGAAGGAGCACGCGATTCGCCGCCTGCCGGTGATCGACGGCCACGACCTCGTCGGCATCGTCAGCATCGCCGACCTGGCGAAGAACATCGACGACGAGGAAACGGGCGACCTGATCGAAGCGATCTCGGTCGCGCCGTAACGGAGTCCCGCCTAGCGGCTCTGCTCCGCCTGGTCTGACGCTTCCCAGAAGTCGTCGACCTTGTTCGAGTCCTCGCTGGCGGACTTCCGAGAGATGGCCCACATCTCGACCGGCTCGTCGCCTTCGTTGCGATGGGACCGGACCGTGCCGGGGGCGACGCGAACGACGCAGCCGGCGGCGACGCGTTCGATCTCGTCGCCGAAGCGCATCGTCAGCGAGCCGCGGCTGACGAGGTAGAGCTCCTCGGTCTCGTCATGGCTGTGGCCGGTGCCCTGCTCGAAGTCGGAGTGAGGCGGCACGCGGATCAGCGTGATCGCGACCTGGCTCGCGCCGAGCGCGTCGGTGAGGCGGCGAAACTCGCCTGGGACGTCGCTGTCCTCGTAGGAGTCCTCGACATCGTCGGCGTTGACGATCTTGTAGTCGGCGCCCATGCCCGAGCGACTACCCGATGAGCCACCGGGTAGTCGAGCGGAGATGAAGATCGGCTACAAGCTTTTCGCCGAGGGGTACGACCCCAAGGAGATCGTCCGCCAAGCCGTCGAGGCCGAGCGCGCGGGATTCGATTTCGTCGAGGTGTCGGACCACTTCCACCCGTGGCTGCACAGCCACGGACATTCGGGGTTCGTGTGGTCGATGCTCGCCACGATCGCCGCGAAGACCGAAACCCTGGAACTCGCCACCGGTGTCACCTGCCCGACGGTCCGCTACCACCCGGCGATCATCGCGCAGGCGGCGGCAACGACGGCACTGCTGTCAGACGACCGCTTCACGCTCGGCGTTGGAGCCGGCGAGCAGCTCAACGAGCACGTGGTCGGCCGCGGCTGGCCGTCGGTCACGGTGCGCCACGAGATGTTTCGCGAGGCGCTCGAGATCATCAGACTCCTTTGGTCTGGGGGCTACCACTCCTATGACGGCAAGCACATCAGGCTGGAGGACGCCCGCGTCTTCGACCTGCCCGACTCGCTGCCGCCGATCGCCGTTGCCATCGGTGGGCCACGCGGCGCCGACATCGCCGCAGAGCTCGGCGACGGCATCTTTGCCACCGACCCCGACGCTGATCTCGTCAACGCCTACGAGAAGGCCGGCGGGAGCGGCGTCAAGTACGTCGAGGTCCCGCTTGCGTGGGCGCCGGATGAACAGACCGCCGCCGAGTCGGCACACAAGCTCTTTCGCTTCGGGCTGCTCGGCTGGAAGGTCCTCTCCGAGCTCCCGAACCCGGTGAATTTCGAAGAGGCGACGGAGTTCGTCCGCGTCGAGGACGTCAGCGAGGCTTTCGCATGCGGCCCCGACGCGGAGCGTCACCTCGAGGTGGCGAAGGAGTTCGCCGGCGCCGGCTTCGACCATCTCGCGCTGGTCAACGCCGGGCCGGATCCGGACGGATTCTTCGAGTTCTTCGCCGGCGAGCTGGCCGAGCCGCTGCGCGGCCTCTGAGCTAGCGGTTACTTACCGCGGCCGGGGACCTTGGCGCGCGTGGCAACCGACTTGCCGGCCTCCTTGGCCGCGTTGCCGGCGTGCTTCGCAGCCGACGTCAGACCACCGATCGCACCGCTAGCTGCGCGCTTGGCCTGACCGAGGCTGTCCGCCGCAGCATTGCCCTGACGGGTCGATGCGGCCTTGGTGCCACGAGTCTGCGACTTCGCCTTCGTCTTGTTGCGCTCGCGCGTTGCCGCGCCCTTCTTTGCAGCCGCCTTGCGGTCTGCCTTTGCTTGAGCCATCTGTGAGCCTCCGTCGGTAGTTGGCCAACTGAGGTACCCAGAAGCGCGCGACTCACACCACTTCCAAAGAGCGCGCCCGGGAGGATTCGAACCTCCGACCTCTCGGTTCGTAGCCGAACGCTCTATCCGCTGAGCTACGGGCGCTGGTGCGACGCGGGAGTCTAGAGGCGCGCCATCGACACTTCAGGTCAACTGCCAGCGGTGGGGATCCTCGCCGTCGATCTGCTCCGCCTCCCCCAGCACTACCAGGTGATCGAGGTAGGCGCGGGCAAGCTGCAGACCCCACGCTGCCGTTGCTGGGCTGAGGTTCTCCGGACCGACGATGTCGCCGATGATCTCGAACGCCGTCTGCGGTCCACGCTCGAGGCCGGTGCGCGCGCCGTTGAGCTGCTTCTCGAGTTCGGCGCGGTTTGCCGCCACCTTCGCCGGGACGTCGCGAAAGGGACGTCCGTGCCCGGCGAGGCAGAGCGTCGTGTATTCGATCCGGTCGACCTCGTCGAGGCCGCTGATGAACTCGCCGACCGGGTCGGGGGTGTGGCCGTAGTCGAAGAAGAGCGAGATCCTGCCGAGCAGGTGATCGCCGGAGATCATCAGCCCGCTCTCGGGCTGGTGCAGGACCACGTGTGACGGCGCGTGCCCGGGCGTCTCGTGAACCTGCCACGCGCCGAGATCGGTCTCGACCTCGACTCCCGGAAGCAGCTCACGGTCAGGCTCGACCAGTGCGGCGATGCCGGGGTCGGAGCCGCGGCGCTGCTCGTAGAGCTCGAGCGCCTTCTGCGGAACTCCGGACTGTCGCGCGACCTCGATACGCCGATCCCAGGCTGCATCGGGATCCTCGGCGATCGCCCGGATGTGGCCCCATGCCGGATGCATCCAGAGCTCGCAGCCGGCGCGCTCGAGGATCGGCGCCGCCAGCCCGTAGTGATCGGAGTGAGCGTGGGTGCAGACGACCAGCTGCACGTCCTCCACACGCCAGCCCGCCTGAGCCAATGCGATTTCGAGCTGACGCATGCCGTCGTCGGAAGCCATTCCGGTGTCAAACAGGACGATGCCGTCGCCTGCCGCGACCGCGAATGCGTTCCCGTGCGGGACGCCTGGCCAGGGCAGCGGCAGGCGCAGACGCCAGACCCCGGGGAGGATTCGCTCCCCGCGCCCGATTTCGGGTTTTCGCCTTGCCTGACCCATGCCTGGAGCATGGTCGCAGGCGTGCGTCAGGGCAAAGGCCGTCGAATGCCGTAAAGCCCGGTCCAAGTCCTGCCGATGGGCCAGGTGGAAGTGACAGCTTCGAGCCCACCGATCACTGACGCGGACGTACACGCGGATAGCGGTGCACGAACCGTGGCGCCGACACGCCTGATCCCCATCTACGTGTCGCTGCTCTGTGCCGCCACCGGGGTGATCGTCCTGCTCTCGGATTTCTCGCCGATCGGCGCTGAGCCGTGGCTGTTCGCCCTGCTCGTCGCCGCAGTGGTGATTCTCGACGCGGTGCGCATCGACGTGTTCGAACGCGCGAACCTCTCGCCAGCGTCCGTACCCGAACTTGCCCTGGCCTTCTTCATGGGCCCGATCGGACCAATCGTCGCCGAGGCCGGGATCGCCCTGGTCCGAGCCGTCCGCCGCGACCCCCCCTTGAAGTGGTGCTTTGACTTCGGCGCGCTCTCGCTCGCCGGTACCGCTGCCGCTCTCACCTTTGACGCGTTCCCAAACGCCCACGACGGCCAGCTGCTGGCGGTTGGCGCCCTGGCCGGCGCCGCCTACTACGTCGTCAACTCGGGCCTGCTCGCGATCGTGATGGCCCTGGCCGAGGGCCGCGGACCGATTGGCGTCTGGCGCGAGCGACTCGCCTGGATGACGCCGCACTACGTCGCTTTCGGAATCCTCGCCGCAACCTTCGTGATCGCCGAGCTCGGCCTCGGCCTCTATGCGATTGCCGCGTTCGCCCTTCCGGTAGTGATGCTGTGGATCGCAGAGAAGCAGTACCTCGACCGCTCGCGGGCGACCGTGACCGGGCTGCGCGAGGCCAACGATCAGCTCGAGTCAAAGAACGCGCAGCTCGAGGGTCTCCTCGAGGAGAATCGCGAGCTGCTGGGATCGATGCAGCGCTCGTACCTGTCAACGATCACCTCGCTTGCGCGCACGGTCGAGGCCAAGGATCCGTACACGAGCGGCCACACCGAGCGAGTCGCGGACATCGCGCTCGTGCTCGCCGCCGATCTTGGCTTTGACGAGTCGAAGCTGCCGGCGATCAACGTCGGCGCGATCATTCACGACATCGGCAAGATCGGCGTGCCGGACGCGATCCTGCTGAAGCCAGGGCCACTGGACCCGGACGAGTTCGCCGAGATGCGCCGCCATCCGGAGATGTCGAGCTACATCGTTGGTGAGCTCGACCTGCCGATCGAGGTCAAGCAGATGGTCAGAAGCCACCACGAGCGCTACGACGGTCGCGGCTATCCGGACAGGCTCGTGGGCGAGCGAATCCCGCTCGCAGCGCGAATCCTCACGGTCGCCGACGCGCTCGACGCGATGACGAGCGACCGGCCCTACCGCAACGCCCTACCGCTCGAGATTGCCCTCGAGGAGATCCGCGCCAAGTCAGGGACCCAGTTCTGCCCGTCTGTGGTTGCAGCGCTCGACCGGGTGATGGTCGCCGACGACGGATTGCGCACTCAGTTCGCGGCTCCCGAGGTTGTCGACGAGGACGTTGAGCGCTCCGAAACCTCCAAAAAGCTGTCCGTTTCCGCCAAGAGCTGAACTGCTCTCTAAACCCGGTTTGGACGCATGTCCCATCAAGCGGGGTGGGCGTGTCGTCGATGAGAAGGTCACTCAGAAACGACCCCTCGGTAAAGGAGTACCACCGGTGAGCGCAACCATCGACTCGTCCTGGCGCGGAATCACCGCCGCCTTCATGGTGGCGGTGCTCTCAGTAGCCGGGCTCCTGATCGTTCGCTCCTATGACGGGTCCGCCGCGGCCACCGCGACTGCCGGATCAGTCTCCGGACCGCACGCCGCGGGCACCTCCCCCCTCGCCAGTCTCGCCAATGCTGACCCGCAGCGCCGAGTCGAGGTCATCCTCCAGCTCGACGCCGGCGCCGACGCGGCTGCCGCTCGTGACCTCATTCGCAGCTCGGGTGGCGCGATCACCCGCGAGCTACCGATCATCAACGGCATCGGCGCCAAGCTCGACGCCTCCGACGCGCAGCGCCTGAGCACCAACCCCGCCTTTCACGCCGTCTCCCTCAACGCGAAGGTCGAGAGCGAGGGCAACGACTTCGACGACCGCCTCGTCACCTCATACAACGAGTCGATTGAGGCCGACGAGGCCTGGGACGACAACTACACCGGCAAGGGCGTCGGCGTCGCCGTCATCGACACCGGCATCCAGGGCGACCTCCCCGACTTCCGCGAGTCGCGGACGAACCCGGCGTCGCGAGTCGTCGCCTCGGCCGTCGTCAACCCGGGCGCATCCAACCCCGAGGACACCCTCGGTCACGGCACCCATATCGCCGGTCTGATCGCGGGCGATGGAACCGCGCGTCCGTACAGCGATCCGCTTCGTGGCCGTTACGTAGGCGTCGCGCCCGACGCGAATCTGATCTCGGTCAAGACGGCTGACGACGAGGGCAACACCTCGGTCCTCGACGTGATCGACGGCCTGCAGTTCGTGGTCGACCACAAGGACGACTACAACATCCGCGTCGTCAACCTCTCGCTGCGCTCGACGCAGGCCGAGTCCTATCTGACCGATCCGCTCGATGCAGCGGTCGAGGCTGCCTGGAACGCCGGCATCGTCGTCGTCGTCGCTGCCGGCAACGAGGGCACCTCGCCCGACGCGGTCAACTACGCACCCGCCAACGACCCCTACGTGATCACCGTCGGCGGTGTCGACGACATGGGCACGGACAGCACGTCCGACGACGCGCTCGCCGCCTGGTCGAGCCGCGGCACGACTCAGGACGGTGTCAAGAAGCCCGACATCCTTGCCCCCGGTGCACACATGGTCTCGACGATCCCCGCGGGCTCTGACTACACCCAGCTCTGCCCGACCTGCGTGGTCGACGGTCAGTACTTCCAGGTCGGGGGTACCTCGATGTCGGCGGCGGTCGTCTCCGGCGGAGTCGCCACCCTGCTGCAGGCCCATCCCAACTGGACTCCGGACCAGGTCAAGACTCAGATCGTCAACCGCACGGAGCCCGTCTACGGCCCGCGAACTCAGACGACGCTGGTCAACGCGCTCGGGATCAAGATCAGCATCAGCAGCCTGAACCGCACCGTCGACGGCGCCGAGCTCACCCTCGACAAGGCGATCGAGTACAGCCTCCCGCGCAGCAACGTCAACGCCGGCCTGACGCCGAACACGCTGATCGACCCGGCCACCGGCCAGATCGACTACACCCGCGCGAGCTGGAGCCGCGCGAGCTGGTCGACTGCGATCGACGCGCTGCGTGCCTCATGGAGCCGCGCTTCGTGGAGCAGGGCCTCCTGGAGCCGCGCTTCCTGGAGCGCGACGCAGGAAAGCTGCGCCGAGTTCGAGCGTGCCTCCTGGAGTCGAGCGAGCTGGTCTCGTGCGAGCTGGAGCCGCGCCTCGTGGAGCCGCGCGAGCTGGAGCGCGGACGGCATGTCGTCGGCGGAGCTCACCTCCGAGGACTACAGCCAGATCGACGCCGAGATCGCTGCCGCTCAGGCGCAGTGCTCGGAGTTGCTCAGCTCGGTCGATCCGACTCGCGCGAGCTGGTCTCGTGCCAGCTGGAGCCGGGCGAGCTGGTCGACCAGCTTCAACAAGTAAGGCGCCTCAACGGCGGCGCGCCTCGGCTCGCTTCGCTTCGCCTCACAGAGCTGCGGCGACAGCTTCGTCGGCGGCATCCGGCTGAACGATCTCCGCGATCGCGCGGACCAGTCGCTGCACCGGCTCGTTTGCCGCGTTGACCCCCATCGTGCCGATTCGCCAGACCCGGCCCTTGAGCTGGCCGATCCCGCCTGAGATCTCGATGTCGTAGTCGGCGAGCAGCCGGGCGCGAACCTCGGCCTCATCGACCCCGTCGCCGGGTTCGATGGTCGTCAGCGAGTGCAGCCGGTCGCCCTCCGTGACCAGCGGCTTCATGCCGAGCACATCGAGGCCGGCGATCAACGCCTCGCTCGCAGCGCGGTGACGGTCCCAGCGGGCTTCGAGCCCCTCCTCGTCGACGATCGCGAGCGCCTCACGCAGCGCGTAGATCGTGTTGATGGGTGGCGTGTGGTGATAGACGCGCTCCCCCGAGGCCCAGTAGGAAAGGATCGCCGCGAGGTCGAAGCACCAACTCGCAACGGGCGTGCGCCGAGCCTCGAGGCGCTCGCGAGCCCGATCGCCGACGGTCAGCGGCGCCAACCCGGGCGGGCAGTTGAGGCACTTCTGTGTGCCGGAGAAGGCGACGTCGACACCTGATGCGTCGATCTCGAGCGGATATCCGCTCAGCGACGTGACGCAGTCGACCATCAGCAGCGCGTCGCGATCGCGGGCCAGCTCGGCGAGCCCGTCGAGCGGCTGAGCGACACCGGTCGAGGTTTCGCCGTGGACGACCGCGACGGCAGCGGCGCCGGACTCGAGCGCGGCCGCGAGGCGATCGATCGGCACGGGCGTCCCCCACTCGGAGTCGACGCGCTCGACTTCGACGCCAAGTCGCCCGGCGGCGTCCACGATCCGTTCGCCGAAGACGCCGCAGACGCCGACGACGAGCCGGTCGCCGGGCTCGAGGAAGTTGACGAGCATGGTCTCCATCCCCGCGCTGCCCGTTCCGGAGACCGGGAAGGTCGCAGCGTTCTCCGTGCGCATCGCCCGACGCAGCAGCTCGTTCGACTCGTCGGCGAACGCGAGAAATGCCGGATCGAGGTGGCCAATCGTCGGCTGCGCCATCGCCGCAAGCACCCGCTCGGGCACCGTGCTCGGGCCCGATCCCATCAACAAGCGCTTGGGTAGCTCCACAGGGGTCATTGCCTGACTCTGGCATACGGGCATAGGATCGGCGCATGTCGGATCAGACCTCGGGCAACGCTGCTGTTATCGATCGCTTCTACGAGGCCTTCGCGCGCCGCGACGCCGAGGCGATGGGCGCCTGTTACACGCCGGACGCACACTTCTCCGACCCCGTTTTCACGGACCTCAACGGCGACGAGGTCCGTGGCATGTGGCGGATGCTGTGCGAGCGCGGCAAGGACCTCGAGATCGTCCATTCGAATGTGACGGCGGCCGGCGACACCGGATCGGCCCACTGGGACGCCGACTACACCTTCTCCGGAACGGGGCGCAAGGTCCACAACTCGGTCGACGCCAACTTTCGCTTCGAGAACGGCCTGATCGCCGACCACGAGGACTCCTTCGATCTCTACAAGTGGACGCGCCAGGCACTGGGGCCGGTCGGCGTGCTGCTTGGCTGGACGCCGATGATCCAGAACAAGGTCCGGTCGGGCGCGCGCGAGAGCCTCGACGAGTTCATGGAGTGAGCGACCGCCTCTCGGCCTCGGACATGTCCTCGCTGCTGGCAGAGCGAGGACCAATTCACGTGCACGTCGGTGCGACGATCGTTGTCGAGGGCGATCCGCCTCCGTTCGACCGGCTGCTCGAGCACGTCGACCAGCGACTCAGCCTGGTCCCGCGCTTTCGCCAGCGCGTGACCCCGACGCCTCTCGGTCTCGACAACCCCGTTTGGACCGACGATCCCGGGTTCGACATCCGCTGGCATGTACGACGCGTCGCTCTCCCCAGCCCCGGGGACGACGCCGAGCTGCGCGAGTTGGTCGGCCGGCTGATGTCGGAGCCGCTCGACTTCGCCCGCCCGCTCTGGCAGCTCTACCTCGTCGAGGGCCTGGCCGACGGCCGCCACGCGTACGTCAACAAGACCCACCACGCGCTCGTCGACGGCGTCGCCGCGGTCGATGTCGGCACCGTGATCCTCGATCCGAGCCCGGAGGGCCTGGAGCTCGAGATCACCGACGAGCGCTGGGAGCCCGACGAGCCCAGCCCCGAGATGCTGTTCGTCCGCGCCGCATCCGATCGAATCCGCAACCCGCTGCGTGTCGCGCGCAAGGCCGCCCGTGAGGCTCTGGTGATGCCGCGCTCGACCGCGACCCGGGTGATCCGGACGGCGGAGTCGTTCGCGAAGCTGGCGGCGAGCGGGCCTGCGGTCGAGCGGACCTTCCTAAACACCGAGATCGGCCGCGACCGCAGGGTGGGGTTCGCCGTCGCCGAGCTGGACGAGCTCAAGGGCGCGCGCCATGGGGAGGCCACCGTCAACGATGTGATCCTGTCGGTCGCGGCGGGCGCTCTGCGGCGTGGCTTCGAGCGCCGTGGCGAATCGCTCCCACCGCAGATCGTCGCGCTGGTGCCGATGAGCATCCGCCGCCCCGAGGAGGAGAACGAGCTGGGCAACCGGATCGCGACACTGCTCGTGGCGCTGCCGATCGGCGAGACCGATCCGCTCGCGCGGCTGGCGAAGATCAACGCCGAGACGACGCGGTTGAAGCAGTCTGAGCAGGCGCGGGCGGCATCGCTCGTGATCGAGGCGACCGGGTGGACGCCGCCGACGATCAACCGCGTCCTCGCCGCGGCGATCTCGCGGCCGTTGTCGTGGAATCTCGTCGTTTCGAACGTGCCGGGCCCGCAGGTGCCGTTCTATCTCCTCGGGCGCGAGATCGAGGCGATCTATCCGTTTGTCCCCCTGTCACCGCAGGGCCACGCGCTGTCGATCGGCGTGCTCAGCTACAACGGCCGCGTCTTCTTTGGCCTCGCCGGCGACCGCGACGTCCTCGGCGATATCGATCTGCTGGCAGGCGAGATCGACGACGCGATCGCCGAGCAGGTCACGACGGCCGCCTAGGCCCGAATGGTCACCGGGCTGCCGAGCGGCAGCAGGTCGATCAACTCGGAGACATCGGGATCAGCGGCGCGGACACACCCATGGGATGCGGCAACGGCAAGGGGCCCGGCCGTTCCGTGGATCGCAATGCGGTTGCCGCCGAGCCAGCCCGACGGAAGCTTTGGCTGGGTGGCGCTGAGAGCGACGGCGCAGCAGCCGTATGCCGCGGCCAGACCGCCGCGGAAGGTGTCGGTGACGGCGAACTCTCCTGTCGGCGTGGGCGAGTCGGGGGCACCCACCGTGACATCGAAGCTCCGCACTTCGCTGTCGCCCTTGAACAGGGTCGCCTTGTAGTCGGAGAGGTCGACGACAACCGAGTACTGGCTGGCGCCGGTGGCGAGTCGCTCCGGGTCGAGCTTCAGCCAGCCGAGCTGGTTGTTCGGCAGATGCGGCGTGGTCACACCCACCCAGCCGTCCTTCTGCCGCTCGACGCCGAAGACGTTCGGGGATCCGAACTGCGTCCGTCGCCCCACCATCTCGACGAGCTCACCGCCCCGCGGCTCGCTTCGGATCGCGACCTGCTCTCCGGTCCGGACCCACACGACCGGGTGGTAGCCGTCCGGCACGGCAAGCGTGAGGTCCTGCGAAGCGTCGGTGAAGGCGAGCCCCGGTTCCTCGGCCTCGGGAGCCACCGCCGCCTCGGGGGTCGTGGTCTCGGCGCCGGGAAGCTGCACTGAAACTGTGACGGCATCGGGCGAGTCGGACCCTCCGCATGCGCCAAGGCCTGCGAGCGGCATGACGGCGAGTAGAGCTGTCAGCAGCCTCCGTGCGTGCATCACCCACAGGGTGACGCATCGGTGCGCTCGGCTCAGACCGCGCCGATGCCCTCGCGCACGAGCACGCTCGGGTCGAGCTCGGCGACCGACGTATGGCCGCTGAGGCCCACCGTCAGATCGAGCTCGGCGAGGATCGACCGCAGCACTGCAAGCACACCGGCCTCGCCGCCAAGCGCCAGTCCCCAGAGGTACGGCCTCCCGAGCATCACCGCGTCGGCCCCGAGCGCCAGCGCCTTGAAGACGTCGGCGCCGGAGCGCACACCGCTGTCGAGCAAGACGGCGAGGTCATCGCCGACCGCGTCCACGATCGCCGGAAGCGCATCGAGTGCGGCGATCTCTCCGTCGATCTGACGGCCGCCGTGGTTCGAGACCACGATTCCGTCGACGCCGCGCTCGGCTGCCATCGACGCATCCTCGGGATGCAGGATCCCCTTGAGCAGGATCGGATGGTCCGTGGCAGCGCGCAGGAACTCAAGGTCGTCCCAGCGCAGTTCGGGGTTGGAGAACTGGAAGATGAACTGACCGACGGCCGCCTGCAGATCCTCCTCGGGCGGCTTGTCGAGAAGCGCCCTGAACACCGGGTCGGTCGTGTAGTTGGCGATCCCGATTCCCTCGAGGAACGGTTGCCAAGCTCCCTGGAGATCCCGCGGCTTCCAGCCCGGCAGGAACGTGTCGACCGTGAGCACGATCGCGCCGTAGCCGGCCGCCTCCGCGCGGGCGATCAGGCTCGCCGCGAGCTCGCGGTCGCGCGGCCAGTAGAGCTGAAACCACTTCGGCCCGGCGGCAGCACTCGCGACATCCTCGAGCGAGAACGACGATGCGGTGCTGAGCGTCATCGGCAGCCCCACCGCTGCCGCGGCGCGGGCCACTGCGAGTTCGCCCTCCTCGTTGACGATCGACTGGACCCCGATCGGCGCCAGCATCAGCGGCGCCGGCATCGGCGTGCCGAGCACCTCGACCGAGAGGTTGCGCTGCGAGACGTCGCGGAGCATTCGCGGCACGATCCGCCAGCGCCGAAACGCGTCGAGGTTGGCGCGCATCGTGTCCTCGCGCCCGGCGCCTCCGAATACGTACGAGGTCGCTCTCGGGTCGTCGAGCCGCTCCTCGACTGCATTCTCGAGCTCCGCGATCGAGACCGGGTGCTCGGGCAGCTCGTCCGCCATCCCCTTGAGGAAGATCTCGGCCTGGTAGGAGGAGAACGGCGGTCCGTGCGCGGGTTGGTCGTCCATGAACCGGAATCTATGCGGCTCTGAACTCGAGCGCCTCGTCCTCGATCGCGCCGAAGCGCAGCATGAGGATGTCGCGGGCGTAGTTCTGATGCAGGCGCCACGGCGTTCGCGAGCCCTGCTTCGGAAACTGGTCGATCGAACGCTGGACGTAGCCGGAGGAGAAGTCGATGAACGGCTCTGCGGTGATCGACGGGTCGCGGTTTCGCGGCGTGCAGTACGCGTAGCCGTGATCGCGCATGTGGTTGAGCAGCCGGCAGACGTACTCACACGTGAGGTCGCACTTGAGCGTCCATGACGCGTTCGTGTAGCCGATCGAGACCGCGAGGTTGGGGACGTCGCTGAACATCATCCCCTTGTAGGTCATGGTCTCCGGGAGGCTCACCTGCCGCTCGTCGACCGAGATCTCGATCCCGCCCAGAGCCAGCAGGTTGAGGCCGGTCGCCGTGACGACCACATCGGCCTCGAGCTCGGATCCCGACTCCAATGCCAGGCCATTTTCGGTGAACGTGGCGATGCTGTCTGTGACGACATCGGCGCTCCCGTCGCCGATCGCCACGAATAGATCGCCGTCGGGAATTAGGCAGAGGCGCTGATCCCACGGGTTGTAGCTCGGGGCGAAGTGAGTGCCGATGTCGTAGTCGGCCGGCAGCTGGCGCTCCAGGCCCTTGCGCACGAGCGCCCGGGCGAGCTTCGGCCTGCGTCGCGACAGCTGAAAGCTCAGCATCGCCAGCAGGACGTTCTTCCACTTCAGCAGCGGGAACGCCAAGCGCTGTGGGAGGAACCGCCGCACGACCTTGGCGATCGGGTCCTCGCCCGGCAGTGAGATCACGTAGCTAGGCGAGCGCTGAAGCATCGTCACATGCCCGGCGGTCTTGGCCATCGCCGGCACCAGCGTCACCGCCGTGGCTCCGCTGCCGATGACGACCACCCGCTTGCCCGAGTAGTCGAGATCCTCGGGCCAGAACTGCGGATGGACGATCTCGCCGCCGAAGCGGTCCGTGCCCGCGAACTCCGGCGTGTAGCCCTCGTCGTAGCGGTAGTAGCCGCTGCAGACGTGGAGGAAGTTGCAGGTCATCTGCACGACCGCATCGCCGCGCTCGATTTCGAGAGTCCAGCGCGCCTGCGCGGTGGACCAGCTGGCGGCAACGACACGGTGGCCGAAGCGAATCTTGTCGTCGATCCCGTTCTCGCTCGCGGTCTCGCGGACGTAGCTGAGGATCGCCGGTCCGTCGGCGATCGCCTTCGCCTCCTTCCACGGCCGAAACGAGTAGCCGAGTGTGAGCATGTCGGAGTCGGAGCGAATTCCCGGATAGCGAAAGAGGTCCCAGGTCCCTCCGATGGCGTCGCGCGCCTCCAGGATCGCGTAGCTGCGATCGGGGCACTCCTCCTGGAGGTGGTAGGCGGCGCCGATGCCGGAAAGCCCGGCGCCGACGATCACGACGTCGACGTGTTCGAGAGCCATCGCGATCAGACGGTAGTCAAGCGGCTTCGACGAGTGCGGTAACGAGCTGCACCGCGTCCGCTCGCACGAGGCCGTTGGTCGACAGCGAGCGCCAGGTTGAGAAGGCAACGGCGTGGCGAAGTGCTCCCTCGACGCGCTGTCGTTTGCGGCCGCGGACATTGCGCCCGACGAGGAGGATCCCCGCGGCCTCGTCGAGATACGCGTGCAGTGGGGCCACGGCGTCGCGGGCGAAGTCGACGAGCTCGGCGTCGCGGAGCACCTTGCTGAGCATCGGTTCGGTGCGCTCGTAATAGGCGTAGAGCTCCTCTAGCGCTTGCTCGAGGCGCTGCTGCGGATCGCGGATCGCGCACCAGCTGTCGAGGTCGGGCCACGGGTTGGCGGCGAAGTAGTGGGTTGAGCATGCGGCGAACAGGTCGCCCTCGGTGGGGAAGTGGCGATAGAGGGTGCGGCGCTCGACGCCTGCCCGCTCCGCCACCGCGCTCAGCGTCGTGCGCGACGGTCCGAGCGTCCCATGCAGATCGATCGCCGCCTCCGTGATCCGCAGGTGCGTGTCGGCCATCTGCTCCGCTCGCTTCTTCAGCTCGTACTTGCGCTTCGGTGTTTTTTCGCGACTCATAAGTGTGTCGTCAATCTTGACAGATTGCGGCGGCGCCGTTATGGTCGCCTTTCCATGACTCATCACTGTGTATCGAAAGGAGTACCGCAATGACCACGGATCTACAGGTCAAGTCAGTCAATGAGAGCGCGACCACGGCAACCCCGGAACAGGTGCTGGCAACGATCGTCGCCGGGATCAATTCCGGGGATCTCGAAAGCCTCATGCCCCTCTACGAGAGTGCGGCCGCCTTCGCAACGGAGCCCGGCAGCCTGGCTCACGGCCTCACCGGCGTAAGCGAGGCGCTGGGCGGATTCATCGCGATGAACGGCGAGCTCGACATCGAGGTGACACGCGTCCTCGAGGTCGACGACCTGGCCCTCGTGATCGGCGTCTGGTCGTTCGACGGCACGGGCCCGGACGGCGAACCGGTCCACCTGGAGGCGCGCAACGCCGACGTCCTGCGTCGTCAGGAAGACGGCACGTGGCGGTTCGTGATCGACAACCCGTGGGGGACCGACTGATACCGAGACAGGAACGGAGAGGGAGGGATTCGAACCCTCGAGAGAGCTATTAGCCCCCTACTCGCTTAGCAGGCGAGTGCCTTCAGCCACTCGGCCACCTCTCCTTGGACAAGGGCGGGGATTCTAGATGCGATCCCGACAGCACCTCGATCTCCAGATACCCTCGCCCGCGAGTTGGACACTGAGGAGCAGAAAGCCCACTACGACGCGATCTTCACGGGGGTTACGCCCCCGTTCGCGTTCGTCGATCTCGATGCGATGCACGCCAACGCGCAGGCGATGCTCGCCCAGGCCAATGGGCTGCCGATTCGCATCGCGTCGAAGTCGGTGCGCTCGACCGCGGTGTTGCGGCGAATCCTTGAGCTCGATCCCGGCTTTCATGGCGTGCTCTCCTTCACCGCTCCCGAGGCAGTTCACCTCGCAGGTGCCGGCTTCGAGGACATCGTCGTCGCCTACCCCACGGTCGACCGCGGCGCGATCGCAAAGGTGGCGCGGCTGACCGCGGAGGATCCCAGCCGCGGACCGGTGCTGATGGTCGACGACCGCCCCCACCTCGACCTAATCGAGGGCTCGATCGGTGCCGGCCCCGCCGGTGTACGCGTCTGCCTCGACGTCGACGCGGGCTGGTGGCCGCTGGGCGGGCGGATGGCTCGCGTGGGCCCGAAGCGCTCGCCGATTCACGAGCCGCGGCGCGCGGCGCAGATGGCGGCGGAGATCGCCGAGCGTCCGGGGACCGAGCTCGCCGGGCTGATGGCCTACGAGGGCCAGATCGCCGGCGTCGGGGACAAGGCCGCAGGTCATCCCCTGCGAAACACGGCCATCCGCCGGATGCAGTCGGCATCCGAGCGGGAGCTGCGAGGCCGGCTCCCGGAGGTGGTAGACGCCGTCCGCGGCGCCCTGTCCGAGCACGATGCCCCCGAGCTCGCCTTCATCAACGGCGGCGGCACCGGCAGCCTCGCGCGAACCGCCGCCGCCGGAGTCGTGACCGAGCTCACCGCGGGATCGGGCTTCTACGCCCCCACCCTCTTCGACTCATACCGCTCACTCGACCTCACGCCGGCGGCGATGTTCTGCCTGCCCGTGGTGCGGCGTCCGGTCGGCGGCGTCGCGACCCTGCTCGGCGGCGGGTACGTCGCGTCCGGCCCCGCCGAGGCGAGCCGCCTGCCGCAACCGTATCTCCCGGGCGGCCTGCGGTTCGACCGCCAGGAGGGCGCAGGCGAGGTGCAGACTCCGGTCACCGGAGCCGCGGCGTACAAGCTGCGCGTCGGGGACCGCGTCTACCTGCGTCATGCAAAGGCCGGCGAACTCTGCGAGCGCTTCGACTCGCTCTATCTGGTCTCCGACGGCCGGATCGTCGACCACGTCCCGACCTACCGCGGCGAGGGCCTGACCTTCCTCTAGGCGCTAGGGCGCGGACTCGCCGGTTCGGATATATCTAGGCCAACGTGGCCGACATCAAGGAAAAGCTGTGGCCAGCAATCGCACCGCTCCTCGAGGAGGGAGAAACCCTCGAGGGCATGGTCGTCGGGTCGCGGTCGGGGTTCATGTCGAGCAAGTTCGTCGTCATCGGCGTCACGCCGAACCGGCTGATCGTTCAGGAGACCGACCGCAAGCAGAACCCGAAGGGCGAGCCGACGATCGTCGCCGCCGGCGAGCTCGCGGGCTCGAGGCAGGGCGGGTTCGGCATGGGCGACGTAACCGACTCGATCATGAACGCGACCTCGATCAAGATCACGGTCAAGACCGCGTCAGGCGAGAAGCTCAAGCTGATGATGGCCAAGGGCGGCGGGCCGCTCGGCAAGCTCATGGGCGGCCAGACCCAGCAGGAGGGCGTCCAAGCCCTCCAGGCGTGGCTTGAGCGCAATAAGGCTTAAGAGCCGAGCACTCTTTCCGTGTAGGCGTTGGCAAAGCGCCGGTCCGGGTCGAGGCGGTTGCGGACGGTCTTGAAGTCGTCCCAGCGCGGGTAGCGCGCGGCCAGGGTCTCCGCCGTCTGAGAATGACGCTTGCCCCAGTGG
The DNA here is from genome assembly GCA_963746215.1 of uncultured Solirubrobacterales bacterium. Classification (GTDB taxonomy): domain Bacteria; phylum Actinomycetota; class Thermoleophilia; order Solirubrobacterales; family 70-9; genus WHSW01. The sequence continues at coordinate 25,561 of CAVVAT010000007.1, forward strand.
GGGCGGCCGCCGTATTCGTCGAGGATCGCCTCGACCTCGTGGAAGTACGGCTCCCAGTTGAGCTTCGTGTCCTGGTGGACGGCGATGTACGCCGTGTCTCTTTGATGGGACGTACTCAGCAGCGGCGTGTCGGACGAGACGAAGCGGACCTCGATCGGAAAGGCGAGTGTGTGCTCGGGCTTACCGGCGATCTCGAGCACGCGCGGAACCGCCTCGGCGGCGGCCTCGCGCGGAATCGCGTACTCCATCTCCGTGAACTTGATCCGGCGCTCGGAGGCGAAGACCTTGTGGCTGCGGTCAACCTTGGTCGAGCGCCCGGTGCCTGCGGCGGCGAGCTTTGCGAGGCGTGGGGTCAGCCTGGGAAACGTGCGCCCCGTATAGGCGAAGGCGCCGCCCACCCAGTTCTCGAGCATCACCTCCTGGGCGTAGACGAGCGCTTTATGGCGCGGCCGCGGCGGTTCGTCGGTGCGCCGGCTCTCGCGGCAGAGTGCCGTCCGCGTGTGCGGGAACACGTAGAACTCGAAGTGGTCGTTTGAGGCGGTGAGCTCGTCGAGGGCGCCGAGCACCTGGTCGAGGGGCTTGGGGCTATCGGTGCGGTCGATCGTGAACGCGGGCACCGTTCGGAGGGTCACCGCATAGATCAGGCCGAGGGCGCCGAGCCCGATCCGCGCCGCGTCGAGTTCATCGCCCTCGCTAATGGTGCGCAGCTCACCCTGCGCGTCGATCAGGTCGAGCGCCTCGACCTGCGCCGAGACACTCGGGAGGTTCAGCCCGGTCCCATGCGTGCCTGTCGAGATCGAGCCGGAGATCGTCTGGCGATCGATGTCGCCGAGGTTCTCCAGCGCGAGATCGAGGTCGTCGAGCCGGCGGTTGAGCTCGCCGAGCACGATCCCCGCCTCGGCCTTGACCGTGTTGGCGCCGCGGTCGACGTCCAGGATGCGGTTGAGGCGGTCGAAGCGAACGAGAATTCCGTCGGTGAGCGCGGCCTCCGTGAACGAATGGCCTGACCCGACGGCCCGCACGCGCTGCCCCCTCTCGGCGGCGTTGCGAACGACCGCCTGCAGCGCTTCGAAGTCGCCGGCTCGCTCGATCGCAGCCGGTCTGCAGTGCTGGTCGCCTGCCCAGTTGGTCCAACCCGCCGCCATCGGTGAGAGCGTATTAGTCAGACTTGGGCGCATTGGAAAGCCGCTGAAGCGGTCCCCGGAGGGGTGGCAGAGCGGTTGAATGCGGCAGCCTTGAAAGCTGTTGACCGGGTTCTCCCGGTCCGTGGGTTCGAATCCCACCCCCTCCGCTCTCTTGCTTCGCTCTACTGCGAGTCGTCGCGGACGCTGAACTCCGCGACGCCCGCCGAGTCGTACTCGTCGGCGAGGAGGTAATGGACGACGTAGTCGCCAGGCGGTAGCGGCCACGGTTCGTTCTGGCTCTCCGGGCCGAGACTCGCTCCGCCATCGGTCGTCGGCGGCAGCGTTCCGGCCGAGTGCCCGGCCGCGTACTGCCAAATCAGGAAGTCATCCTTCTCTGGGTTCTGAGCCGAAGCCTTGAAGACGCCGAGCCAATCCCAGCGGTTGGCGGGCGCCCTGGTCCAGGTGACGTCGATCGGCTCGCCGGGCGCGTAGGTCGCGCTCTCGGTCGAGAACTCGAGACGTGCCTGCGGATCGCGCAGGAAGAACGAGACTCGCGCCGTCTCCGCGCCGTCGGCGTCGGCGAGAACCACGTCGTATCCGCCTGGCTCCCAACCGTCCGTCTCGAAGCTCGCGGTTCCCCGCTCGTCGGTGGCTGAGAGCGTTTCGAGCGCGTCGTCGGGGTCTCCGTCCTCCGAGACCACGGCGATCTCGCTGTCCGTGGCGCCAGGAGTGGTGTGCGAGACCGTGACCTCATCGCCGACGGTCCCGAGCCGCGCGTCAACGGCAACCTGGGTCGGCATCGCAACCGGCGTCACCTCGAAGCTCGAGAGGACCGCGCGATGGTCGGAGGTCCAGTCCTCGAACTCGATCTCGACGCCCTCGCCCCCGCTTTCGCCGACCAGCTCCGAGTCCACGGTGGTCGAGGGTCCGCCGGCGTAGACGTAGTCGATCCGCTCGCCGCTGCGGTGGGTCGTGCCCGGGTCCTCGACCGGGTCGGGATGCGCCTCCCGGAAGCTGTCGCGGAAGCCGAGGTCGAACAGCTCCTCGCTCACCGGCCACGCGACCGGCTCGGGGATCTCGGGCCGCGTGCCGACCGTCGCTTCGGTGTAGTCGAGGCTCGAAGGCTGGTTGAAGTCGCCCGTGAGGAAGATCGGATAGCCGTCGGCGAGCAGCTCCTCCATCGCCGCGAACGGCTGCTCCATCGCCGAAGTCCGGACCTCGTTCTCGCTCGCGATCACCTCCTCGACCGCGCGCCCGTTCTTCAGCATCCGCGGACCCCACGCGACGTAGTCGAGGTGCACGTTGAAGAACGGGATCGCGTATCCGGGCTCGACCTCGAGCATCGCGTATAGGCCGTCGCCACCCGACGCTTCGAGGATCGGATACTTCGAGAGCAGCTGGAGCGAGGTGTTGTAGTACGGGTAGCCCGTCTTGCGGGCGATCTCTGGAAGCCGCTCGTACGACTCCAGCACGCCGACGACATCGGCATCCAGCTGGCGGATTACCTCGTCGGTCTCCGGTCCGCCCCCGTACTCGACGTTGTAGACGAGCACCTCGAGGTCGATCGGCTCGCTCGCTATAGGAGTCGAACCCGGAAGCGGTTCAGGCGGGTCGTCGTCTCCCCCGAGGCTGCAGCCACTGGCGATCAGCGCTGCCGCGAGGGTCGCGATAACCACGAGGCTGGCGCGCCGAGTCATTGAGTTTGTAGTCAATCACACGTGACTCCCGCCTATGTCTGCGGTCTGGCTCCTAGCGCCGGGCGCTCGGGTCGACGTAGACGTCGTCGATTTGCCACGTCGCGTTACCCACCGGCGTGAACGCAAACGCCACGCTGTCGAGGTCCGGGACGATCGACAGAAGGTTGGCGACGACCGCCACGGGCAGGGTCGGTTGCCACTTGCTGCCCGCGTACACGATGCCGACCGGAAGCGACTGGGTCGCCCCGTTGAGCAGTCGGAAGCGGACGTCGACGCGAAGCGCCGGCAACGACAGCAGACCGCCACCGCTCTGCTTCACGAAGAAGCGCATCGTGGGATGGGCAAGGCCGATGCAGATCGGCGGACTCACAGCGCTGGATCGCGGTGGCAGGCGCAGCGACGTGGTGCCGTCGTCCTTGCTGACGTAGAAGGACTCATTGCCGGCCACAGGTGCGGCGCCGCCGCTGAGAGTCCAACCCGCCGCGCCTTCCTCGAAGCTTCCGTCGTCGAGCGGGGTGTAGTTCGCGAAGTCGAGCCAGGGCGTGAACGGCTTCGAGAGGATCTGGCTGTCGCAGTCCGCGGCCGATGATGCGGCCGAGGCAGACGTGGGAGCCAATAGCGCAAGCGCGGTCGCGGTGACGAGGAGAAAGTGGATGGGCCGGAGCTTGAGAGAATTCATCGGATCCTTCGATGTTGGGGTGACAGCCTTGCCTGCCGTCTCTGCATTCCTCGTCGCTTGTGACGAGAAGCTCAATTGGATATCCGTCCGCAAGATCCGGCGCACGCCTGAGTCGGCGGGGGATTCGCAACTGCAACCGCCTCTAGCTTGTTCACAGAGGCGATGGGACTAAGGACCTTGGCGATCCTGGTGGGGCTCGCGGCAGCGGCGCTGGCGCTTGCCTCAGCCCCGAGCGCGAGCGCGGCGGCATACGCCCCGCGCGACGGTCACGCCTACCACGGGGTCTCGGACACGGGTGAGATCGCCGACTTCAGGACGTTCGCGGATCAGACGGGCGCTCACCCCGCGCTCCTTCAGGACTTCTTCCACTGGCGGGTCCCGCTGACAACCGGGGCGCTGTATCGCTGGGGAGCAACGAATACCCGCGGCGTCCTCGCTCTCTCGACCCAGACGGGCGACGGCACCGAGGTGATCACCCCCCGCCAGATCGCTCGCGGTAAGGACGACCGCTACATGACCCGTATGGCCGGCAACATCGCCGAGACCGGGCAGACGGTCTACATCCGACTCATGGCCGAGATGAACGGCTCATGGAACGCGTACTCCGCGTTCAACGCGGATGGCTCGCTGCGCCGCCACGGCCACTCGCAGCGCTGGTACAAACAGGCCTGGCGGCGGTTTACGCTGATCATGCGCGGCGGCTCACGGGACAGGATCAACCGGAAGCTGCTCGACCTCGGCCTGCCGCGGATCATGCGGGCGAAGTCGCAGGACGATCCGGTCTACGAAGGCGGGCCCGACGGCATCCCCCTGCCGATCCCCGAACGGATGCCGCAGCCGCGCGTGGCGATGATGTGGGTGCCGCAGAGCTTCGGCTCACCCAACGTAGCCGGCAACCAGCCGGACGATTACTGGCCGGGCGGCAAGTACGTGGACTGGGTGGGGATCGACATCTACTCGAAGTTCGCCGGCGCGTTCGACGACGGCGTGCGCTTCTTTGAGCGCTACGACAAGTGGCCGTTCGTGATCGGCGAGTACAGCCCCTGGGACAACGACTTTGGTGGCACCTTCACCGGCAACCTCTTCCGCTGGGCGGAGGCGCACGACCGCGTGAAGATGATGCTCTATTACCGCGGCGTCGACCCAGCCAACAACTACAACGTCCAGTTCTATCCCGGCGCCGGCAAGCGCACTCAACAACCACCTGGCCGATCCGCACTGGGATGAGTTCGCACCGGGGGTTCGAAGCCTCCCCGACCCACCGCCGCCTCAGACCACAACGGCTCCGCAGCCTCGCCCCCGGCCGCGTCCTTAGACTGCGCCGCGTGGCAGGGACTCGCTGGCTCGTAGGACTGATCGCGCTGCTCACCGCCGCGCTGCTCGCCGGCTGCGGCGGCGACACGACGACCGTAATCAACGAAACGACGACGACGGTCGCCGCGGACACCGACTCCACGACGTCGACCACCACAGACGACGACTCGGATGACGATGACTCGGACGACGGCGGGCCGGTCCTCAACCTGAAGGCGTTCCAGTCGCCGAGTGGCAACATCGCGTGCCTCGCGACGCAGAAGTTCGTCCGCTGTGACATCTCCGAGCGCAGCTGGACTCCGCCGGACGCCCCTTCGGATTGCCCGGTCGACTACGGCCAGGGAATCCAGCTGTCCGCGGACGGTGGGGCCGCGTTCGTATGCGCCGGTGACACGGTCCTCAATCCGCAGGCCCCGGTGCTGGAGTACGGCAGCTCGTCGCAGGTCGGTTCGATCACATGCGAGTCCGACGACTCAGGGGTCGAGTGCGAGAACCAGAGCGGCGGGAGCTTCAGCCTCTCTCGCGAGGAGTACGACCTCAACTAACGGCTACGCGGCGGTCGCGCAGCTTCGCCCGTCCCTCGGCGAGACAGCGGTTGACCTTCGTATACGTCCAGCCGAGCATCTCGCAGATCTCGGCGTACGAGTAGCCCTCGGCCTGGAGCAGGATCGCGATTCGCTCGTTGGCCTTGAGCTCGGCGAGCGAGCGCCACGCCTCGAGCACAGCGTCCCGGCGCTCGACCCTTTCCGCCGGCTGTGGAGCATCGGTTGCGATCACGTCGAGCGGGTCGAGCACGGTCGCTTCGGTCGGCAGGCATCGCAGCAAGCGCTCGCGGCTTCGGCGAACAGCGATGGCCTCGTGCTTGGTCACAACCGCCATCCAGGCGATCAGCCGGGCCGGCTCGAGGGAGGGAGCCTTGGTCAGCAGGATCTCGGATGCGCGCTGAAGTGCGTCCTCGGCGTCCTCGCGACAAAGCGAGTGGCGGCGCGCCATGCGCAGCAGCATCGAGCCATGGCGGCCGAGTAGGTCGACGGCCGCGCGAGAGGTCGACGGCTCGCACGCAGGGCGCATACCTGGTGCAAGCCCGCCTGTCGCCGGAGCGCCCCTCTGCCGCTATCGTGGCCCGGCGATGAGTACCTGCCTGATCAGCGGCGGCGCCGGATTTCTCGGCTCCCACATGTCCGATCACCTTCTTGGCGAGGGTCATCGCGTCATCTGCGTCGACAACCTCGACACGGGGTCGCTGCAGAACATCTCGCACATCCGCGACGACAGCTACCTCTTCATCCAGCACGATCTCACCGAGCCGTTCTTCATCGACGAGCCGATCGACTTCGTCTATCACCTCGCCTCGCCGGCGAGCCCGATCGACTACCTGCGGCTGCCGCTGCACACGCTCAAGGTCGGCTCCTACGGCACCCACCACATGCTCGGCCTCGCGAAGAAGCACCGGGCCCGCTTCGTCCTCGCCTCGACCTCCGAGGTCTACGGCGATCCGCAGGTCCACCCGCAGCCCGAGAGCTATTGGGGACACGTAAACCCGATCGGCCCCCGCGGCGTCTACGACGAGGCCAAGCGCTACGCCGAAGCCCTGACGATGGCCTACCACCGCCAGCAGGGCGTCGACACGGGCATCGTTCGCACCTTCAACACCTACGGCTCCCGGATGCGCCCGCACGACGGCCGCGCGATCCCGACCTTCCTGCGCCAGGCGCTTCAGGACAAGCCCCTGACCGTCTTCGGCGATGGCAGCCAGACCCGCAGCTTCTGTTACGTCACCGACCAGATCCGCGGTTACGTCTCGATGGCCGAGTCCGACGTTCACGAGCCGGTCAACATCGGCAATCCGAACGAGTTCACCCTGCTCGAGCTTGCCCAGGTCGTTATCGAGGTGACCGAGTCGCGCTCGGAGATCGTCTACGAGGCGCTGCCGACCGACGACCCCCAGGTCCGCCAGCCAGAGATTCAGCGGGCAAAGGATCTGCTCGGATGGGAGCCGAAGGTCGAGCTCAAGGATGGACTGCGGATGACGATCGAGCAGACCGGCGTCGAGCGGCTGGTCGGCACCGGCGATTAGCGCCGCCGCCGCGGGGGCGTCCGGCCCGCTGCGGATCGCGCACCTCACGGCGACCTTCCCGCCCTATCCCGGAGGCGCCGGCAACACCGCGTTTCGCTTCGCTCGCGAGCAGGCCGATCGAGGCCACCACGTCGAGGTGTTCACCGCGCCCGCCCCCGGAGCGATTCCCGACTCCGGCGGAGTCGACGTCCACCGGCTCGACCCGGTCTTCGCCATCGGCAACGCGCCGCTGATCCCATCGATGGCCCGGATCGCGGGCTTCGACGTCGTCCACATCCACTACCCGTTCATCTTCGGCTCGGAGCTGACGCTGCTTGCCCGCTTGACTCGCAAGAGACGCCGCCAGGCACTGCTCGTCCACTACAAGAACCGGCTCGTAGGCGGCGGTGTTCGCGGCGGGCTTTTCGAGGCCTACGAGCACTCTGTCGCGCCGGCGCTGATTCGCGCCGCTGATCGCGTGTGCGTGTTGTCGGCCGACCACGCCGCGTCGGTTTCCTACCTGGCACGGCTTCAGCGCGAGCAGCCGGAGAAGCTGATCGAGATGCCAAACGGCGTCGACGTTGAGCTGTTCTCGCCGGGTGACGACTCCAGCGGGCTGCGTGCTCGACTCGGCATCCCGGACGACGCGGTCGTGGCCGCCTTCGTCGCAACCCTTGATCGGGCTCACCACTTCAAGCGCGTCGATGTGGCGATCGACGCGCTCGCCAAGGCGCCGCGCAAGGACGTGCACATCGTGGTCGCCGGCGGCGGCGAGCTGCTGGACGGATTTCGCGAGCGCGCCACCGCAGCAGGTGTCGGCGATCGGGTGCATTTCCTCGGCGCGGTGCCACACGCCGAGCTGCCAAACGTGCTGCGCGCCTCGGACCTCTTCCTTCTCACCACCGAACCCCCCGAATCGTTCGGCATCGTCCTGATCGAGGCGATGGCCTGCGGGTTGCCGGCAATCGCGACGGACTACCCGGGGGTCGCCGCCGTTGTCGACGCCGAGGAGACCGGGCTGCTCGTCCCACAGGGCGACGCCGATGCGGTTGCCTCGGCACTAAGCGCGCTTGCCGATCAGCCGTCGACCCGCGCGGAGATGGGCAAGCGCGGCCGCGAGAAGGCGCTGCGCGAGTGGAGCTGGCCGCAGCTCGTCGACCGCATGGACGCCGCATACGCCGAGGCCATCGCCGCGCGCCAGCGAAAGATGGGCTGATGGGTCGGCGAATCCTCTACGTCGCGTACTTCTATCCGCCATCGCGCGACACCGGCATGCTGCGCTCGCAGGCGATGGTCAAGTGGCTGCGACAGCTCGGCCACGAGGTCACGGTTCTGACGACCACGGCGTACGGCGACGACGGCGCCGCCGACGTCATCCGAACCGCCGATGTGCAGAGCTGGCGAGCCCGCCGCCAGGGGCGCGAGAGCATCGGCGCGCTCTTCGACTCCCCCACCTACAGCGGCCGGCCACATCCGCTGAGCCGCGTGTTGGTCCCGGAGGCGCTCGTCGCTGCGTGGGTGCCGTTCGCGCGCTCGCGCGCCCTTGCTCTGGCCCGGCTGCGCAGCTTCGACTGCGTGATCACGAGCTCCCCGCCGGAGTCCGCGCACGCGATCGGAATGGCGCTGCACCGCCGCGGTATCCCATGGCTGGCGGATGTGCGCGACGGCTGGACCTTTGAGCCGCTGCGACCTCGATATCCGACCGCGCTCCAACGCCGCATCGACTCGTGGCTCGAGCGCCGCTGGCTCGGCGCAGCGGACGCTGTCGTCTGCGTCGCCGAACCGGCTGCTGAGGACCTGCGCCGTCGCGGGATCGCCGATCCAATGCTGATCACCAACGGCTGGGACCCCGACGCGGCGCCCGAGCCGGGGCAGCCCACCGGCCTCCTCGACCCCGATCGCGTCTCGCTCGTCTACACCGGCCGCTTCGGCAGCTACGGGCGTGATCCGCAGGGCCTCGTCGACGGCATGGCGGAGTTCGCGCGCGAGCGTCCCGAAGCGGCCGCGCGGCTTGAGCTCGTCATCGCGGGTCCGCTCACCGACGCTGAGGCGCGTCTGTTCGAGATGGACGTATCCCCGGCGCGAATCGTCCACGCCGGCAGCCTCGCTCGCGAACAGGCCCTTGCTCTGCAACGCGAAGCCGACGCATTGCTGCTGGTCGCCCAGCCAACGCGCTCGCAGCTCTTGAACATCAAGGTCTTCGAGTACCTGGCGTCCGGGCGACCGATCCTCGCTCTCGCTGAGGGCACCGAGGCGGGGCGGATCGTGTCGGAGGTCGGCGGGAAGGTCGCGCGGGCCGATGACCCGACCGCGATCGCTGACGCCCTGGACGAGGTCGTTGCGGGAGACATCGGATCGCCGTCGCGCGACGCGGTTGCGCCGTACACATACCCGGCTCCCGCCGCGAAGCTCGCTGCCGCAGTCGAGCTCGCAATCGCCGAGCACACCTCGGGCTAGCCAGCCTCCATCACCACCTTGACCGCCGGTCTTGGCCAGGCATAAGGTCGCCTTAAACCGGCATCGTCGGAGGCCGCCGGAAGAATCACAGAGGGAGTACCGCAATGAACGAGCAGCTCATGCGATGGAAGCCGCAGCCGGCGACCGTAATCGCGCTGATTGCACTATTCGTCGCGTTGAGCGGCTCGGCGATCGCGGCGAACGCGATCAACAAGCTCGCCAAAAACACCGTCGGGTCGAAACAGGTCAAGCCCGACTCGTTAAAGGCGGGAGACATCTCAGACGGCGCCGTGGGGACCGGCGAGATCGCCAACGGCAGCGTCGCCGAAGCGGATCTCGCTGCCGGAGTCGGCGGTGGTGCAGGCGTTGCCGACGGCAGCATCACGACCGCGAAGCTGGCGGACGACTCGGTCTCCGCGGCCAAGATCATCGACGCAACGATCGGCGTCGCGGACCTCGCCGACGACTCGGTCACTGCGCAGCGGCGAGTCCCAGCCGGACGAGGCGTCCCGCGTAAGCACGCCCGCCGAATGACGTCTCAACCACCTCACAGGTGGCCCAGACGTATCTCGACGGACCCGGGGTCCCCATCGCCGCCCTTCCGCTACGTCGCGATCGACCTTCTGTAGGCGGGGAGTCGTTGTCGAAAAAGGCCGCTAAGTGGGCTCTCAACCTTTCGTCTAGGCCTATGGACGAGCTTTTGATCGGTCTAGGCTCGCGCGCGTTCCGCAGGAACTACCTGCAAATCCGGGGGCCAAGGGAGTAGATCGATGGAATCAAGGACCGCCGGGGGGCGGCCTTCGCCGGCGATGGTGGTTGCCCTCGTCGCGCTGTTCGTCGCGCTTTGCGGCTCAGCCGTAGCCGCGAATCAGATCAGCAAGATCGGTAAGAACTCCGTCAAGTCCAAGCACATCAAGGACAGCTCCGTGAAGTCCGCCGACCTCGGCGACGGCGGGGTCGGGACGGCCGATCTTGCAAACGGAAGCGTCACCAAGGCGAAGCTCGCCGCAGGTGTCGTCTCCGAGCCAGCCGCGGAGAGCGTGAGCACGGCAACGCTCGAGGACGGCAGCGTCACGAGCGCGAAGCTCGAAGACGGTGGCGTGACCACGGCGAAGCTCGCCGATGGCGCGGTGACGGGCGCGAAGCTGGCCGACGGCATCGTCACAACGACGAAGCTCGCCTCCGGCAGCGTGACCACGGCGAAGCTCGCCGATGGCGCGGTGACGGGCGCGAAGCTCGCGGCCGACGCGATCGACGCAACGAAGATCCTCGACGCGACCATCGGGATCGACGACATCGGCGACAACGCGGTCGGTTCGGCGGAGGTCGCGCCGGACAGCCTGGGCGCTGCGGACCTTGGTCCGGACTCGGTTGGTACGAGCGAGGTCGCGGGCGACAGTCTCGGCAGTGCGGACCTTGGGCCCAGCTCGGTGGGCCGAGCCTCGGAGGCATTGACGACGGCAGCCTGGATGCCGCTCGACATCAGCGATGCCGTGCTCGATGAACGCTGTCGTCGCTGTTGACAACGTCAACGCCGACGTGCCTGCAACAGCTGCCCCGATCACGGTCACTCGGGGCCGGTGACCTGACAGATGCGAGTGATCGTTGTTACACCGAGATAATTGGCCGGACAACTCTTGTCTCACGAAACCTCACCTACTCCGGCACGAGTGACGTCGGGTAACGGCAGGCCGAGTTCCGCTCTCAAGGCGTGCAACCGTCACCAACGGGATTCCGTTGCTCGCCGGCGGGGCGAACGTGATCCACGTTCCGAGTTGTGAAGCGGCCGGCGGCCCCGCTGAGCCCGAGCCCTACGCCCTCGCCGGCGCTGCGATCGCGTCGGCGAGGCGGGGGCAGGCTTCCGGGACCTGGTCGAAGTAGAGGTTCGGCTCGACGGCCTCGAGCTCGAGCAGGACCGGTGCGCCGGCGTCGTCGCGCAGCATGTCGACGCGTGCGTAAAGAAGGTCGACTCCGAAACGGCGCTTAACGGCCTCGAGTACGTCGCGGGCAAGTGCGAGTTCGTCTTCGTCGGCTTCGCCGGGACCGACGAGGTCCGGGCTGTACATCACCTCGGCGGCGCCGACGACGTCGTCGCGTAGCGGTGCGACCTCGTCCGGGCTCAGCACCGCGCGCTTTCGCAGGGAGTGGCTGAACTCGCCGCGGTAGAAGACGCACGCGGTTTCGCCGCGATCATCGACCGAAGCCTGGAACGGCTGCACCATTGCCGTCTTGCCCTGCGCCTGGATCGCCCCGACGAGTGCCAGCGCGTCGCCGCTGCGCTCCGCGCTGAAGCGGCCGGTGTCACGAGCACCAGCCGAGATCGTTGGCTTGATCACCACCTCGCCGTCCAGGGTGGGCAGCGGGTCGCCGGGCTCCACGTAGATCGTCTCGACCACAGCGAGACCATCGCCGGCAAGGTCGCCAAGGTAGGTCTTGTCGCTGTTCCAGCGGACGACGTCGGCAGGATTCTGGAGGCTGGGGCCAACGGAGTCACACCAGGCGAGGAACTCGTCGAGGCGGCGCGTGTAGTCCCACGGCGATCGGAGGACAACCAGATCGAAGCCGCGCCAGTCGACCTCGGCGCGGTCCCACGGCTGGATCTCCACCTCAACCCCGCGCTCCCGTAACGCGGCGACCAGGATCTGGTCGTCCGCGAAGGTGGCGGGCATCGACTCGATGCTGGCGAGGGCTACGCGCATCGGACCATCCTGCCAATCGCACCGAAACCTAGACTTGCGACGTGGCCGCCTCCGAGACCGAAGCAGCCGACGCAATCATCCGCCTGCTCGAGTCTCGCGACGAAGGCAAGACCATCTGTCCCTCAGACGCTGCACGCGATCTCGACTCAGAGCACTTCCGCGAGCTGATGCCGACGGTGCGGTCCGCCGCGCGCGACCTCGTCGCCGCTGGGCGGATCGACGTGACCCAGAGCGGCCGCGTCGTCGACCTCGACAGCGCCCGCGGTGCGATCCGCCTGCGGCTTCGACCCTAGACTTCGCCGCGATGTCCGACACCGAACAGAAGGCCGCCGTCGACGAAGACCTCCACCGTTACGTCGCCCCAGAGGTCGGGCCCGACGACGAGCGCATCTTCACCGACTCGGGAATCGAGATCGACCGGCTCTACGACGCGTCGGACGTCGCGCCGAACCTCGAGGAGCGCCTCGGCGAGCCCGGTGACTATCCATTTACCCGCGGCATCCACGACGGCATGTACCGCGACCGGCTATGGACGATGCGCCAGTACGCCGGCTTCGCGACGCCCGAGGACACCAACGAGCGCTACCGCTACCTGATCGAGCACGGCTCAACGGGCCTCTCCATGGCCTTCGACCTGCCGACCCAGCTCGGCCGCGACTCCGACGATCCGCTCTGTAATGGCGAGGTCGGGCGCACCGGCGTCCCGATCGACACGATCGAGGACATGCGGATCTGCTTCGACCAGATCCCGCTCGACAGCGTCTCGACGTCGATGACGATCAACGCCCCCGCGGCCGTCCTTCTACTTCTCTACGAACTCGTCGGCGAGGAGCAGGGCGTTTCCTCCGAGCAGCTACGCGGGACCGTCCAGAACGACGTCCTCAAGGAGTACGTCGCTCGCGGTAACTACATCTACCCGCCCGAGCCGACGATGCGGATCACCACCGACCTGTTCGAGTACTGCGCCGAGCACGTCCCGAAGTGGAACACGATCTCGATCTCCGGGTACCACATCCGTGAGAAGGGCTGCTCGGCAGTTCAGGAGGTCGCGTTCACCCTTTCCAACGCGATCGCCTACACGGAAGCGGCGCTTGCCAGGGGCCTCGAGATCGACGACTTCGCTCCGCGCCTCGCCTTCTTCTTCAACTGCCACAACAACGTCTTCCAGGAGATCGCCAAGTTCCGCGCGGTGCGGCGGATGTGGGCCTCGATCGTGCGCGACCGCTTCGGCTCGACCTCCGAGCGCTCGCAGATGATCCGCTTCCACACCCAGACCGGCGGGGTCACTCTTCAAGCGCAGCAGCCCGAGGTGAACATCATCCGCGTCGCGCTGCAGGGCTTCGCCGCGGTCGCCGGTGGCACCCAGTCGCTTCACACCAACGGCTTCGACGAGGCGCTGGCACTGCCGACCGAACGCTCGGCGCGTATCGCGCTGCGCACGCAGCAGGTGATCGCGCACGAGTCGGGCGCCGCTGACACCGTCGACCCGTTCGCGGGCTCCTATTTCGTCGAGTCACTCACCGACGAGATCGAAAAGCGCTCTTGGGAGCTGATGGAGAAGGTCGAGGAGCTCGGCGGGTCTGTCAACGCCCTGGAGTTCATCCAGCGTGAGATCGAGGCGTCCGCCCTCTCCTACCACGAGCGCTATCGCTCGGGCCAGGACATCGTCGTCGGCGTCAACAAGTACGTGACCGACACCGTGGACGACGTGGACATCCTCCGCGTCGACCCCGAGTCCGAGCGCCGCCAGCTCGAGCGGCTGGAGAAGTTCAAGGCCAACCGCGACGTCGAGCTCGTCGAAAAGCGCCTCGAGGAGCTGCGCGAGGGAGCTCGCGGCGACGTGAACCTTCTGATTCCGATCCGCGCTGCGCTTGCTGACAACGCGTCGATCGGCGAGGTCTGTGGCGCCCTTCGCGACGTCTTCGGCGAGTACCAGGGCGGGGCGTTCTTCTGAGCCTGTCGGTGTTTCGCCGCCGGCGCAACAAGCTCTCCGAGGAGCTGCGTTGCGGAGCTCGAGGACGGACCGACCTGGACCTACGCGTGGAAGCTGCGCGACGGGCGGACCACCCCGGTCCATCGCGACTTCCTTGTCGCGCTCTATGAGGCGAACGCGACGCAGATTGAGGGCCCGGCGCGCGAGGCGCTCGCGGCGGCCGGACCGAAGGCAACCGCGATTGACATCGCGTGCAACGAGGGCTGGTTCGCCCACCGCCTACTCGACTGGGGCGCCGAGCGGGTCGTCGCATCGGACTCGCGCGAGCTCAACATCCGCCGCGCGCGGCTGATCCGCGACCACTACGAGATTCCCGAGGAGCGGCTGGAGCTTGATGTCTGTGACCTCTTCGAGCTCGACCCCGAGCGCCTGGGCAGCTTTGACGTGGTCGCTCTCCTCGGCGTCATCTACCACCTCGAGAACCCGATGGGCGCGTTTCGCCTGGCGCGGGCCCTGACTCGCTCCCTGTGCGTAATCCAGTCGCAGGTGACGGGCTTCGACGAGCCGATTTCGCTGGGCTACGCCGACGGTGAGGTCCGCTCGGCGCCCGCGAGCTTTGCCGTGCATCGCGAGGCAGATGAGGACACGGCCTTGAGCCCGCTGGCGGCGATGCCCGGCGTCCTCAGCCTGATCCCCAACCGCCAGGCGATCGTTGAAATGGCGCTGGCAGCGGGATTCGCGACCGCGGAGGTGCTCGAGCCCCCTCCCGCGGCGCGCCAGGGCGACCTCGACAACGTCGTGGTCCTCGCGCGCACGTGAGAAATCGCCGTTGCACGCGCGAAATGCGCGGCAGGAGACCTCGACGGCCGCCCGAACCCCGCGCTCATGGAATCGAAAACGAAGCGAACCCTCGTCAAGTCGGCCCCCGAGCTCTGGGAGCTGGCCGACGACCTGGCGCGGATGGAAACGTGGATGGGCGGGCTGATCGGTGCGAGCGGCCCGGTTGCGGTGGAGGTCACCAGTCGCGAGCCCGAGCGGATGCTCGTCTGGCGTGTGAACGAGCCGGATCCATCGGGTTTGATTGCGATCGAGCTGGCCGAGAGCGGATTTGGGACCACGGTCGAGATCACGGCTCAGCACCCGCACCCCAATCCCGACGACGCCAGCGCAGCCCTCGAGGGTCTGCTCGATGATCTCGGATCGCCTGAGCGCCGCCCCTTCGTCTCCGGCTGACCCCGGGCTCGCCGCGCTGCTGCGCGAGCGGGGAGCGCCTCTTCTCGAGGCGCTCGAACGCCACCTGCCTGGAGCCCAGGAGCACGCCGACGGCACGGCGTCCTACGCGTTCGTCGCCGCGGTCGCGATCGGCTTCGACCGGACCCAGTGCGAGGTCGCGCGAGAGATCGCACGCCTGCATGAGATCGGCCTCGTTTACGTGCCCTCGGAGATTCTCGCGAGGCCGCCATCGGCGCGTGATGACGACGAGATCGCCACCTACGACAGCTACTACGAGGCCGGCTATCGGCTCGCCCGCGGCGCCGGCCTCCCCGAGACCGCCTGCGGCTGGCTGCTGCGCGCCCGCGAGCGCTTCGACGGCAAGGGGCCCGAGGGGATCGCCGATGGGCGGATCCCGATCGAGTCGCGTCTGATCCGCGCCGCCTGCGTATGCCAGACGGAGCTCAGCACCCCCACCCTTCCCGGCGAGCCCTCCGGCCCGGAGCGCGCCACCGACGAGCTATCGCGCCAGGCGGCCGCGCAGCTCGACCCCTCGATCGTTGCCGCACTCGCCGGCGTGCTCGAGCGCGCGGCGCGCCGCTGAGCGCTACCTAGCCACCGATGCGGAACCGGTCCACGGCCGGGCTCTGATCGGTATTCCCGGCGCTGTCGATCGCCCGCACCGCGAACTTGTGGCGACCGTCGGACAGGCGCTTGTAGCGCCGGGGCGAGGAGCAGGACGTGAACGGCTTGCGGTCGAGCTTGCATTCGAATCGCGCCGCCTCGTCGGCCTCGAAGGTGAACTTGACCTTCGCGCCCTTGGCCTTCGCTTTGAGGATCGTGGTCTGCGGAGCCGTGGTATCTGACGGAGGCGGAGGAGAAATCTCCTGAGGCGGCTGCGAAACGGTCCACGCGCGCGTCGCCGGCGTCGCGTCGACGTTGCCGGCGCCGTCGATCGCGCGGACCGCGAGGACGTGTGCCCCGACGTTGAGCGCCGAGAGCGCCAGCGGAGTCGTGCACGCTGCATACGCACCTGCGTCCAGTGAGCACTCGAAACTGGACCCGCTTTCGGAGCTCGAGAAGGTGAACTCGGCCGCGGTCGAGATCGAGGCGCTCCCCTCCTCGGGCCCAGAGTCGATTGTCGTCTGGGGCGCAGCACAGTCGGGCGCGTACTCATCGGCGCCGACGTCGGGGAGCGCGGCTCCCCACAGACCTTCGCGGTCGCCCGCGCGTCGCCGTCGAAATCGAGCGGTTCGACATGGGCGAACGCCGGATCGCCGGCGTCGATCAGGAGGCTGCCCGGCAGCAGATGGAAGTTGCCCGCGGCTGCGTCCACGAATTGCGGCGAAACCGTCGTCTGAAACTCAAAGCACGGATTGATGCCCGAGGTGGTGGGGCCGCGCGAAAAGGTAATCGCGCAGGAGAAGGGGTTGGCACCACTGTCGATCGTCCGAATCGGATCCTCGACGATCGATGAGTTCAGCGTCAGGTCGGTGTTTTGGAGGTTGATGTCGAAGCTGTTGCCCCAGCTAGTGATGTTCGTCGCCGCAACGTTGCCCAAGCCGGGCGCGGTGTCGATCGAGGTGAGGCCGTAGCCGCCACCAGTGATCAGGTCACCGTCGAGGGTGAACGTGTCCGTGTTGATGGCGCGGACCCCCATGCCAAAGCCGCGCACCGTATTGCGGCGCAAGGTGGCGCTGAGCGTCGGGTTGCCGTTTGTGCCCTGAATGACTGAGATTCCGTACGGCCCGTTTATGTCGTTGAACGGAACCGGATCGCGGAGCACGTTGCCGACGATCGTCGGGGTGGCGTCGTCGTCGCCAGGGGTTGCCCCGCCGAGCGAGACGGCGATCGCCGTGCCCTGGCCTGCGTTGTTGTGGGTGCCGCTGATGACGTTCCCTCGAACCACCGCGGCACCGCGAGTGATGCGAATCCCGGCCGCAAAGCCGCTGATCTCGTTGCCTGAAACCACCGGGGCCTCGCTGCCGACCGGGTTGACCGTGATCGCAGTGTTGGCCCCGGCGCCATCGTCGATGAAGCGGTTGTCGCGGACCGTAGGAGACTCAGAGTTGTACTCAATGCCGAGCGCTGCGCCGACAGAGTCATCGACGTCGAACACATTCCCGGCGACGGTCGCGCTGTCCGCGACGCGCATCGAATAGTTCGCGTCGATCCCAGCGTTACCGACGAACGTGAACCCCTCGATCGTGCCGGCGGCGGTGTCGACGTATACGACCTCGAGCGTTGTCGCAGCGAGAGATCCGCTCGCCCGAAGCGAGTTGCCATCACCAATGTTGATGAGCCCCGTGTAGGCCCCTGGCGCGACCGTGATCGTGCTGTTGGAACCGGCCTTGGTGATCGCCGCCTGAACCGTGGCGCACGGTAGGGCTGCGCTCGTACACGCGGAGCTGTTGTTGCCCGTCGCGCCGTTGACGAAGGTGTCTGCGGCCTGCGCCGCGGGCGCCGCCGCCAACATCGCGAAGGCCCCCAGCATCACGCCGGCCGACCGCCTGCACCAACCGGCCGACCGCTTTCCCTGCCCGCGCATCTCGATTCCCTTCGTGGATGTTGACGCGCCAACCTACATAGAATCCCGCGCTCGATGCGCGAGAAGAACCCCGTCACCCTCGAGGAGAAGCTCTCCTACCTGCGCGAACTGCGCGAGCAGGCTGTGAATTCAGCCTCCGAGGAGGCCGTCGAAAAGCAGCACGCGAAGGGCAAGCTGACCGCGCGCGAGCGGATCGAGAAGCTGCTCGACCCGGGCTCGTTCGAGGAGCTCGACACCTTCGTCCGCCACCGCACGCACGAGTTCGACATGGACAAGAAGCGGCCGTGGGGCGATGCCGTCGTCACCGGCTACGGCAAGATCGACGGCCGGACGGTTTTCGTCTTCAGCCAGGACTTCACGGTCTTTGGCGGCTCCCTCGGCGAGGTCATGGCGGAGAAGATGTGCAAGGTCATGGATCTCGCCGCGAAGGTCGGCGCTCCGGTCATCGGGATCAACGACTCCGGCGGCGCGCGCATTCAAGAGGGCGTTGTCTCACTCGGCGCCTACGGCGACGTGTTCGTCCGCAACGTCCAGTGCTCCGGCGTGATCCCGCAGATCTCGGCGATCATGGGCCCGTGCGCGGGCGGCGCCGTGTACTCGCCGGCCATGACCGACTTCATCTTCATGGTCAAGGAGACGTCGCACATGTTCATCACCGGCCCCGAGGTGATCAAGACGGTCACCGGCGAGGAGGTCGAATTCGAAGAGCTGGGCGGCGCGATGACCCACAACTCGAAGTCAGGTGTCGCTCATTTCGCGTCCGAAGATGAGGAGCAATGCCTCGAGGACATCCGCTACCTCGTCGGCTTCCTTCCCTCGAACAACCTCGAGATGCCGCCGCGAGTCGAGCCATACGACGACCCGGATCGGATGGAGGAAGCCCTCGATTCAGCCGTACCGCCCGATCCCCAGAAGCCGTACGACATGCGCGATGTCGTCTCTCTAGTCGTCGACGACGGCGACTTCTTCGAGGTCCAGGAGCACTTTGCCCAGAACATCATCGTCGGCTTCAGCCGCCTCGACGGCTATCCGGTCGGGATCGTCGGCAACCAGCCGAAGCACCTTGCCGGGGTGCTCGACATCGAGGCGTCCGAGAAGGCGGCGCGGTTCGTCCGCTTCTGCGACGCCTTCAACATCCCGCTCATCACCTTCACCGACGTCCCCGGCTTCCTCCCCGGCACCTCGCAGGAGTGGAACGGGATCATCCGCCACGGCGCGAAGCTGCTCTACGCCTTCACCGAAGCCACAGTGCCGAAGCTGACCGTGATCACCCGCAAGGCCTACGGCGGCGCCTACGACGTCATGAACTCCAAGCACATGCTCGCCGACTTCAACTTCGCCTGGCCGCAGGCCGAGGTCGCGGTGATGGGGCCCGAGGGCGCCGTCAACATCATCTACCGCAAGGACATCGCGCAGTCGCCGACACCCGACGAGCGCCGCCAGAAGCTGATCGACGATTACAAGGCCCACTTCGCGAACCCGTACTCGGCCGCGGAGCGCGGATACATCGACGACGTCATCGAGCCGCGCGAGACACGCCCTAAGCTGATCCGCGCGCTACGCACCCTCCAGACCAAGCGTGTGGAGCAGCCGAAGCGAAAGCACGGCAACATCCCCCTTTAGATGCAGAACTCGAGCACCACCAGCAAGTTGATCCTGATCGGCGTCTTCGTTGTCGCCCTGGTCGCCGCCGTCGTCATCGCCTCGAGCGGTGGCGAAGACTCCTCCGAGCCGTTCGACCCGAACTCGATCTCAAAGCCCGAGGTCGAGGTTCCCGACGGGGAGCCGCCCAAGGAGCTCGAGATCGAAGACATCACCGAGGGCGAGGGCACCGAGGCCGCGGCCGGCGACACGCTCACGATGCAGTACGTCGGCGTCAACTACTCGAACGGTGAGGAGTTCGACTCATCGTGGGACGCCGGCGAGCCTTTCACCTTCCAGATCGGCGCCGGCAGCGTCATCCCCGGCTGGGATCAGGGAATCGTCGGAATGAAGGTCGGCGGTCGCCGTCAACTCATCATTCCGCCGGATCTCGGGTACGGCGCGCAGGGCTCACCGCCGGACATCCCGCCCAACGAGACGCTCGTCTTCGTCGTCGACCTGCTCGACGTCCAGGCCACCCCAGAGCAAGCCCCGGCTCCGTAGCCAGGAACCGGCGCACTGTCGCGCCCCGCTTCGTACGCTGCTGACGCGGGTCGGGGGACCCCGCGGGACCTTGTAAAGCAGATTCGAACGGGTGGTTATGGGCTCCAAGAACGTGCGTGGCCGTGTCGTCGGGTTCCTCGGTGCGGGCGCGATCGCCGCCGGTGCGATCGCCGCCGGACCGGCGTCCGGAAGCAATGACGACGCCGGACGTCTGAGCGCCTCGCTCGCCCCGGTCAAGCCCAAGGCGGCGCACGCCCCAGGCGAACCCGTGACCGTCACCGGCACGATCGTCGAGCTCGCGGGGCCGCGCGATTCGAAGGGTCCCGGCGTTGCCGCCACCTTCAGCCTCCGCACCGCCGACGCCGACGGCAACACCATCGGCACGTTCGGCCCCTACACCGCTGCGGACGACGGCAGCGTCGAGGTCACCCTCCCCGGCGAGGCAACAGAGGGTGTCGAGCCAGACGCGTCCACCGACTTCCGCGAGGTCCTTGGCCTCGAACTCGTCAACGCCTCCTATGGGGACACCCAGACGCCCGACGGAGCCCCCGCCGGAGCGGTCGGTGTGGTTGCGCCGCCCACCGGCCCCATCCTCGAGAACTCATTCGTCTCCTCGGTCGGCTGGGTCAAGCCGGGCGACGCGTACCCGTTCACCCTCACGGTCGCGAACTACGGCGTCACGCCGATCCTCAACTCCGTCGTGACGCTCACCGCCCCTGACTCGACCACGCTCACCGACCCGGACGGCGATGGCGCCGCGGTAACCGTTAGCGGGAACACCCTCACCTGGAACGCCGGGACGGTGCCGGGCATCAGCGGCACCGAGCCAGGCGAAACCAAGCTCGTGGTGGAGGCCAAGGCCGACACGCTCGCTCAGGATCCACAGGTCGTCTGGAAGGACCTTTCGACGTCCGGATCTCTCACATACACGGGCGCGGGCGCACCTTTCACCGCCGCCAGTCACGGGCCGAAGGTCATCCCGCCGTTCGGCGACTACGAAACGGCCCGCTACGGCGATCGGCCATTCCCTGTGGTGCCGGTCGACTACTTCCTGCGCCAGCACGACGAAACCACGAGCGCCGCCAGCACACTGGACGGCAAGATCAACGATCCCGCCAACCCGGGCTCGACCTTCAACCTCTACCAGGAGATGTCCTACGGCCAGCTGTTCCCGCAGGGCGCGGTGCCCAGCGACGGCATCGGATCGGACGACTGGACCTACGCACCCGGATTCGACTTCACGCAGCCTGACGCCGCGAGCACCAACACCTGCCTGGGTACGACCAACGCGGCGCTTCCCGCCAACGCCTACCAGGCCCTCTCCCCGAACCGGATCGAGAACGGCTGGTATCAGCTGCCCGGCTCCACCGAGTACTACGGCAGCGACGCGAACGGCTCGGCCGTCATCGGATCGGTGGCCGGGGTCGGTGCGCTGCAGAACATCGATGCCGGATGCGGGCCGACCGGCAAGGCCGTCTACGACGCCGCTCAGATCGCCGATCCGGAGATCGATTACAACGAGTTCGACACCGATAAGGACGGCGTCGTCGACTTCTTCATGATGATCTTCGCCGGCGTCGGCGGCAACGGCGGCTCACAGACCGAGGTGCCGCCCTACGACAACATTTGGCCGCACTCGTCGGACCTTCGCGGCGCCTACACCGATCCCGCCACCGGTCTCACGGGCTACATCTCCGACGACCAACTCACCGACCTCGAGGGCCGGCCGCTCTGGTTCACGGACGAGTCGCGGACGCAGACGACGACCGAGGATCGCGGCGACGCCCTCATCGCCTTCGTGCGCGTGGGGCCGTACAACGTGAACCCGGAGACCGCGATCGCCAAGGCGAGCGTGATCTCACACGAGTACGGCCATTCGCTCGGGCTCCCGGACTACTACTCGACCGGGTCCCGGCTCACCTACGGCACCTGGAACCTGATGGCGGAGGACCATTCGCAGAACATGGACGTCATCGGCAAGAGAGAGCTCGGCTGGACGATTCCGCGCGTCCTCGCGCCGGGCACCCATGTCGACGCCAACAACTGGCAGGACACCAAGGTCAACACGCACCGGATCGACTGGCAGCAGCCCGACGGAACTCCGTACTCGCTGCAGGGGCCGTCGGTCAACAACGGCGAGGCATATGTGGCCACCCTGCCCGGGCGCCGGATCATCGATCCACAGCTCATTCCGTCGGGCAGCCACGCCTACCACTCCGGTGCGGGCAACGACTTCGGCTGCGTGCCGACCGGCGGCCACAACCTCGATCTGTCGCTGCCGCAGCTCGCAAACGTCCCGGCGGGCACGCCTGTGACGCTGAAGTTCAAGTCGAACTTCGACATCGAGTGGGACTTCGACTACGGCTTCGTCCTCGCGTCAACCGACAACGGCCGTAACTACGCGGCGCTGCCGTCGGAGAATGGCTACACGACAGCTACGTCGAACCCCAACGCCAACGGCTGCCAAACGAAGTTCGGCAACGGGATCACCGGGTCAGGACCGTCCTACGACGCCGGCACGGCTCAGGTCGACCGCGTTCTCGGCAACTACCCCGACCCGGCGTTCGTCGACGATCAGTACGACCTGACCCAGTTCGCGGGCTCGCCGACGGTGCTGCGATTCAGCTACTCCACCGACCCCGGACTCGCGCGGCCGGGCTGGTTCATCGACGACATCGAGGTCACCGCCGGTGATCAGGTGATCTATCAGTCCGACCTCGAGACCGAGAACGACGCCGCGCTGGTCAACGGCGGGTGCGCGGAGGGCGGGCTCCAGACCGCACCGCTCTGCACCGACGGCTGGAGCCGCATTGCTGCCGACCAGGACTCGCCTGCCGAACATGCATATCTGCTCGAGATGCGCGACCGCTCCGGCTTCGACGCAGACGGCCATGGCGAGGACGACCGCGGCGAAGGGCCCACCTTCGATCCTGGCGTGCTCCTCACCTACACGGACGAGAACCACGGCTACGGCAATGTCGGTACAGACTCGCCTCCCGCTCAGAGTCCGCTGGATTCCCAGCCCGAGCCGGGCGACGAGCAGCCGGGCATCGACGACACCACGGGCCTGGTCACCGACAGCCCGGGTCTCGACGATGCGGCCTACACCGCCGCGAGCGGCGACTCCCAGTTCACGGACTCGGGCGAGGGCCACGTCGACAACTACTCCGACCCGGCGCGCGAGGATGAGCTCTGGCGCTTCGACTTCAACTGCCTGACGTTCAACGTCACCCGCCTGGCCGGCGCCGAGGTGGGGCCGGTCGCCAGCGGTAGTTACGACCTCAACGGCGATGTCGGCTTCGACACCGGCAACGGTTGCGGCGCGTTCAATTTCGGGCAGACGTCGCAGGCCCCTGACTCGACCGGCCCGACCGCCGTCGCGCAGGCAAAGCCCGAGCGGGTCCAGGTCGGCGAGACCGTGGCCTTTGACGGAAGCGGCTCATTTGACGACCTCGACGCCTCGGAGAACCTCACCTATCGGTGGGACTTCGGTGACAAGGAGCGCGACCGTGGCCGTCAGACCACCCACGTGTACACCTCGATCGGCACCTACACGGCCGAGCTGAGCGTCACGGATTCGGGCGACAAGACCGGCACGGACACGATCGAGATCAAGGTCGTCCCCAGCAAGGTGAACCGCTGCAAGGGACTCAAGGGAACGGTTGTCGGCACCCCCAAGGCCGACAAGCTGCAGGGCACCAAGAAGCGCGACGTGATCATCGGCCTCGCGGGCAAGGACAAGCTCGACGGTGGCCGCGGTCGCGACGTGATCTGCGGCAAGGGCGGCGACGACAAGCGCCTCTCGGGCGGCGAGAAGAACGACAAGGTGTTCGGCGGCGGTGGCAAGGACCGCGCCGGCGGCGGGCCGGGACGAGACCTCGTCAACGGCGGGGCCGGGAAGGACCGTCTATCGGGAGGCGGCGGCGTCGATCGCATCGTCGGCGGCCCCGGACGCGACAAGTGCAGCGGCAGCGAGACGCGTGATCGCGCTCGCAGCTGCGAACAGAGCGTCTAGCCGGCGAGCGGTCTCGACATTCGCCGCGCCGGGCCGCCGGTAGGCTCGGCGCGCGATGCCGACCAACGCCGCGCTGATCCAGGGAATCGAAACCCGCGCCTCGATCGAGACCCTGCGCGAGGTCATCGAGGCGCTCGCGCCGATCGAGCGCGAGGCGGGCTCCGAGGGCGAGCGAGAGGCCGCCGAGTGGCTGGCCGATCGCCTGACAACCGCAGGCGCGCGTGTGCAGATCGACGAGGAGGACTTCCTCGACGGTTATGCCGACCTGATCGCGCGCCTGTCGGCCGCCGGTGTCGTCTCAGGCATTGCGGCGCTCAATGGCCGCGCGCGCGGCCTGGCAACCGCAGCCGGCGCTGCTGCGGCGGCCCTGATCGTTGACGAGGCCTCCAACGGGGCGAGGCCCCTACGGCGGGCGGTGGCCGAGCGCAAGACGACCTGGAACGTCGTCGCCGAGGTCGGTGACCCGGACGCCGAGCGAACGATCGTCGCGCTCGCCCACCACGACGCCGCCCACGGCGGTCTTGCCTTTGACCAGACACTGCAGCGAAAGCTCACCGACTGGTTCCCAGGCGTGATCGAGCGCATCGACACGGCAATCCCCATCTGGTGGACGGTCGCCGCCGGCCCGGGATTGTCCGCACTTGGCGCAGCAACCGGCCGTCGCGGGCTCGCCACCGCCGGCACCGTGCTCTCGGCAGTTGCCGTGGGCGCCTTCAAGGACATCGCTCGCACCCCGGTCGTGCCCGGTGCCAACGACAACCTGAGCGGGGTGGCCGCGCTGGTCGCGCTCGCCGATGCGTTTAGCGAGCGGCCGGTCACCGGCCTGAGGATCGTCCTTGCCTCGTGTGGCGCGGAGGAGGTGCTTCAGGGCGGGATTCATGGCTTCGCCCATCGTCACCTCGCGAAGCTGGACCGCGACAACACATGGGTCATCAACCTCGAGACCCTCGGCTCACCGGAGCTGGCGATGCTGGAGGGCGAGGGCGCGTTCGTGATGGAGGATTACTTCGACCGCGGCTTTCGCGACCTTCTCGAGCGTGTGGCTCTCGAGGAGGGAATTCCAATGAGGCGCGGCATGCGCGCGACGACCAGCACCGACTCGGTGATCCCGAGCCGGATGGGGATCCCGACCGCCTGCCTGATTTCCCTCAACCGCCACAAGGGCCTCTCGAACTACCACTCCCCGACCGACGTTCCGGAGAACCTCAGCTACCCGACGATCGCCTGCGCCACGGACCTCGCCGAGGCCGTCATTCGCAGGCTGGCACCGTCTGGCTGACCGGCGCGCTGGGCTGCGGCGAGGGCTAGCCTCGCCAGGATGCGAGCGATAGTCGGCACCGCCATGCTCGTGATTGCGCTCGTCTGGGCGGCCAACGGCGCCGCGCAGACTACTGTCGAGTCGCGCATCGTGCCCGACAGCGCCGAGGGCTTTCGCAACCTTCAGGGCGGGGCTCCCGGCGAGCCCTATGTCGTGCGTGAGGACGGCATCGGCGTCGCGCAGGCCGGCCGCGACAAACGCCGACGCTCGCTGCTTTACCTGGGACAGCTTTCGGACTTCCAGCTCGCCGACGAGGAGTCACCGTCGCGAGTCGAGTTCATCGACTACGGACCGTTCGGCGCCGCGTGGCGTCCGTGGGAGGCGCTCAATCCGCACATCGACGACGCGATGATCCGCCGCTTCAACGAGCTCGCGGGCGCCAGCCCGGTCGCGGCAGCGGACGGCAGCAAGCGACCGATGGACTTCGCCATCGACACCGGCGACTCTGCCGACAGTCAGCAGTTCAACGAGACCGAGTGGGTGCGCACGCTGCTCGACGGCGGCATGCTCGATCCAGGGAGCGGCGCTGATCCGGCGAGCTCGACGGACCCCACCTGCAGCAACCCGCTCACAGCAGCGCTGATCTCCGACTCCGCAACGCCGCAGAACTACACGGGGATCCAGGATTACAACGACTACTTCGAGGGAGCGACGCCGCAGTTCTACGACCCTGATTCCCCAGCCGGCCCGTTCACCGACTGGCCGCAGTATCCGGGGCTGATGGACCGCGCCCAACAGCCGTTTGAGGCGGCCGGCCTCACCGTCCCCTCTTACGTCTCGATCGGCAACCACGACGGACTCGTGCAAGGCAACGCCGCGGCCACCGCCGCGTACGAGTCGGTCGCGACCGGGTGCGTCAAGCCGATGTCTCCGGCGGTCACCGACCCCCAGACCCTCGGTGGAGCCCTCGGAGCTCTGAGCCCGACGGCGCTGCAGTCGCTGCTACTGACCAGCCCTCAGAGCCTCGCCCTGGTCCCGCCCGACCAGCGGCGCCGCTACGTCAGCAAGGAGCAGTACAAGCAGATCTTCATCGACGGAACCCAGCCGGACGGTCACGGCTTCGGGTATGTCGATCCGGCAGAGCTCACCGGCTCGAATCGCGCCGCCGGCTACTACGCGTGGACTCCTGTTCCCGGCTTCCGCTTCGTCTCCCTCGACACCGTCTCAGAGGCCGGGGTTGTCGGCCCCTCGGCCGACGGCAACATCGACGACCCTCAGTTTCAGTGGCTGCGAGGCGTGCTCGCGGACGCGACCGCGAAGGGCGAGTTCGTCGTGCTCTTCAGCCATCACGCGATCCCGAGCCTGACCGCAAACGTCCCCGACGAGTCCGCGCCACCATGTACCGGCGCCGACTCCCACGGCCACGACACGAACCCAGGCTGCGACGTCGACCCCCGGAGCTCCCAGCCGATCCACCTCGGGCCCGACATGGAGCAGCTCCTCTACGAGTTCCCGAACGCGATCGCGTGGATCGCCGGGCACTCGCACGTCAACAGCGTGGAGCCGCACCCGAATCCGAGCGGGCGCGGTGGCTTCTGGTCGATCCGCGTTGCCGCCGAGGCCGACTGGCCCCAGCAGGGCCGGCTGATCGAGTTCTTCGACAACGGCGACGGAACCATCTCGATCTTCGGCACGATCGTCGACCACGCCAGTCCGGCGGCCGCGCCGGCTCCGGGCTCGGCCGCCGGATTTAGCCCGACCCAGCTCGCATCCGTCGGCCGCACGCTCTCCTACAACGACACCCAATCGGGCGCGCGAGCCTGCACCCCGGACCCGTGTGGCGAAGGCGAGGCCAACGACCGCAACGTCGAGCTTCTAGTGGGCGTTCCCCCCGGCGTGGACGTCGTCCGGGGCGCCGGCGGGCGCTGTTCAGTGAAGCTCGAAGGGACCGCTAAGCGCGATCGGCTGAAGGGCACAGCTGGCGGCGACAGGATCCGCGGCCGTGGCGGCAATGACCGACTCAACGGACGCGCGGGAGAGGACTGCGTCAAGGGCGGGCCGGGCAAGGACCGGCTCACCGGAGGCAAGGGCCGCGACCGCCTCGGTGGTGGCCCGGGCGCGGATCGGATCAAGGCGCGCGACCGCAAGCGCGACAAGATCAAGTGCGGACCCGGCCGCGACCGCGTCAAGGCCGACCGCAAGGACAAGGTCGCTCGCAGCTGCGAGCGCGTTACGCCCCGGCGGCGTTAGAGCGCAACCGTCGGCGCGTCGACCCGGCCGGCCGAATGGGCGTCGAGCACCCCTCGCGCGATCGCCAGATCCTGGATCGCGAGCCCGGTCGAGTCGAAGAGGGTGACCTCGTCGTCGTCGCTGCGGCCAACCGCGTCGCCGAGCAGGACCGCCCCGATCTCGGTGACGTCATCGCGGCCTACGGTTCCAGCACTCACCGCGGTTGAAAGCTCCCCGCCCTTCGACGCCTGCTCCCACTCGTCGCAGAACAAGCGAACGCCGGCGAGCGCGTCCGGCTCGATCTCACCCTTGCCGTGGGCGTCGGCGCCGAGAGCCGCGAAGTGCTGGCCCGGGCGCATCTCGGCGGCGGTCACCACCGGGCGCTCCGCCGGGGTCACGGTGACGACGACGTCGGCGCCCACGGCCTGGTCGTGGGATCCCACGTGCCAGCCAAGCTCGCCAGCGAGGTCCTCGGCGGCCTCGGGGCGCGGGTCGAAGCAGACCCCGGTCTCGTACCCGGCTGCGGCAAGACAGCGCGCCGCCCAGGCGCCGTTGACGCCGCAGCCGATGATCCCGACCTCGCGTGCGCCCGGCGTGGCGAGCAGCTGAGCTGAGACCGCGGCGGCCGCTCCCGTCCGCAGTGAAGTGATTGCGGCGCAGTCGCAGATCGCGAGCAGCTCGCCCGTGTCGGCGCTCGACACCAGCAGGGCTCCGGCGACCACCGGCAGCCCGCGCTCCGGGTTGCGCGGAAACGAGGTGACCCACTTCAGCGTTGCCAGCCCGGCACCGCGTGCGGGCATCGCCCGGAAGTCGCCCCCAGGCGGTGCGTCGACATAGACCTTCGCCGGCATCTCCCACTCGCCGCGTGCGTGAAGTTCGAAGGCGCGTCGTGTGCGCTCGATCGCGTCGGCCGGTGACACGGCGGCGAAAACCGCCTCGGAATCGAAGATCGCGACGTCGCTCATCGGCGTGAGGTTAGATTCCTCGCGATGGCGGGCGCGAAAAACGGAGACCGGCGGCCCCCGCGGCCCCGGATCGAGCTGCTCACGAAGGCGAGTAGTGATTCCGAAGCGGCCGCGATCGTCGCCGCGCTCGAGCAATTCCTCGCCGATACGGCGCCCGTGCCGCAGGCGCCTCCCGCCCAGAGTGCCTGGCAGCGCGCCGCGCTCGAGGAGGGAATCTCCGCTCGCCAGGTGAGCGGCTCCGCGTGGGGGCACGCGCCGCGATAGAACACTCTCCCCAACCAGGAGGAGAGCGACATGGCAGTTGTGAAGATCATCGAGCTGGTAGGCAGCTCGAAGACGTCCACGGACGACGCGGCCAAGCAGGCCCTGGAACAGGCATCGGGCTCGCTGCGAAACATCCGCGCGGTCGACATCGTCTCGACCGGGATCCGCGGCGAGAACCTCGACGAGTACCGCGCGCACGTGCGGGTCGCATTCCTGATCGAGAGCACCGACGTGGACTGAGCGCATCCGGGCGGAATCCTCGGCCAGTTCTAAATACCCTAATCCCTGTCGGGATTCACCCTTTTGTGTATCATCCGCGCGATGGAACCTACCTCTGCTCCGGAGGCGACGACCGCGGCCGAGCGGATCGCTGCTGAGCACAAGCTTGACGTCAATCATTCCAAGCCCCAGCAGGGCAAGGGCAAGCTCGGCTCGCTGACCAATCCTGAGGTCTACGAGAACGTTCCCGGGCACCTGATTCCGGCGATCGAGCACGAGTTCGACGACTTCGACACCGAGGCCGGCAGCTTCATGCGTGGCGAGCAGTCGGAGGAGCAGTTCATCGGCTTCCGCCTCAAGCAGGGCGTCTACGGCCAGCGCCAGCCCGACGTCCAGATGATCCGCGTGAAGCTGCCGATGGGCGGCATCACCCCCGACCAGATGGACGCCTTCGCCTCGGTGATCGAGAAGTACGTGCCGCTCAACAAGGGCCACGTCACCACTCGCCAGAACATCCAGATGCACCACGTGCCGCTGCCGGACGCCGCGAAGCTCATCCGCGAGCTGTCCGATGCCGGGCTCTCCTCACGCGAGGGCTGCGGCAACACGGTCCGCAACGTCACCGGGGACCCGTGGGCCGGCGTCACCGAAGGGGAACTCTTCGACGTCACTCCGTATGCGGCTGCGTTCGTCCGCTACTTCGTGCGCCACCCCACGACCCAGCTGATGCCACGAAAGATCAAGACCGCTTTCACGGCCACCGACGAGGACGTCGCGATCACCGGGATCCACGACATCGGCTTCATTCCACGCGAGCGCGACGGCGTCCGCGGTGTCGAGGTCCGCGTCGGCGGCGGCACTTCGATCATGCCCCGCGTCGCCCCCACCCTCTACGACTTCGTCGAGATCGACAACGGCGACTACCTGAAGATCTCCGAGGCGGTCTTCCGCATCTTCGATCGCCAGGAGTGGCTGCGCGTCAACCGCGCCCGGGCACGAATCAAGGTCCTCATCGACAAGGTCGGGATCGACGCCTTCCGCGAGATGGTCGAGGAAGAGCTCGAGGGTGACTGGGTCGCCGAGCGCGACTTCTCGATCGACCACCTCGTCTACCTGATCGACGAGGAGGCCAACGCCCCGGACGTGCCGGCGCAGGTCGCCAGCCCGAACGGCGACGTCTCCGAGTTCGAGCGCTTCCGCGCCGCGAACGTGAGCCCGCAGCGCCAGGAGGGCTTCAGCACGATTCAGATCAAGATCACCCGGGGCGACCTCAGCCCTGACCAGCTTCGCGGCCTCGGTCAGATCATGCGGGAGTACACCGGTGGCTCGGCGCGCACGACCGTGCACCAGAACTTCCTCCTGCGGTGGATCCGGGACGAGGCCGTTTACGACGTCTGGCGCCGACTTGGTGAGCTCGACCTGGCCGACGCAGGGGCCGACCAGATCGCGGACGTCGTCTCGTGCCCAGGCACCGATAGCTGCAAGCTCGGGATCACCGCCTCGATGGGCCTCAACCGCGCTGTCCAGCAGCGCGTCGAGGAGATGGAGATCGACGACCCGCTGACCAAGCGAGTCCACATCAAGATGTCCGGCTGCCCGAATGGATGCAGCCAGCACCACATCGCCAACATTGGCTTCTATGGAGCGTCGCTCAAGGTCGGCGGCCGCACGATGCCGGCCTACATCCCCCACCTCGGCGGCAACTATGAGGGCGGCCAGGTCCTTTACGGCCATCGGCTCAAGGCGCGACTGCCCGCGAAGCGCGTCCCCGACGCGGTCGAGCGCTGGCTGCGCCTCTACGAGGCCGAGCGCAACGGCGACGAGGCGTTCAACGACTTCGTCGAACGGGTCGGAACCGCGCGATTCGAGGCGGAGGTCAAGGAGTTGACGCTTCCGGCCGAGTTCAGCCTCGAGACCATGAACCAGTTCATCGACTGGAACCGCTCCGAGCCATACGAGGTCATTCGCGGCGAGGGCGAGTGCGCAGTATGAGCGGCACCGTGCTCCCCACACCGACTCTGGCCGTCGCCAACGGCAACGGGAACGGGAATGGGAACGGGAACGGCCACAAGACCCCAGCGCTGCCGATCATCGCTGGCGAGCTTGTCGACCCGGCCGAGGTCGCCGCGGAAGTCGAGGCTCTCAGCGCCGCGGACGCGGTCGCGTGGACGATCGAGCGCTTTCACCCGGACCTGCGTTTTGCCGTCTCGTTTCAAAAGACGAGCTCGGTGATGGTCGACCTGGTCCACCGGATCGAGCCGCAGGCGCGGTTCTTCTACGTGGATACGGGCCTGCTGTTCCCCGAGACCTACGCGACCCGCGATGCGCTCGCGGAGCGCTATGGGATCAAGTTCGAGCGGATCGCCGACGCGGAGTCGGCAGAGCTCCTCGGCCCGGATGGATGCTGCGCGGATCGCAAGGTCGAGCTGATGCACACCGCCCTCGATGAGGTCAGCTGCTGGGTTTCAGGAATCCGCAGGGTCGACTCGAGCACTCGCGCCGACGCGCCGAAGTTCGGCTGGGACGAGCGTTTTGGGCTCTGGAAGCTCAACCCGCTTGCCGACTGGGACGAAAAGCAGGTCTGGGGCTACATCAAGGATCACCAGGCGCCGTACAACTCGCTCCACGATCGGGGCTATCCCTCAATCGGATGCATGCCCTGCACCACCGTCGCGCTTGACGGTGCCGGGGAGCGTGCCGGCCGCTGGGCCGGGACCGGCCGCACCGAGTGCGGCATCCACGGCTAGTCGCAGCCTGCAGGCGTTTCTTGCCTTAACCGCTCAGGATTGGGCACAAGACGCTACCCTCGCCCCGCAACCAATAGAGATTTGGAGAAGCACACACGTGGCACCCACACTTCAGCTGAGCTCACGTCAGGCGTCTGACTTCGAGCTCCTTGCGAACGGCGGCTTCGCTCCGCTGACCGGATTCCTCGGCTCGGCCGACTGGAAGTCCGTCTGCGACGACATGAAGCTCACGTCCGGCGAGATCTGGTCGATCCCGATCACGCTCGCCACCGACCTCGAGTGCGACGTCGGCGACACGGTCGAGCTCACCGCGCCGAACGGCAAGGCGCTCGGTCGCCTCACCGTCGAGGAGATCTACGAGAAGGACGTCGAGCACGAGGCCGAGACGGTTTACCGCACGACCGACAACGACCATCCCGGCGTTGCCGCGATCCGCGAGGAGGGCAACCGCTGCCTCGCCGGTCCGATCGAGGCCGACGCGCTGCCAGACCACGAGGAAGCGTTCATGAAGCGCTACCAGACGGCGGCCGAAGCGAAACAGTCGTTCGCCGACCGCGGCTGGAACCGCATCGTTGCCTTCCAGACGCGCAACCCGATCCATCGCGCGCACGAGTACCTCACCAAGGCCGCGCTGGAGATCTGCGATGGCCTCTACATCCATCCGCTGATCGGCGAGACCAAGAAGGGCGACATCCCCGCTGACGTGCGGATGAAGTGCTACGAGGTCCTGATGGAGAACTACTACCACCCGGACCACGTGATGCTCGGGGTCAACCCCGGCAAGATGCATTACGCCGGCCCGCGGGAGGCAGTGCTCCACGCGATCATCCGCCGCAATTACGGCTGCACCCACTTCATCGTGGGCCGCGACCATGCCGGCGTCGGTGACTACTACGGCACCTACGACGCGCAGAAGATCTTCGACGACGTCGATATCGATGCGCTCGGGATCACGCCGCTGTTCTTTGAGCACACGTTCTGGTGCAACGAGTGCGAGGGCATGGGCTCGGCCAAGACCTGCCCGCACCCGCAGGAGTCGCACCTGTTCCTTTCGGGCACCAAGGTGCGCGAGATGCTCGGCGAGGGCGAGAAGCCGCCGCCTGAGTTCTCACGAGAAGAGGTCGCCCAGATTCTGATCGACGCTTACAAGGAGGAAGACAACTGATGTCAGACGAAAAGGGCTTCTGCCTCTGGTTCACCGGGCTCTCGGGCTCGGGCAAATCGACGATCACCACGCATCTGGTCAAGGAGCTGCGCAAGCGCGGGTCCAAGCTCGAGGTGCTCGACGGTGACGTCGTCCGCGAGAACCTCTCGAAGGGCCTCGGCTTCTCGAAGGAAGACCGCGATACGAACATTCGCCGGATCGCCTTCGTCGCCAACCTGCTCTCACGCAACGAGGTCCCGGTGATCACCGCCGCAATCTCCCCTTACCGCGATATTCGCAACGAGGCGCGCGAGATGATGGGTGAGCGCTTCGTCGAGGCCTACGTCCAGGCTTCGGTCGAGGTCTGCGAGGAGCGCGACGTCAAGGGCCTGTACGCCAAGGCGCGCTCGGGTGAGATCAAGGAGTTCACGGGCGTCTCCGACCCATACGAGCCGCCGGAGAACCCGGAGCTGGTCCTCGACACCGAGAACCAGTCGGCCGAGGAGTCGGCACAGCAAATCCTCACGTACCTCGAGGAGCGCGGGCTGATTCCGGCATCGGTCGCGGCGTGAGTTCCGGTTGTCGCACGACCGAGCGTACGACGCGAGGTTAGGCTGCACCTGATGCGCGGGCAGCGGAGATCGGTCACCTTGGCCCTGGCGATCTGCGCCGTCGTTGCTGCCATTGGCGGCGTCGCTCTGGCCGCAGTGGGCGATCTCGGCACGCAGCGGCGGATCTCCATCACGGGGCCAGACGGGAACACGACATTCGATGCAGAGGATCCCGCACTCACCTACAACCCGAGCCGCGATGAATACCTCGCGGTCTGGACGGGCGAGACGGCGACCGACGGCGAGGAGGAGATCTTTGGCCGGCTGCTGGAACCAACCGGTGTGCCGATCGGGGGACAATTTCGAATCTCGACGATGGGACCCGATGGCAACGGCAACTTCGACGCGGCCGACCCAACAGCTGCCTACAACCCGGCCGCGAACGAGTACCTGATTGCCTGGGATGGCGACGACAACACCGCGCCGCTGGTCGACGGCGAGGATGAGATCTTCGCTCAGCGCCTGTCGGCGACCGGTGCCGAGGTGGGCACCGACGATCAGCGGATCTCAGCGATGGGGCCTGACGGGAACGTCGACTACCAAGCCCTCGCGGCGACCGTCGCTTACAACTCGGCCACCAACGAGTATCTGGTCGCCTGGAATGCCGACGACAACACTGCGCCGCTGGTCGACGACGAGTTCGAGATCTACGCCCAGCGGCTGTCGGCGACCGGAGCCGAGGTCGGCATCGACGATCAGCGAATTTCTTCGATGGGACCTGACGGGAACATTATCTACGACGACGACGACCCGAGCGCGACCTACAACTCGACAACCAACGAGTACCTGATCGCCTGGAATGGCGAGGACAACACGCCGCCGCTGGTCGACAACGAGAACGAGATCTACGCCCAGCGGCTGTCGGCGACCGGAGCCGAAATCGGCACCGACGATCAGCGGATCTCGGCGATGGGACCCGATGGCAACGCCGACTATGACGCCTTCGAGGCGACCGTCGCCTACAACCCGGCCGCGAACGAGTACCTGATTGCCTGGGATGGCGACGACAACACCGCGCCGCTGGTCGACGGCGAGGATGAGATCTTCGCTCAGCGGCTGTCGGCGACCGGAGCCGAAGTCGGCTCCGACGACCAGCGGATCTCGGCGATGGGACCCGATGGCGACGGCAACTTCGACGCGGCCGACCCAACAGCTGCCTACAACCCGGCCGCGAACGAGTACCTGGTTGCCTGGGATGGCGACGACAACACCGCGCCGCTGGTCGACGGCGAGGATGAGATCTTCGCTCAGCGCCTGTCAACGACCGGTGCTGAGGTGGGTACCGACGATCAGCGGATCTCAGCGATGGGGCCCGATGGCAACGCCAGCTACGACGCCGGCGACCCCACCAGTGCGTACAACCCGGCCGCGAACGAGTACCTGGTTGCCTGGGATGGCGACGACAACACCGCGCCGCTGGTCGACGGCGAGGATGAGATCTTCGCTCGCGGGCTGACTGCCCCCGACCCGCCGACTCCGACGCCCGACCCGCCCGCGCCCACGCCCACCCCCGACAGGACTGCGCCCGTAGTCGAGCTCACCGCCAAGGGCTCACAGCAGGCCGGCAAGCCGATCAAGGTGAAGGTGACGTGCAACGAGGCCTGCACTGTCAGTCTCTCGGGTTCAGCGAAGCCCAAGGGAGACAAGAAGGGCAGGCTCAAGCCGAAGATGCTCGAGCTTGCCGCCGGCGCCACGACGAAGACGAAGATCAAGCTTGGCAAGCTGAAGGACGAGCTCAAAGATGCCGGCAAGGGCAAGGCCAAGCTGCGCGCGACGGCAGCCGACGCGGCCGGCAACACCTCGGCGACCGACAAGGCCAAGGTCAAGCTCAACTAGCCGGGATAGTCTCCCTCGGCGAGCGCGATACAGCGCGCTTCGTCGAGGGGCTGGCCCGAGCTGCGAAACCCGGTCGCCGCCGCGTCGAAGTGCCCGCGTGCAGCTGCCGCTTCGCCTGCCGCCGACGCCCGGTGGCCCTTCGCCTCCTCAAAAGCGGCGTCCCATGCTGGCAGACGCATGACGACGTTGACGAGGTACTCGGCAATTCCCATCCACTCGTCAGCGCGCGCGAGCTCGCCTGCGCGCGCCGCCGCGATAGCGGCGGGGACGGCGAGCGTGATTCGGCACGTCGGGCACGTCTCGATCGGGCCCTGCACCGCCGCCTCCGCCTCCTCGAGCGCCGCGAACGCATGCGCCGGATCGGCCGCCGCCGTGACCCGAGTGCCGTAGATGCGGTCGAGTAGATGGAATCCCACATCTGAGTCCCGAGCAACGGCGAGCGCCTCGTCGAGGAGCGCGTCGGCCAGCTGACGATCGCCACGATGCATCGCGACCTCTGCGCGGCGCTGCAATGCAAACGCCTCGCCGGTGGCGGCATTGATCGCGCGGTGGAGCTCGGCGCCCTCCGCCAAGTCAGCGTCGGCCGCGTCCAGATCTCCCGAGAGAAGCTTCGCCTCCCCGCGGATAGTGACCGCGAATGCCTTACCACGAGCGGCGCCGAGGCTGTCCGCCTTGATCGCGAGCGATTCCGTGAACGCGATCACGTCGGGGTAAGGCCGGGCGCCGTAGAGCAGCCGCTGAGTCATGCAGAGCTGGCCGTCGAACACGTTCACAGCAAGCTCACCGAGCCCCTGTGACTCCGCGATATCGGCGCGCACGCTCTCACGCAGCTCACCCCTGGCGTGGGCGGCAGCCGCGTGAGCCCAGGACGCAACGGTCACGGCGGCCGGATCGCCGGCTTCCACGGCAAGCTGCCGGGCTTGCGCGGCCATCGCGGTCCCCATCGCCGGATCCGCGGCTCCGAGGGCCGCAGCACCGGCGTGCGCGAGGGCGTGGGCGACGCGGCCGTCGAGGGTCGTGGGCTCGACGCCCTCAAGGATCTCCAGCCCGCCCGCCGGATCGCCGAGCTTGATCGTCGCGAGCGCCCGCTTGGCCTGCAGCTCGTGGCCGCCGGCAGCATCGGCGACGCGGGCGGCGGCCGCGTAGGCGGCGGGCGCCGCGCTCTCGCCTCGTGCGTCCATGGCCTCGGCACGCAGACGCAGGCCGTCGGCATGCTCCGGCGCGTGTTCGAGCAGCGGCTCGAGGTGGCGCAGGGCGTCGGCAAAAGCCCCCAGCCGAATCTCCTCCCGCGCGGCAGCCAGAAGCCACTCCACGGCAGCGTCAGGTCGCTCTCCATCGAGCCAGCGCGCAGCGACAAGCCCCGGCCGTGCATTGGCGGCGGCGAGCCTCTCTGCGGTCTGGCGGTGGACCGCGGCCCGCCGATGTGGTGGCAGCCGCTCAATCAGCGCCTGGCGAACGAGTTCGTGGCGGAATCTGTATCGCGGTCCTTCCACAATCAGGACGCCGTGACGGAGCGCGGTATCGAGGAGCGCAAACGCTTCGTCCTCGCCGAGCTCGGTCAGGAGGGCGACGTCGGCGGGATCGACGTCGGGTCCAGCGAGAGCGACTCGCTTCAGCGAATCGAGCGTGCGGTCGTCCAGGTCCAGGAAACGCGCGGCAATCGCGTCGCTCGCCGACCGCACGAGAGCGGGCACGCCGGCGACCGCACTGCGCGCTAACTCGAGCAGCAGGTACGGGTTCCCCTGTCCGAGCTCGAGGACTCGATCCGCAACAGCTTCGTCGCGAGGCCACGCGGCCACCTCGTCGATCAGGGCGCGCGCCTCGGCCAGCTCGAGCGGTGCGAGGTCGATAGCGACGGCCCGCTCGGCACGGTCGAGGCGGCTGACCGCACGCGCGAGCGCTGGCCCCGCGGACTCGGGTCTGTAGGCGATGACGGTGACCAGCCGGGTGCCCGAGCTGGCGCCGAGATGTCCGAGGACGTCGACGGTCGCCTCATCGGCAAGATGCGCGTCATCGACCACGAGCACGACCGGGGCGTCCTGCGCCGCCTTCAGAAGCAGCCGCCGCAACGCGCCGATCACCCGGTGGCGCGAGATTGGGCTCTCCATCGGAGGAGCCGGCTCCGCCACCGGTGTGAGTTCTGCAAGCACCGATCGCGTAGGACCGCGGAGCTCGTCCAACAGCGTGGTGTTGGCGCCCACCAGCTGCTCGATCGCGGCGATCAGAGGGGCGTACGCGCCGCCCGCCTCGGTCGCGCGCACGGCAACGACCAACCACCCATCGGCTGCAGTCAGCCGCTCGAGCTCACGACAGAGCGCCGACTTGCCGATCCCTGCGGTGCCCCGAATGGCCAGCAGATCAGTACTCGCCTCGTTGAGCAGCGACGCCGTGATCGTGGCCAGCTCCAGCTGGCGCCCCACGATCTCGGGCTCATCTCCGGCGAGGCCGGCAATGCACTCCTCATACAGCGCGACGGCATCGGCGCCCGGCGAAAGCCCCAGCTCGCCCTGCAGCGAAGTGCGCAGGCGTCCGAACCAGCGGATCGCAGCGGCACGACCACCGGCATCGACCTCGCGTCGCATCAGCTCGATGTACGCGGCCTCATCGGTCGGCTCCACCTCGATTAGCCGCTCCCAGGCGCCAGCTACCCCCAGGAGCTCTGCATAGCGAGCTCGTAGGTGGTCGCGAGGCGCGCGCGCCCACGACTCGTACAGCGCCTCGGGCAGTAGCTCGCCATAGGCGAGAGCGACCCGCTCGCAGCGCGCCGGATCACGGGAGCCCAGCGCCTCGGAGGCCGAGCGTTCGAACTCCGCAACGTCGGTCGCGATCTCCCGATCCGGCAATAGCGCGACCTGCCCGCCCTTGAGCACCACCGCCTCGCGATCACCCAACGCCTTGCGAACGTGGTGAGCCGCCTTGCGCAGGTTTGCCGCGCCGGCGTCGAGCTCCAGATGCGGCCAAAGTGCCTCGATCACCTGGTCGCGGGCCAGACGGTGGTGGTCGGTCAACGCCAGCAGCTGGATCAACTCCGCTGCGCGCTTGCCGAGATCGTCGATCGCCAGCTCGTCACCATCGACGGTCAGGCCGAACCGTCCCATCAGCTCGATTCGAACCCTCACGTCGCCGGATTCCTCAGTCATCGCCACCCCGAATCCCGTGCTCACGATAACCCAGGAACGTTTGAGGAACGGCGCCGGTCCAGCCTCTCGCAAAACCCAAGCGAAGGAGGCAACGAATGAAGGCGATCACAAGAGAGCAAGCACCGGTGGCGGTGGAGGGCGACGGAGTCGAACTGCGCACCGCGCCGATCGGCGGGGGCATGAGCGCGGCCTTCGTGCAGCTGCCCAAGGGCGCCGACCTACGACCAGCAACCAAGGGCCTGCCCGACGACCTCTGCCAGTGCCCGCACTGGGGCTACGTCCTCGAGGGCACGATCCGGATGCACACGCCAGGCGACCAACACCAGGACTTCGTCGCCGGCGAGGCGTTCTACTGGGGACCGGGCCACGCGCCCGAGGCGCTCGAGGACAGCGAGTACGTCGACTTCTCGCCGACCGATGAGTTCACGCACGTCCTTGACCACATCAGGAGCCAGGGGTGAAGCGCTTCGCTGCTTTCGCGATCGCGGCGTTCGCCGTGGTCGCAGCCGCCCCATCGTCCGCGGCCGGGGAGTCGACGACCTGGTTCAACGGCTTGCCGATCACATTCTCAAACGCGGGCGTGGAGGGCCCTGGGTCGCCGAACCCGTCAACGATCCAGGTCTCCGGCCACGAGGGTCCGATCACCGATGTCGACCTGAACGTGAACGCGGTCGACGCCGAGAGACTGGTGGATCTCAACCTGCTGCTGGTCTCGCCCAGCGGCGAGACCGAGGTGGCCAAGCTCTTCGGGTGCCAGGACAACGGGCCGGTGGACAACTTCGTGTTCACCTTCGACCAGCAAGCCGCTACCGACCTCCCGTTCAACAGCGAGGGACCGTGCGTCGACGGAGGGACCTACAAGCCGACCAAGCACGCCCAACACGACACGCCGTGGTGGAGTTCGATTCCGGGCTATCCGCACAGCTCGAACTTCGACAATTTCAACAACGAGAACGCGAACGGGACCTGGCGCCTCTACGCGTACCGGTTCACGTGCGGTGGCGGTTGCCCCGTCACAGATGAGATCGAGGCCGGCTGGTCGCTGGAGATCCACACCGGCTCCTACAACCTCGACCTGCCCGCTGGCAGCGCCAGCTTAGGCCCGGCGAGCGGGTACCCGTCGACCCAGCTCCGGGGCGGTTACACCGGACTGATCGACAACATCGACGTCTACCTCAATGGCATCTACCACACGAACCCCGACGATCTCGAGATCATGCTCGAGAAGGTCGGCGGCCCAAAGGTGATGCTGATGTCCGACGCGTGCGGATCGTTTGACATCGCGGCGTACGGCTGGCTGTGGAGCGACAGGGCTACAGCCACGATGGCGAACGACGGCTCGACCGACATCTGCGCCACCACGGATCAGCGTCCGACCGACCACAACCCTGGCGACAGCCTCCCCGCGCCCGCGCCCCCGGGGCCCTACGCCACCAGCCTATCCGCCTTTGATCTCGTGGACCCGAACGGCGAATGGCGGCTTTGGGTCGCCGACGATGCCGCCGGCAACGAGGGGTTCGTCACCCATCCGTTCGAACTCCATATGATGGTCAGGCCGCGAGCCGCCACCGCTTTCGTCGACAGCGCGGCGATCGTCAGCGAGGGTGAGGACGTGACCCTGATCGTTAAGCGCAGCGGCCCCACGACCTACGCCGAGGGCTCGGTTTTGGTGTCCACCGCCGCCGGCAGCGCAGCTGACGGCGACTTCGTCCCGGTGTCGCAGACGCTCTCGTTCGCGGCGGGACAGACCGAGCGGACGCTCGAGATCTCGATACCCGACGATGCCGAGGCCGAGGACACGGAATCGTTCACGGTTGCGCTCGCCAGCGCCACCGGGGATGCGCGTGTCGTGGCTCCGGAGACGGCCACGGTGGTCATTCCCACGAGCGACACCGGCCCGGGCGATGGAACCGCCCCGCCCGAGGACGATGGGGGTGCGGATGTCACGGCGCCCGAGACCACGATCGCAAAGGCACCGAGGCGCAAGACACCGAAGACCAGGGCGCGGATCGAGTTCGGCTCCAATGAGCCGGAAGTCCGTTTCGAGTGCAGGCTCGACAAGGCGTCGTTCGCTACGTGCGAGTCCCCTCGGAAGCTGAAGCGTCTACGACCCGGACGCCATCAATTCGAGGTGCGGGCGATTGATATCGCGGGCAACGTCGATGGGACGCCGGCAGTGGCGAAGTGGAAGGTCCGCAAGCCGTAGGCTGAGGCGCATCGACGCCCAGTCCGAGACTCCGGAACCCTTCACCCGCACCTACCGCTTCGCAATGGGCGCCTGCGCGCCTTGGGCGAAGTGGTGGGGGCGGATGCAGGTCGAGGGGCTCGAGCATCTGCCGCGCTCAGGCCCGGTGCTGGTCGCGGGCAACCACGACAGCCAGATGGACCCCGTCGCGATCGGCGTCGCGGCGCGAACGCACCGGCAGATCCGCGCGCTCGCGAAGTCGACGCTGTGGGATGTACGGGGGCTCGGCCCGATCCTCAACGGCATGGGCCAGATCCCGATCGAGCGCGGCAAGGGCGACATCGGTGCCCTCGACAAGGCGATCGAGGCGCTTCGAAACGGCGCGTGCATCGGCGTCTTTCCCGAGGGAACGCGCTCGCTCGGGCGCGAGCTTCGCGCGCGCAGCGGGATCGGCCGCCTCGCGTCGGCCGTGCCCGAGACCGAGGTCGTCCTCGCAGCCGTCACCGGCACGACGGACTACGCCCGCTTTCCGAAGCGCCCGCGCGTGACGGTGACCTTCAGTCCTCCGGAGGCTGGCGGCTACCGCCTGGGCGAGGACCACGGCGAGTTCGCGGCACGTTTGCTGAGCGAGGTCCGCGCGGCCGCTCCGATCGCCACCGCCGGCCGCAAGGCTCACGCCTAGGGGCTGGTCCCGAGCGGAGGCGCCAGCTGGCCGCCGAGGCGGTTGTCGATGCTGCGCGTGTGCGAGAGCGTGCGTCGCTGCACGTCGAGCGACTTGCTCTGAATGCGCACCGAGCGCTGCTGGAGCGTGATCAGGTGGTGTTGCACCGCGAGCACCTCTCGGAGCAGGCCGACAGCCTCCTCCGCGTTCTCGGGCAGCTGCATGGTGGCCGCCTGATCCAGGAGTGCGCTGACCTGCGTAAGAACCTCGTCGAGCTGCGCCACGGGCACATCGGTCAGCACCTGGCGGGCCTGCTCGAGCGTTGGCGCGAGACCGCTGTCCGCGACCTCCCGCAGAACGGGGACCGCCTCGGCTATCAGCTGCTGTCCCGAGATCAGGAACGCCGGCAGGCGCGGGAGCGCCGGGCCGAGCACGGCTCCCGCGCTGCGCAGGCCCGGTAGCGCGGCGCCGAGGGCACGGACCACCGGGGTGGCGGAATCAACCAACGGCTCCGCCTCCTCGGCCAGGGGCGAAATCTGCTTCGCCGCAGGGGCAGCCACTTCGACCAGCGCCGAGACCTTGGCGTCGGTGGCGGCGATGTGCTCGCGAGCACTCCGCAACTCCGCCAGGGTGAGCGCCAGAAGAACGACCATCGAGACGAGCAGGATCCCGCCGCCAGCGACCGCGGCCGGGAGCAGCCACCCGCGGCGGCGCGGGTCCTTGTCGTCCTTGCGACTCATGCCGCCTTCTCGCTGCGTGAGACGAAGGCTGCGCCCTGTGCAAAGCCGGCCTCAATCACCCCTGCTCGCGCGCTCGCGCGCATGAGGTCTTCGCCGATCGCAGCCGTGGCGTCGGCATCAGGGCTGATGACCGTGACGGTGGCTCCGCGGCGCCGCAACGCCGCCGCCTCGATCGTCGCAACGCTGCGCGACAGCGGCCCGAGCCATCCGAGCCTGTTGCTGCCACCCGGACGCATCGAGCCGGTCGGATTGAGGCAGACCACTCGCATCCCATCCTCGACCTCGGCGGCATCCATGTTCGTCGGGCTCCAGACGCCGCCATCGACGTAGTCGCGTTCGCCGATGCGCACCGGGCGGAACACGGCAGGGATCGCACACGAAGCTTCTACGGCGTCGCCGACCTTCGCCTCGGGCGCTCGCGGCGCGCCGAAGATCACTCGCTCGCCGCTCTCCAGGTCGACCGCGGTCACACGAAGCCTGCCGTCGAACTCGGCGCCGGTCGAGGACACCGCGTCGCCCAGCCCGGCAAGCGAGCTGCGACCCCTCGGCAGCCTGGCAAGCGCCGCGCGTCGCAGCAAACGGCCACCCGGAGCGGCCGTATTCAGCAGCAATGCCGCCAGAGGGCCGCCGACGCCCTGAGTGATGGACTCGATGAGTCCGTCGTTAACGGCTTCACGAACGGCTGGCGAATCCTCCGGCGGCTCGGGAAGGGAGCCGAGGCGCGTGGCTGGGTCGACCCCCGCTGCGAGCATCGCGGCGACGATCGAGCCCGCCGACGTCCCTACGTACACCCCGGCATCGGCCGCACGAAAGCCGCCGGCGCGCTCGAGGCCAACCAGCAGCGACGACATCCAGGCCTCGCCGAGGATCCCGCCCCCGCCGAGGACGAGGACGTCAGGTGCGGGCTCTCGAGAGTCCGAATGCATCGCCACGGGTTACCCGGTGCCGTCGCTCGCATGCGCCCGGTGGCTTAGAGTGCCCGCCATGAGGCGTCGGGGGATATCCCTGCTTGCGATCGCAGTGCTCATGGTCTTTGCCTCAGCGGCGGAGGCAAAGCCAAAGGTCAAGGTGCTCGGGTGGACCACACAGGCCGGCTCGAGCGCACCGCAGGTGCGCAACAAGCAGACGATCAACCAGTGCCTCGACGCGGGTACCGGGCAGCGCACGCTCCACGCGATCGTGACCGGAAAGAAGATCGACAAGGGGACGAAGGTGGGGATCGGTGTCTGGGGCGGGCCGCCGAACGCCGGCTTCGCGGAGGAACCCTCCGATGCGGACGTCAAAAAGACCGCCTTCAAGTGGCCGGTCGACGACAGCGATAGCTACTCGACCAGCTACGGCTTCAGCTTTGCCGCCGGTCCGTTCGGGCCGGTCGATATCAACGGCGAATGGCACGCGAAGGTCTTGATCAAGGGCAAGCAGGTGGCAACGGGCCGGGTCACCGTCGCCTGCGGCTGACGAGGGCGGCGGCTTGAGCCGCAAGCTCCCCTTAAGCTGGCTGATCCCCCGGCGCGACGAGTCGGGGAAGGCGCTGTCGCGCCGCATCCGCGTCGTGCTCACGCTCTCGATCGTCTTCGCGAACGTCATCGGCGCGCTGATCGTCGTCGCGCTCGGGATCCTCGTCCTGCCGATCCCCAATGGAGGCGAGATCAGTGATGGCACCGCCCGGCTCATCAACGGCGCAGCCGCCGCTGTGGTGCTCCTCGCCTTCTCGTTCATCGGCTCGTGGTGGGGGCTGCGGCGGCTGCGCACGGCCAGCGACTGGCTGAAGGAGGAACGGGAGCCGAACGAGCGCGAGCAGCGAATCGTCTTGGGTGGACCACGCCGGATCGTGGTGGTGAACATCGTGATGTGGAGCGTTGCCGCGGTCGCCTTCGGGGTCCTCAACGCCATGTTCTCGGCCGAGGGCGGCCTCCGCGTCGCGACCTTGATCGCGTTCGCCGGGGTCAGCACCTGCGCCTTCGTCTATCTGATCGCCGAGCGCCAGCTGCGGCCTGCGGCCGCCCGGGCCCTCACCGCCACCGACGACATCGACCGCCGCCTCTCGCCCGGGATCAAGTCGCGGACCCTGCTCGCGTGGACGACCGGGAGCGCCGTCCCACTGCTCGGTCTCCTCGTCGTCGGCTCTTCCGCGCTGACTCAGAACGACTTCACGAAGAGCGAGCTGGCCCTGCTCATGACCGTTCTGTCGGTGACGGGACTGATCGTCGGCGCCTATCTCGTCTTTCTTGCAGCCAGGGCGATCTCGGATCCGGTGGTCTCGCTTCGCGAGAGCCTCGATCGTGTCCGGGAAGGCGATCTGGAGAGCGACGTCGTGGTCTACGAC
This sequence comes from uncultured Solirubrobacterales bacterium, assembly GCA_963746215.1. Classification (GTDB taxonomy): domain Bacteria; phylum Actinomycetota; class Thermoleophilia; order Solirubrobacterales; family 70-9; genus WHSW01. Next base: position 69,765 of record CAVVAT010000007.1, read on the forward strand.
GCGTCGGAGGTCGGACAGCTGCAGACCGGCTTCAACCGAATGCTCGCCGGTCTGCGCGAGCGCGAACGACTCGAGGACCTGTTTGGTCGCCATGTCGGCGAGGCCGTGGCGCGCGAGGCGGTGGAGCAGGACATCGAGCTCGGTGGCGAGACCCGCGACGTCGCCATCCTGTTCGTGGACGTGATCGGCTCGACGGCGGTCGCGGCCGAGCGTGATCCGCAGGAGGTGGTCGACCTGCTCAACGAGTTCTTCAAGGTGGTCGTCGACACGGTCCACGCGCACGACGGCTGGGTCAACAAGTTCGAGGGCGACGCGGCGTTGGCCATCTTCGGCGCGCCGATGCCCGTCGATAACGCTGAGACCAAGGCACTGGCCGCTGCGCGGGAGCTCGCGGGCAGACTCGCGGACGAGGTCGAGCTCGACGCCGGAATCGGCGTTTCGGCCGGAACAGTGGTGGCCGGCAATATCGGAGACGAGCGTCGCTTCGAGTACACGGTGATCGGCGACCCGGTGAACGAGGCGGCGCGGCTGACGGAACTCGCCAAAGACGAGTCGGGGCGTGTCCTCGCCTCGAGCGCGATCCTTGAGGCCGCCGATGAGGACGAGTGCAAGCACTGGCAGATCGACCGTGAGGTCGAGCTGCGTGGGCGTAAGGAGAAAACCGAGGTTGCGACGCTCGCCAGCGCGAGCGACTGAGCCCTAGGGCTTCGCCGGCACCTGCGGCTCGCCGAGGCCGTAGGTGTCGTACGCGCCCCAACGGCTGAACGTCTTGTGCGTCGGGCCGTGGAAGTCCGACGATGCCGTCGGGACGAGGCCGAACTCCTCGCACAGCTCGAGGCAGTGCTTGGTCTGCTCGGGCGTGTGCGGCGGGTAGAAGGTCTCGATGCCGTCGAGGCCGACCTCCTGGACGAGTGACTCGACCAGATCCCGCACCTGCTCAGGGTCCTTGACGTCCCAGTAGGGATGAGCCACGACCGCGACGCCCCCCGCGTCGTGGATGATCTCCACCGCCTGTTCGGCCGTCGGCCACTTGCGCGAGACGAACGCCTTCGCACCGGGAACGAGGTACTCCTCGAAGAAAGGGCCGAGGTCCGGCCCCGCGCCGGCTGCCTTGGCGATGTGCGGGCGGCCGATCGCGTCGGCGGCACCGGCCTTGGCGACCGCGTCCTCGAAGGTCACCTCGACGCCGTGGCGGTTGAGGTTGGCGATGATCTCCTTGGCTCGGTCGACGCGCTCCTGCTGCGCCTTCGCGCACGCTGGACCGATCTTCTCGAGGTCGACCCAATAGCCGCAGATGTGGAGGTCCTCGGAGTACTTGTGGACGCAGGACATCTCGACCGCGGGCACGTTCTCGATGCCGAGCTCGCTAGCCACCCGGCTCGCCTCCTGCACTCCGGCAACGCCATCGTGGTCGGTAAGGGCCATCACGGTGATTCCGGCCTCGGCCGCTGCGCGGGCGACATCGCCGGGTTCGAGCTGGCCGTCAGAAATCGTGGAATGGCTCTGTAGGTCGATCACGGCGCCGAGATTAGCGGCTGGAGGCACTTTCTTGACCTGAGTTGCGACAATAGGCCTGTGCGCATCTCCGCCAAAGCCGATTACGCGGTCCGCGCCGCCCTGGAACTTGCCGCAGCCCACGAGGCCGGCGAGCCCGTCAAGGGTGAGCGCCTGGCCGAGGCGCAGGGCATTCCGCTGCAGTTTCTCGAGCACATCCTCCTCGAGCTCAAGCACGCCCGCCTGATCCAGGCGCGCCGCGGTGCTCGTGGCGGGTACTGGCTGGCCCGGGATCCGGCCAAGATCACGATCGCCGACGTCATTCGCGCAGTCGAGGGCCCGCTCGCCAACATCCACGAAAACGCGCCCGAGGAGCTGCATTACGGGGGTCCAGCGGAGCGATTGCGCGACGTCTGGGTGGCCGTCCGCGCCGCCCTGCGCTCTGTCCTCGAAAGCGCGACTCTGGCCGAGGTGGCCGCGGGCGACCTTCCCTGGCGCATCGAAGGGGTCCTCAACGACCCCGAAGCCTGGCTGAAGCGCTAGCGCGCTCCCGAACGCCTCTTTTCCCCTTTGTAGAGTGGAAAACTAGGCAATACCTGTCCGTGGGACCGCTACCATCCCGCCTCCGGCTTAGGTGAGTAAGTCGGTCGGAAAAGGTCCCTAAACGCCTCGCATGGATCCCTGGTTCGAAATCTTCGGCATCGGAATCGACCCGATCATCATCGTCTTCGGGTTCGGCATCGGCCTGCTCGTGGGGATGACGGGGATGGGCGGCGCCTCGCTCATGACCCCCCTGCTGATCCTGATCTTCGGGATCCAGCCGGTGACCGCGATCGGCACGGACATCTTCTATGCCGCGGTCACCAAGACCGTCGGCGGCTACAAGCACCTCAAGCTCGGCACGGTCCACAAGGGCCTCGCCTTCTGGCTCGCCGTGGGCAGCGTGCCCTCGGCGCTCGCCGGCGTCTACGTCATCGAGCTGCTGCAGAAGCACTACGGCGAGGGCCTCGACACGCTTGTCCTGGGGATGCTTGGCGGCACCCTCGTGGTAGTTGGCGTCGCAACCCTGCTGCGCTCGCTCTTTTTCTCCGGGGTCATCGAGGAGCGTTCGGCTTTGCACCTCTACCGCCGTCACATCATCGCCGCCGTGATCACCGGCATCACCACCGGGTTCGTCATCGGACTCACCTCGGCGGGCAGCGGAACACTGATTGCGATCGCGCTAATTGCGATCTTCCGCCTTACGCCGCAACGGGTCGTCGGCACCGACGTCTTCCACGCCGCGGTCCTGCTCTGGGCCGCGGGGATCGCGCACTGGGTGGGCGGCAACATCAACTTCCTGCTCGCCGGAACGATCCTGGCCGGCTCAATTCCCGGAGTCATCCTCGGCACCGACCTCTCGGTCAAAGCGCCGCAGAAGTTCCTGCGCTACGCGCTGGCGGTCGTCCTCATCGCCTCCGGAACGACGCTGGTCGCCAAGAACTACTCCGCCGAGATCGTCCTGCCCGCCGTCGGCATCGCCACGATCATGGTCGGGTTCCTGTTCGGCGCTCAGATGGTCGCCCAGAGCCGCGCAAAGCGCGGTCCGACGGTCACCGCCTGACCCCGATCGCGGAGCCCGAGACCCGGGCTGTAGGGTGGCGAGCCGCCATGATCGTCTTCGGCACCGCCATCACCGATCTCGATGTCTACGAGCGCTGTGCAGCTCCCGGAATCCAGCGGCTGCGCGACGCCGACCCCGAGATCGAGACGCTCGCCTTCGCGAGCGTCGGCTCGATCTTCCGCAACTACAACCTGATCCTCAACGAGGTCGCCAAGCGCGACGACGTCGAGGCGCTCGTTCTCATTCACCAGGACGCCGAGATCGAGGATCCGCAGTTCGTGATGAAGCTGCGCCAGGCCATGGCCGATCCCGGCGTTGCGATCGTCGGCTGCGCGGGTGCCAAGGACGTTCGCTCGATCGCCTGGTGGGAGGGCTCGATCACGTGGGCCTCGTTCACCCATCGCTACGAGGAGCTCGGCGGCGGCGAGATCCCCGCGTTCTCATGGGCGACCGACGACCTGCCGCCGTTCGCCCAGCTTGGCGAGGTCGACTCGGTCGACGGCTTCGTCCTCGGCCTGCCGCCGTGGACGATCGAGAACCTTCGCTTCGACGAGTCGCTCGGCCAGATGCACGGCTATGACTTCGACTACTGCATGCAGGCTCGCGCGGCCGGCAAGAAGGTCGTCACCGCGGACTTCCAGGTCATCCACCACCACTCGCTGCGCCTGCTCGAAGACCCCGAGACCTGGATCACGGCCTACATGCGAACGCGCGAGAAGTGGGAGGACCAGCTCCCCAAGAACGGATCGCGCGACTCAGACTGGGAGTGGCGCGCGCGCCGAGCGGAGGCCGAAGCCGCCGCCGCGCGATTGATGGGCGGCGTCGAGGAGCTCCTGCGCATCGCCTACTACAAGCAGTTCGAGGAGATGCGGACCTCGAGCAGCTGGCGCCTCACCGCGCCACTGCGGGCCCTCAGCGCCCGGCTTCGCGCGCGCCGCGGGTAGCCACGGCCCGCCTGACGCGACCGGCAAGAGTCCGCAGCGCGGATCTTGATTGCTCGGCCGCATCGAGTTCGCGCTCCAGGCGGCGGGTCATCTTGTAGCGCTCAACCATGTGGCGGACGCGGTTTTCCTCCAGCCGCTCGAGCACCGGATTGCCGTCCCAGGGCGCAACCGTCTCGGCCACCGCTGAGGCCCAGGGTGCCTTCGAGTGCCAGATCACGCCGAAGCCGAAGAACGCCGGCACCCGCGCAAACCGCAGATCGGCCCGTTCGCCGAGGAAATCCTCGACCGCCGTGAGGATGCCGTTGCGAGGGCCACCCTCGCGAGCTGCGACGCAGGCGAACGGCATGCCCTCTTCGAGCGTTCCCGGCTCCTCGGGCGCCAGATACGTGTCGCGAGCCAGGGGCTGGCGCTGATCGGCTGGGATCCGCTCAGGCACGTAGTAGGCATCGCGACGCGCCAGCGGCCAGGCGATGTCGTGGAGCAACAGCAGTGGCATCGCGGCGCCCGGCGAGCGCTCGTCGATCAGCCGCAGCTCCTCGCTGAGCGTGAAGTAGTTGTGGTCGCCGTCGATGATGATCGCGTCGCAGTCGGGCAGCGTCGGCAGGGCCTCGTGGCTCGTCGCCTGGACCAGCTCGAGCTCAGGGCGGTCGTCGGCAATCGCGACCAGGGCCGGCTGCGGCTCGGGATCGACGGCGATCAGGCGCGCGCCGTTGCGGGCGGCCCAATCGAGCATCTCGTTCGTCGACTTACCGTGAAAAGCGCCGATCTCGGCGACCGTCTTTGCCTCGATCGCGTCCAGACAGCCGAACAGCACCTCGGCCACATTCGAAAGCGAGGCAGCGTTCTCGTCCGGGTCGGTCGGAAACAGGCTCGCGGGCAAGGCGCGGGTGAGTCTAGAGTCCGCGCCGATGTCGGCCACGGATGAGGAGATCACCGCCGCGACGCTGATGCGCGATGTTCGCGCGCGGCACCCGCGGCTGCTCGAGGCGCTGGTCGCCGACGCCTCGGTGACCGCCGAGCACCGGGGTGAGCGCCACGAGTTCAGCGGGCCGCTCGACGCCGCGTTCCAAATCCTGCGGCTGATGTGGAGCTCGGACGCCTTCCTGGCGCAGGCGCTCTATCGCGCCAAGGCCCGCCTGCAGGCGCTGGGCATCCCGCTGCTCCCGCGAATCTGCCACCGGCTCGCGATGTCGTTCGGCCAGGTGACGATCGGCGACCCGGTTGTGGTCGCCCCCGGCCTGTACCTCCTGCACGGCCAGGTCGTGATCGATGGGCTCACTGAGATCGGCCCGCGGGCGCGGATCGCTCCGTTCGTGACGATCGGACTTCGCAAGGGCGACATCGGCGGCCCGACGATCGGCGGCGACGTCGAGATCGGCACGGGGGCGAAGGTTCTCGGCCGCATCGCCGTCGGCGACGGGGTGGCGATCGGCGCCAACGCGGTCGTCATCGACGACGTTGCGGCGGGGATCACCGTTGCGGGCGCCCCGGCGCGCCCGGTGTAGCGCTTGGCCGAGATCCCCGAGATCCACGACGACCCGGGCCACCCGCACGAGGAGTTCTTCGCGCCGTGGCGCGAGGCGCGGGCGATCCGCTACGCGGACTACAAACCCCGACGATGGCGTCGTCGCCGTCGCCGTGCCGCCGTGATGACCATCGCTCACAACGAGGCGGTCTTTCTGCCTCTCTGGCTGCGGTTCTACTCGCACCACTTCGATCCAGCCGACATCTACGTGCTCGACAACGACACCACGGATGGCTCGACCGATGGCGACGGTTTCGTTCGGGTCCCGGTCGAGCACGACCGGGTCGACATCACCTGGATGAATGCGACCGTCTCGGCCTTTCAGCACGATCTGCTGGACCGCTATGACGTCGTGCTCTTCTCTGACACGGACGAGATCGTCACGCCGATGCCCGAGTGGGGTGAGCTCAGCGCCTACATCGAGCGCCTCGACGAGGAGTTCGTCAACCCGCTTGGCTACGAGATCCTGCATCTGCGCGACCGCGAGGCGCCGCTTGATCTGAAGCGGCCCGTGCTCGACCAACGCGGCTACTGGTTCGCCCACGACGGCTACGACAAGCCCGTGCTCGCCACCGTGCCGATGACCTGGGTTGAGGGCTTTCACGCAAGCGCCGACGGACGCCACAACTACGACCCCGATCTGCGCTTGATCCACCTGCGGCGCATGGACTACGACATCTGCCTGGCGCGCCAACAGCAGCGTGCGCGCCGGCGCTGGGACGAGCGCGACGTTGAGCGGCGCTGGGGCGACTACAACCAGCTGCTCGACGAGGCCGAATACGAGCGCTGGTTCTACGAAGATTCAGGCTTCGAGGAAGCGGGGATCAGCATCGTCTGCGAGCCGATCCCGTCGTCGTGGAGAGGATTGTTCTGAGCATCTTCAAGAAAGCCGCCGGCCGCGTATTCCGCGCTGCCGATCGCACCGCCTTCCCCCCGGCGCACCCGGCAGGCGAGCATTGGCAGCGCCAGGTCATGAACGCGTCCGTCGAAGCGAAGATCGACACGCTCGATCCGAGCGGAGTACGCGTCGCCGAGATCAGCGGCGATCTGCACGGGACTCGCCCTTGGCGCGAGTACACGGCGCTCGCGTGGCCCGACTTCGATCTGAGCGCACCGCTGACCGAGACCCGTCGATTCGACCTCGTCATCTGCGAGCAGGTGCTCGAACACGTGCCGGATCCGTGGGCGGCGGTGCGCAACCTCCACGCGCTCTGCGAACCGGGCGGCCGGCTGATCGTGTCCACCCCGTTTCTCGTAAAGCTGCATGAGGAGTTCTTCCAGCGCGACTACTGGCGCTTCACGCCCCGCGGGCTGGAAACGCTGCTGACCGGCGCTGGCTTCGAAATCGAGCAGCTGGAGTCGTGGGGGAACCGCGCGTGCGTTGTCGGCAACTTCAGCTCCTGGTCGGCCTATCGTCGCTGGCATTCGCTCCGAAACGAGCCCGACTTTCCACTCCAGGTCTGGGCCTTCGCGCGCCGCCCTGAGTGAGTCCGAGAGCCAAATTCCCCCTGCTACGGTTCGCGCCGTGATCTTCCGGCGCCAGCGCGAATCCTCGACGGCTGTTGCCGAGCGCGACCCCGACGAGATCTTCGCCGAGATCGAAGAGCTCAGCGAGCGCAACCGCCGCCATCGCGACCCGGCTCTCGAGCGCAAGATCCTCGCGCTGCGCCACCAGGCCGGTGCCGGACTCGCCGGCCGAGCGAATCCCGACGCGCGCTTTCCCGAGCCGGCCTACGACAGCCTCGTGGCCGTCAACGGCTCGGGCCTGGCGGAGGTAACGGCGGCGGAGCTCACCCCCGGGCTCCTGCGTGCGGCACTGCTTCGCGACGGCGCTCTGCTCGTGCGCGGCGCGGTCGACCGCGATGAGGCACTTGCCTTCGCCGACGAGATCGAGACGGCCTTTGCGGCGCGCACATCCTTCGCGAGCGGGGGCGGTGCGGCCGAGGGCTACTACGAGGAGTTCGAGCCGGGCCCGCCGGTCGACCTCGCGCCCGAGCGCGAGCTGGGTCACCGACGGTGGCCTCTGGGCGGCCGACTCGCCAAAGCTGATGTTCGACATGCTCGAGGCGATGCGCCGATGCGGGCTCGACCGCGTGATCGCCGGCTACCTCGGCGAGACCGCGGCGATCTCAATCCAGAAGTGCACGATGCGCAAGGTCAACCCGGACTCCGGCGCCGGCTGGCATCAGGACGGCGCCTTCCTCGGCGAGGTCCGCGCGCTCAACGTGTGGATGTCGCTGTCGCGCTGCGGCGACCTCGCCCCCGGCCTCGACATCGTGCCGAAGCGCCTGGAGGAGATCGTCGAGACTGGCACCGAGGGCGCGATCTTCGACTGGTCCGTCGCTCCCGACGTGGTCGAGCGCGTTGCCGGCCCCGAGGGCGTCGTCCGCCCGATCTTCGAGCCGGGTGACGTCCTGCTCTTCGACGAGATGAACCTGCACTCGACCGCGGCAGACCCGACCATGCCGAATCCTCGCTACGCGATCGAGAGCTGGTTCTTCGGCCTCTCGGGGTTCCCGAGCGAGTACGTACCGATCGCCAGCTAGGAGGCAACCGAGATGGACTTCGACCTGAGCCCGCGCGTTACCGAACTGCGCGACCGGATCCGTGCGTTCATGGACGAGCACGTGTATCCCAACGAGGCCGAGGCGCTGCGTGCGCTCGATGAGGAGGTCGTCCAGGGCGCCGACGTCGCCTACCCGCGGATCCTCGTCGACATCCGGGAGAAGGCCAGGGCCGAGGGGCTCTGGAACTTCTTCATGCCCGACTCCGAGCACGGCGTCGGCCTCACCAACTGGGAGTACGGCGTTCTCTGCGAAGAGATGGGACGCAGCCCGGCGATCGCGCCGATGGCATTCAACTGCGCCGCGCCGGACACCGGCAACACGGAGATCCTCGCCGAGCACGGCACCGACGAGCAGAAGGAAACGTGGCTCCAGCGTCTGCTCGACGGCGAGATCCGCTCCTGCTTTTCGATGACCGAGCCCGACGTGGCGGGCTCCGATCCCCGCACGCTTCAGACGCTGGCCGTGCTCGACGGCGACGAGTGGGTCATCAACGGCCACAAGTGGTTCACCTCAGGCGCAGTCGGCGCCTCGCTGGCCATCGCGATGGTCGTCACCGATCCTGAGGCGCACCCGTACGCGCGCGCCTCGATGATCCTCGTGCCGACCGACGCCCCGGGCTTCAACCTGGTCCGCCCGGTGCCTGTGATGGGCCACTCAGGCGGCCCCGGCCACTGCGAGATTCGCTACGAGGACTGCCGCGTTCCAGCCGGGAACCTGCTCGGGCCGCGCCAGGCCGGCTTCGTGATCGCCCAGGACCGTCTCGGACCCGGCCGCATCCACCACTGCATGCGCGCGATCGGCAGCTGCGAGCGCGCCATCGAGATGATGTGCCGCCGGGCCAACTCGCGCGAGGCGTTCGGTTCGAAGCTCGCCGAGAAGCAGTTCGTCCAGGACTTCATCGCGAAGTCGCGGATGGAGACCGACCAGGCTCGACTGCTCACGCTCAACGCCGCCTGGCGGATGGACACCTACGGCAAGAAGGAGGCGCGGCGCGAGATCTCGATGATCAAGGTCGTCGCCGCCAACGTCGTCATGGACGTCCTCGACCGCGCGATCCAGGTACACGGCTCGCTCGGCATGTCCGACGACACCCCGCTCGCCGGCATGTGGCGCTTCTCGCGGATGCTCAAGGTCGCCGACGGTCCCGACGAGGTCCACAAGATGGTCATCGCCCGCCGCGAGCTCAACCACTGGGCGAAGGCGGAAGAGGAGTCGGGCTCGAACGGCGCCAGCGCCCGGCGCTACGACCCCGACTGCGTAAGCGCGCGCCGGGACAGGGCAGAGAAGGGAGTGGGCGGACCGTCCGCTGCCGAATCGTTTAACACCGTTCCGCCTGATGAGGCCGGCTCTGTGGCAGCTGATGGGGGGCTTGTGGCTCGCGGGCGTGAGGGCGTCGCGCTAGGTCCTGCTGCGCCGGCCCAGGCTCGCGACGCAGTCGTCACGTCCTTCGACGACACGCCGATCGTCGCGCACTTTTTCCCGGGCGAGAGCGTCAGCGCTGAGAAGCCGGCTCCGACGATCATGGTCGGGCCGGGCTGGTCTCAGCCGGGCGAGACAGACCCCGATGGCGGCTCCATCTCCAACTTCATCGACGCCGGCTACAACGTCCTCACCTGGGATCCACGAGGCTTCGGCGGCTCAGGCGGCACGGTTCAGATCGACAGCCCCGACTACGAGGGACGCGACGCACAGGCCCTGATCGACTACATCGCCGAGCAGCCCGAGGCTCAGCTCGATGATCCAGGCGACCCGCGCCTCGGCATGTCCGGCGGAAGCTACGGCGGCGGGATCCAGATCGTGCTGGCGGGGCTCGACAAGCGCGTCGACGTGATCGCTCCAACCATCGCCTGGAACTCGCTCATCACCAGCCTATTCAAGGCCGACAAGATCAAGCTCGGCTGGGGCCTCGCGCTCTCCGGCCTGGGCGTGCCGTTCGGCGTCGCCCCTGGGATCGTCAGCCCGGCCGGCCCTCAGCTCGGCCAGCAGAGCCCGGAGTTCTATTCGACGGTGACCGAGGGGGTGGCGACCGGCACGATCTCGGACGCCAACCGCAAGTGGTTCGCCGACCACGGCCCGGACTTTCTCCTCGACCGGGTCAAGGTGCCGACGCTGATCATTCAGGGCACGGTCGACACGCTCTTCACACTCGAGGAGGCGCATCGCAACTTCGAGACGCTTCGCAAACAGGGCGTGCCGCTGAAGATGATGTTCTTCTGCGGCGGCCACGGCGTCTGCCTGACCGACTCGGATTCGGACAGCGCGGTGATCGGTGGGTCAGCGCTGGCCGAGGAGCGCCGGATCCAATGGTTCGACCGCTACCTGCGCGACCGCCACAACGTCGACACAGGTCCAGAGTTCGAATGGATCGACGAGCAGGCGACCTGGCACACCAGCTCCCAATACCCGCCCAAGCAGACCTCGGAGCTCACCGGGACAGGGTCCGGAACGCTGCCTCTGACGCCGGGCGTCTCGCCTCCCCCCGGCTCAGGCCTGGCGCTTTACGGCACACCGCAGGACGTCTCGGTCAAGGCTGCGATTCCCTCGGCGGCCGGCCTCGACATCGTCGGCGAACCGATGCTCGAGCTCACCTATTCCGGCACCGCCGCGCCAGCTCAGACTCACGTCTTCGGTCAGCTCGTCGATCCGTCGCGAGACATCGTCGTCAACAACCAGGTGACGCCGATCCCCGTGACGCTTGACGGCGCCGAGCACAGCCTCGAGATACCGTTCGAGCGGATCGCCAGTCTCAGCACCGCGTCGGGATACGAGCTGCAACTCGTCGCCGCCTCGACCGTCTACGACATTCAACGCTCGGCCGGCCTGATCGACGTCAAGTCGGCGAAGCTGACGCTCCCGGTCACCGAGCCTCAATCGCGTTCGTTCGACGGCTGCCTCAGCTATCCGTTCGGGAGCGGCAAGGACGACCACCTGGTGGGGTCGGACGGCCGCGACTGCCTGAGCGGCCGAAGCGGGCGCGACCAGATCGAGGGCGGTGGTGACGACGACGAACTGCGCGGCGGCCGGGGGCGCGACAGCATCGACGGCGGCGCCGGAAACGACGTGATCCGCGTCGCGAAGGGCTCACGCGACCGCGTCGACTGCGGCCCGGGCGACGACACCGTCTACGTGAATCGCAAGAAGGACCGCTGGTCGCTCTGCGAGACCGTCAAGCGGCGCTAGCCCGCAGGGGGTCGTCGATGTCCTCGACCCGCACCCCGCAGATGACGCCGGTGATCAGCGAGGCATTGCGGTTGAGGCGCGCTTCGGCGGAAGAAGTCCTCGAACGTGGTGCCCGCTTCGATGTGGTCGCTCAATGCGGCCTTGTCGAACCGGTCAGCCACTGGATCACCTCGTCCAGCTCCTCCTGCGTACGGCCCTTCTTCTCCACCTTCGCCACGTAGTGGGGATAGACCGAGGCGAAGCTGATGGTGAAGATCCTGCTCACGCCCGCACCATAGCTGCGGCTCCGACTTCCCCTGACGTCTGGTAATCAAGCAATCGTGACCACATCGCAGCAAGCCGACAGCGCCAAGGACGACGAGCGCGCCGTCTACTCCGTCGGCGACTACACCTGGCTGGCCAAGGTCCTCATGCCGGCCGCCGAGGATCTCGTCGAGGCCTGCGACGTCGGATCGGGCGACCGGGTTCTAGACGTCGCGGCGGGCACGGGGAACGTGGCGGTGGCTGCTGCTCGACGAGGCGCCGAGGTGACCGCGGTGGATATCACCCCTGCTCAGGTGCAACTCGGACAGGCGCGTACCGCAGCCGAGGACCTGCCCGTCAGCTGGCTCGTGGGCGACGCCGAGAAACTGCCGGTCGCCGACCGCGCATTCACGCATGTGTTGTCGGCTTTTGGCGTCATGTACGCGCCTCGACCGGACCTCGCGGCGGCCGAGCTGAGGCGAGCCGTTCAGCCGGACGGCACCATTGGCTTGGTCGCGTGGCCCCCGGATGGGTTCAACGACCGCCTCGGTGAAGCCGTCGAGGCGCTTTTAGGACCATCCGATGAGGACGCATCCGATGATGCGTCAGCCCGGCCCTCAGACTGGGGCGACCCGGTGATCCTGGAAAAGATCCTGGGACAGCCGGCCATCTGCGCGCCTGGGACGGTGACCATGGAGGCGAAAACATCGGACGCTCTCTGGGAGGACGCCGCAGCGCACATCGGCGTGCTCGTGACGCTGCGCTCGGAGCTGCCCGCTGAAACCTTCGCGGCGCTGGGGCGGAGTTACGCCGCGTTGGTCGAGGCGGGGTCCGTGCCATACCACGGCGGCATACGGTTCGAGGTCCCCTATGTCCGGGCGATCAGCCGCCTCTAGGAACCCTTACCGCGATAGCTCGCCGCGTTCGGCTTGGTCGGCGGCTTCGATCAGCTTCTCGACCGTGCGGGCGAAGCCCTTCGCGCTCTCCTTGTCCTCCTCGCCGTAGCCGCCCGCCATGTACCTGGCGAAGACGCCCTCGAGGATGATCCCGAGCTTCCAGAGGCCGAGGGCGACGTAGAAATCGATCTCCGAGAGGTCGCGACCCGACTTCTCGGCGTAACGCTCGCGGACCTCGGCACGCGAGGGAAACCCTGGCGCCATCGTCGCCGGTCGCAGCGGGACCAGGTCGTCGCCCTCCTCGCCCCAGTAGACAAGCAGCAGGCCGACGTCGGCCAGCGGGTCGCCGAGCGTGCAGAGCTCCCAGTCGACGACCGCGGCGACCTCGCCGGAGGGCGTCAGGATCATGTTGTCGAGGCGGTAGTCGCCGTGAACGAGCGTGGCGGGGCCCTGCTCGGGAATCCGTGCGGCCAGGCGGTCGTGAACTTCGTCGACGAGCGGGAACTCGCGCGTGTGCTGCTTTTGCCACTGCCCGTGCCAGCGATGCAGCTGGCGCGCGACGTAGTCCTCCTTCTTCGCCAGCTCGCCCAGCCCAGCGTCGTCTGGCACCACCGAGTGAATCGCGACGAGCGTGTCGATCACGCGCTCGCCGATGGCTCTGCGGTCGTCGGAGTCGGGGAACTCGTCGGCCTGGTCGATCGAGCGCAGAATCGGCCCATCGACCCATTCCATGACATAGAAGGGCGCGCCGTTGACCGCGTCGTCCTCGCAGAGGCCGACGGCCGGAGCGACCGGGACCGGAGTCGGCGCGAGCGCCGAGATGATCCGGTGCTCGCGGCTCATGTCGTGGGCCGACGCGAGACGTTTGCCAAGCGGGGGACGGCGCAGCGCCCAAGTGTGTCCGGCCGCGTCGGTGACGCGGTAGGTGAGGTTCGACCTGCCGCCGGAGATCCGCTCGAACTCGAGCGGCGTCTCGATCGCCTCGACCGTCTGCTCGAACCAGCCGGTTACACCGGCGACGTCGATTTCGTCGGTAGCCTCCTCGCCCATGGCGGGGAAGCCTATTGCCCTGGTCGTCGACTTCGGCGGCGTCCTCACCACCAGCATCTGGCCGGCGTTCGCTGCCTTCTGCGAACGCGTCGGCCTCGCGCCGGAGACGGTGCGCGATCTGTTTCGTGGCGACGAGCAGGCGCTGAAGCTGCTGCGGGGACTCGAGACCGGCGAGCTCGCCGAGCCCGAGTTCGAGCGCCGCTTCGGGGAGCTGCTCGGCCTCGAGTCTCACGAGGGGCTGATCGGCGACATGTTCGCCGACCTCGGGCCGGATGAGGCGATGGTCGGGGCGGTGAAGGCGGCCCGGGACGCCGGGGTGAAGACCGGCCTGATCTCGAACTCGTGGGGGCTTTCGATCTACGACCGTGCCCCGGTCGATCTCTTCGACGTCAGCGTCATCTCCGGGGAGGTCGGCCTCCACAAGCCCCAGCCGGAGATCTACGAACTTGCCTGCGAGCGCCTCGAGGTCGAGCCCGCCGCGGCCGTCTTCGTCGACGACCTGCGCGAGAACTGCGCCGGTGCGGAGGCGGTGGGCATGACGGCGATCCTCCACCGCGAGACGCCGAAGACGCTGGCGCGGCTGCACGAGCTGTTCGGGCTGGACGCGGGCTCTACCGCCGGTTAGGGTCGGCACCTAGGGGTGCATCGAGAGGAGCAGACATGAGATTGCGCATGCTGACGTTGGGCGTCGCGCTGACGCTGAGCTTCGCCGGGATCGCCACGAGCTACGGCGATAACACGACCGCAAGGGCCGGTGCGGCCAAGTGCATCAAGGCGTGGAACAAGGGGACCAACTCGGCAGCGCAGGAGAAGCTGCTCCGCGTGTTTGCCGACGGCGGCGCGGGCAACGTCATCGCCGGCCCGAAAAAGGGCCGCTGCGTGGTCGCCGCCTACAACACCAACAAGCCCAAATACCAGGTCTTCCGGCAGTCCGGCGACGCGTTTGCGAAAACTGGCGGCGGACCAGGCGATCAGTTCCCTGACTACCGGGAGTCAGGCGACTTCAAGGACGTGATCCTTCAGACGTCGGGCGAGGTCGAGCCGGTCAAGTAGTAAGCGCGCCTACATCTAGCATCCGGAGCCGAAGCCCAGCTTCGACTCGACGCGCACGCTGCCAGGGGCAGCGACCTCGACCATGGTCGAGTCATCGTCTGCCCGCTCGACGCAGGCGTCACCCTCGGTCACCGTCCACGTGGAGGTGAAGTTGAGGGCGACCAGGTAATGGCCGGGCCGAGGGGCTTCTACCGCGAACCAGTCGGGCCCGACCGCCGTTACGCCGAGCTCGCGTGATTCCGCGACGCGGTAGAGGGTCCAGTCGTCGTTACGCCAGACCACGTCCAGGTAATCGAGTCCGCCGCCGATCAGTTCCACCTCGTCCTCAGCGAGGTAGTCGAGCGGCGCGTCGGGCACGGCGACGTAGGAGACGGCGTGGCGGTCGAGCCAGTCGCGATAGGAGACGGCGTCGAGACTGCCCTCGGAGAAGAGATCGAAGTCGTCGGACTCGAGCTGTCGCAACCACCCGCGCGCGAGGGCGAACTCCCTGGCGACGTAGTCGGCCTCCCAGCGGTTCTTCGTCGGAGCGACCTCGATTCGAAACGGCGCCTGTCCGTCCTGCAGGTCACGCAACTTGGTCACCAGTGGCTCGTAGAACTCCCGCTCGGTCGACGCCTCCCCCGCCGCCTTGCCGGCATCCCGGATCGGCGCGACGAGCTGCCAGTAGAGGAGCGGGATCGAGACGGCGATGACGACAAGACGGCCGCGCGGCCAGAGCACGAGCGCCAGCATCGGCCCGGCGAACAGGGCGCCGAGGCGAGTGACGTTGCCGCCGAGCGCGGTCGGGACGATGAAGGCCACCAGTGCGAGCAGGCCGTAGAGCGCGACCCCGAGCCGCAGCGCGCGAAAGCGAACCGGGACCAGCCAGATCACCACACCGACCAGTAGCGGGATCGCGATGAACGCGGAGAAGACGAACGGCTCGGTGCCACCGACTGGAAACAGGAGGTTGAGGACGACGATGGGAACCCCGGCGCCGAGCGCGATGTAGGCGCCGCGCCTTCTCTGCCCCGTCAGCCATAGCGCGGCGCCGGCTATGGCAAGGAAGAGTCCGGCAACCGGGCTCGCCAGCGTGGTCAGCGCGGCGGCGAAGGCGGCGGACCACAGGCGGCCCGGCGCGGTTGGCAGCAGTGCCGCCAGGCCGATTGGCACAGCCAGCAAGAACGGAATCCGGCCGGTCAGAAGCCAGCTGGCCATGGCAGCCGCAAACCACAGGGCAGGCACCAGCGCAGCGACCCCGAATCGCCGCCGTGCGAGGACGGCGAACAGTGCAGCGGCGGCGACAACGGCGAGCGCCCCGACTATGCGGGGCCCGAGCAGCGCCCCGAGAGGCGGATAGAGGACGCTGTAGGACAACACGTAGTGCCCCGAGTACCACTGGTCGCTCCAGAGCAGGAAGCCGTGATCGGCGAAGAGGTCCGCCCGGAAGCTCGCGGCGGCGAGATCCTGACTTGGCGGCGCCCAGATCACGCAGGCGACAGCCCCGACCGCGGCCACCAGGACCGGTCCGGCGACGATCCAGCGGGGCGGCGACGCTCGCAAGCGGCTTAGCTTAAGACGGACGTGTCGCCGCTCGCTGCCATCGACCTCGGGGGTCAGATCGATCGTGTCCTCGACGCGATCGGGGCGTTCTTCGCCGAGCTGGCGCGGATCGACCTCCCCTACCTGGCCGCGGCACTGCTGCTGTCGTTGGCGCTGCAGCTATGCCGGGGGCATGCCTGGGCCAACGCGCTGCGGGCCGCATATCCCGGCGACGCGGTGAGCGAGCGCGGCGTGGTCGGAGCCTTCCTGGTCGGTGTGGGCCTCAACGGCATCCTCCCCGCGCGCGGCGGTGACGCGATCAAGATCGTCCTCGCCAAGCGCGGCGTGCGCGGCGCGTCCTATCCGGCGGTCATTTCGTCGTTCGCCGTCCTGGCGCCGTTCGACACCGGCATCGGCCTGGTCGTGCTCGGCTACGCACTCACCCGCGGACTGCTGCCGGCGGCGCCGCGGCTGCCGGAGCTACCCGCGTTCGAGATCTCGTTCTGGGCGGCCAATCCGCAGCTGCTGATCCTCACGCTGACCGTCCTCGGGATCGCGCTGATCGTGCTCGTTGCATTCATCGCCCGCCGCATCGAATCCTTCTGGCAGAACCTCAAACAGGGTGTTGCGATCCTGCGGGTTCCGCGCCGGTACCTGCGAGAGGTCGTCGCCTGGCAGGCGATCGGCTGGCTGCTGCGTTTCTCATCCTTCTGGCTGTTCCTCGACGCCTTCCACATCGGCGGTTCGGTGGACAACGTTCTGCTGGTGATGTGCGTGATCGCAATCACCGGTGCGCTCCCATTCACCCCGGGCGGCGCCGGCGCCCAGCAGGCCCTGCTGGTTGTGGCACTGAACGGGCCGACCTATGCCGCGGTCGTGGCCTATTCCGTCGGCCAACAGCTCTCGGTCGCGATCTGGTCGCTGGCGATCGCCTTCATCACCCTGGGCGTCGTCTTCCGCGCCTGGGACCTGCGCCGCCTCATCCGCGAGGGTCGCGCCGCGACGGGCGATCCGGAGCCGACCTAGCTCTGCTTGTGTCAGGCCACATCGCGAAATAGGGTCTCAGCGTCAGCTGTCCGGACCAGAGGAGGAGTGATGGTGAGGCAAACGGGCTTCATTGCGGTCGTCGGAGTGACGGTGGCGCTGGGCGGAGCGGGATTCGCTTTCGCGGCAGGCGCGGCCGATACACAGGATGCGTTCGTCGACGGGACCACCAGTCCCACCAAGCTCGACAAGAAGAAGTTCAAGCCGGTGACCCTGTTCTCGGGCGTCCGCACTTCGATCCCGGGCGGTGTAAACGGCACCCAGTCGAATCCGGTCACCGAGTACCTCTCGTATCCGAAGAACGGGAAGTTTGACCTCGACGCGGGCAGCACCTGCAACACGCTTCCGCCGAGCGGCAGCACGACGCAGCAAGCCCGTGACGCTTGCCCGAACGACTCGTTCATCGGCTCCGGAGTCGCCGAGGTCCAGGGTCCTGGCATCGCACCGATCCAGGACATCGTCGTCAGCGTGTTCCGCGGTCCGGAGCGCAACGGGATCCAACTGCACACTGCCAGCCCGACCCTCGGCCCAGCTGCGCCGACCGTTCTTGGCGAGATCGTCAAGTCCAACGCGGGCAGTCAGTTCGGTGACGCGCTCTCGGTTCCACACGCACCGGAGACGGGCGGCCTGATGATCACCAAGTTCAACGCGACGATTCCAAAGTCAACCGGCGCGGTCCTCGGTCGCTGCAAGACCAAGACGATGACCTTCCAGCGAAAGGTCACCTACGGCGACGGTTCGACGGAGATCGCCGAAACGACGCAGACCTGCAAGCAGAAGAAGCCGAAGTAGGGGCTAGTCCTTGGCGTACTCGACGCGGATCTGCTTGCCCTCGAGCTTGGTCCCGTCGAGGCGCTCAAGGGCGAGCTTGGCCTGATCGTCAGGCAGATCGACGAACGAGAAGCGTTCCAACACCCGGATGTCGCCGATCTCAGCGGCGGGGATCACGGCTCCCTCGGTCAGTGCCCACCTGAGGTTCTCCTCGGTGATGCCACTGCGAGCGCCGCGATTGACAAAGAGCTTGACGTGGCCGTTCGTCTCGACCGCCTCCGGCTCGTCGGCACTTGGCTCGTCGCCGTTCTCAGCCGGAAGCTTCTCGCGGTCGCGGCGAGGGCGCGGCGGGCGCTTGTCCTCGGAGGCGTGATCGCGCCGGCGCGGTCGAGGAGCGTGCTCGATCCGGTCCTCGGGCGGCTCCCACTCACCGATCTTCGTCTTTGCCTCGCGCTCGATCCGGGGGATCTCGTCGAGCTGCTTGGAGGTGACGAAAGTGATCGCTCTACCGGTGCGCCCAACGCGGCCGGTGCGGCCGATGCGGTGGACGTAGATCTCGGTGTTGTTGGGGAGGTCGTAGTTGATGACGTGAGTGACGTGCTCGATGTCGAGCCCGCGGGCGGCGACATCGGTGGCCACCAGGAGCGGCATGCCGCGCTCCTTGAACTGGATCATCACGCCGTCGCGCTGGCCCTGGCTCATGTCTCCGTGTAGCGCCTTGTTGCGAAAGCCCTTGTCGCGCAGCTCGCGGTCGAGGCGGGCGGCACCGATCTTTGTGCGGCAGAAGATGATCGCCTGCTCGGGCTCCTCGGCCCTGAGGACCTCAATCAGACGCTCTGTCTTGTTGCGGCCCTCGACCTCGACGTAGGCCTGCTCAATCGCGTCGACGGTGAGCTGCTTCGGCGTCACCTTGATCGTCACCGGGTCGTACATGTGGGCCTCGGCGAGGCGGGCGATCGGGTCCGGCATCGTCGCCGAGAACAGCGCGGTCTGGCGCCCCGACGGGCACATGCGAAGAATCTTCTCGACGTCCTCGATGAATCCGAGGTCGAGCATCTCGTCGGCCTCGTCGAGGACCACATAGCGCGCCGAGGTCAGAACCAGCGAGCGGCGTGAGATCAGGTCCATGATCCGGCCGACCGTGGCGACCACGACATGTGCGCCCTTGCGCAGCCGCGACTGCTGCGTCTGGATGGGGGCACCGCCGAAGACGGCGACGATTTCAATGTCGAGGTGCTCGGCGTAGGCGCGCAGCGCCTGGGTGACCTGGATGCAGAGCTCGCGGGTCGGCGTCATCACGATCGCCTGGGTCTCCTGCGAGGTCGGATCGAGGTACTGCAGCAGTGGCAGCCCGAAAGCAGCGGTCTTGCCAGTGCCGGTCTGGGCCTGGCCGATTACGTCCTGGCCGCCGAGCAGCGCCGGGATCGTCTGCTCCTGAATCGGAGTCGGCTCGGTATAGCCGAGCTCATCGAGCGCGGTCTGGATCTCCGTGCTCAGTCCGAGCTCGTGAAAGGACGCCATGTCCTCGTGAGGCTACTCAGTCGGATCGAGCAAAAGCTTTCCTGTCGTAGTCCGCGCGACCAGGGCCTCGTGGGCGCTACGCGCGTCAGAGAGCGGATGAACGCCCCCGATGACGACCTCGAGCTCGCCCGCCGCGACCGCTCCGAGCAGGTCGCCGATCATCGCCGCGGTCTCCTTGCGTCGCGGGATCAGGTGCATCAGCCAGAAGCCGATGACGGCGCGTGAATGGCGCATCAGGTGCCCGGTCGCGACCTCGTTCTGCTCGCGGGATGCGATCCCGAAGGTGACCATGCGGCCGAACGGCGCCAGGATCCGAAGCTCCTGGTCGAACGCCGCTCCACCGCTCACCTGGAGCACCGCGTCCACCTCACGGCCGTCGTTGGCCTCGAGGATTGCCGAGCCGAGCTCCTCCGCGCGCGAATCAACAGCTGCGTCGGCGCCAAGGCCCAGGGTCAGATCGCGCTTGTCCTCGCTCGAAGCGAGTGCGATCACCCGAGCACCCGCCCGCTTTGCGAGCTGAACCGCCAGTGTGCCGGTGCCGCCGGCAGCGGCCTCGACGACGACGGTCTCCCCCTCCTCGAGTCGCGCGCAGCGGTGCACGAGGGCATGGGCGGTGAGCCCCTGGAGCAGCAGCCCGGCCGCCTGGTCGTCGCTGACGCCGTCCGGCACGGGGATCAAATGGGCCTCGGGCACGACGACGTGCGAGGCGTAGCCGCCTGTGGCGAGGAGCGCCGCCACCCGGCGCCCGTCCGCTGTCGTGCCGCTGATCTCACCACCCGGGATCAACGGCAGGGTCTGCTTGGCCAGATAGTCGTCGCGGGTGGCATGGGTGTCGGCGAAGTTGACACCGCAGCGCGCGACCTCGACGACGACCTCGCCGTCGCCGGGCTCCGGATCGGGGAGCTCGACGAGCTCCATCACCTCGGGCCCGCCGAACTCCTGGATCTGAATGGCCCTCATGGACGCGGGGCCACCGCGAGAAGGCGATCGGAGAACTCGCCCTGGACTCCGCAGCTACACCAGGCGTAGCGCAACGAGTAAGTGTGCTGGCCGGGGCTGGTCTTGAAGAGGACGCCGCCTGGAGCAGACAGGCCGCCGCAGCCGGCCGGACTGAAACTCGCCGGCGTGCTCAACACGGTCGGAGTGCCACCGCCCAGTTCCGCGAGGAGCGCATCCGCCGGAGGCGGCGTTCCGCCGCCGCTGCACAGCTCGTTTGGATCCTGCCCGGGAACCTGTTGACCGTCCTCAAAGAGTGAGACGGCGCCATCTGTGATCTCCGCCTGGGCCCACACCTCGATTAACCCCGACGCAGGCACGGTGACCGTCACTGACGGTCCGCCCAAATCCTCGTAGCTGGTGTCATTGGCGGTGGTCACGGTTCCGCTCAGGGTCGCCGACTTCGCCTTGGCCGAGGCGAACTCCGCGGCTATCGCATCGGCCTTCGCACCCGCCGCAGCGGCCGCGCTCGACGCCGCGTCCGCCCGTGCGCCGGCATCAGCGGCAGTGGCAGCGGCGCTATCGGCCTTGTTCGCGGCCGAAGTGGCGGTCTGACCGGCCGCGGTCGCCGCATCGAGCGCCGCCCTGGCGGTCCCGCGAGCCTTGTTGGCCGCGCGCTTTGCGGTCTTCGCGATCTCTCGCGCTTCCTTGCCGATCTCCAGCGCCTGGTCGGCCACGGCGCCCTTCTTCTGCGCGGCGCCGATCGTCGGCGCGGCTAGGGCGAGCGCGAGTACGAGCGCGGTCGCCACCACAAAGCTCCTGGTCTGCATCTTGCTTCCCCTTCGCGAAAGTGAACGGTTTCTTCCAGTCTGCCGGAGCCGGAAGACTGATCGCGGTCCAATCAGCGTTGCTTGGCCTTCAGCTTCGCCGAGCCAGTCGCGGTCGCTGAGTTCCCCGCGGCGTCGCTGGCGATAACCGAGATCAAGGCCTTCGCTTTGGCCTCGTCACCAATCGCCGTGACGATCCTGCGTGTCGCCTTGCGCCGTTTCGACTTGGAGCCCTTGAGCTTCAGGGTGAGCGTGGTCTTGGCGCCGGCCGTGCTCGAGCCGACCGCCGAGGCGAGCGGGTAGCGCTTCGCCTTCGCAGCAGACCGCTCCGGCGCTGCCTTCACCGAGATCGAGCCAGAGGCGGTGGAGTTGCAGGCCTCGGCGCAGCCGGCCACAAGTGGGATCTTCAGCTCCTTCCCCTTGATCACGATCTTCTTGGCGAGCTCGATCGCGGCGCCATCGAGCTTGGTGTCAGCCGGCGGCAACTCCGGCGGCGTCGGGTCCGGGGTCGAATCTGCTGGCGGGTCCGGAGCCGCCAGCCCCCGGGCGAAAATCTCACTTTCGTTGTCGACCAACGGCGCCGTGTTGTCGTCGCCATCCCAGACGATCACGTACTCGTTGGCGGTCACTCCGTACGCAACCGACGGAGAGCGGCCGTCGAAGTTGGCGTTGCCGTCGGGCCCCATCGTCGAGATCCGCAGGTCATCGGGGCCCTCCTCGGCACCGCCAGCGGCCAGGCGCTGGGCGAAGACTTCCTGCTCGCCGGTGACCAAGGGTGCCGTGTCGTCATCGCCGTACCAGGCGATCAGGTACTCGTTCGCCGTCGGGTTGTAGGTCACGGCCGGGGAGGCGGCGCTGTTGGTGGTGGTGGCGTCCGTACCCATCGTCGAGATCCGCTGGTCGTCGGTGCCGACCTCTACGCCTGTCGCCGAGAGGCGCTGGGCGAGGATCTCGAACTCGTTGTTGACCATCGATCCGGCGTTGTCGTCGCCCTCCCACGCGACGAGGTACTCGTTGGCCGTCGGGTTGGAAACGACGGTGGGAAAGAACGCCTCGTAGTTGGTATCGCCGTCGGGGCCCAAAGCCGAGATCCGCTGGTCGTCGGTGCCGGCCTCTGCACCCGACGCCGAAAGCCTCTGGGCGAAGATCTCGGTTTCGCCGTTGACCAAGGGAGCCGTGTCGTCATCACCCTGCCAGGCGATCAGGTACTCGTTCGCCGTCGGGTTGTAGGTCGCCCAGGGGTTGACTGCGTCGAAGCCGCTGTTGCCATCGGGTCCCATCGCGGAGATCCGCTGGTCGTCCGTGCCGACCTCCAAGCCCGTCGCCGACAGCCGCTGGGCGAATATCTCGTTTTCCTCGTCGACGAGCGGGACGGTGTTGTCATCGCCGGACCATGCGACGAGATACTCGTTTGCGGTCGGGTTGTAGGTCGCGGTCGGGTTGCGCGTGTCGTATGACGTGTTTCCGTCCGGGCCCATCGCCGAGATCCGCTGGTCATCGGGGCCGACCTCTGAGCCGGTGGCGGAAAGCCGCTGGGCAAAGATCTCAGTCTCCTCATCGACCAGCGGGACGGTGTTGTCGTCGCCCCACCAGGCGACGAGGTACTCATGTGTCGTCAAGTTGTACGTCGCCGCCGGGTTGAAGGCTCCGTAATTGATGTCGGCGTCGGGGCCCATCGTCGAGATCCGGAACTGACCGCCAATGGGTACACCGCCAGGCTCCAGCAGCCGGCCAAAGATCTCGACCTCGTTGTCGGTTGCCGTCTCCCCGGGCCAGACCGCCAGATACTCGTTGCGGTCGGGGTTGTAGACGACGTTCGCCTGGAAGCTCGAAAAGCTCGGATTGCCATCCGGACCGGTGGACGAAACTCGCTGCCGCGGTCCGAGATCGCCGGCGGCCGCGAGTGCTGTCGCCGCGATCGCGAGCGCCAGTGGCGCGGCCATAACGAGCAACCTGCGCCGCTGGCGCAGAAGGGACATGGGGCGAACGTACCACTCCTTGTGCCACCATCCCCGGCCGTATGGGACTGACCGTAGTTGGATCAATCGCCTTCGACAGCGTGCGAACCCCGTTTGGGGAGCGCGAGCGCATGCTCGGCGGCTCGGCCGTGCACTTTGCTCTCGCCGCGAGCTTCTTCACCGAGGTCGGCGTCGTCGGACCGGTCGGCGACGACTTCGGCGAGGACCAACTCAACATCCTCAAGGGCCGCGGGATCGCAACTGACGACATCGAGCACGTGCCGGGCGGCGAGACGTTTTTTTGGCGTGGCCATTACGACCACGACATGAACGTCGCCCACACGGACGACACGCAGCTCAACGTATTCGCTGACTTCCAGCCGAAGCTCTCAGAGGACTCGGCGGCGGCGGAGATGCTCTTTCTCGGCAACATCCAGCCCGATCTTCAGCGTGACGTCCGCGCGCAGTCATCGGCCGAGTTCGCCGCACTCGACTCGATGAACCTGTGGATCGACACCGCCCGCGACTCGCTTGTCAGCGCAATCGGCGAGGTCGACTGCCTGCTCTTGAATGACGCCGAGCTGCGGATGCTCACGGGTGAGCCGAATCTCTCACTCGCGGCGAAGGCCACTATCGCGATGGGTCCGAGCGTGGTCGTCGCCAAGCGTGGCGAGTACGGCGCCCTGCTCTTCACGGAAGAGGGATCGTTCGCCGTCCCGGGCCTTCCGCTTGAAGAGGTTCGCGACCCGACAGGTGCCGGCGACAGCTTCGCCGGTGGCTTTCTCGGCTACCTCGACGGGGCGCGCATCGCCGGCACCTATGACGAGTCGGCACTACGCCGGGCAATGGTCCACGGCTCGGTCATGGCCTCGCTGAACGTCGAGGGCTTTGGCACCGATCGCGTCAGCACGGTCACCCCGGCCGAGCTCGGCGACCGCTACGAGGACTTCAAGCGCCTGATGACGTTCGAGGACGCCGGCGCCATCGCCTGGAAGTAATAAGCCGCCTCAACAGCGGCGGGGCTCCGCTTCGGCCTTCGGCCTCCGCGATCGTGCTAGCGCTCGGCCTTGTCGCCGTAGAGGCTGCGGTCCGCGGCGACGACCGCTGAGCTGAGGCTGCCGTGGTGTTGTGCGGCCGCGGTTCCCCAGGACACCCGAATTGGATGGGCATCGGTCGCCGCGTTGCGCTCCTCGACCGCCTCGACCACGCGGCGGCACCAGGCCTCCGCGCCGTCGTCGTCGCAGCCGTTGAGAAGTACCGCGAACTCATCGCCGCCGATGCGTGCGGCGTAGTCGCCGGAGCGAACCTCGGTGGTGAGAATCTCGCCGAAGGCGCGGATCAGCGAGTCGCCGGCGCGATGGCCGTAAGTGTCATTGACGGCCTTGAGGCCGTCGAGATCGAAAAGCGCGATCGAGATCGCGGCGGCGTCGCGGGCAAGCCCAATCTGGCCGGCGATCATCGCCTCATCCCAGCCACCGCGGTTGTTGAGGCCGGTGAGCCCGTCGGTACTGGCCTGGCGCTCGAGCTTTGCGTTCTCAGCGGTCAGCTCCTCCTGGGCAAGCGCGCGGCGAACAACGAGTTCCGCGCCGTCAGCGATCGAGCGCGCAACGCGCTGGCAGAGGTTGGTGAAGCCGCGTGGCCGCGGCAGAGCGTGGACGGCAACGAGCAGGCCGACATCGCCGATCGGGACCGCCTGAATCGAGGCAACGCGATCCTCCGCAGTGAATCCCTCCGGGGCGATCACAGTGTGGTCCGAGGTGTCCTGGATGAGCAGTTTGCCGCCGGGTCCTCCGGAGAGCGTTGCCGCAAGCTGGCCGAGCAGGCGCCGCGTCGCACCCGGCTCGCCCGGCGTCCAGCCCAGGTCGCTCCAGCCGGTGCGCATTGCGCGGCCGGCGCCCGTTAGAACAACCGCGCCGAACTCGCACGAGAGCGCCGTGGCGGCGCGCTCGGAAATCTCCTTCAGCGCCCCCTCGACGCCGTCGGCGTTGACGGTGGTGACGGCGCGGACCGCGTCGAGCACCTCGAGCTCATCGGCGAGACGCTTGGCCGAGGGGACGTGGTCGACCAGGCGTGCGACGCGCTCGCCGAACGCGGGCATGTCGCGTTCGCAGACGCCGGCGAGCGAGTCGGTCGACGAGCCGAAGACGACGATGACGTCGTGGCCACACGGAACGATCACCGCGCTGCGTGCGTAATAGGGACCGACGACCCGGACCGGCTCTTCCTCAGCGATGCAGCGCACGGCAGCCGTGCCGAGTGACGGACCGGAGCCGCCGTCCTCGGGTCGTAGCTCAATGTTGCCTGCCCAGCCCTCGCCCCGGCCGATCCCGGCGAGGTGGGCAAAGGTGTCACGCGCGACCTTGCGAAAGACGAAGACGTCCTCTGCCCCAAGCTCCGCGGCGATCGCCTCGAGAGCCAGCCGCTGGTCACGCTCGGCGATGTCGCCCGGCGCACACCCGACGATCAGCGAGTCGTCGCCAAGCGCGGCAAGTAGGGCGTCCACCACTTCGGGGTCGAACTGGGTCCCAGCGTTCGCGCGCAGCTCGGCGACCGCGTCATGGCGCTCGAGCGCGCGTCGGTAGGGACGGTCGGAGGTCATCGCGTGGAAGGCGTCACAGGCGAAGACGATCCGGCTGGGAAGCGGAATGTTGTCTCCCGCGAGCCCGTCGGGATAGCCGGCGCCGTCCCAGCGCTCGTGCTCGTGGCGGACGGACTTTGCAATCGCCTCCATCCCCGGGATCTGGCGCAGGATCTGCTCGCCGATCACAGGGTGGTCGCGCATGATCCGCTGCTGAGCCGGGGTCAGAGCGTCGGGGCTCGTGAGAATGTCGGTCGGCACGCCGAGCTTGCCGACGTCGTGAAGGGCGGCGACGCGACTCACCATCTCGGTCTCGTCGTCGTCAAGGCCGAGCCTCACGCAGACGTCGCGCACGAGACGCGAGGTCGCGTTGGAGTGGGCGCCGGTGTAGTCGTCGCGAACGTCGAGTGCAGACGTCAAGGCGAGTACGGCCGACTCGTAGCTCGCGGCGAGGTCGGCCTTGCGACGGACGCTGTCGAGCCCAAGCGCGACGATCGAGGCGTAGGCCTCAACTGTCTCGATCTGCTCGGGCTCGGGCGCGGACGGCCGGTCGAGATAGGTGGCGAACGTGCCGAGGACGGTGCCGTCGGGCAGCCGGAGTGGAACCGACCAGCAGGAGCGAAGTTCGAGGCTGCGCGTTAGCTCCTGGAACTCCACCCAGCGCGGGTCGACGATGATGTCCTCGGTGACGATCGTCTCGCCGTGGAACGCAGCGGCGCCACAACAGCCGGCATCGGGGCCGATCTCGAGTCCGTCGACCGCATCGGTGTAGTCCGCGGAGAGGCCGATCGACACACTACTTCTCAGACGTCCGCCCTCAACGAGGAGAATCGAGCAGCGGTCCGAATCGACCAGTCGCCCAAGCTGCTCCACGATCTCGCCGAGGTACGACTCGACGCTGCGTGCGCGCCCAGCCGAAACCGCCCCTTCCTTGAGGGTCGCGATTCCCCTTTGTGCTGTTGTCGTCTGCATCCTTGGGCCGTGAACCTCCAGCTCATGCATCGGCGGCGAAGGCACGGGGCTTGAACTGGAAGAATGGGGAAAGACGAACGGACGAGTGAGGAGATCGAGATAGATGGCGGCTGATCAAGAGAGTGCTCAAAACGAGGGGGCCGTAGCGACGGCAGACGAGTCCGACAAGGACACGCTGACGATCACTGACAACCGCACCGGTGAGACCTATGAGGTCGAGATCACCGACGAGACGATCAAGGCGATGGACCTGCGCCAGATCAAGGTCGCCGAAGACGACTTCGGGATGATGGCCTACGACCCCGCGTTCACGAACACGGCGTCGTGTCGCTCGTCCATCACATATATCGACGGCGATGCGGGGATCCTCCAGCATCGCGGGATCCCGATCGAACAGCTCTGCGAGAAGTCGACCTTCCTCGAAGTCGCGTTCCTTCTCGTCTATGGCGAACTGCCCACAGAGCCCCAGCTCGAGCGGTGGATCTTCGACATCACCCACCACACGTTCGTCCACGAGGACATCAAGCAATTTCTTGGCGGCTTCCGCTACGACGCCCACCCGATGGGGATGCTTCTCGCCGGCGTCGGCGCCCTCTCGACGTTCTATCCGGACGCGAAGCACATCGACGACATCGAAGAGCGCTACATGGCGGCGATCCGGATGATTGCCAAGGTGCCGACGCTGGCGGCCTTCGCCTATCGCCACAACATGGGCTTGCCGTACGTCTACCCCGACAACGACCTGAACTTCTCCGAGAACTTCCTCTCGATGATGTTCAAGAAGACCGAGCTCAAGTACGAGCCGGATCCGAGGCTGGCCAAGGCGCTTGACGTCCTGTTCATCCTCCACGCCGATCACGAGCAGAACTGCTCGACGGCCGCCGTCCGCAGCGTCGGCTCGTCCCAGGTCGATCCCTATTCCGCCGTGGCGGCGGGGGTTGCGGCGCTGTACGGCCCGCTGCACGGCGGCGCCAACGAGGCGGTTCTGAAGATGCTGCGCCGGATCGAGACCGTCGACAACATCCCCGGCTTTCTCGAGGGCGTGAAGAACCGCGAGGAGAAGCTGATGGGCTTCGGGCATCGCGTCTACAAGAACTACGACCCGCGGGCGCGAATCATCAAGAAGCACGTCGACGAGGTGCTCGAGGCGACCGAGTACAACCCGCTGATCGAGATCGCGACCGAGCTCGAAAAACAGGCGCTCGACGACGAGTTCTTCACGTCGCGCAAGCTCTATCCGAACGTCGACTTCTACTCGGGCCTGATCTACGAGGCGCTCGAGCTGCCGGCCGAGATGTTCACGGTGATGTTCGCCATCCCGCGAACCGCCGGGTGGATCTCGCAGTGGCTCGAGATGCTCGACGATCCGGAGACGAAGATCGCACGGCCCCGCCAGATCTACACGGGAGCGCGCGACGCGGACTACGTGCCGATCGCCGATCGGGACGGTCCGGAGAAGATCACCAACGAGGCGCTGCGTCGTCCCGTCCGTCAGCGCCGTGGGGCCTAGCCGAGAGCCCTGGCCGGTTACAGGCTGACCATCCGCAGCGGCCCACGCGTAGAACGCGAGAAGTTCGATGACCTCGACGCCGCCGTGGCGGCGCTCGAGGATGAGGCGAAACGCATTCGCGCGCAGGGCCCGCTGCAGGCGCGCAAGCTGGTCCGGGACTTCGAGCCGGGCGATCAGGTCGCGGGCCGCGTTGAGATCTCAACGGGCGGGCTGATCCGTCGCGGGGTGGACGCGGGCATCGACGTCATGGGCGACGGGCGCTTCGTCGCCTTTCGCGGGGGCTTTGGCCGCGAGGAGATCGACCCGGGCGACGAGTCCCCGTTCGAGGCGGTTCGCTCGGTTCTGGCGGGAGTCTGAATGGACCCGCAGGAAGTCGACATCCCCAAGGGCAGTTTCGCTGCGGGCAGGCGGATGCGCCTTCCACGTGGCGCGCAGCCTCCGATCCGCGTCTACATCAACGGTGTCGAGCAGGCCGAGGGCGTCGACTACGAAGTTGGTGACGGTGAGATCGTCTTCGCGAGGCCCATCGTCAAAGAGACGGTGACCAAGGGGCGCTGGGCGGCGATGTACCTCGGCCTCTGGGGCACCTACCGCAAGAACGAGGCGGTCGACGTCGAGTACAAGCTCGGGGGGCAAACGAAGCTCGCCGCGGATGTGGCGATCATCGCCGACCCCTAGGTCCTTCCCGATCAGGCGACGGTGTTAAGCCCGCGGACCCCGGCGGCATTCAGCGCGGCGGTTCCGCGAGGTCGGTCTCGGCGGCGACCTGATCCTCGAGGCCCGAGACCCGCTCAAGGGTCGTGCCGGTCCGCTCGCGCTCGCGGATCTCAAGCCGCCGCGAGAGCCGCGAGAGCGCGAAATTGACGACGAAGAAGAAGAATCCGATCATCAGGTACACCTGGAGATAGGGCGCCTGCACCTCTCCGCCGAAGGCCGATGAGCTGATGATGCTCCCGCCGTGGCCGATGACCTCGGGGATCGCGATGATGCTGATCAGGGTCGTGTCCTTGTTAAGCGTGATCAACTGCGAGACCGTCGCCGGGACCATCCTCCTCAGGCCCTGCGGGAGGATTACGAACCGCATTTGCTGGCGGTAGGTCAGCCCGAGCGATGCCGCAGCCTCGAACTGCCCCCGGTCGAGCGACTGGATCCCCGAGCGCATGATCTCGCACAGGACGGCCGAGTTGTAGAGAACGAGGCCGAGTATGGCGCCGAGCACGAGCTCGTCCTGCAGCGCCTCTGGGAAGAAATCCGGGATCGAGTCGGCGTATGCACTGCGCCATGAGCTGGGGATGGCGAGTGCGAGATAGAGGATCACGAGGATCAGCGGCAGGTTGCGCCAGAGATCGACCCACAGGCCGGCCGGAAAGCTGATCAGCCGCAGCTTCGAGACCCGCATCAGGGCCAGCAGGAGGCCGAAGATGAGCGAGAACACGATGCCGATCAGCGCGATCTCGAGGTTCACCAGGAAGCCCTCGAGCAGAAACCTGAAGTTGTTGCCGGTCCAGACCCATTCCCAGTTGTCGATGTCAAACAGGTAGCCCATGGCTCAGCCCATCACCGCCTGATCGCGAAGCGGCGCTCGAGGTACCGGAAGACGCGAGGGTGGCCGTCAGGGTCAGGAGCAGGAAGCCGACCGCTCCCCAGAAGAAGGTCTCGTCCGGACGCGCGGTCTGGGACTGGACCAGGCGGGTCCGGTTGAGGAGGTCCGGAAGGGCGACCAAGGAGGCGCCGACGATCGCCGAGTTCTTGATCATCGCGATGACGAGGCTGCCGAGCGCCGGGATCACGCTGCGAAACGCCTGCGGGAGGATGATCCGCCGCATCGTGCGCGAGTAGGTGAGCCCGAGGGAGAGTGCCGCCTCGACCTGGCCTTTACCGACCGAGAACACGCCCGAGCGAAGCGCCTCGGCGATGTAGGCGGCTGTGTAGAGACCGAGGCACGCGATTCCCGCCGCCCATTGACCAACCGAGACTCCAGCGCGCGGGGAAACCCGAGAAGGCGATGATCAACAGCACCAGCAGAGGCACGTTGCGGAAGATCTCGACGTAGACCCCGCCGATTCGGTTCAGCCATTTGACGGGGGCGACCCGCATGGCCGCGACGACCGTGCCGACAACCATCGCGATCACGAACGCGAACGCGACCAGGCGAAAGGTGACCCAGAGTCCGGAGCTGAACTCCGGGAGGTGCTCGGTCAGCACCTCCCAGAGCCCGCTCACTCGCTTCTCCTCGAGCTAGAGACGGTTGGTCTCCACTACTCGAGCGGGAACAGCTTCAGGGCCTCCTCCAGGGTGATGTCGGGTGGTCCCTGCTGCTGGTCCTCCTCGATGTACTGGCCGACCCACTCGTCGTAGGACTCCTGCCAGGCGCCGCTGTCGATGTACTCGGCGAGCGACTCGTCGACGAACTCCTTGAACGCCGTGTCGCCTTCCGGAATTCCGATCCCGTACGGCTCGGTCGTGTAGTCGAGGCCGAGCAGCTGCAGGGTGTCGTCCTGGATCACCATCCCGGTCAGGATCACGTTGTCGGTCGACACCGCATCGACTGCGCCCGTCTGGATCTGGTCGAGGCACTCCGAGTAGAGGTCGACCAGCCGCAGGTCGGCGTCGGGCGCCTCCTTCTCGATCGTCTCGGCGTAGGTCGAGCCCAGCGCCGTGCAGACCCGGCTGCCGTTCAGGTCATCCAGGCTCTGGATGTCGGAGTCCCCGGCCACCAGGACGTCGCCGTTGGCCACGTAGTAGGGCTCGGAGAAATCGATCTCCAGGTCGCGTTCCTCGGTGATCGTCATCGTCGACAGGATCAGGTCGATCGTGCCGTCCACGAGCAGTGGAATTCGGTTGTCGGAGGTCGCCTCGCGGAAGCTCGGCTCGACCCCGAGCCGATCGGCGATGTAGGTGGCGAGGTCGACATCAAAGCCCTCGACCTCTCCCGTTTGCGGGTTGTTGAGCCCGAACGGAGGCACGTCGAACTTGACCCCGACGTTGAGCTCACCCGCCTCCTGGATCTTGCCCATGGTGGTGTCGGCCGGGAACTGCTCGACCTCCGCCGCCGGGGTCGTCTCGTCACCGCCGCCCTCATCATCGTCGTCGCCGCATGCGATCAACGTGAGCGCCGCCAGTATCAGCGTCGCAATTGCGATCAGGCGCCATCTGCTGTTCATCTCAGTCTCCCTTGTCCCCCGGAATTGACTACGCCTAGTGATGGATGATCTTGTCGACGAACTCCTTTGCTCGCTCGCTCGTGGTGTTGTTGAAGAAGTCGTCCGGCGTCCCCTGCTCGACGATCCGGCCCTCGTCGATGAACACGATCCGGTCGCAGACCTCACGCGCGAAGCCCATCTCGTGGGTGACGACCACCATGGTCATCCCCTCCTTCGCGAGATCGCGCATCACGTCGAGGACCTCGCGGATCATTTCCGGGTCGAGCGCCGAAGTGGGCTCGTCGAAGAGCATCAGCTTCGGCTCGACCGCGAGCGCGCGGGCAATCGCAACCCGCTGCTGCTGGCCGCCGGAGAGATCGGCGGGATAGGCATCCGCCTTCTCCGGAATCCCGACGCGCTCGAGCAGCCGGCGCGCACGCTCCTCGGAATCTCGCTTGTTGGCCTCTTCGACCTCGAGCGGCGCGAGCGTGATGTTCTCGAGCACGCTCATGTGCGGGAAGAGGTTGAACTGCTGGAAGACCATCCCGATCTGGGCGCGGATCGCGTAGATGTCGCGCCCGGTCGACTCGACCGTCTGCCCGTCGAAGCGGATCGTCCCCGAGTCAATCGACTCGAGGCCGTTGATGCAGCGCAGGATCGTCGACTTGCCCGATCCCGACGGCCCGGCGATCACGACCGCGTCGCCGCGGGCGACCTCGAGGTCGATCGCATCGAGCACGAGGTTTTCCCCGAAGCTCTTGCTGACACTGTCAAGCTGGACCAGATGACCGTTCTGCGCAGCCTTCTCCACCAAAACGGACTCTATCGCCGCCGATGAGTACCGTGCCCGCGGTCGATCTCGCAGCCGTTCGCGCAGCGGCCTCGCGGCTTACCGGAGTCGCCCACGTGACCCCGGTCCTGGGCTCGAGGGCACTCGACGAGCGCACCGGCGCCACGGTGCTCGTCAAGTGCGAGAACCTGCAGCGCACCGGCTCCTTCAAGTTTCGCGGTGCCTACAACGCGATCGCCCAGCTCGATCCGGAGGCGCTGCGACGCGGGATCGCGGCGTACTCCTCCGGCAACCACGCTCAGGCCGTGGCGTCGGCTGCCCGCATGCTCGAAACCACCGCGGTAATCGTCATGCCGGAGGATACGCCGCAGTCGAAGCTCGATGCGACTCGCGCCTACGGCGCCGAGGTCGTGAGATACGACCGCTACGCGGAGGATCGCGCGGCGATCTGTGAGCAACTCGCCGCCGACCGTGGGCTCAGCCTGATTGCGCCGTATGACGACGAGCGGGTGATTGCGGGCCAGGGCACCGCGGCGCTGGAAATGCTCGAGCAGGCGGGACCGCTCGACACCCTGGTCGTCCCCGTGGGTGGAGGCGGGCTGATCGCTGGCACCGCGATCGTCGCCGAGGCTCTCAGCCCGACAACGCGGATCGTCGGTGTCGAGCCCGAGCGCGGCGATGACACAAGGCGGTCGCTCGCGGAGGGGCGGCGGGTCGAGATCGCCGTCCCGCGCACAATCGCCGACGGCCAGGCCGTCGCGATCCCGGGCGAGCTCACCTTCGCGATCAACCGCCGCCTGGTCGATGAGATCGTGGTGGTCAGCGACGAAGAGATCGTCGCAGCGATGACCTACCTGTTCGAACGGATGAAGCTCGTTGCAGAACCGAGCGGGGCGAGCACGGTCGCCGCGCTGCTCGCCAGGCGGGTCGCGCCGGGCGGCAGGATTGGGGCCATCCTCTCCGGTGGCAACGTCGACGCGCACCGCTTCGCCAGCCTGGTCGGCAGGGAGCCCTCCGCGGGTCTGGACACCGTGGCCGACTCGGATTAGAGTCTCGGCCGATGTCTCGTTTCGTTGTCTTTCTTACGTGCATGGCGCTCTGTGCCGTGGGCCTCACGACCGCGAGCACGGCCGCCGGAGGCGAACGGTCCCACGCTGAGAAATGCGAGCCCCTGGAGACGATCGAGGGGCCGCTCGGGTTTGAGACCGTTCTGGCGACCGACTTCATCAGCTGCGAGCGGGCAACGCGCACGCTCAAGAAGTACGACGGCGACGTCGACCGCGAGGTCGCCTTCACGGAGGGCGGGCATTTCAGGCTCGGGGACTACCGGTGCGGCGTACGCAAGGTGTTCACCGAGAGCGCCCGGGCCCGCTGCCAAGCGGGCGATCCGATGTTCCGGATCGACTACGGGTCCTGATGTCTCGCCCCCTGTCCATCGTCGAACATCAGCTGTGACCGCACTCGGTCGGTCGCCGGCAAGGCTTACGAGAAGTACTGCAAGGTGAAGCTCGCGTACGAGTTCGTCAGGGCCGTCTGCGAGAAGCCGGGCCGGCGCGTGGTTTCCGAGTTCGGGGCCTAAGCCGGGACGGTCTCGCCGAGCCCGGTGAGCTCGGCGACGCGGGCGCGGTGCATGCTGGCGCTGCCGAGCAGCGGCGCCGCCACGCGAGCGCGCTTCAGCAGAAAGTGGATGTCGTGCTCCCAGGTGAAGCCGATCCCGCCCAGGGTCTGGATCGCGTTGTGTGTGACGTTGCACGCCGCGTCCGAAGCCCGGGCCTTCGCCATCGACGAGGCCAGCGGCAGTGACTCGCGCTGGGCATCGGCGGTCCAGGCCGCGTAGTACGTGAGCGAGCGCGCCTCCTCGACCTCCCAGAGCATCTCGGCGAGGCGGTGCGAGACGCCCTGGTAGGCGCCGATTGGCCGACCGAACTGCTCGCGCTCCTTCGCGTACTCGACTCCCATGTCGAGGGCGCGCTGGGCGACGCCGACGAGCTCGGCCGCAAGCGCAACAGCGCCGACGGCCACCGCGGGCATGACATCGCCGGGAAGCGAGTCGCCGCCGTCGGCGCGAACGCGGAAGTAGGCGCGCGACGTGTCGATCAGGTCGAGGCGCTCGAGCTCGGCGTCGTCGGTCTCGACGATCCGGCCGCCGTCCATGCCCTCATTGAGAACGAGAACAGCGGCACCGTCGGCGGCGCCGACAACCGGCTCGTCGTCCGGGGTGAACGCGGCAGCTCCGCGGGCCTCGCCGGACGCGATGCCCGGCAGCCACTTCGACTTCTGCTCGTCCGAGCCAGCCTCCTGGATCAGCGCGCCAGCGAAGGCGTTGGAGATCATCGGCGACGGCGCGAGGGCGTACCCAAGCTCCTCCTGGAGGATCACCAGCTCGACGACGCCGAGGCCCTGACCGCCGTGCTCCTCGGCAATCGCGATCCCCGGCCAGCCGAGCTCGCACATCTGCGTCCACAGCGCGTCGTCGTAGGGACTGTCTGACTCGGCAAGCTCGCGGACCTTCTCCGGCTTGAAGCGACTGGCGATGAACTCATGCGCGGTCGACTTGATCTCGCGCTGCTCGTCGTTGAAGGCGAAGTCCATCTCGCTCCTACCTCAGCTTCGGGAGGCCGAGCACGCGCTCGGCGATGATGTTCTTGAGGACATCGGAAGTTCCGCCCTCGATTGAGTTCGCGCGCGAGCGCAGGAACCGATAGGCCCATGGGTTCGACTTCGAGAGCGCGTCAACCCCGCCGATCTCGAGCGCGAGCTCGGTCATCGCCTGGTTGGTCGACGACCACTGCAGCTTGGCGATCGAGCCCTCGGGGCCCGGGATCCCGACCTTCATCGTCGCCGTGAGCGCGCGCATCGCGCCGAGGCGCAGACCCTCGATCCCGATCTTCAGCCGGGCGATCTTGTCGCGGATGATCGGATCGTCGGCGACGCCACGCTCCTTCGCGAGATCGATGAGGTCATCGAGCGAATTCGCGAGGCCGAGCGCCGCCGAGGCCCCGAGGCCCGCGCGCTCGTTCATCAGCGTCGTGATTGCGACCATCCAGCCGTTGCCGACGCCGCCGACGAGGTTCTCGTCCGGGACGTAGGCGTTCTCGATGAAGAGCTCGTTGAACTCGGACTCGCCGGTGATCTGGCGCAGAGGCCGCACCTCGACCTCGTCCTGCTCCATGTCCATCAAGAAGTAGGTGAGCCCCTTGTGCTTGGGGACGTCCGGGTCGGTGCGCGCCACGAGCATGCACCACTTGGCCTCGTGGGCGAAAGTGGTCCACACCTTCTGGCCGGTGATCCGCCAGCCGCCGTTCTCCTTGACCGCCTTCGTCTTCAGCGACGCGAGGTCCGAGCCGGACTCGGGCTCGGAGAAACCCTGGCACCAGATTTCCTCGGCCGAGAGGATCGGCTCGAGAAACCGCTCCTTCTGCTCCTCGGTGCCATGGGCGATCACGACGGGGCCGCCCATGACGAGGCCGAGGACGTTGGCCGGGCGCGGCGCCCGCGCACGAGCAAGCTCCTCGCCGAAGATGGACTGCTCGATCAGGGTCGCGCCGCGACCGCCGTATTCCTTCGGCCAGGAAACGCCGGCCCAGCCCCCAACGTGGAGCTTGCGCTGCCACTCGCGCTCGAACTCGTATTGGACCTGATCGCCGCCGTGTGGCGCGGGGCCAGGATGGTTCTCCTCGATCCACGCGCGAAGCTCGTCGCGGAACGCGGTCTCCTCCGGGGTCAGCGTCAGATCCATAAGGCCGCAGAACCCTACAACGCGGCGACGGGTGCCCGACGCTCAGTTGATCGGGACGTCGAGCGCGTGGCGAACGGCGGCCTGCGGATCGGCAACGCCGAGGCCCGCGAGCATCGCCTCGATCTTGCTCGTTGAGATCCCCGCGATCGCCATCCGCCGGGCAAGCAGGACCACTCCATCGGACGGCTGATGGCCATGAGGCGGTCCCTCGCTCTCGAGCCAGCGGCGGATGCCGCCGCTCCATTCCGAAACTGTGCGCGCGTGGTTGACGACGACCTCGCCGGCCGCCCGCATCCGCGCCGCGTCAGCGTCGCCACCCGCGGTGAGGCGCTCCAGCAGCCGCTCGAGCTCGAGCGTCACGTGGTCGATCGCGTTGTCGGCAACCCGTTCGATCGCCTTCATCCGGCGTTCCGCGAGCTCGAGGAACTCAACGAGCTCGGAGCTCGGGGGCCGGTCGGCGTTGTCGACGGCTCCCGGCGAACGCGGACCCGTCGCAGGCGGGGTCGCCTCCGTACCGGGATATGCGAAGACCTTGGCTAGGCGCGGCGGTGCCTCCGAGGGATCGACCGGGTCCTCATGCTCGCTTTCGAATCCGGCAGCCGTCCGATCATCCTAGACCGGACCGCAGCGTCGACAAAGGGCGGCTATTGCTGGTGGGGCTGGTCCGCCAGAACGCGCTCGATGGCCTCGCGCGCGTGCTCGACCCCGAAGTCATCGAGCATCGCCTCGATCTCTTCGGCATCAGCACCACGAATGGCCATCTGAAGGATCAGGAGCGTGGTGCCCTCCGAGGGTCCTGGATCGACCGGCGCCGGTTGCCGCCGCTCCCCCCGTCGCCGATCCCAGCTCGGTCTAACTTCCGTTGCTTGATGGGACATGGGCGCGAACCTAAACGCCGCACCTAAGCCCGGGCTCTCGCGCAGCTAAGCGCGGTCTCAAGATTCGGGAGGCGGCGCGTCACTCATGTGAAGCAGGCGGCGAACCGCCTCGCCCGGACGCTCGACGCCGAGGTCGGCCAACCGTGCCTCGATCTCCTCGGCATCAGCTCCCGCGACGGACATCTGGCGCACCAGCAGCTCGACACCCTCGGAAGGTGGGCCGTCCGGGTCCGCAGGCGAACCAATCGCGATTCGCACCCGCGCCACGTCCTCGGCGAACGTCGCCGTGGCCCGGGCGAGGCGATTGGCCAGCTCGTCGATTCGCTCCGCGGCGTGACCCTGCGCGGCGAGGTCGGCCCGGATCCGGTCGGCTTCGACGCCGATCTCACCGGCCGTGATCGCCGCGGTCTGTTCGAGCGGGCGCAGACGGCTGTCGAGGAACTCGTGGAACTCGGCGACGACCGGATCGGATCCGTTGCGCGAATCGGCGCGACGGTCCGCACGTCGAAAACTCCATCTGGTCTGCCGTTCCGTGGCGCTCAATTCGACCCCCGAGCCGCGAAGCCTGCGGTCAGTCTACGACGTAAAGCATGGCGAGCGCCACCCCTATCCAGGTGACGCCGGCGAAGACCATGCCCGGATCTTCGGTGAGGATGGCGGCCGTCGAGCGCGTGTCCCGGCGGTCGTAGATCAGGTACAGGTAGCGGAAGATCCCGTAGAGAACCGACGGTGCGGTCGCCAGCATCTTCGAACCCACCCGCGGCGAGTCGACCGTGTAGATGACGTAGCTGATGATCGCCGCCGCGGTGACCATCGCGATCATCTGATCGAGGAACGGCAGCGAGTAATGCTCGAGGACCGGCCGGGTCCCGGCCTCCGCGGCCTCATCCTCTTCCAGCATCGCCTCCTGGCGCCGCTTCGTGAAGCCCAGGAACAGCGCGAGGAACCCCGTGCAGACGAGCAGGAACTCCGATGCCTGGGCGCCGACGGCGACCGCACCCGCGACCACTCGGAGGATGAACAGGCCACCGATGGTCATCACGTCGATGATCACGAGACGCTTGAGGACAAGGGAATACGCGGTGGTGATCACGCCGTAGAGCGCGACCAGTCCGGCGATCTCGGGGTCGACCGCGAAGCCGAGCGCCAGCGCGCCGGCAGCGAGGATCACCGCCAGAGTCGCCGCCGACCCCACGGTGACCGCACCGCTGGCGATCGGCCGGTCACGCTTCTCGGGATGCAGACGGTCGTGCTCCCGATCGCGAATGTCGTTGAGCAGGTAGCCGGCGCTGGCAATCGCGCAGAAGGCGACAAACGTGAGCGAGGCGTCGATCACGGCCGCGCTCTCGTCGAGGCGGCCAGAGAACAGCAGGCCGGCGAAGACCAGCAGGTTCTTGATCCACTCCGGCGGGCGCAGCGCCCGAATCAGCGGCGGCATGACCGGGGAAGGTTAGGCGCGCTTGACAGAGTGAGGCACGCAGACAACAATCGGTGAAGGCATCCGTTCTGATCAGCAAGGAGGCTGTGCATGCGTCGGATGGTCGTTGCGTTGGGATCCGCTGCGGTCATCGCGGCGGGAGTTGGGTCCGCGGGCGCCGCGAGTGGCGATGGCGCGGACTCTGACATTGCCGTGTCGCTTGGCGGTTCCCAGCCCACAGAGCGCCTTTTTGCCAAGGGCGAGGTCGTTGTTCGCTTCGAGCGCGCAACCGATGCAGGCGAGCGCGCGGCGATCAAGGCGAGCGTCGGCGCGGAGTCCGCGACCTCCCTCGAGGTCAACCGCGCCCAGTTGCTCGAGCTCCCAGCTGGCCAGGGCGTCCGCGTCGCCGTCGCCGAACTCTCAGCCGACCCGTCCGTCGCGTTCGCGGAGCCCAACTACAGCTACAACGCCGACTCGGTCCCCAACGACACCTTCTTCGGCCAGCTCTGGGGCCTCAACAACACCGGGCAGACCATCTCGACGCCAAACGCGATCGGCGCCGCTTCCACGTTCCCCGGGACGGCCGAGGCCGACATCGATGCGCCCGTGGGCTGGGACGTCCCGCCGGTCGAGGGCGGCGATGCGTCGGGTGTGATCGTTGCCGTGGCCGATACCGGCATCGACTACAACCACCCCGACCTCGCTCCGAACATGTGGCACAACCCGGGCGAGATCGCCGGGAATAGCCTCGACGACGACGCCGACGGATTCGTCGACAACGTCTATGGCGCGGACTTCCAGGCCACCAACGCGCGGGCATCCATCGCGCCGACCCACCCCTGCACCAACTCGGCGCCACCCGCATGTACCGACGGGGACCCGATCGACGACTCGGACTCCAACCACGGCACGCATGTGGCTGGGACGGTTGGGGCCCGCGGCAGCGACGGCTACGGGGTTACGGGTGTCGCGCAGCGGACTCAGCTAATGGCGGTCAAGGTCTTCGACGCGTTTGATCGTTCGAGCAACGTGTCGGTGAGTAATGCGTTCGACTTCGCTGCCGACAACGGCGCGAAGGTGGTCAACGCGAGCCTCGGCGGCCCCTGTCCGAGCGCGCTCCAAGCCAACATCATCCGCGACAACCCAGGTGTTCTGTTTGTCTTTTCGGCGGGCAACGGCGGTGACGATGGGGCTGGCGACAACAACGACATCATCGATGACCTCAACGACGAGTTCACGCCTGCGCAGTGCGGGAGCGGGACCGGCACCGGGGATCACCCCGGCCAGTACCCGTGCAACTTCAACGATGGACCTGAAGCCGCCACTTTCGTGCCGCCGAACTCCGCCAACTTTCCTGACGGTTACAACTTCGACAACGTCATCTGCGTCGCCGCGTCGACGAATACCGATGCTCGCGCGAGCTATTCGAATTACGGGCCCACCTCGGTGCAGATCGCGGCCCCGGGATCGCAGGTCCTGAGCACCCAACCCGCGTACCAGTCGATGCACTCGGAGGGCGCCGAGGAACCTGGGTTTGACGGCCGCCTCACCGACGGGACCACCCCGATCACGACCGCGACGACCATCAACTGGCAACGAGTCACCAGCGGCTTTGGCGGGCCGCGCTCAGGAGCTGCCTTCCTCTCAGACGGACCGACCGGCGCTGGCGGTAACTACGGCGGCGCGGCGTACACAATCCCGGTGCAAAACGCCACCGATATCGACACGACGGGCGTCAGCGGCTGCCACCTCGAGTACTACTACGACATCCTCACGAGCTCCGACTCCGGTGACTTCATTCAGTCACACATTCGGGCGGGCGCGACGGTCACTCCCATCGAGGCGTTTACGGGGAGCGCCGTCAGCTACGTATGGCGCCACGTGCCGGTCCCCGAGGCCAACGGGATCCCCAACGCCGGCTTCCGATTCACGTTCAGCCAGGACGGCGACGCCACGGTCGGCGAGGGTGCTGCGCTGGACGACGTCGACCTGCGCTGCCTCGGCGGCAGCTACACGCCGAACGTCGTGGCAATCGACCTGCACGGCACCCACAAGTTCTTCAACGGGACCTCGATGGCGACCCCGCAGGTA
This sequence comes from uncultured Solirubrobacterales bacterium, assembly GCA_963746215.1. Lineage (GTDB taxonomy): Bacteria > Actinomycetota > Thermoleophilia > Solirubrobacterales > 70-9 > WHSW01. The sequence goes on from CAVVAT010000007.1 coordinate 110,016, forward strand.
GCCGGTGCGGCTGCGCTCATCCGTGCGAAGGCGCCTGCGCTGACACCCGCACAGGTAATCCAGCGGATCATGGACGGCGGCGACGCGAAGCCCGCGTTCGCGAACCCGGGCGCCACCCCGGTTCAGAGCGGCAAGCGGCTGAACCTCCCGGGCGCGCTCAATGCAGGTAGCCAGCCTGTCCCGGCTGCACCAACGATCGGTGGTCCGAGCGGAACGACGAATCAAGCAACGCCGACGTTCACGCTGACCACCGACCTCGCCGGCTCGCGCTTCCAGTGCGGGCTCGACGGGACGGCGTTCGGCGACTGCACCACAGCTGACACCTTCACCCCCGCTTCGGCTCTCGCCGATGGCGCGCACGAGCTCAAGGTGCGTGCGATCGGCGGGGCCGGTGGTGTCTCGCCCACCACGACACACGCCTTCACCGTAGATCCCTCATTCCAGCCGCCGAACCCGACCGTCCCTGCAAACGTCGACACGACCAAGCCGACGGTGACGATCACCAAGGGGCCCAAGGCAAAGACGAAAAAGAAGAAGGCGACCTTCGAGTTCACCGCCAACGAGGCGGTGAGCTTCACCTGCCGGCTCGACAAGAAGCCGGCCGCACCGTGCACCTCGCCTCAGAAGGTGAAGGCGAAGAAGGGCAAGCACACGTTCACGGTCACCGCGACCGACGGCGCGGGGAATGTCGGCACGGCCAGTCAGAGCTGGAAGGTCAAGAAAAAGCCGAAGAAGAACTAGGGGTCGATCAGGACCCCGGGGTTGAGGATCGCGGCCGGGTCGACCGCGCGCTTGGCCGCGCGCAATGCCTCCGCGAAGAGCGCTGGACGCTGGCGGTCGTACCACGGACGGTGATCGCGGCCAACAGCGTGATGGTGGGTGATCGTGCCCCCCGCGTCGATCAGCTCGTCGGAAACGGCGGCCTTGATCTCGTCCCACTGCTCGACCTCTGAGCCGCGGCGCGCCGGCGCCAGGATCGTGAAGTACGGCGCCGGCCCGTCCGGGTAGACGTGCGTGAAGCGGCACATCAACTTTGCCTCGGCGCCGACTGCCGCGCGACGCCGTCTCGAGCACCGTCGCGTGAAACTCTTCGAAGCGGTCCCAGGTGATCGCGGTCTCGAACGTCTCGGAGAGAACGCCGCAGGCGACGAAGGTGTCGCGTAGGTAGGGCGCCGAGAGGAAAGCGTTGCGCCAAGCGCCGGTCGCGTCGCTGCCCGCGCTCGAGCGCCGCTCCGAGACCGTGCCGCCGTGGTCGCGGCACAGCTCGAGTGCCTGCTCCATCAGCGCATCGACCGGCTGGTGCGCCGACTCGAACCCGAGGACCAGAATCGCGCTGCCGTCGCCCGACGCCTGGGTGAGCTCTGCCTCACTCTCGTCGAGCAAGCGGCAGTTCGCGGGGTTGAGCCCTGACTGACCAAGCGCGCGGACCGCCTCGGCGCCCGCGGCGAAGCTGGCGAAGGCGACGCCTGCCGAGCGTTTGTGTTGCGGACGCTCATGCACACGGACCCAGGCCTCGGTGATGACGCCGAGGATCCCCTCGGATCCGATCAGCATCCGATCCGGGCTCGGGCCGGCGCCCGAGCCGGGCAACCGCCGGCTCTCCCAGGCGCCGCTCGGGGTGATCGCGCGGATCGACTCGACGAAATCGTCGATGTGGGTCCAGACGGTCGCGAAGTGGCCGCCGGCCCGAGTCGCGATCCAACCGCCGAGGGTTGAGTACTCAAAGGACTGCGGAAAGTGGCGCAACGTCAGCCCGTGCTCGTCGAGCTGCTCATTTAAAGACGGCCCGAGCACCCCGGCCTGGATCCGCGCGGCTCGGGACACCGGATCGACCTCGAGGACCCGGTCGAGCACACCTAGGTCGACCGTGACCGCCGCTTTGTAGGAATCGCCGATCCGAGGCTCGATTCCACCGACAACGCTGGTGCCGCCGCCGTAAGGGATCGCGGCCGCGCCCTCGTCAGCGCACCATCCGAGCACCGCCTCCAGTTCTGCCTCGTCGCGCGGACGGGCGACTAGGTCGGGCGCATTGTCGATCTCACCGCGAAAGCCGCGCACTACGTCGCGGTAGGACTTGCCCAGCGCGTGCACCACGCGCTCGCGATGATCGTCGCTGACGCTCTCGGCAAGCGACGCGGGTGGGCTCAGTCGCGGCGCCGGGAGCTCGATCGACTCGAGCGCCACCGGCTGCTCGGCCTCACCGCCAAAGCCGAGGCGCTCGCGGATGTCCGTCGCCGCAGCCGCCAGGTCGGCGGCGGAGGGCTGCTGGTCGGCGTAGCCCCAGCCCCAATGCTTACGGCTGCGAGTGCGAGCCTGGTCCTCCGTCATTGCCGGCCACGCTATCGCCTGGCCGGCTCGACTGGCCGCGGCGCGCTGCGCGAAGCCGACGAGGTCGGAGAGCTCGCGCACGAGCGCCTGGCCGCCGCGTCCGACGTGCTCGACCTCGCCCACGAACTCGCCGTCGGCAAGCCGTTCGGGCAGCAATCGGACTACGAGAGTGACGAGCACAGACGAATCGTCCTCACGTGCCGTCCAATCAGCGTCCAACTAGTCCTGACGGGGTTGACTCAGCTGCCCGACGTGGCGGCGCGCAACCGCTCGATCCGCGGCGATGGGTCGAGGCCGAGCTCCTCGCGAATCGTTGCGGCGCGTTCGACCAGCGAGCGTGCGCTGCCGCGCCGGCCCTGGAAGAGCATGAGCTCCGCCGCGCGCAGATGCCGGTCCTCGTCCAGCGGTTCGGCGGCGATCGCGCGATCGAGCAGGCGGATCGCCTCGTCGATCTCGCCACGCTCAGATGCGTCCTCGACGAGCAGGTCGAGGAGCTCGAGGTTGCGGCGCCGCAGGCGCTCGCGCGGGGCCGTCGCCCACGACTCGTAGCGATCCTGCGGCAACAGCTCGCCCGGATATCGAGTGAGCGCACCACGCGCCAGACCCGGCCGCGCGGCTTCATCGGCGGCGGCTACCGCGACAGCGTCGCGCTCGAAGATCCGTGCGTCGACCTCGGTGCCGGCCGCGAGTACGAGCGTCTCTCCATCGCGGCCGACGAGCTCGCCGCAGTTCGTTCGCAGTCGGTTGAGCAGGTTGCGCATACGCCGCCGGCCCGTGGGTCCATCGCTTCCCGGCCACAGCAGCTCGACCGCCTCGTCGACCGTGACCGCCGAGTCGCTAAGCGCCAACAGCTTGATCAGGGTGGACGGTCGTCCGGCGGGCGGATCGAGGTCGCGGCCGCCGGAAGTGACGCTGAACCCTCCGAGCACCGTGACGAGGTGCGACCGGGTCTGATCGCCGCCCGCCGCCGTCGCCGCCTCCGACCCAGCCTCGCGGGCGAGCTCGACAACGAAAGCCGCGATGTCCGGCTCGTGCAGTTCCGGCAGGTCTGGCCGGCCGAGCTCGCCCGCCGCTTCGAACGCCTGCGCGGCGAGGGCGCCAGCCTGGTCGTCGCCCCGGCGCGCGGCCGCCTGAGCGCGAAACAGAAGCGTCCGCCACTCGTCGCGGGGAGCCTGCTGTGGCGAGTCGGCGAAGCGGGTCAGGTCCGCTTCGGCCTGCTCGGGATCGCCCCATCGCGCTGCGACCGCGCCTTCGGCAAGCCACGCGATCTCGGGGTGCCCGGCAGCGGTCGCGCGCTCGGTGGCACGAGCCGCGTACTCGGCGGCGGCGTCGGCCGCCCCGGTGCGAGCGAGCGCGAGCGACGCCTCCGCGAGGAACTCGATTCCGGTCGGGTGGTCGAACCACTCGCCAGGATGGAGCTCGACGGTGCGGATCCGCTGCTTGGTCGAGGCGACGTCACCGCGCAGCGACGCGAGCGTCATCCCCGTCCAGGCTGCATAGGCCCGAAGCCGGTTGTCCCCGAGGTTGCGCCCGATCGACATCGCCTCACCGATCGCGGCAGCCGCGTCATCGAACCGCCCGACGTACGCGAGCACGTCGCCCTGGAATGTCGCTGCGGTCGCCCGCTCGCGGTCAGGCTCGGGCAGCAGCGCGAGGGCGGCGCTCATCTGCGTGACAGCGAGCTCCAGCTCGCCTCGCGCGAACGCAACCCGGTAGCCGAGCCCGACCAGCGTCCGCGCCTGCCACTCGATCTCGCCGGCGAGGCGACAGAGCGCAGCGGCCTCGGACAGTCGGCGCTCAGCCTGGAGCATTGCCGCGGGGTCGCCGCGCCAGGCCGCCACGCGGCCGACAGCGATCATCGCGCGGGCACGGGCGCGCGTTTCGGAGCCGTCCGCCCCGTCCAGGATCGCCTCGGCGTCCCGCTCAACCGAGTCGCCCGGATCGACCATCGCCGTCGTCGCGACGAGCTCGGCCTCGACCTCGCGACGCTCGCGTGGATCGGTCACCGATGCGATGGCTGCGGTGAGCAGCTCGGCGCGGTACTCGAGATCGCCGTCCTGCTCGGCGACCCGCGCGACCTGGACGAGCGCGGCCGGATGCGCCGCGGTCGCCTCCTCGGGCAGTGTCGTGAGGATGGCGCGCAGCTCGGCGAGCTCGAGCTGAGCGAGGTCCTGCCAGCGCTGCGTCGCGAGCAGCTCGGCGATGCCGTGGGGGTCCCCGACCTGCGTGAGCAGCGCCAGCGCGGTCGCGAGCTCGCCCGAATCGGCGTAGGCCGCGGCTGCAGCGCGAGCGGCCTCGGGCGCGAGCGTGACCTCCCGGGCCAGCTCCTCGCGAATCGGATCAGGTAGCTCGAGCCAGCCCGGCCTGCCGCTGCGCACGGGCAGGCCTGCATCGACGAGCTCGGCAAGGGCGCCATCGCCCGCGCATGCCGCGGCGACGCGCTCGGAGAGCAGTGGTAGATGCGCTAGGCGGGCGATGCGCTCGCGGGTGGCCGGGTCGACCACGCCGAGCAGCCCGTCGATCAGTCCGGTCAGCGGGCGCTTGCCTGCGGCGGGCAGGGTCCCGTCGCGCTCGAGTCCGGCCGCGGCCAGCGCAGCGGCGGCCGGCCAACCCGCGGTCAGGCGCCGCACGGCGCTGATCTCCTCCGGCGCCGGCTCGCGTTCAAGCTGTGCCGCCAGCAGCGAGCGCAGCTCCTCGTCGTCGAACGCGAGCTCTTCGGCGTCGAGATGAGTGGCCTCCTGCGACGCGCGAACCGCCGCAAGCCGTGGATCGAAACGCCGCCCGATCAGCACCAGTCGGTTGCCGCGATCGAGGCCGCGCGCCAGCCCGGCGAGCGCCTCGGCTGCCGCTCCACCGGCGTACTGGATCTCCTCGACGACGAGTAGCACCGGCTCGGGCGTGCGGGCCAGCGCCGCCGCGAGCTCATCGGCGGAGGCGCCGTCGAGGCTCGTAGCGATGTCGGACAACCCGGCGCGGCGCAGTCCACGCCGCATCGCGCCGACGAGCTGGTCGGGCTCGTCCGTGTCGCGCTCGAGCTCAACCACCGCCGACGCGGTCTCGACTCGGCGCCGCAGCTGGGCCGCGAGCACGCTCTTGCCGAAACCCCCGCCCGCCTCGATCAGCACGAGGTGGGCGGCCGTGAGCCTGCGCAGCAGTCGCGCACGCTCAACGTGCTTGGTCGAGACCTCTGCCACGACCCGGCGTCAGCGACTTACCAGTGAACCCCGCGCATCAGGTTCGCGAAAAGGATCTGGCGGCTGTTGGCCTGCTCGTCCGTCGACGTGCCCGCGCCACGGCTGACGGGCTTCTTCGCGCCGCCCTCCCCCTTCGCTGCGCTCGAGTCCGGGAACAGGTGGTAGGCCGTGTTGAGGATGTAGTCGATCGACTTCGGATTGAGCGCGTAGAGAACCTGACCCAGCGTTCCCATCGGCGTCGCGATCCGCTTCGGCTTGTGGATGATCGCCTCGCAGATCATGTCCGCGGCCTCCTCCGGAGTGATCGTCGGGAAGCGGTCATACATCTTCGTCGGTGCGATCATCGGCGTCCGCACAAGCGGCATGTGGATCGTCGTGATGTTGACGCCGTCGTCGATGATCTCCGAGGCGATCGAGCGGCTGAACGCGTCAAGCGCGGACTTCGACGCGACGTAGGCCGAGAAGCGCGGCATGTTCGTCTGCACGCCGATCGAGCTGACGTTGATGATCTGACCGGAGCGGCGCTCTCGCATCTTCGGCAGGACCTTGAGGATCAGCCGCACCGCGCCGAGGTAGTTGAGCTGAATCGTCCGCTCGAAATCGTGTGGGCGGTCGTAGGACAGCGCGATCGAGCGGCGGATCGAGCGGCCGGCATTGTTGACGAGCACGTCGACGCGACCGTGCTGTTCCAGCGCCTCGCCCGCCATCCGATCGATGTCGTCGAAGTCGGAGAGGTCGCAGGGGTGCACGAACGCCTTGCCGCCACCGGCCTCGATCTCCTCGCGAGTCGCCTCGAGCTTCTCGGGGGTGCGCGCGACGAGCAGGACCGTGCCACCGGCGTCCGCGATCTTCAGCGCTGCCGCCTTGCCGATCCCCGACGAGGCGCCCGTGACCATCACGAACTTGCCGCGGACCTCCTTTTCGAGTGAGACGTTGCCCTGCAGGCGCCGGCCGAGACGCATCAGCTCGTCCGGGATCTGGTGCTCGATGATCTGCGCGAGGCCGCCGACCAGTCCGGCGCGGCCGCGAGCTGCGCCAATCAGCGTGCGGTCGCGGAAGAGATCGGGGTCGAGGTGGCGCTCCCAGTAATCCCAGAGCTTGCCCGCGTAGGCCTGCAGCGGCGGCACCGTGATGTCGGTCCCGGCGAGCGCCGCCTGGGTCTGGCGCGAGTCGAAGTGGGTCGGGTAGTTGACGTAGATGAGGATCGATCGCGGGATCCCCATGTCGGCGAGGACCCAGTCGAGCGCGGTATCTCCGAGCGGCACCGCCGAGACCCCGAGCTTTGCGAGCGGCTCCAGCGCCTCGATCGCGCCGGCAGGTAGTCGCACCGTCGACTTCGGCGCGTGGGCGGCGTCGGCGAAGACGTCGATGACCTCTCCCGCAGTTGGCGGATTCGGGTCGGTCAGCGAGAACGCCTTACCGTCGAGGCCGTCCTTGTGTGCGATGTGGTCCATCGCGCGCACGACGAAGTCGACGGGAACGATGTTGATCTCGCGACCTTCGATCCCCGGCATCGGCATCCACTGCGGGACGACGTTGCGGATCCGGCGGATCAGCTTGAAGAAGTAGTACGGCCCGTCGACCTTGTCCATCTCGCCGGTCTCGGAGTTGCCCACGACGATCCCGGGGCGGTAGACGCGCCACGGCCGCGTCGACTCGTTGCGGACGACTCCCTCGGACTCATGCTTGGTCTGGAAGTAAGGGTTGTTCTCGACGTCGGTCGCCTCTTCGAACATGTCCTCGCGCCAGGTGCCTCGGTAGAGGCCGGCGGCGGCGATCGAGCTGACCATGTGGATGCGCCCAGCCTCTACGGCGTCGGCGAACTCGACCATGTGGCGGGTGCCCTCGACGTTCGCGATCCGCTGCGATTCAGCATCGGCGGTCATGTCGTAGATCGCCGCGAGGTGGAAGAGGTGGTCGATCCCGTCCTCGCTGAGCATCTCGATGTCCTGGTCGGAAACGCCGAGCCGCGGCTCGGACAGGTCGCCGACGACGGGCACGATCCGGTCGGGGTCACCCCCCCAGCGATTGCGAAGCTCCTCGAGGCGGCCCTTGGACCCCTCACGCACGAGGACGTAGATCGTCCCCTCGCGCTCGAGCAGCAATTCGACAAGGTTGCGTCCGATGAAGCCGGTGGCTCCGGTGACGAAGTAGCTCATTCCCTCTCCTCCTCGGTCCGAGGACACGCAACGCGGAGCCTACTATTGGTGCGGTGAGCTTCATTGCACCCGATCACGGCGACCGTGGCGAGCCTGACATCAAGCAGGGTGCTGTCGGTGGCGCGGCGGTCTCCCAGCATCGTCTCGTCGCAAACGGGCTGGAGGTCCTCGCGCACGGCGCGCTCGTGTGTCCGGCGTGCTCGCTGCCGGTCTGGCCGGCGCCCAAGCTCCGCCCGCGCGAGGAGCTGACCTGTGCGTATTGCGATCATCGGGGGGTCGCCCTCGACTTCCTACGCGAGGACGTCATCGACGCACCGGCTAACGAGGTCGTGCTGGTCGCGAGGCTCAGCTGAGCCGCACGGACTCAACCGGGATCGTCTGGTTCAGGCGCGATCTGCGCCTTCACGATCACCCGGCGCTGCGTGCCGCGATGGACCGCCACCGACATGTCGTTCCGGTGTTCTGCTTCGACGACCGCTTGCTGGACGGCCGCCACGCGTCCGGCCCGCGAACCCAGTTCCTGCTGGAGTGCCTTGCCGATCTCGACGGCGCTCTGAAGAAGCGCGGGTCGGGCCTGGTGATTCGCCGCGGCACGCCCGAGCACGCGATGGCGCGGTTCGTCGAGGAGGTCGGCGCCGAAGCGATCTACGTCACCCAAGACGTCAGCCCGTTCGCACGCAAGCGCGACGAGCGCATGCGCCGCGCGGGGCTGAACGTGATCTTCCATCCCGGCCTCAACGCCGTCGACGTCGCCGAGATCGAGACGAAGGCGGGCAAGTCCTACTCGGTCTTCTCCCCATTTCATGACACCTGGCTCAAGACGCCGAGGCGCGAGCTGCTCACCGCCCCCCGCCGGATCCCGGCGCTGCCCACGGACCTCACTAAGGGCAGGGTGCCGCCCCTCGATTCGCTCGGGTTGACGCAAGAGGTCGCCGAACCGGCACGCGGCGGCGAGGCCGAGGGCCGCAAGACGCTCGACCGTTTCCTCGCCGGTCCGATCAACGACTACACCGAGGACCACGATGCGCTGGGTCGCGACAACACGTCGCGCCTGTCCCCCTACCTGCACTTCGGTTGCGTCTCGGTCCGAGCGATCGAGGAGCGCCTACCGCGCGGCGAGGCCGCCGAGGCATTTCGTCGCCAGCTCTGCTGGCGCGACTTCTACCACCACGTTCTGCACCACCACCCGCGCAACGCGAAGTCGGAGTTCCAGGACCGCTATCGCGGCTCGATCCGGTGGAGCTACGCGGAGCGACCGTTCGAGGCGTGGTGTGAAGGGCAAACAGGCTTCCCGCTCGTCGACGCCGGCATGCGCCAGCTCTGGCGGGAAGGCTGGATGCACAACCGGGCCCGGCTCGTCGTCGGCTCGTTTCTCACGAAGGACCTCGGCATCGACTGGCGCTGGGGCGAGCGGTTCTTCATGCGCCTCTTGATCGACGGCGACGAGGCCAACAACAACGGCAACTGGCAGTGGATCGCATCCGTCGGGACCGATCCGGCCCCGGCTTTCCGGCGGATCTATAACCCCGCTCGCCATCAGGAGAAATACGACCCGGACAACTCATACGTCCTTCGCTACGTCCCCGAGCTCGCCTCGGTTCCCGAGAAGTACCTGCGCGAGCCGTGGAAGATGCCGGAGAAGGTTCAGCGCGAGGTCGGATGCGTGATCGGCGAGGATTATCCGGCGCCGATCGTCGACCACAAGATCGCCCGCGAGGAGGCGCTCGAGCGTTATCGCGTCTGAGTCTGGGGAATCACCACTCTGAACAAGGCGTCTCAACGGCGACGCACAGGGGGGAAATGGCGCGCACGGCCACTCCCGACCGCATAGACTGGATCGAGGACGTGACAGAAGGCGTAGTCGAGCTGCAGATGCCCCAGATGGGGGAGTCGGTCACCGAGGGAACGATCCTCGAGTGGCATGTCTCCGAGGGCCAAGAGGTCGCCGAGGGCGACACTCTTGTCGAAGTCTCGACCGACAAGATCGACGCCGAGGTTCCGGCACCCGCCTCCGGCGTGGTCACCAAGATTCTCGCCGCACCAGACGACGTCGTCGAGGTCGGTCAGGTCCTTGCCCAGATCGACCCAAATGCGACCGCCTCGTCGGGCAACGGCGGCGACCCGTCGCCGCTGCACGAGCAGGACGGCCTCGTCATGGGCGGCGGCGAGGGCGATGAGGACCTCGGCGAGGACGACGTTCCGGCCGAGTCTTCCGAACCGGGGAAAGTCGAGACTCCGACAGCCACGGCCGAGGACGAGGGCTCCGGCGAGACCGTCGTTCTATCGATGCCCGAGATGGGCGAGTCCGTCACCGAAGGCACCGTGTTGGAGTGGCATGTCGAAGAGGGCCAGACCGTTGCCGAGGGCGACACGGTCATCGAGGTGTCGACCGACAAGATCGACGCGGAGGTCCCCGCTCCGGTCTCCGGAACCGTCACCAAGCTTCTCGTCAATCCCGACGACACGGTCCAAGTTGGGCAAGCGCTGGCTGAGATAACGGCCGGAGCCGCGCCCTCGGCTGACCCGGCCGCCCCCGGACGCGAAGCGGAGGAGGCGGCCGGAGCGTCAGGTATTCCAGCCGACAACGGCGACGCGAAGGCGTCCCCGGTTGCGCGCCGCATGGCCGCTGCCCAAGGCGTCGATCTGGCTTCGATCTCAGGCTCCGGCCCCGGAGGCAAGGTCGTGAAGGCCGACGTGCTCAATGCCGGCAACGGCGGCGCGCCCGCAACCGCTGCGCTCGAGCCGGGAGAGATGAAGCCGCTGCGCGGACCCGCGGCAATGCTCGCCAAGGCGATGAACGAGTCGCTGTCGACCCCGACGGCCACATCGTTCCGCACAGTCCCGGTCGACACACTCGACGCCAAGCGCAAGGCGATCAACGCGGCGCTCAAGGAGCGCGGCATGAAGGTGTCGTTCACCCACCTGATTGCGTGGGCGATCGTCGAGGCAGGCCGCGAGTGGCCGGTGATGGCTCGCTCCTTCACGGAGGCCGACGGCAAGCCGCAGGTGATCGAGAACCCGCACGTCAACCTCGGGATCGCGGTCGACGTCGAGCGCAAGGGCGGGCGCAGCCTGATGGTGCCGGTCGTCAAGGGCGCGGACACCCTCACCTTCGCGAGCTTCCACGCGGCCTACGAGGATCTGATTACCCGTACCCGCGAGAACCAGCTCACGGCAGACGACTTCCAGGGAACGAACATCTCCCTCACCAACCCCGGCGGCCTCGGCACGGTCGCCTCGGTGCCACGCCTGATGAGCGGCCAGGGAACGATCATCGCCACCGGCTCGATTGCGTATCCAGTCGAGTGGGCCCACGCGACCGCCGACCGCATCAAGGCGCTGGGCGTCTCGAAGGTGATGACGATGACGTCCACCTACGACCACCGGATCATCCAGGGCGCGGAGTCGGGCTCGTTCCTTCGCGCGATCGACCAGCTGCTTCAAGGCGAGAACGACTTCTACGAGCGCGTCGCCGAGGCGCTCGAGATCGCAACGAACCCGGTTACCAACGCTCATCCCGCCTCCGCCTCGGCTCCGCCGCTGTCCGCGGGCGGCGGTGTCGCCTCGCCGAGCGCCGTGGTCAGCGCCGAGCCCGACCGCGAAATCCTTCAGGCGGTCCAGGCCGCGACCTCGCTGCTCAAGGCCTACCGCACCCACGGCCACCTCGCCGCGAACGTCAACCCGCTCGGCGGCGAGCCCAAGGGCGACCCGGCGCTCGAGCCGGAGAACCTCAACCTGACCCCGGACCTGATGGCTCGGATCCCGGCCGAGATCCTGCGAATCGGCGTCGAGGGCGAGAACCTGCTGGACGCTCTGCCCAGAATGCGCGACGCCTACTGCGGCACGATCGCTTACCAGATCGAGCACCTCTCCTCACACGAGCAACGGATGTGGCTGCGCGAGATGATCGAGACTGGCTCGCATCGGGCGCCGCTCAGCGCCGAGGATAAGCGGACGCTTCTGCAGCGCCTGACCGAGGTCTTTCAGTTCGAGCGCTTCCTTCAGAAGACATACCTCGGCCAGAAGATGTTCTCGATCGAGGGGCTCGACGTGACCGTGCCCATGATCGACGAAATCGCCACCCTCGCCCGCAAGAACGGCGCGGAGGAGGTCGTGATCGGGATGGCCCACCGCGGCCGCCTGGCGGTCCTCGCGCACAACCTCGGCCGCTCGGTCGAGTCGATCCTGGCGGAGTTCGAGGGCGCAAAGGCGCTCGACCAGGTCAAGGCGATCACCGCCATGCCGCATTCCGGCACCGGCGACGTGAAGTACCACCACGGCGCCGAGGGCCTGTTCAACACCCGCGACGACGATCAGGTGAAGATGCGCCTGTATCCGAACCCGAGCCACCTCGAGTTCGTCGATCCGGTCGTCACCGGCGGCGCCCGTGCCGCCCAGACGGAGCACTCCGGTCCGAAGCTTCACCACAACCCCCACGTCGCGGTGCCGATCCTGCTCCACGGCGACGCCGCCTTCCCGGGTCAGGGAGTGGTTGCGGAAACGCTCAACCTGCAGTCGCTCGCCGGCTACTCGACGGGCGGCACGATCCACCTGATCACCGACAACCAGGTCGGCTTCACGACCGATCCGCAGGAAGATCGCTCCACCCCCTACGCCGGCGACATGGCGAAGGGCTTCAACTGCCCGGTCATCCACGTCAACGCCGACGACGTCGAGGCCTGCATCGCCGCCGTGCGACTTGCGATGGGCTACCGCGAGCGCTTCGCCCGCGACGTGGTCATCGACCTGATCGGCTACCGCCGCTACGGGCATAACGAAACCGACGAGCCCGCCTACACGCAGCCGAAGATGGCGGCGCAGATCAAGGAGCACCCGCCGGTCTCCGAGATCTACGCGGACCGCCTGCTCGGCGAAAGCGTGATCTCACAGGAGGAGGTCGCGGAGGAGGCAACGGAGACGCTGTCGGAGCTGCAGTCGACGCTCAAGACGCTGCGGGCCAAGATGGAAGCCGGCGACTACGAGGACCCGAGCTCGACCGCGCTCGGCACCGGCGAGCTCGACCGCACCAAGAGCCCCGAGGTCGACACCGCCGTCTCCGAGAAGCGCCTGCGGACGCTCAACGAGGAGCTGCTGCGGGTCCCGGACAGCTTCACCATCCACCGCAAGCTGCGCAAGCCGCTGATGGCGCGGATCGACAAGCTCGAGTCGGGCGAGATCGAATACGGCCACGCCGAGGCGCTCGCGCTGGCCTCACTCCTCACCGAGGGAACCCACATTCGCCTCACCGGTCAGGACACCGAGCGCGGGACGTTCTCGCATCGCCACATGGCGCTGCACGACGAGAACACGGGTCTGCGCTACGTGCCGATCCAAAACCTCTCGGGCGCGCTGGCTCCGATGGAGCTCCACAACAGCCCGCTGTCAGAGGCCGCGTGCCTCGGCTTCGAGTACGGCTACTCAGCCGCCTCGCCTGAGTCGCTGATCCTCTGGGAGGCCCAGTTCGGCGACTTCGTCAACTCGGCGCAGGTGATCGTCGATCAGTTCATCGCCGCCGGCGAGTCGAAGTGGGGCCAGACCACCCGGCTCACGCTGCTGCTGCCGCACGGCTATGAAGGCGCAGGTCCCGAGCACTCGAGCGCACGGATCGAGCGCTTCATCCAGCTCGGCTCTGAAGGCAACATCCGCCTCGCCAACCCGACGACCGCCGGCCAGTATTTCCACCTCCTGCGCCGCCAGGCTCGTCTGGCAAAGCCGCGCCCGCTTGTCGTGTTCACGCCGAAGGGCCTGCTGCGCCTGCGCTCCGCCGCGAGCACGCTCGAGGACCTGACGACCGGCTCGTTCAAGCTCGTCCTCGACGATGCCCGCGCCGCCGAGCGCCGCGAGGAGATCGACCGCCTCGTCCTCTGCTCGGGCAAGGTCTATTACGACATCGAGGGCCACGAGCGCCGCGAGTCGACGACCAACGCCGCCGTCGCGCGCGTCGAGCTCCTCTACCCCTTCGCCCGCAACGAGATTCGCGAGGTCATCGAGGCCTACCCGAACCTCAAGAAGATCGTCTGGGCTCAGGAGGAGCCGAAGAACATGGGCGCCTGGAGCGTCATGGCGCGCCGCCTCCCCGAGCTCACCCCGGACGGCGTGGAATACCAGTACGTCGGCCGCCCCCAGCGCTCCTCGCCAAGCGAGGGCTATCCGGTAGCGCACCGGCTGGAACAAGAGCGCATCGTCCTCACCGCCCTGGAGGGCTAACCGCCAGCCCGCGGGGGGCGAATTCCCGCCGAAAGACGTCTCAACCACCGTATGGGTGGTTCAGACGTATCTCGGCGGCGGCTTTGGAACATCGCGCGGAGCCAGTACGGGGTGGTGACCCGCTCGCAGATGGTGGCGTGCGGGTTCACGAACAGGCAGGTGGAGAGGGTGCTCGCGAGTGGCGAAGCGCGGCGGCTTCATCTCGGTATGTATCTGCTCGGACCGACGCTTAGCGCCCACGCTCAGGCGCTCGCTGCGGTCTTGGCGTGCGGGCCCGGCGCGCTACTTAGCCACATTTCGGCCGCGTGTATTCAGGGTTTCCTCCCCCTACCTGCTCGCTTCGCTTCCGTTGACGTCACCGTGACCGGGGGCCGCGCGGGCAAGCAGGACGGGATCCGCGTCCACCACACCAAGGTCCTGCGATCACACGAGCGACGCGAACGCGACGGGATTCCGATCACCGCCCCGCTTCGGACGCTGATCGACCTGGCGTCCTGCTGCTCGCCGGCACGACTGGAGACGGCCGTCGCTGAAGCCTTTGCGCGCGGCGCGGTCAATAAGGGGATGCTCGAGCGAGCTGTGAATGAAGCTCACGGCCGTCGCGGGATCGCAGAGCTTCGGAGGATGATCGGTGCCGACCGGCGTCCCTCCCGAACGCGGTCCAGGCCGGAGCGAGTGCTCCTGGCTCTCCTGCGCGCCTCGGGCGTGGGTGGCTTTGAGACCAACGCACGAATTGGTATTTGGGAAGTTGACTTCTATTGGCGAGATGCTGGTCTCGTGGTTGAGGTCGACGCATACGTGACGCATTCATCGCCGTGGGCGTTTGAACGCGATCGCCGAAAGACAGCCGACTTGGAGGACAGGGGCTTGAGGGTCCACCGCGTCACCGACCTCCAGATCGAGCACGCGCCCAGGGAGACGGTCGACGGGATTCGCCGCCGTCTTGCCGCCGAATGACGTCTCAACCACCGTAGGGGTGGTTCAGACGTATCTCGGCGGTCAGCACGACCGCGTTCGGTCGCCGGGGCCCGTAATGCATCGGTCGTCGCCGTGGCCGCCGCGGAGGGTGTCGGCGCCTGGGCCGCCGCGCAGGACGTCGTCGCCCGCCAGGCCGCAGATCACGTCGTCGCCCGCGCCGCCCTTGACCCGGTTGGCGCGCTCGTCAGCGACGATCACGTCGTTGCCGGGTGAACCTAGGACCGTCCTGCTGGTGCCGGCCACGCGGGTTGCCGGCTCGTCGCCACAACGCTGAGGAGCGGGATCGTCGGTTGGCGGGTCGGTGCCGGGGGGTGGTGGCTGTGTGCCCGGGGGCGGCGGGACGTTGCTGCAGTCGATAGGGGTGGCAGCGGTGAAGCGCGAGACCACATCGTTCCCAAGCGAAGTGACGTAGACGCGCCCGCACGAATCCTCGCCAAAGCTGGATGGGCTCGAGACCGTCAGGCCCTCGGAGCGATCGCCACTCGCGGTCGGCCCAGGGATGAGCGACCGCACCTGACCGACGCAGACGTCGGCGTACAGGTAGCGCCCGTAAAGATCGCCCAGGCTCGTGTCGCGCACCACGTATCCGCCCGTGATCGAGCAGTTGCCGCCGGAATGGCCGTAGTCGAAGATCGGGTCGGTGAATCCGGAGGCGCCGGTGCACAGCGCGCCCGGGGCGCTGTACGCGATCCCACCCTCGCGGCAGTTCCAGCCGAAGTTCAAGCCCGCTCCCGCCGCAGGCTGTGCCGCGTAGTCGATCTCCTCGCGAGAGCCCTGGCCGACGTCGCCGATCAGCAGTGCACCGGTTGATCGGTCGAAGCTGAACCGCCAGGGATTGCGCAGGCCGTAGCTCCAGACCTCCGGGGCGCCGAGCCGCCCGTCGGCGAACGGGTTGCCGGCCGGAATCGCGTAGGGCGTCGCGCCCGGCGTCGGGTCGATGCGCAGCACCTTCCCGAGCAACGACGACGTTGTCTGACCGCTTTGGAACGGATCGCCCCCGGAGCCGCCGTCGCCTGTGCCGATGTAGAGGTATCCGTCCGGGCCGAACGCGAGCTGCCCACCGTTGTGGTTGCCGTACGTCGAATGCTCGATTCGAAGCACAGGCCTGCGCGTCGCGATGTCTGCCGCGTCGCCAGCCGCGGTGAACTCGTCGACCTTGAGGTCGCCGTCAGTGCCGGTGTAGAACACGTAGAGGCGATGTGACGTCGAATAGTCCGGTGCCAGCGCGACCGACAACAGCCCTCGCTCGCCGCCGGCGCTGACCAAGTTGGTGGGACGCGTCAGGTCGAGAAAGGTCTTGGCGACACCGTGATCTGACGAGCTGGATCGGCCGGCCTGCTCGACCACCAAAAGGCGATCGGGGTCCAGGGGCTCGGAGGTAACGAAGACCGGGTCAGTGAAGGTGCCTATCGGCTGCAGCGTCGCTGCGCTCGCGGCGGCAGGCGTCGCAAACATGACCAGCAGAAGGGCAAGCAGGCGCCGCATGGCTCAGATTGTCCATCGGCGCTGCGGCGGATCGGGTTAAGCCAGAGCGGCTCGATGGATGACCGCGGCGACATACGGCTCGGAGCAGTCTGGACACGCCTGGAGGCGGGACCAGGTGCGGCGCTCGTGACCGCAGCCGTCGCAGCGGTAGCTGCGCTCGAAGCCGACCAGTCGGCGGGCCTCACGGGAAACGGCACCCGGGTCTCGGAGGGCTCGGCCGGTGTCGTTGGTGATCGGATTCATCATGGCTACATATTCGTGTCGGACGGCCTGCGTTCCCATGGACCTGGGTCCAAGCCTGCCCTTCCGCACTTGTACGCTCGGGCCGATGACGGGGAGCGAATCGGTCCTGCGAACACCGGTTCCTGGCCGCCTCTACGAGATCGTGAAGGCGCCTCGTACATCGAACTGGCGCTGTTCGCCGCGCTGCTGGTCGTCTGGATCGCCCCTGGCATGGAAGGGGCGACGGCCGTGCTTCGGCCTCGCCCACGGACTCGGCTTTATCGCTTTGGCCCTGCTGATCTGGTTCGCGGCGATCCGGCACGAGGCGCCGTACACGCTGCTCGCAGCGACTCTCACTCCCGTCGGTCCCGTCGGGAGCGTGATCGCGATTCACTACATCGATCGCAAGTACCAGCCTGCGAGTCAAGGGGCGCCGAAGTAAAAAGGTGGGGCGGGACCGCGAAGGGGGTCACGCGACCCGCCCCACGCTGTTAGGCCCCCTTGACCTCTAACCCCTTAACCGGTTTATACCCCGATTGGGGGGGCGAAACCAATGGGGTCAACAAATTCCGAGCAAACGTCGGTGCGGATCTCGGGCACGGCGGGGCGGGGCTGTGGGAGGCAGGGGGTCCACACAGCCCACGCCACCGCCAGCGCGTCGGTAGCCAGGGAGGGATGCCGACGCGATCACCCCCGGAGGCGGGACTGGCCGGGAGTGAGTCTCGTAAGTGATCCCTGAGGGGCCATTCTCTTCCATCGCCATCCCCGGTGTCAATGGGGAAACGACCGCAGTCGAAAACGTCAGCGCAAGTCGCGCAAAACGCGGTGGAGGATGCCGCCGTTGCGGAAGTAGCTGACCTCATTCGGCGTGTCGAGACGGACGGTTGCCTCGAACTCGATCGGGTCGGCGTCGTCGCGCTTGGCGGTGATTTCGACCGTCTTCGCCTCGCCTTCGTCGATGTCGCCCACGTCGATGACCTCCTCGCCGGTGAGGCCGAGCGACTGGGCGGTCTCGCCCTCAGGCAGCTGCAGCGGCAGCACGCCCATGCCGATCAGGTTCGACCGGTGAATGCGCTCGAAGCTCTCGGCGAGCACGGCGCGGACGCCGAGCAGAGCCGTGCCCTTCGCGGCCCAGTCGCGCGATGAGCCGGAGCCGTACTCCTTGCCGGCGAAGACGACTAGCGGCGTTCCGTCCTCGGCGTACTTCATCGCCGCCTCGTAGATCGTGGTCTCCTCGCCGTCGGGGAAGGCGCGGGTGAAGCCACCCTCCTTCTCCACAAGCTTGTTGCGGAGGCGGACGTTGGCGAAGGTGCCGCGGATCATCACCTCGTGGTTGCCGCGTCGCGACCCGTATGAGTTGAAGTCGCGCGGCTCGACGCCGTTGTCGATCAGCCACTGGCCGGCGGGGCTCGCCTTCTTGATCGCCCCAGCGGGCGAAATGTGGTCGGTGGTAACGCTGTCGCCGAGAACCGCGAGGACTCGCGCGCCTTGGATCGGCTCGATCGTCCTTGGGCTCCGCGTCCATGCCCTCGAAGAACGAGGGCTTGCGAACGTAGGTCGAGTCGGGCCACGTGTAGCGGTCGCCATCGGGGGTGTCGAGCTCGCGCCAGCGGTCGTCGCCTGTGAAAACGTCCGCGTAGCTGCGCTCGAACATCTCCTGGCGCACCGCCTCGGCGACCGTCGACTTGATCTCTTCCGAGCTCGGCCAGATGTCGGCGAGGTGGACCGGGTTGCCGTCGGCATCGTCGCCCAGCGAGTCGTTGAGCAGGTCGATATCCATGCGGCCGGCCAGCGCGTAGGCGACACATAGCGGCGGCGAAGCGAGGTAGTTATTGCGCACGTCCTGGTTGATCCGGCCCTCGAAGTTCCGATTGCCGGAGAGCACCGCGCAGACGACCAGGTCGTTCTCGGTGACCGCCTCGGAGATCTCCTCGGGCAGCGGTCCCGAGTTGCCGATGCAGGTCGTGCAGCCGTAGCCGACGAGGTTGAACCCGAGCTTGTCGAGGTACTCGTCAAGCCCGGCCTTCTCCAGGTACTCGGTGACGACGGTCGACCCCGGCGCCAGCGACGTCTTCACCCACGGCTGGCGCTCGAGCCCCTTCTCGACCGCGTTGCGGGCGAGGAGGCCGGCACCGATCATCACCGACGGGTTCGAGGTGTTCGTGCAGCTCGTGATCGCAGCGATCACGACGCGGCCGTGGTCGAGCTCGACCTCCGGGCCGTCCTCGAGCTGCACCATCACCGGCGACGCCTCGTGCTCGGCGATCGCCGCAACGCTCTCGCCCTCCCCGGTCGGCTCGAACACGTGAGGCTTGCCCGCCTCGCTGCCGTGATCCTCCGCCGGGGGGTCGGAAGCCGGGAACGAGTCGGCGGATGCCTTGTCGATCCCGTTGCTGAGCGCTGTTGCCGCGTCCTCGTCGAACTCCGCCAGAGATTCGATGAACGCCGGCTTGGCGTTTGCGAGCGCAATCCGGTCCTGCGGGCGCTTCGGGCCGGCGATCGAGGGCTGGACCGACGAGAGGTCGAGGTCGAGCGTGTCGCTGAAGGTCGGGTCCTCTGAATCCTCGTCGTGGAACATCCCCTGCTCGCGCGCGTAGGCGTCGACGAGCTCGATCGTCTCCGTCGGGCGGCCGGTGAACTCGAGATAGCGCAGCGTCTCGCGGTCGACGGGGAAGATCGCGCAGGTCGAGCCGAACTCCGGCGACATGTTCCCGATCGTCGCCCGGTCGGCGAGGCCCGAGCGTGTGCAGCCCGGGCCCGTAGAACTCGACGAACTTCGAGACGACACCGCGCTCGCGCAGCATCTCGGTGACGGTGAGGACCAGGTCGGTGGCCGTCGCACCCTCGGGCAGCTCGCCGTCAAGGCGGAATCCGACCACCTGCGGCAGCAGCATCGAAATCGGCTGGCCGAGCATCGCCGCCTCGGCCTCGATCCCGCCGACGCCCCAACCGAGAACGCCGAGCCCGTTGACCATCGTCGTGTGCGAGTCGGTGCCGACGAGCGTGTCGGGATAAGCCTGGGTGACGTCGTCGCCCTCGTGGCTGAAGACGACCTGGCTCAGATACTCGAGGTTGACCTGGTGGCAGATCCCGGTCGCCGGCGGGACCACGCGGAAGTTGTCGAACGCCTGCTGTCCCCAGCGCAGGAAGGCGTAGCGCTCGCGGTTGCGCTCGTAGTCGCGGTCGGCGTTGATGTCGAAGGCACGCGCGTTGCCGAAGGCATCGACCTGAACGGAGTGGTCGATGACGAGGTCGACGGGAACCAGCGGGTTGATCTTCGAGGCGTCGGAGCCGAGCTCATCCATCGCGTCGCGCATCGCGGCGAGGTCGACGATCGCCGGGACGCCGGTGAAGTCCTGCATCAGCACGCGGGCGGGCTGGAACGGGATCTCCTCACTCGGCTCAGCGGCCGCATCCCACGAGGCGATCGTTTCGACGTCCTTGGCCTCGACGCCCGAATCGCCGCCCTCGAGCCGCAGCGTGTTCTCGAGCAGGACCTTCATCGAATACGGCAGCCGCGCGACGTCGTATTTCTCCTGAAGAGCGTCGAGCCGGAAGATCTCGTACTCGTTGCCGGAGACGGACAGCGTGCTCTTGGAGGAGAAGGAATCGCTCATAGAGTGAGTATCTCAGGCACTACCCGCCCAGCCATCAGGCCAACGTGCGACCCAAGAGCCCCGCGTGCGCGGCGACGTCCGCCGCGTACCGGGCGAAGTCGGAGGCAAAGAGCGCCTGCGGACCATCGCAAAGGGCGTGCTCGGGGTCCTGGTGGACCTCGACGATGATCCCGTCGGCGCCGACGGCGGCGGCTGCGCGTGAGAGCGGCTCGACCAGGCGACGGTCGCCGGCGGCGTGCGACGGATCCACGATCACCGGCAGATGCGAGTGCAGCTTCAGCCACGGGACGGCGCCGAGATCGAGGGTGAAGCGGGTCGCCGTCTCGAACGTGCGAATGCCGCGCTCGCAGAGGATCACCGCTTCATTGCCCTCCTTGAGGACGTAGTCGGCGGCCTGAAGCAGCTCGTCGAGCGATGAGCTCAGGCCCCGCTTGATCAACGTCGGCTTTCCGAGCTTGCCCGCGACCTCGAGCAGGGCGTAGTTCTGCATGTTGCGCGCGCCGATCTGGACGACGTCGGCGTGCTCGGCGATCAGGTCAGCGTGCGCCGAATCGAGCAGCTCGGTGACGATCGGTAGCCCGGTTTCCTCGCGCGCCTCGGCAAGGATCTCCAATGCCTCGGCACCGAGCCCCTTGAAGGCAAACGGTGAGGTCCGCGGCTTGAACGCCCCGCCGCGCAGCATCGAGGCCCCGCCGGCCTTGACGGACCGCGCGACCTCCAGCGTTTGCTCGCGCGACTCGACCGTGCACGGCCCGGCGATCAGGCAGAAGGTCTGGGGCGAGCCGACGGTTCGGCCGCCGATGTCGAGCACCGTCGGCTCGTGGTGGCTGAGCTCGGAGCTGGCGAGCTTGTACGGACGCGAAATCGGGACGACTCGGTCGACGCCGGACATGCCCTCGAGGCCAAGCTCGGCAACGCCCTCGGGATCGCCGATCGCGCCGATGGCAGTGGTCAGCTCGCCCGGCATCACGACCACGTGCACGCCGGTCGTCTCGAGCCGGTCCTTGACGGCGTCGATCTGCGCCTCGGAGGCGCCAGGTGTCATCACGACCATCACGCGAGGCGATTATCGCGTCCGCGCCAAATCAGGGGTTGAGCTAGCGCTTCTCGGTCTGTCCGCGCGCGATCTCGTCGGCGACCTTCGTGGCCGTACCGCCGGCGAGGCGACCCGAGAGCTCGGGCGCGTTTGCTGCCATCGCCGAGAGGGCGCGCTGGCGCACGGGCGCAACGCTGAGCTCGCCGCGGTTGCGCTCGATTCCCTTGATGACCGCCGCACCGACCTGCTCGGGCGTGCCGGTGCCCATCAGCGGCGGCGCGGAGGCGCCTGAGTCGGCGAACATCCCGGCGCCGCGGATCGCGCCCGGCATCACCACGGAGACGCCCACGCCGCTGCCGCGCAAGTCCTCACGAAGGGCGAGCGCGAAGCCACGTAGGCCGAACTTGGTGGCGCAGTAGAGGGACGCGCGCGCGGTAGCGGCCTTGCCAGAGAGCGAAGACATGAAGACGAGGTGACCGGATCCGCGCTCGACGAGGCGCGGGACGAGCTCGCGCGACATGCGAATCGGCGCCTCGAGGTTGACCCGCAGAGCTCGCTCGATCTGCTCTTGACTGAAGCCCTCGAGCTCGCCCGAGGCGGGCAGGGCGGCGTTGGCGACGAGCACGTCGATCTCTCCAGCCGCCTCGAGCAGGCGCAGAGCCTCGCCCTCGTTGGCGAGGTCGGAGACGATCGTTCGGTGCGGGCCGCCGGGCAAGCCGAGCGCGAGCTCGTCGAGGTCGGCCTGACGTCGCGAGCTGAGGATCACCTTCGCCTCGCACTCGCCGAGAGCGGTCGCGATCGCGCGACCGAGGCCTCCGGTCGCGCCGGTCAGCAGGACGGTTTTGCCCGCAAGCTCCATCGCGAGCAACCTATCCGACCGGCGCGCCCGCAGCCTTCGGGTCTTAGCCTGCTCGCGGTGCGTCGCCTTGCGCTTCTGACGACCGTCGCCCTCGCGATCACCGCGGCGCCCGCCGCCGCCTCGGTGCTGCAGTCCGAGGACGTTCTCGCCCCCGGTCAGAGCGGTTACGTGTCGATCGCCGGTGTGGCCGACGGCACCGGCTCCCCACACCTGACCGATCAGATCGGCCTGTACAGCTCGTTCACCTACAAGTCGCAGATGTTCGACCAGCCGGGCGCGACCGAGTCGCCGCGGCCGGGCGTTTCGATCACGCGCGATTCCTACGGCGTGCCGGCGATCACCGGCGACACCGACGCCAACGCGTGGTGGGGGGTCGGCTACGCGGTCGCCCAGGACCGGCTCTTCCAGCTCGAACTCTTTCGCCGCGCGACGAGCGGTCGCCTCGCCGAGATCCTCGGCTCCACATACCTCGACGACGACCTCATCGCCCGCCGCGACTACTACACGGACGCCGAGATCGACGAGATGCTGGCGAAAATTCCCCCGCCACTTATGGCCCGCACCGAGGCCTATCGCGACGGCATCAACGCCTGGATCGAGCACGTCTCCTCTCCGGGCTTCCCGGATATGCCCGGCGAGTTCGTCGCCCTTAGCGACCTGCCGATCGAGCCGTGGACGGTCCGTGACACCGCGCGCATCGGGGTCTTTCTCGCGCGCACCGTCCCGTCGAGCAACGGCCGCGAGTTCGACAACGCCGCCGACCTCGGCGCGCTCGGCGGCGCCGACTTCAACCAGCTGCTCCCGGTGCAGTCGAAGAAGCCGCGGCTGACGATCGCGGCGTCCGAGGGCAGGTTCCCGTCCGACCCCGGAAGGACCCGCGCCGAGGAGCGTCGCGGCTTCAAGCGTTCGCAGAAATACCTGAGGGCCACGGACCTGTCGGGCGTCAGCGACACCGCGACGCAGATCCCGGTCGAGACGCAGACCGCCGGTGCGCCCGGCGCCGGGCTGACCGCGATCCTCCCGCACGGCGGCTCGTTCATGTGGGCGATCGGCGACCGCGAGAACGGTCGCGCCTATCTCTACAACGGGCCGCAGCTCGGGTTCTCCATCCCGGAGCTGTTCGTCGAGTTCGAGCTGCACTCCCCGACCCAGCCAGATCTCCGCGGAGTCAGTGCCGCCGGAATCCCGCTCGTCGGGATCGGCCACAACGACCACCTCGCCTGGGGCTTCACGTCTGGCCTGTCCGACAACGACGACCTCTACGTCGACAAGCTCACCGGCGCAGACACATACGAGTTCCGCGGCGAGGAGCGAAAGCTGGAGTGCCGAGACGAGGTCTTCACCTACAACACGCCGGCCACCGACCTGCCCGACCTGATCACCGCGCCGAGCGCGCCATCCGGATCGGTGACCCAACAGATCTGCCGCACCGTTCACGGCCCGGTCGAGTACAGCGGCGACGGAATCGTCCTCGCGCGGCGCTTCGCCGCCTGGAAGCGTGAGCTCGAGACGATCGTCGGCCTCTCGCAACTCAACGACGCGACAACCGTCGCCGACGCAGACCGCGCGATGCTCAACGTCACCTGGAACGAGAACGTGATGGCGGCGGACGATCGCGGCAACATCGGCTTCTGGCACCCCGGCCTGCACCCGCTGCGCCCGCAGCGCTGGGACGAGCGCCTGCCGTATCCCGGCGACGGGCGCGCGGAGTGGGACGGCTATCTCCCGCGCAAGCGCAACCCGCACGTCGTCAACCCCGCGCAGGGCTGGCTCGCCAACTGGAACAACCTGCCGTCGGCCGGCTGGACCAACGGCGATGCCGAGGCCCTCGAGCGCGTGGCCGGCCCGCTTCACCGCGTGCGGATCCTTCAGAAGCTCGTTGCCAAGGTCGCGCGCAACCCGAGCTACGAGCGCTCGACCGCGATCGCCGAAACTTCCGGCACGACCGCCCAGCAGTTCCCCTTCGTCAACAAGCAGCGGCTCGCGAAGGCGATGCACCTGGCGAAGCCTCCGGGCCGTGCCGCACTCGCCGAGCTGCTTGGCTGGGACGGCGACTACGCCACGGCTGACGGCGCCGGCACCGTCGACCCGGGCGTCGCGATCTGGGAGGAGTTCAAGGACCGCCTCGAGGCGATCATGATCAAGCCGATGGCCGACGCCGACGCGGCCGCTGACCTCGGCGGCTCGACCGGCCTCTCACACCAGTTCGACATCACCAACGGCGAGTCGCTCGCGCTGCGGACGATGGGCGCGCGCGCATACGCGGCGGCGGCCGTGGCTACGGCGAAGGCGCTCACCGCTCGCTTCGGCAGCGCTGACCCCGACGCCTGGCGCGAGCCGCGGCGGATGTACGAGGTGGTCGCGCAGGGCGCGGCCTCTTCCCCCGACCTCCCGTTCTTCGATCGCGGCACCTGGAACCAGTCGGTCGAGCTCGGCTCTGGATAGGGTCGGCGACATGAAGCTCTACATCTGCTGGGGAACCTTCCAGACACCACGGCCCGGCGGCCACCCATGCGCCAACGCCTACAACGCGCTGCGCGACGCCGGCTATGACCCAGAAATCGAGAAGGTGCACGGTCTCGGCCTCGGCCCCCGCTTTCTCAACGTCATGACCGACGGCCGCCGCGAGATCGAGAAGATGACCGGCCAGCGCGAGGTGCCCGTGCTCGTCACGGACTCCGGCGAGATCATCCAGGACTCGAAGGAGATCAAGGCCTGGGCAGAGGCGAATCCGGCCTGAGGGTCGGCTGCGGCCACCCGAGCGCGCGCCTCGAACAGGGCAAGTGAGGTGTTGGTTCCTGGACGGGTGTGGAGCTTTGGTTTCGACTGTCGGAACTCAATCTCCTCGGCTGATCAAGGCGCAAGATTCGTTGCCGGAACTCGCGCCGTCAGGCGTGGCGGCTCACAGGCCGATAGTGAATATTTGCGAGCCTGGTGCCCTGTACACCGCTTGTTTAAGCCGAATTAGGCTCTTTGTAAGCGTTTCTACGCAGTTTTGTGAGCAGGTCTTTGCACTTCGCCGTCGAATTGTGTAGGCTGCCGCAACTCAGTAATCGGTAAAGCCGAGTTTCTGTCCGATAGGAGGACGGAAAGCGGGGGAACCAAATGTTGGGGCGAACCCACCGGAGTGGGAGCGCGGCTCTTTCAGCGCTAGCCCGTCAGCTAACCCCGTAGGCCGACGAAGGAGAAGCGCACGTTGACCTACAAGGATTTTGGGCTTCGCAACCGCCCCGGATCGAGAAGCGGAATTCGGGCAGCGCTGGCCATCGGCGCCGTCGCCGGAGCACTTGCCGTACCGGCCGCAGCGAGCGCTGACACCGGCAGCGGGGGAGTCGGCATGGGCGGAAGCGGCACGACGCCGCCGACCGCCGGCACGACCACCCCGGGCACGACCGCCAAGCTCAAGAACGGTTTTGCGATCCCGCCGGCCAACGCGCCGCGCAAGGTCAAGCGCGCGATCGAAGCCGCCAACGAGATCGTCAAGGGCAAGCCGTACTGCATGGGCGGCGGCCATTCGCGTCGGGTCGACCGCTGTTACGACTGCTCGGGCACCGTCTCCTACGCGCTCACCGGCGCGGGCCTGCTCGAGTATGCGATGCCGTCCGGCTCATTCATGGGCCGCGGCTGGGGCAAGGGCGGCGCCGGCCAGTGGATCACGACTTATGCGAACGGCGGTCACATGTACGCGGTCATCGCCGGGCTTCGGCTCGACACCTCGATGACCGTCGGTGACGGCCCCGGCTGGAGCACGGAAATGCGTGACTCCGCCGGCTTCCAGGCTCGCCACCCGGCCGGTCTCTAGCCGCTAGCTCGAACTCCGCCGCCACAATGCCTCGCTTGGAGGCGGCGGCGACAGGCGAGGAGCAGGACGACGGAGATCGCGTTCGCGAGGGCGTCCGAGTCGGGCTGCCCTACGCGGTAGCAGCGCTCCTGGTCTCGATCTCCTTCGGCGTGCTCGCCCAGCCCGTGATGGGCACCGTCGCGCCAATCGTGATGTCCGCGATCGTGTTCGCGGGCTCCGCCCAGTTCGCCTCCACCGCGGTCCTGGCCGCCGATGGCGGCGCTGGCGCGGCCATCGTCGCCGGGATCCTGCTGAACATGCGGTTCCTCGCGATGGGAATCGCGCTCGCGCCGTCGCTCCCGGCCGGCCGGTTGCGGCGCGCGGCGATCGGCCAGGCCATGATCGACTTCTCCTGGGCTGCCGCCAGCCGGGGCGCTGGACGCTTCGACTGGCGGTTCATGCTCGGCGCGACAATGCCCTCGTACGTCTGCTGGGTGGGCGGGACAGTTATCGGTGTGTTGGCTGGCGACGTCATCGGCGACCCGGGGACGTTCGGGCTGGACGTGCTCTTCCCCGCCTTCTTCCTCTGCCTACTTGCGGAAGGCGAGCTGCGGCCCGGGCTTCCAACTGCTGTCGCGGCCCTGGGCAGCGTGATCGCCTTCGTCCTCATCCCGTTCACACCTGCCGGTGTGCCGGTGATCGTCGCCTCGGCGTGCCGCCCTGCTCGGCTTGCTCGAGCGACCGAGCAAGGACATGGCATGAGCGACGTTTGGATCGTGATCATCACGCTCACGATCGCCACGGCAGCGATCAAGGCGGCCGGGCCAGTGCTGCTCGGCGCCCGGGATCTGCCGCCACGAACACAGGCAGTGATCGGCCTGATCGCGCCCGCCCTGTTGGCGGCGCTGGTCGTCGTCGAGACTCTCGGCGCCCCAGAGGGAGGGGCGATTGAGATCGACGCCCGGATCGCAGGGATCGGCGCCGCCGCCATCGCCCTGCGCGCCGGAGCGACGATGCTGCCGACGGTCGCAATCGCGGCGATCACCGTGGCGCTCCTGCGGCTCATCGCCTGAGACACCCTGGACTATCCGGCGTGTCAAAGGGCCGACCTTTGTCCTACGCGAGAGTGGCACGCCTCTGACGGTTCGGATAGCGTCAGCCGGGTGACCGACGCGTCAGCTTCCCCGGCCGATATCCGGCTCAAGGGTGTGCGCAAGGTCTACGGCGACGTCGTCGCGGTTGCGTCGATCGATCTCGAGATCGCCAACGGCGAGTTCTTCACGATGCTCGGCCCGTCCGGCTCGGGCAAGACGACAACGCTGCGGATGATCGCCGGCTTCGAGCTGCCCGACGCGGGCACGGTCGAGCTCGGCGGCCGAGGACGTCGGCAAGCTCGCGCCGTACGACCGCGAGGTCAACACCGTCTTCCAGGACTACGCGCTGTTCCCGCACATGACCGTCGGCGACAACGTCGAGTACGGGATGCGGGTCAAGCGCGTTGCCAAGGACGAGCGCGCACGCCGGCGCGACGAGGCGCTCGAGATGGTCCGGCTCACCGGCTACGGCGATCGCAAGCCGTCCGAGCTCTCGGGCGGTCAGCGCCAGCGGGTCGCGTTGGCGCGATCGATCGTCAACCGCCCGCGGGTGCTGCTGCTGGACGAGCCGCTGGGCGCCCTCGACCTCAAGCTCCGCGAGCAGATGCAGGTCGAGCTCAAGCAGATCCAGGGCGATGTCGGGATCACCTTCGTCTACGTCACGCACGACCAGGAAGAGGCGCTGACGATGTCCGATCGGATCGCCGTCTTCAACGAGGGCCGGATCGAGCAGATCGGCACGCCCGCGGAGGTCTACGAGACGCCGGGCAACCCATTCGTCGCCGGCTTCGTCGGCGTCTCGAATCTGCTCGAGCGCGACGGCAAGGCGTTCACGGTCCGGCCCGAGAAGGTGCGGCTGCTCGAGTCGAGCGAGTCCACGGACGGGCTGCAGACCGAAAAGGGCCGCGTGCGCGACGTCGCCTACGCGGGAATGATCACCCGCTATCTGGTCACGCTCGACGCGGGTGGAGAGCTTCAAGTTGTCCGACAGAACCTCGAGACGTCCTCAGCAGAGGCGCTCGAGCAGGTCGGACGGGAGGTGGTCGTCGGTTGGCGGCCGGAACATACGGTCGCGGTCGAGGCCGCGGTTACGAGAGGAGACTCGGATGAGTAACAAGGGAGGTAGCCCCGCCAAGGTTCCATGGCTGGTGATCGCGGGGTTGATGGTGTTCATGCTCGCGTTCGCGGCCGGCTGTGGCAGCGATGACGACGATGGCGGCGACGAGGCGTCGTCGGAGATGGCAGTCCGAGCTCGGCGAGGGCGAGGGCGAGGTCAACCTCGTCGCCTGGGCCGGTTACGTCGAGGACGGCTCGACCGATCCGAAGGTCGACTGGGTGTCGGACTTCGAGAAGGAGACCGGCTGTCAGGTCAACGTCAAGATCGGCAACACCTCCGATGAGATGGTGCAGCTGATGCGCACCGGCCAGTACGACGCCGTGTCCGCATCCGGTGACGCAACCACACGCCTGATCGAGGGCGACGACGTCGTTCCGGTCAACACGGATCTGATCCCCAACTACGCCGACGTCTACGACGCGCTCAAGGATCAGCCGTTCAACTCGGTCGACGGCCAGATGTACGGAGTCCCGCACGGCCGCGGCTCGAACCTGCTCATGTACGACCCGGCAGAGGTCCAGCCGGCGCCCACGTCCTGGGACGTCGTCTTCGACAACGCCGGCGAGTACAGCGGCAAGGTCACGGCCTACGACAACCCGATCTACATCGCCGACGCGGCGCTGTACCTGCGCGAGCATCAGCCGGATCTCGGGATCACCGATCCGTACGAGCTCGACCAGGAGCAGTTCGACGCAGCGATCGAGTTGCTGCAGGCTCAGAACGAGCACATCGGTGAGTACTGGTCCGACTACACCAAGGAGATCAGCGCGTTCGCGAACGGCGACTCCTCCGTCGGCACCACCTGGCAGGTGATCGTCAACCTGCTCAACGCCGACGGTTCAGAGGAAGAGGTCGTACTCCCTGAAGAGGGCGCGACCGGCTGGTCGGACACGTGGATGATCAGCTCGGATGCCGCAAATCCGAACTGCGCGTACATGTGGCTCGACCACATCATCAGTCCGGAGGCAAACGCCGCAGTCGCCGAGTGGTTCGGCGAGGCCCCGTCGAACGCGAAGTCGTGTGACTTCACGGCGGACCCGAAGCACTGCGAGATCTACCACGCCGACGACGAGGAGTTCTTCGACCAGATCGAGTTCTGGCGGACCCCCGTTTCGGACTGTGGTGACGATCGCGGTTCCGTCTGCAAGACCTACGACGAGTGGGTCGCGGGCTGGAACGAGGTCAAGGGCTAGAGAAGAAATGACGTTCCGTCCGCCTCCTCCGCTTCGCGTCCGGGGGCGGACGGGTCAGCCGAAGGACGGCCGATAGAAGCGTCAACCGCAACATGACCCGTAAAGAGGTCGGTGGGCCACAGGCTCGCCGACCTCTTCCACGGTCGTCCCCGCCTGCAGGTGGGGGCGCTTCTGGCCGGGCCGATCGGGTGGCTGGTCATCGGTTACCTCGGCTCGCTCGCCGTACTGCTCATCACCAGCTTCTGGAGCCTGGGTGAGCTGAGCGGCGAGATCGAGCAGTCGTTCACGCTCGACAACTTCAAGGAGATCGCGGAGGGCAGCGTCTACCGCGACGTCGCCGCTCGAACCGTCCTGATCGCCGCGCTCGTGACGGTCACCGACATCATCCTCGCCTTCCCGATCGCGTTCTTCATGGCGAAGGTCGCGAAGCCGCGGATGCGCGCGTTCCTCGTGGTCGCGGTCTTGATGCCGCTGTGGTCGGCCTACCTGGTCAAAGCGTTCGCCTGGCGCGGGATTCTCAGCCAGGAGGGTGTTCTCAACTGGGCGCTCGACCCGCTCGGGCTCGAGGGCCCCGGCTACGGGCTTGTCGCCGTCTGGCTGGTGATGAGCTACATCTGGCTCCCGTACATGATCATCCCGATCTACGCCGGGCTCGAGCGGATCCCGGACACGCTGCTGAGCGCCTCCGAGGACATGGGCGCAAAGCCCGGCGACAACATTCCGCCGCGTGATCCTGCCGCTCGTCTTCCCGGCCGTCGTCGCCGGATCGATCTTCACCTTCTCGCTGACCCTCGGCGACTTCATCACGCCCGGCCTGGTGGGTCGGGTGATCAGTTCATCGCCACGATCGTCCGCGACAACTTCACCGTCAACCTGCCGCTCGCGGCCGCGTTCGCGATGGTGCCGATCGCGATCATGATCATCTACCTGCTGATCGCCAGACGACTCGGAGCTTTCGAGCATCTATGAGGACTCTCGGGACGCTCACAACTGCTGCTGCGCCTCGGCACCGGGCTCACGCTCGCGTTCATCTACATCCCGCTGTTGGTCGTCGTGATCTACGCGTTCAGCACGGCGCGTACGTTCGAGTGGCCGCCGCCGGGCTTCACCCTGGACTGGTTCGACAAGGCGCTCGACAACGCAGGCGCGCGCGACGCCCTCATCTACTCGATGAAGACGGGCCTGCTCGCGACCGCCGTCGCGCTGATCCTCGGCACGCTCGCGCCTCGCTCGCCGTCGCCCGCCACCGCTTCTTCGGCCGCGAGACGATCTCGTTCCTGGTGATCCTGCCGCTCGCGCTGCCCGGGAATCGTCACCGGCATCGCGCTGAACTCGACCTTCACCCAGATCTTCGGCATCGACCTCGGCCTGATCACGATCGTGATCGCGCACGCCACCTTCTGCATCGTCGTCATCTACAACAACGTGATCGCGCGACTGCGGCGGATGTCGGCCTCATTCGAGGAGGCGTCGGCCGACCTCGGCGCGACCCCGTGGCAGACCTTCCGCATGGTCACGCTGCCGAACCTTCGCAGCGCACTGGTCGCCGGCGCGCTGCTCGCGTTCGCGCTCTCGTTCGACGAGATCATCGTCACCACGTTCACCGTCGGCGCGGGCGACGACACGCTGCCGATCTGGATCCTCAACAACTTCTCGCGGCCGAACCAGCTGCCGATCGTCAACGTCGTCGCCGTGTTCGTGATCCTGCTCTCGATCATCCCCGTGTACTTCGCCCACAAGCTCACCCAGGACGAGGGGTCGGCAGGCGGACGCGCGGCTCCGACCGTGCCGGCAGCCGAGGCGGCCGCCGCTCCCTAGGGCCCTAGTCGACGGTCCAGCGCTCGAGGTCGCGCAGCCAGGCGTCCGCCGAGGTGTCCGATGGCGCACGCCAGTCGCCTCGCGGCGAGAGCGAGCCGCCGTGGGAGACCTTCGGCCCGTTCGGCAGCGCCGAACGCTTGAACTGGGCGAAGCCGAAGAACCGCTTGCAGAAGACCTCGAGCCACTTGCGGATCTCGGCCTCGTCGTAGGCGAGCGCGCTTGCCCTCGGGGAAGTTCGGCGGCCAGTCGCCGCGCTCGACGTCGCCCCACGCGTGCGATGGCGAGGAAGCCGATCTTCGACGGCCGGAAGCCGTAGCGCAGGACGTGAAAGAGCGTGAAGTCGTGCAGCGCGTAGGGGCCGATGTTCGACTCGGTCGACTGGAGCTCCTCGCCGGGCACGAGCTCGGGGCTGATCTCGGTCTCGAGGATCGCGGTCAGGGTGTGGTTGACGTCGTCGTCGAACTGACCCGAGCTGACAACCCAGCGAATCAGGTGCTGGATCAGCGTCTTCGGGACGCCGGCGTTGACGTTGTAGTGGCTCATCTGGTCGCCGACGCCATAGGTCGCCCAGCCGAGCGCGAGCTCGGAGAGGTCGCCCGGTGCCGAGCACGATCCCGCCGCGCTGGTTGGCGATCCGGAACAGGTAGTCGGTGCGCAGGCCCGCCTGGACGTTCTCGAAGGTGACGTCGTAGACCTTCTCGCCGCGCGCGTAGGGGTGGTCGATCTCCTTGAGCATCAGCTCGCGCCGTCTCGGTGATGTCGATCTCGGCGGCGGTGATCCCGAGGTCGCGCATCAGCTCGTTGGCGTTGGTCTTCGTGCCCTCGCTTGTCGCGAAGCCGGGCAGCGTGAAGCCGAGGATGTCCGTGCGCGGACGGCCGATCGCGGTCCATCGCCTTCGCGGCGACGATCAGCGCGTGCGTCGAGTCGAGACCACCGGAGACGCCGATCACGACCTTCGGGTCGCCGATCGCCCGCAGCCGCTGCTGGAGACCGGCGACCTGGATGTTGTAGGCCTCGTAGCAGTCCTGCTCGAGGCGCTCGTGGTCGGCGGGCACGAACGGGAAGCGCTCGAGCTCGCGCAGGAGGCCGAGGTCGCCAGCCCGGCGGGTCGAGCGTGAACTCGATCCGGCGGAAGCCGGCTCACGCGCTCGGCGTGCGTGCGGCGGTTGTCGTCGAACGTCCCCATCCGCATCCGCTCCTGGCGCAGCAGGTCGAGGTCGACGTCGGCGACCGAGCGCCGGTCGCCGTCGGGAAAGCGCTCGCGTCTCGGCGAGCAGGACGCCGTTCTCGTAGATCATCGTCTGCCCGTCCCAGGAGAGGTCGGTCGTCGACTCGCCCTCGCCCGCCGCGGCGTAGACGTAGGCGGCGAGGCAGCGCGAGGACTGCGAGCGGCACATCAGCTTGCGGTCCTCGGCGCGGCCGACGGTGATCGGGCTGCCGGAGAGGTTGAGCAGGACGGTCGCCCCGGCTAGTGCCGCCTCGGAGCTCGGGGGGATCGGGACCCAGACGTCCTCGCAGATCTCGGCGTGGAGCACGAGCCCAGGGACGTCGATCGGCGTCGAACAGCAGGTCGGGCCCGAACGGCACATCCGCGTCGGCGATGCGGATCTCGCCGCGCTCGTCGTCGCCCGCGGCGATCTGGCGGCCCTCGTAGAACTCGCGGTAGGTCGGCAGGTATGACTTGGGCGCGACGCCGAGCACCCGGCCGCGGTGGATGACGACCGCGCAGTTGTAGATGCGGTTGCGGTGGCGCAGCGGCGCGCCGACGACGAGCACGGTCACCAGGTCGGCGGAGCCCGCGACGACCGCCTCGAGCGCCGCTCAGCACCGTCGAGCAGCGCGTCCTGGTGGAGCAGGTCCTCGATCGAGTAGCCGGTCAGGTTGAGCTCAGGGAAGACCGCGACGGCGACGCCCTCATCCGCGCAGGCGCGCGCCTGACGCAGGACCGCCTCGGCGTTGCCGGGCGGATCGGCGATCACGGCGCCTGCAGTGCAGGCGGCGACGCGGGCGAATCCCTGCTCATAGATGCAGCGAAAATCCATGACTGAAACGAGTGTTACCCATCCGTCTGTGATTTCGGGCTTTTACAGGGAAGATTGCGAGAGATGTCGCGCCTGGCTGCGGCCGCGGGAAACCTCGCCCCGAGCGCTGCCTGCGCCCAATCGAGCAGAATCCGCTCGGCCGTCGGACCGTCGATGCCCGGGTGACCGAGGACGACCTGAAGGCCAAGCCCGTCCTCGAGCGCGACGAGGCCGCGCGCGATCGTTTCGGAATCCGTGCTGACCGCGAAGGCTCCGGTGGCCACACCGCGCGCGACGATCCGCTCGTAGAGGATCGCCTGGCGGTCGAAGAATCCAGCCGACAGCGTGGCGAACAGGGGGCTCGAGCCGGTCAGGGCGTCGAGCTCGTAGAGCAGCCGGCTGTCGTCGTCCTCCGGTCCGGTCGGAACACCGAGCCTGATCGCAAGCGCCAACTGAGCCGCGGGGTCCTCGACCGCCTCGACCGCCTCGGCACGGCGTTCCGCGTAGCGACGCATCGCATCGCGCGACACATCGAGAAGCAGGTCGTCGAGCTCCGGGTAGTAGTAGAGGACCAGGCTCGGCGAGAGGCTGGCGCGCTCAGCGATGTCCTTGACCCGAACGCCGACAGCACCGCGTTCGAGCATGACGGCACGGGCCGCGGCGCGCAGCTGCTCGCGCCGGAGCCCCTGGTTCTTTTGACGCATCCTTGAAGGTTATTCATGATGTCGGCCGGTTTCCCCTCTTGACAGCGGCACCGGGACCGACATATTCTTGAAATCTGATTCAAAATAAACCCATCTCGGCGGCGGCAGTCGCCCTCGTTCTCGCTCTGTCGATCGCGGCCTGCGGCGACGACGACATCGGCGGTGCCGAGACCGGCCCGGGGGTGGTCCCTGCCGGCGAACCAGGCGGCGAGCTGCAGATCTCTCAATGGCC
Organism: uncultured Solirubrobacterales bacterium; assembly: GCA_963746215.1. Lineage (GTDB taxonomy): Bacteria > Actinomycetota > Thermoleophilia > Solirubrobacterales > 70-9 > WHSW01. The sequence goes on from CAVVAT010000007.1 coordinate 144,062, forward strand.
GCTGTACATCGATCCGGGGAAGAACGGGACGGTCGCCGAATTCGAGGCCGACACCGGCATCGACGTCGAGTACATCGAGGAGATCAACGACAACAACGAGTTCTTCGGCAAGATGCGCCCGCTGCTCGCGCGAGGGGAGTCGGGTGGACGGAGTCTGATCACGCTGAGCGACTGGCTCGCGGCGCGGATGCACGACCTCGGTTTCCTCTATGAGTTCGATAAGGCAGCGATCCCGAACGTCGAGGAGAACATGATCCCGGCGCTGCGAGATCCTGCAGCCGATCCGAACCGAGACTTCACGGTTCCGTGGCAGAGCGGGATGACGGGGCTCATCGTCCGTACCGACCTGGCATCGGACATCGACTCGATCTGCGACCTCTTCGATCCGCAGTACGCGGGCAAGGTGACGATGCTGACCGAGATGCGCGATTCGGTTCCGATGACGCTCAAGTGCATGGGCATCGACCCGGATACCGCGACCACCGATCAGTGGCTGGAGGCCGTGGACAAGATCGAGGCCGCGGCCGACGACGGACAGATCCGAGACTTCACCGGCAACGACTACATCCGCTCACTCGAAACCGGCGACACCGCGATCGCACTCGGGTGGTCCGGGGACGCCGTACAGATGGAGAGAACGAATCCCGACGTCGAGTTCGTGATGCCGAAGGAGGGGTGCATGCTGTGGTCAACGAGCATGGAGATCCCCGTGGGCGCCCCGGACCCACAGGCCGCGCAGGCGTTCATCAATTACGTCTACGACCCCCAGGTGCAGGCGGATATCGCCGAGTACGTCAACTACGTCACGCCGGTCGCCGGCGTCAGAGAGATCCTGCGCAAGCGCAACCCCGAACTGGCGCGTAATCAGCTGATCTTCCCGACTGAGTCCTACACGCGAAACTGCACCTTCGAGCCGGTCCTCGACGGAGCTCAAGGCGAGGAGATTACGAGGGCGTTCGAACGGGTCTTGGACGGCTGAGCCGTGAGGACCCTGTCGATAGCGGCGCTGCAGACGGCGTCGACCCCTCGCGACCCGGACGCGGCGCTCGAAGGGCTGGCGGAGCAGGCGGAGGCCGTCCTGCGGATAAGCCCTCACGCGCAGCTACTGCTGCTGCCTGAGCTTCACCTCGCCGCCCTCCCCGGACCGCTCGACGAGAGCTCGGGGTGGGCTAGCGAGGTCGCCGTCGAAATCCCCGGCCCATTAACCGATCGACTCGGCGAGATTGCCACTGCGACCGGTCTTTGGCTAGTGCCGGGCTCCATCTATGAGCGTGGCGACGACGGGCGGATCTACAACACCGCAGTCGCAATCTCGCCGCGTGGCGAGATCGCCGCGCTCTACCGCAAGGCCTTTACGTGGCAGCCGCATGAGCAAACCGCCCCTGGCAAACAGTTTGTCGTCTTCGACCTCGACGGTATCGGTCGTGCGGGGTTGGCGATCTGTTACGACGGGTTCTTTCCCGAGACGTTCCGGCAGCTCGCCTGGATGGGAGCCGAGGTTGTGCTCCAGCCGACGCTGACGACGACGAGCGATCGCGCCGCCGAGCTGATCACCGCGCGCGCGAACGCAATCGTGAATCAGATGTACGTCGTCAATGTCAACGCTCCGTCTCCCGCAGGGCTCGGTCGCAGTCTCGTGATTGATCCGGAGGGACTGGTCCGGGTCGAAGCTGGGACGACGGAGGAGCTGATCACCGACGTCCTCGACCTCGAGGCGGTCGACCGTGTGCGACGACTGGGAACCGCTGGCGTTTCGCGCATGTGGGAGCAGCTCGACCGCACCGCCGGCGAGCTCGAACTGCCGATGTACGCTGCGGGGCGCATCCAGCCACGACCGGTTAGCGACGTCAGCGCAGCGCGCCCTCCATCAGCGCGGTAAACGGGCCCGCGGTGTGCTCGCCCGCGAACGCCAGCGGACCGATTGGTTACCCATTCGTGCGTGATTCTCGCGGTTTACAGGGAATACTGCGAGATATGTCGCGCCTCGCCACCATCGTCATAGACATGCTCAACCCCTATGACCACGAGGACGCGGATGCCCTCGCGAAACAGGCGGAGAGCCGCATCGAGCCGATTCGGGGTCTGATCGAGGCCACACGCGACTCCGACGCCGAACTGGTCTACGTCAACGACAACTACGACGACTTCACCGCGACGTCGAAGGACCTGGGCGGGCACGCGATGAAGGGAAAGCGCCCCGAGTTGGTCGAGCCGCTTCTGCCGCCCAAGGGTTCGCTCTTCGTGCAGAAAGTGCGCCACAGCGCGTTTTACAGCTCGTCTTTGGACCACCTGCTGCGGATCAAGGAGGTGGAGACCGTCGTCCTCATCGGCCAGGTGACCGAGCAGTGCGTCCTGTACTCGGCGCTCGACGCCTACGTGCGCGGCTTCAAGCTCCGCGTGGCACGCGACGCCGTTGTGCCGATCGACCCCGAGCTGGGCGACGCAGCGCTGAAGATGATGGAGGTCAACATGGGCGCCGAGATCGTGTCTGCAAGCGAGGCGCTGGCCTAGGGGCACCCACCTGCGCCGAACGCCCCGGCCACCCCTGCGCCGAACGTCGCGGAGTTAGTCCTATAGGCGGCCTTCAGCGACGTTCGGGCTCGTGGCGGCGCAGAATCTGTTCCGCCGCCCGGCGGCCCGAGCGGACCGCGCCCTCCATCAGCGCTGCGAACGGCCCCGCCGTGTGCTCGCCGGCGAACGCCAGCGGGCCGACCGGCTCGGCGAGCGCCGCGGTCAGATCCTCGGAGGGCGAGATCGAGTACGCGGCGCGCGATCCACGGGTCGTCGTCCCACGTCGAGAGCACGGCTCCTTCGGGGATGCAGCGCTAGCTCGGGTCTGAGCGCGGCCAGCGACTCGATCCACTCGGGCCGGCCCTGAGCTCGAGACCTCGAGCGCGTCAAGCGCGGAGCCCGCGAAGCAGCTGACGACCGGCATCGGCTCGTCGCCTTCTCCGGTCGCGGTCCAACACCACCAGCGCTCTGGGACGTTCATCACCGCGCTCGGCTCGGCGGGCTCGGCGAGCGGGACGAATAGCTTCGCCGCGTGGCCGTAGCGGACGCTCGCGAAGGCTTCGGGCTTGGCCTCTGGCAGCGGTGGGTCGAACTCGATCCGAAGTCATCACGTTTGCGGGAACGGCGATCACGGCGACATCGGCCTCGGCCTCATGGCCCGACCGCGGTTGCCAACCGAACTCCCTGACTGCCCCAGCCGATCCCGGCGACGGCGTCCCCCAGCCGCACGCGGTCGCCGAGCTGGCGGGCCAGGGCGAGCGCGAGGCCCTGGTTGCCCCCGGCGATGCTCGGCGCCGGCTCGTCGCCGATGTGGGCGAGGCCGGCCATGGCTGTCGCGGGTACCTCGTCGGCTGAGCTCGCGGCGGAGATCTCCAGGCGCGCGAGGATCGCCTCGCGCGCGCCTGGCGCGATCGCCAGCGAGTCGAGGAGTTCGCGCGCGGTCGGGTGCCCCTCCATCGATTGCAGGGCGTCGGCGACCGCGGCGACGCCGATCGCGAACTCCTCCGCGGTTACGGCCTGGCCGCCGCGCGGCTCGCGCATCCCGTACCGCATTCCCTTGTCCCACAGGCCGAGCCCAAGCTGGGCAGCGAGCGCAGCGACCTCGGTGTTGCCGGGCAGGATGAACTCGGCGCCCATCTCGATCACGGCACCGTTGCCCAGCTCCCACGACCAGGTGCGCCCGCCGACGCGGAAACGCGCCTCGAGCACCTCGACCTCGAGGCCGCGCGCGGCGAGCTCGCGCGCGGCGACGAGGCCCGCCAGGCCGGCGCCGACGACTAGCGCAGAACCAGGCAGTTCTCGGCGCTCCAGCCGATGCGCACCTTCATCCCGGGCTCCCACCGGTCGTCGGCGCGAGCGCGGTGCCAGGCCTGCTCGAGCGCGACGAGGCGGGCACCGTCGCCGAGCGCGACCGTGATCTGCGTCATCACGCCAAGGTAGACGCGGGCCTCGATCGTGCCCTCCATGGAGACCATGTCGTCGGTCACCTCCTCGTCGATCGCGATCTTCTCGGGGCGGATCGAGAGGTTCACGCGGTCGCCGAGCGCCGAGGTCCGTCGGGCAACGCTCACCGGCATGCGCATGCCGTTGTCGAGGCGGACCTGCCCGCGGTCGGCGACGGTGCCCTCGATCAGGTTCGAGATTCCGATGAAGCCGGCGACGAACTCGCCGCTGGGGTGCTCGTACACGTCCTCCGGCGGACCGCACTGAGCGACGCGCCCGGCGTGCATGACGGCGATCCGGTCCGACATCGAGAGCGCCTCCTCCTGGTCATGGGTGACGTAGACGAAGGTGATCCCGACCTCGCGCTGGATCTGCTTGAGCTCCACCTGCATCTGCTTGCGCAGCTTGAGGTCGAGGGCGCCGAGCGGCTCGTCGAGCAGCAGCACCTTCGGGCGGTTGACGAGCGCGCGCGCCAGCGCGACCCGCTGCTTCTGCCCGCCGGAGAGCTCGTTCGTGCGCGCGTCGGCGCGCTCGGCGAGGTTGACGAGCTCGAGCGCCTCGCCGACGCGGCGCTTGATCTCGGCCTTGTCGACCTTGCGGCGACGCAGGCCGAAGGCGACGTTGTCGGCGATGTTCGAGGTGCTCGAACAGCGCGTAGCTCTGAAAGACCATGTTGACGTCGCGCTTGTAGGGCGGGACGTTCTCGACCGGCTCGCCCTCGAGCATGATCCGGCCCGCGCTCGGGACCTCGAAGCCGGCGAGCATCCGCAGCGTCGTCGTCTTGCCGCAGCCCGACGGGCCGAGCAGCGAGAAGAACTCGCCCTGCTCGATCTCGAGGCTGACGTCGTCGACGGCGACGTGCTCGCCGAAGCGCTTGGTCACGTTCTCGATTGCGATTGCCTCGCTCATCTTAGCCCTCTCCTGCGGTCAGCACCTTGAAGCCGGACTCGCGCCGGCCGAACAGCCGCGGCAACGCCACCGCGAGCGCGATCGTCGTCAGCGAGACGACCATCATCAGCGTCCCGATCGCATTGATCGTCGGCGAGAGCCCGAAGCGGATCGCCGACCAGATGCGCACCGGCAGCGGCTGCAGGTCCTCGCCGGTGGTGAAGAACGAGAGCACGAAGTCGTCGAAGGAGAACGCGAAGGTGAGCAGCCCGGCCGCGATCACCGACGGCCACAGCGCCGGGATCAGCACCAGCCGCACCGACTGCCAGCGGGTCGCACCCAGGTCCATCGCCGCCTCCTCGACCTCCTGGCTGATCGCGCCATCCGCGCCCGCACCACGATCGTCACGTAGGAGATCGAGAAGGTGATGTGGGCGAGCACGATCGTCCAGAACGAGAGCGCGATCCCGAGCTGGCTGAAGATCAGCAGCGCCGAGATCCCGGTGACGATCTCCGGCACCACGAGCGGGACCAGCATCAGGATGTTCGCGCCGGGCGCCCAGCGCGCTCGCGAGCGGACGAGGCCGATCGCGAGCAGGGTGCCGATGATCGTCGAGGCCACCGCCGTCAGCGCCGCGATCTCGAGCGAGGCGAACAGCGACTGGCGAAGCGACTCGTCCTGCGAAGAACTCGCGATACCACTGCAGCGAGAAGCCCTCGAAGACGTTCAGCGACTTGACCGAGTTGAACGAGAACAGGACGACGACGAAGATCGGCGCGAACAGGAACAGGTAGACGCAGATCGTGAACAGCGCAGGAACCGCGGCTCGATCGAAGCCGCCGTTGCTCCATCAGATTGCAGCCCCCCTCACATCGCGCGCCGCCGAGCGCAGGTAGCCGACCATCCAGATCGAGAGGAAGAGCATCATCACCACGGTCAGCGCCGCCCCGAACGGCCAGTTGTTGGCGGCGAAGAACTGGTCCTGGATCAGGTTGCCGACCATGTAGGTGTCGGGCCCGCCGAGCAGCTGCGCCGAGACGAAGTCGCCGACCGACGGCAGGAACACGAGCACCGAGCCGGCGAGGATGCCCTGCTTGGTCTGCGGCAGGGTCACGTGCAGGAACGTCTGAAGCGGCGTTCCGTAGAGGTCCTTGCCCGCCTCGATCACCGACCGGTCGAGACGCTCGATCGAGCCGTAGACCGGCAGGATCATGAAGATCAGATAGCCGTAGGTGAGGCCGCCGATCACCGCGAACGGCGTGTTGATCATCCGCAGCGGTTCGTCGATCAGGCCGAGGTCGATCAGGCCGTTGTTGACCAGGCCCTCGTCGGCGAGCAGCGCGACCCAGGCGTACGTGCGCACCAGGTAGTTGACGAAGAACGGCAGCACCAGCAGCGCGATCAGCGCGTTGCGATAGCGGCCGCCGTAGCGGGCGATGTAGTACGCGACCGGGTAGCCGATCGCGAGGCAGAGCAGCGTCGTGAGCGCCGCGTAGAAGACCGAGCGCAGCAGCACCGGGACGTAGATCGGGTCGAAGGCGTCGGCGTAGTTGTCGGTTTCGGTCGAGTAGACCGCGCGGCCGAGGTCGTCGACGTAGCCGAACGAAAGCGCGAGGACGAACACGCACGGGACCAGGAACAGCGCCACCAGCCAGATCCCGCCCGGCAGCAGGAAGCGGTCCCAGAAGCGCCCGGCCGCCATCCCCTAGGCCGCCTTGACCTCCGTGAAGACGTCGGTCCACTCGCGCCGCGCGACGGGATCGTCGAGGCGATACTCGAGGCCGCCCGTCGCCGAGCGCCTCCAGGTCGACGTCGATCGCCGGCTCGTCCTTGACCAGCTCGGCAAACGCCTGCTTGCCGCCCTCGCATGGCTGCGGGTAGCCGTTCCACCGCACGTTCTGCGCGGCGTTCTCGGGCTCGATGATCCAGTCCATGAAGAGCATCGCCGTGCCCGGGCTGCGCGCGTTGACCGGGATGCACATCAGGTCGGTCCCGACCGGGACGCCCTCGGCGCAGGTCTCGTAGCGGTAGAGCGACGGGTCGTCGACCTGGTTGCGGACGTTGACGATGTCGCCGTTCCACGCCTGGTGGAGACGGCGGCGCCGGACACCAGGTTCTGCACGCTGTTCGTCGAGAATCCGCGCGCGTTGTCCTTCTGCTCGAGCAGCGTCTGCTTCGAAACCTCGAGCTCGGCCGAGTCCTCGGTGTTGAGGTCGAAGCCGTTGATCAGGTTGGCCTCGCCGATCGCCTCCTGGAAGTCGTCGAGGATGAACATGCGGTCCGCCCCGGCCGGGTTGAGCAGGTCGTTCCAGGAGCCCTGTCATGTCCGTGACCTCATCCGAACGCCAGGCGATTCCGGTCGTGTAGTAGGTGTAGGGAATCCCGAGCTCGTCGTTCGGATCCCACCAGGGACTGTCGTAGAAGCTCGAGATGTTGTCGTTGTTGCGCAGCAGGCCGCGGTCGAAGTGCGCGAGCAGGCCCTCCGCGTCGAGTCGCGCGACGTACTCGGTCGAGGGCCAGATCAGGTCGTACTGCGCGCCCGAGCGCAGCTTGATGACCATGCCCTCGAGGTTGTCGTAGTTGACCTCGGTGACCTTGACGCCGTACTTCTCCTCGAAGCCCTTCTTGAGCTGCGGATCCATGTACTGCGCCCAGTTGTAGATCAGCAGGTCGCCGTCGACCTCGGGCTTGATGATCCGCCCCGCGGCGGAGCGGTCAACCTGGCGCTGCGACGGTGCAGCCGCCAAGCCCGTAGCCGGCGAGCGCAAGCCCCGCGCCGGCCTGCAGCAGCTGGCGGCGGCTGAAGATCGCGTCATGACCGCCACCTCCTCGGGGACGACGAGCTCCGTCTCGAGCAGCCGCTCGGCCACCTCGATGCACGTCGCGCGCATCAGCGCCGGCGTGACGACCCGGTCGCCGAGCGCAACCTGCACCGCGAGCCCGTCCATCAGCGCCGACAGCTCGAGCGCAGCCCGGTCGGGGTCGGGTCCCGCGAAGTCGCCCGCCTCCTGGCCCTCGCGCGACGACCTCGGCGATCTGCGCGCGCCAGCGGTCGTCGAGGCGCTGGCGCGACTCCGCGAGACTCGGGTCGCGCAGCGCTCGCGTCCAGAGCTCGATCCACAGCGTCCAGTCATCGTCGCCGCCGACCGAGCTCTCGATCAGTGCGACAAGGCGTTCGGACGGGCAGTCGAGGTGCGCAAGACGAGCGCGCAGAGCGTCTCGGCGAACGTCTCCTCGGCGAAGGTCAGCGCCTCGGCGAGCAGCTCGTCGCGCGACTCGAACCAGTAGAGGACGCCGGCTGGGCTCGTCCCCGCGCGCTCGGCGACGTCGGCAATCCGCGTCGCCGCAAATCCCCGCTCGGCGATGACCTCCGCAGCCGCAGCCAGCAGCTGCGGCCGACGGATGTGGTCGATCTGCGGACGCGGGCTCACGCCCTGCCTGGCTCCTTCCCATGCCGGCGGTCCATTCCTGAACCGCCGTTCAGGAAACCTACTCCTCGACGCTAGTCGGTTGCAAGCAGAGCTTCGGCCTCGACACCGAGCGCCGCGGCGAGCTGCTCGGCGATCAGGCGTACGGGCGCGCTCGAGGTCCATCTCCGGGTCGCGGACCATGGCGCGGATCCCGAGGCCGTCGACGAGCCCGACCGCGAGGTCCGCGAGCTCGGTTGCGCTGCGCTCGGACTTGAACTCACCGCGATCGAGTCCCGCCTGGATGAACGTCGCGAACCACTCGCGATAGCGGCCGTAGAGATCCGCCGCGAGCGGGCGCAGCTGCGGCCCGCGCACGGCGCGCAGCCAGAGCTCGACCCACAGCGTCCAATCGCGCTCCTGCTCTCCTGGCAGGGGAAGGCACGCCTCGATCGCCCGGGCCAGGCCGCGGCTCGGGCTCGGCTCCCCGCCCGGCTCCTCGGCGAAGCGCTCGGCGCCGGCCGTCTCGAACGAGTGAACAAGGGCCTGCTCGAGCAGCTCCTCGCGGGTCGAGAAGTAGTGATGGACCAGTGCGGTCGACGCCCCGGCTTTCATCGCGACTCGCGCGATGCGCACATCGTCGATCCCGTCGCTGGCGATCAGATCACAGGCCGCCTCGAGGATCCGCTCGCGAGCGTCGGTGGCCATGGGGCGACCTTACCGGCGTCGCTGGCGGCCCCGCGATGCGCATTGACTTTGTAGTCAGTGATGCGAAAGGATGGCGTTCGTGCTTTCTCGTCGTGCGTTTCTCGGACGTGGCGCCGCGGTCGTCGGGGCGGCGGCCCTACCCGCGCCGGCGTGGGCCTTCGCACGGCGCAAGGCGGAAGTGGCCGAGACCGCCATCGTCGGCGCGCGAGTGCTCTCGATGGACGCGAGCGTCAGCGGCGCGACCGCGGTCGCGATCGCCGGTGGCAGGCTGATCGCCGTCGGGTCCGATGCCGAGGTGCAGGCGCTGGCCGGTTCGAGCACCGAAGTGATCAATGCAAGCGGAGCGACGCTGCTCCCCGGCATCCATGACGGCCACGCTCATCCGTTTGACAGGTGGGCGGCTCCTCACCGTTCCCACCCTCAACTACGCCCAGCTCAACATCGGCAGCTCGTCAAGCGGATCGGGCGGCTGCTCGCGAAGAGCGTCGAGCGCGAACCCGACGGCTGGCTTGCCGTCTCGTTGTGGGACGCGACCGCGATGGACGAGATGCCGACGAAGGAGGACCTGGACCGGCTGCCGACCGAGCGGCCGATCCTGGTGATCTCGCTCGACGGCCACATCGCGCTCGCCAACTCGCGCGCGCTCGAGCTCGCCGGGGTCGACGCTTCGACGCCCGACCCCCGGGCGGCGAGATCCGTCGTGGTCCTGGCCGCGAGCCGACCGGGATCCTGCTCGACAACGCGATCGGCCTCGTCTCGGAGTCTGATCCCCGGTGCCAACTCCCGAAGAGGATGCTGACGCGACTCGCCGCCGGCTACGAGCTGATGGCGCCGATCGGGGATCACCTCCTGCCTGCACGCCGCCGCTCGGAGAGCGCGAACTGGCAGCGCTCGCAATCCTCGCCGACCGCGGCCCGCTGCCTCTGCGCCCGCACGTCGCGATTCAGGTCGACGCCGAGGAGTCCGAGGATCCCGCCGCGATGCTGGCCCGCGCCGAGTCGCTGCGCACCAGCTACGGGCGGCCGGGCATCGCAATCGACAACCTGAAGATGTTCTTCGACGGGGTCATCGAGTACCCGACGCAGACCGCCGCCCTGCTCAAGCCGTACCTCGTGAACAAGGGGACGAAGGAGGATCCGCGCTGGGCTCCCGGCGACGACCGCGGGCCCACCTACTGGAAGCCGGCCGCCGCCAACGCCGCGATCACGGCTGCTGACGCGGCCGGCTGGCAGGTGCACGTCCATGCGATCGGCGACCGTGCGGCACGCAGCGCACTCGACGGCTTCGAGGCCTCGCGCTCGACCAACGGCGCGACCGACCGCCGCCACACGATCACCCACCTCGAGCTCGTCGACCCGAAGGACTTCCCGCGTTTCAAGGAGCTTGGCGTTCTCGCGAGCATGCAGATGCAGTGGGCGGAGCGCGACAGCTACACCGTCGACCGGCTGCGCGACTACCTCGGCCCGAAGCGCTACCGCAACGTCTATCCGTCCGGATCGCTGCAGCGCGCCGGTGCGACGCTCTGCGGCGGCAGCGACTGGCCGGTCGATCCGCTGCTTCCGTTTCGCCAGATCGAGATGGCGGTCAACCGCACCGCCGACGAGGTCTACGCCGGGTATCCCGAACCTCTCTTCGGAGGCCAGGGGATCAGCCTCAAGCAGTCGCTGGAGATGCACACGCGCAACGGCGCCTTCCAGCTGCACCAGGACAACCTGAGCGGTCGAATCGTTCCCGGGCTTGCCGCGGACCTGGTTGTCGTCGGTGGCGACCTGATGGAGCTGCCGCTGAAGAAGGTCTCGAAGGGGAAGTCGCTGCTGACGATGGTCGACGGCCGCGTCGTCCACCGCACGGGTCTCTGACGCGACGACCCACCTGTTATCGTTAACCCTATGGTTAACGATCCGTTCAAGGCGCTTTCTCACCCGATTCGCCGCGGCATCGTCGAACGGCTTGCCGAAGGTCCGGCGACCGTGGGCGACGCTACCGCGGACTTCGGTGTGTCGAAGCCGGCGATTTCCAAGCATCTGAAGGTGCTCGAGGAAACCGGCGTCGTCACCCGCTCGGTGGAGGGCCGCAACCACGTGCTCTCCCTGGAGCTCGATGCACTGAGAGAAGCGGCCGAGTGGATGGATCGCCAGCGCGCCCTGTGGGGCCGCCTATTCGATGTCGTTGACGACTATCTGAAGGAGACAGAGCCGAAATGAACACGCCACCAACCGTCTCGCGCGAGAAATGGGAGACCGCCCGCAGCGAACTCCTGTTGAAGGAGAAGGAGCTGACCCACGCCCGCGACGCGCTCGCGGCCGAGCGCCGGCGCATGCCAAGGCTGGCGGTCGACAAGGACTACGCGTTCGAGGGTCCCGGTGGCCCAGCGACCCTTCTCGATCTCTTCGAGGGCCGCCACCAGCTCATCGTCTACCGGTTCTTCTTCGAGCCGGGCGTCAACGGCTGGCCCGAGGGCGGATGTCCCGGCTGCTCGTGGATCGCCGACCAGGCCACCCACCCCGCTCACCTGAACGCCCGCGACACCACGCTCGTTTTCCTCTCGCGCGCGCCGCAACCGGACATTGAGCGGCTGAAGGCGCGGATGGGCTGGGAAGCGCTCCCGTGGTACACGCTGACCGACGATTTCGACTCGGACTTCGACGTCGGCGAGTGGCACGGCACCAACGCGTTCCTTCGCGACGACGACGATCGGATCTTCCGCACGTACTTCGTCGACGGCCGCGGCGACGAGGCGCTCGGCGGGGTCTGGAGCTACCTCGACATCACTGCGCTTGGTCGCCAGGAGACCTGGGAGGACTCTCCCGAGGGCTACCCGCAGACGCCGGCCAATCAGTGGGTGCGCCGCCACGACGAGTACGACGGGCAATCGTGATCGCGCACGTCGGCGGTGTACCGGTCGAGGAGCTGCTGCCATCGCTCACGGGCGCCGGCGCCAGCCTTCTGCTGGCCCGCGGCTGGTTGACCCTGCACGTTCGACGGCAGCGGCGGGCAGGGCGATGAGCCTGACGACGACGCTGCGGATGAAGCGCACCTACGAGGCTCCCGCCGAGAAAGTGTTCGACGCTTGGACCAGCGAGGAGGTGCTGCGCCGCTGGTTTCACGCCGAGCGCGACTGGGAGACGTCTGCGGCCGAGGTCGATCTGCGCGTCGGCGGCCGGGTCCGCGTCGTCATGCGCGATCCGGACAAGGACGAGGAGCACGGCGGCGGCGGTGAGTACACCGTGGTCGACCCGCCGAGCCGTCTCGCTTTCACCTGGATCTGGGACGAAGACCAACACGAGACGCTGATTGAGATCGAATTCAAGGAGACCGACGGAGCGACCACGGTCAACTTCACGCACAGCGGCCTGCTCGACGAGAAGGCACGGCGCGAGCACGAGGGCGGATGGACCAGGTGCTTCGACAACCTCGAGCGCGCCCTCACGGCGCGCTGAGGCGTACCGCAACGGGCACGCGAACGAGGTTGGCGAGCCTGTCGACGAGCACGACCTGGACGCTTGCCCTTGCGGACTCGCCCCGGCGCAGCGCGGCGGCGATGGCGGCGCTTGCGCTCTGCGTCTCCGGCACCAGCCGAATGACAGTCCGACCGCGGCGGACCCGTAACTGCCGGCGGCGAAGCTCGAAGCTGCGCTCCCCGACCTTCATGGCGCCTTTGGCGACAACTGACAGTCCCTCTTCCGCATCGACGCGTAGCGCCACCTCCACACGGTCGGCCGGGTGCTGACTGCGTGCGGCTGTGACCATCGCGCCTACGCTCGCATCGGCAACGAAGTCGCGCTCTGCCGGGGTCGGGTCCGCGCTTCCGGCAGCGTCCACGGCCCGCACCGCGAACGTGTGTGGCGACTCGGTCACGCCGGCATAGGCCATCGGTGAGGCGCACGGCGTGAACGCTCGGCCGTCGAGGCTGCACTCGAACGTCGCCGCGGGATCGGTCGACTCGAAGGCGAAGCTCGGGCTCGAGTCGCCGGTCCGCCCGGTCGGCCCCGCGGTGATCGCTGTGTCGGGCTCGGCCATGGCGACCGCTGGCGACGACAGCGCGGCGAGAGCCAAGGCGGCGATGCAGATGGCTGGCCGGGGCGATCGCGCCACGGCTCAATGCTCGCGCAGATCAGATCAGGTCGCGACCGCGGCGCTCTGATCGGCCAGCACGGCCGTCGCGGCGTTGCGACCGTTGAGCGCGATGACGCTGCCCGCCGGGTGGGTGGCCGCGCCACACATGTAGAGGCCGTCGACCGGTGTGCGCGCTGCGAAGCGGTTCTCCCACATCTGATCGGGGGTGACCTCGCCCTGGAAGATGTTGCCGCCGGTTAGTCCGATCCGCTCCTCGATGTCGGGCGGGCCGAGGACCTCGTGCTCGGCGAGGCAGTCGAAGAAGTCAGGCGCAAAGCGCGAGATCAGCTCGATGAACTGCTTTGCGACCTGGGGGCGGGCGCTAGTCCCAGTCGCCGTCGGCGATGTCGTAGGGCGCGTACTGGCCGAAGACGCTCATCAGGTGCTTGCCCTCCGGCGCCGGACTCGGGTCGTAGCCGGTCTGGATGTAGATCTCGCCGAACGCGACAGCCGGCTCGCCGGCGGCACAGCGCTCGAACGCCGCCTGGGCCTCGGCCATCGTCCCGGTCGCGTCGATCGTTGCCTGAGCCGGGAAGCTCTCTCCCGGTGCCGCAGTCCAGGTCGGAAGCTTGTCGAGCCGAGCGTTGAACTTGACGACCGGGCTGCGGATCTTCCAGGCCTCGAGCTTGCCGGCGAACTCGCTGGGAAGATCCGCGCCGTCGAGTAGCCCGGCCATCCGTTTCGGGTCCGCATTGCAGATCACCGTGGACGAGCGCAGTTCAGTCCCGTCCTCGAGCGTCACGCCCTCCCCAGGCTTGATCCGCGCGACCGGCACGCCGCACGCGAGCACGGCGCCCGCCTCGGCGGCGGCATCCGCGATCGCGAACGAGCACATCCCCATGCCGCCCTCGACGTAGCCCCAGACGGGGCCCTGGCCGTCGAGATCGCCCTGGTAATGCATGAGCTTGATCGAGGCTGTCCCGGGTTCGAAGGGCCCGCCCCAGGTCCCGATGATTCCCTGGCCGAACAGCGCCGTCTTCAGGCGCTCGTCAGAGATGTAGTTGTCGAGAACGTCGGCGATCGAGGCCTCGAAGACGAGGTCGATCATCTCCTGCGAGCCGCCGAGCATCGCCTCGATCTCGTCGCGCGTCGGCGTGTCTCCGACCCAGGTGTCGCGGTCGCCCTTTCGCAGCAGCTTGCGTGACATCGTCGAAAAGCTCCTCGTAGGCCCAATAGCCCTCGATGTCCTTGGCCGAGACGCCGAGGCCCTCAAGGCTGGCCTGCGTCTTGGCGTCGTCGAGCCACTGCGCGAACGAGCTGCCGTCGTCGAACGGGACCCAGAGGTTCGGGTCGGCTACCCAGTAGCGCAGGCCGCGCTTGTGCAGATCGAGCTCGTCGATCACGAGCTGGTCGAGCAGGCCGACGACGTAGGCGCACGGGCTAACCACGTAGCGGTCGTCGGAGAAGGGCCGTTCGAGCGTCGCCGCACCACCGAGGCGCTCGCGACGCTCGAGCACGAGCACGGATTGCCCCGCCTTTGCGAGATAAGCCGCGGCCGTCAGGCCGTTATGGCCACCGCCGACGATGATCGCGTCCCAGTCGCGCTTCGCCAGATCCGCGACCGGCTCCGGCAGCCCGACCTCGCCGAGCTGCTCCGCAATCTTGTTGCTCACGCTGGGATCTCCGATCCGGCCTTCAAAGCCTCCATGTAGCGCTCGGCGACCATCAGGTCGAAGGCGTGGACGTCGACTTCCTCGGCCGAGTAGCGCCCGGCGACATAGCCACGCGTACCCACCCCCTTCTGCGTCAGCTCGCAGACGTACCAGTCCTGTTGGTTGACCATGTCCCAGAAGCCGATCGCATCGCTTGGATCGAACCCCGGCTCCGCCATCGTGCGTTGCTCGAAGAACCATTCGCACGTCACGTGGGTCTGGCCCGGACCCTGCGGCCAGAGCGTGTGGACCATCACGTAGTCGGGATGCAGCGATACGAGCGCGTTCGGGAAGACAGCGAAGTAATAGACCTTGTCGACCTCCTCCTCGGGCAGGCCTTCGATCGGCGGGCGATCGGCGGTTTGACCCGCGTCCTCCAAGGCCATCGTCGACGCGTCCTCGCGCAGGGTCATTGAGCCGCCGCACCATCCGCCGTCGCCCTCGACGTCGTCGCCGCTCATGTAATGGCTGAGCGCATTGAGCTCCGGATGGACGCCCGGACAATGCAGGCACTCGTTGTAGTTCTCGGCGATGCCCTTCCAGTTGGCGGCGACGTCGTAGGTCGCCTCGCCGCCGAGACGAAGATCGCTGAGGCGGTAACGCTCGAGATGTGAGAGCAGGTCGCCGATGTGCTCGTCGATCGCGGGTGCCTCGCCTGAGAGATCGATGAAGACAAGTCCACCGATCACCGCCGAGCGCACGCCGAGCAAACCGTTGCAGGCAAAGTCGAAGTCCTCGACGCCATCCATGTGCGGTGCGGCGCGCAGCGAGCCATCGAGGTCGTACGACCAGGCGTGGTACGGGCAGCGCAGGCGCTTGCGCACCTGGCCTTGGGACTCCTCGACGATCCGGGCGCCGCGGTGGCGACAGACGTTGAGGAATGCACGCGGGACCCCGTCCTCGCCGGCGATTACGACGATGCTGTCGGGGCCGATCTCACGGGTCACGAACTTGCCGGGCTCGTCGACCGCTGATACGTGCCCCACGCAGATCCAGCCACGGAAGATCTCGTCGACCTCCCACTCGAACACCCCCTGATCGGCGAAGGCCGCGGGGGGCAGCATCGTCGCCTGCTCGACCGGCTTCAACGTGCGCGCGACATCGCGCGGATCGAGGTCGAGCTGGGCACGAGAGGGCGTCATTGACTTTGTAGTTAATCGCATGTTAGCCTCGCTTGCAAGATGGAGTTGGCGACGGCCGCACCCCTCGCTCTGGACGTCCAGAGCCGCGCTCGCGCATTCGTGGAAGACGTCCTGATCCCGCTCGAGGAGAAGGCCGAGGCGCTCGGTGGCAAGCTGCCCGAGGAGACCATCGCAGCGGTCAAACGAGCCGCGGTCGATGCCGGACTCGACGGCGGTATGCACTCCGTCGAACACGGTGGCCAAGGCTGGAGCCGGCTCGAGTGGGCGCTCGTCGAAGAGCAGTACGGGCGTTCGACCAACGCGATTCACTGGCACGTCCCGCAGGCCTACAACGTGTGGGCCCAGGCCTCGCCCGAGCACATCGACCGCTGGCTGCGACCGGCGCTGCGCGGTGAGCTGAAGGACGCCTACGCCGTCACCGAGCGCGACGCCGGCTCCGACCCATCGGGAATCGCGTCGACCGCCGAGCGTACGGACGGCGGCTACCGCCTCAACGGCGAGAAGTGGTTCGTCACCGGCGGCGACCACGCCGCCGTCTACGTCGTCATGGCGAACCTCATCGACGGCGCCGACCGCCTCCCCACCCTCTTCGTCGTCGACGCCCAGCTGCCCGGGATCGAGATCGTCGACGACCCGGCTTTCACGCACAACTATCCCGACGGCCATCCGACCATCCGTTTCACCGACGTCGAGATCGCCGGCACAGAGGTGATCGGCGGCGTCGGCAACGGCGAGGACCTCCAGCGGTCGTGGTTCACCGAGGAGCGACTGGGCATCGCTGCGCGGTGCGTCGGCGCGATGTGGCGGCTGCTCGACGAGACCGTCGCGTGGACGACCAGCCGCGAGCAAGGCGGCGCGCGCGTCTTCGATCACCAAGGTGTCTCATTTCCACTTGCCGACTCTGCCGCGGATGCCGCCGCCGGCCGACTGCTCACCTTCACCGTTGCGGAGCTTGCCGACGCGGGCGCCGACCCGAAGCTCGTGCACCACAAAGCCTCGATGGCCAAGCTGTTCACCAGCGAGGCCGCGTGTCGCTGCGCGGACCGCTGTGTTCAGGCGTTCGGCGGTCGTGGCTATCTGCGTTCGAACGTCGCCGAGCGGCTGTTGCGCGAGCTGCGAGTCGATCGCATCTGGGAGGGAACGAGTGAGATTCAGCGACTGATCGTCGCGCGTGGGCTGGAGCGCCGCGGTGTCGAGCGCATCCTCCACTGAACGCACCACCCGGGACCTGACGCCACTGTTGCGGCCGCGGTCGGTCGCCGTGGTCGGTGCCAACGACCGGCCCGGCTCCTACGCCGACACGGTGTTCACCAATCTGGCGCGCGCCGGGTTCGAGGGGTCGGTCTACGGCGTCAATCCAAAGCGCTCGGAGGTCCACGGCCACCTTTGTGTGCCGGCCGTCGCCGACCTGCCCGAAGCTGTCGACGCTGTTGTCGTCGCGGTCCCCGCCGCGGCGGTGCCGCCGATAATCGGCGAGATCGCCAGCCGCGGCTGCGGCGGCGCGATCGTCTTCGCCGCCGGCTTTGGCGAGGTGGAGTCGGGGCGTCAGCTCGAGGCCGATCTGCGGGCGGCGGCGCTCGACGCGGGCCTGCCGGTCTGCGGTCCGAACGGCAACGGCGTCGTGGCGGTCGGAGCACGGGCGCCGCTGTGGGGCGACTCCGTACCCGAGCTTCGGCCGGGGCGGGTGGCGATGGTCTCGCAGAGCGGCAACGTCGCGGTCAACGCGATCGGCTCGCGTCGCGGTATCGGCTTTCACACCCTGGTGTCGACCGGAAACCAGGCTGTGCTCGACGCGAGCGACTGGCTCGCTGCGCTGGCCGAAAGCCGCGACGTCGGCGCGGTCGCGCTGTTCCTGGAGTCCGACGGGGACGGCGCCAAGCTGGCGAACGCGCTCGCGGTATGTGCCGAGCATGAGGTCGGCGTCGCCGTTCTCAAGGTCGGTTCCTCGGCCGCGGGGATGCGCGCGGCGGCTGCGCACACCGGCGCGCTCGCCGGCGATCAGCGGATCTTCAGAGCACTGCTCGAGGAAGCGGGCGGCGCCTGGGCGGCGGACCCGCACGAGCTGCTCGAGCTCGCCAAGGCGATGGCCGAGCCGCGAGCGCGAGCGCGCGGCCCGGGTATCGCGGTGCTCACCTGCTCCGGCGGAGACTCGGGCCTCGCCGCCGACGAGGCCGAGCGCGTCGGGATCGAGCTGCCCCAGCTCTCCGGCTCGACGGAGATCGCGCTCGCCGGCCTGCTGCCCGAGGCGGCGACTGTCGCCAACCCGCTCGACTACACCTCTCTGATCTGGGCGCAGACGGATCGCCTGCGACGGATCGCGGCAGCGGTCGGCGGCGACCCCGCAATCGACCTGCTGCTGCTCTGCTACGACCACCCAAGTGGGCTCTCTCCGGAGCACGAGCGCGAGTGGGCCGCGGTCCGCGAGGGGCTTGCGGCGGGGGCGCTCGAGTCCGGCGTCGCGGCACTCTTCGCCTCGACGCTCCCTGACCTGCTCGACGAGGAGGCGGCGTACGAACTCGGCGAGCACGGGGTCCCCTCGATCGCCGGGCTTCGCACCGCGCTCGCGTGCGCAGCGGCGCTCTCGCGGCCGGGCGGCCACCCCGCCCGCATGCACGAAATCGCCGAGGCCACCGCGGCCGCGCATCGGTGGATGCTCGCGGCCGAGGACGGCTGGATCGGGGAGGCCGAGGCCAAGCGGCTCGTGGCGGCTGCCGGAGTGGCGGTGCCCGAAGGAGGCGAGGCTTTGGAGGTCGACGGCTGCCTGGCCCTCGCGGGAGCGATCGGCTGGCCTGTCGCGTTGAAGTTGAGCGGCCCAGCGATTCAGCACAAGGCGGAAGCCGGAGGGCTTGCTCTCGACGTGGCCAATGAGGAGGAGCTGCGCGCCGCATTTGAGCGGCTATCCAGGCTTCCCGAGGCGCAGCACGGATCGAGCTCACTTCTCGTCGAGGCGATGCAGCCCGCCGGCCTCGAGGTGATCGTTGCCGCCCGGAGCGATGGTGTCGTTCCGGCACTCGTCGTCGGCCTCGGCGGGGTGCTTGCCGAAGCGCTCGACGACGTGGCGATCATCCCCCTGCCTGCCAACGCTCAGCGAATCATTGAAGCGATCGGGCGGCTGCGGGGAGCGAACGTTCTCGCTCGGGACCCCGGAGCCATCGAGGCCGTCGTTGATGTGGCTGAGCGGGTGGGCGAGCTGCTCTTGAAGTTCCGGCTCTCGCTTATCGAGCTGAACCCAGTCTCGATCGTCGACGGCAGCGCGGTCGCGCTCGACGCCGTAATTCGCCGCTGACTTACGTCGCGTCTGCACACTCATGAAGGAGGCGGGAATGAGTCTGGGTTCGAGATTGAGCTACGCGAACGTCGTCGCAACGCTCGCGCTGGTTCTTGCGATCGGCGGCGGCACCGTCTATGCCGCGAGTGAGCTTGGTCGCAATGACGTGAAGAGCAGGAACATCGCGAAGGGGGAAACGACGCGGACGGTCCGTTCGGCCTGTTGGCCCCGGGAACACCGATCAACGTCACGGCCGCGCTAACAGGCGACGCAGATTGCACCGCGGCTTCGCAGCTCGACAGGCTCGAGGGTCCGCATCGTCCAAATCCGCCGATCCTGACCTTGTAGTCAATTGCACGTAGTGGTAGTGTGGCGGCGATGGAAGCCGCCACCCGTTCCACCCCGCCCGCGTCCACCTCGGCAAATGGCGGGGCGCCCGGACGAGGTCCCCGCTCATATGACGCGATCGTGGTCGGTGGCGGCCACAACGGGCTGACGACGACCGCCTACCTCGCGAAGGCCGGACTCAACGTCGTCTGCCTCGAGCGCCGCGACATCCTTGGCGGCGCCTGCGTCACCGAGGAGCTCTGGCCCGGCGCCCGTGTCTCGCGCTGCTCGTACGTCGTCTCGATGCTGCAGCCGAAGATCGTCTCCGACCTCGAGCTCGAGCGCTACGGCTACAAGGCGATCCCTCTCGACCCGGCCTACGTCTCGCTCACCGAGGAGGGGCCGATCTTCTTCTTCAACGAGGTCGAGAACACGGCGAAGTCGATCGCCCGGTACTCCAAGCACGACGCCGAGAACTATCCGAAGTTCGAGGAGCTGATGGACCGCGCCGCGCGCTTCGTCAAGCCGATGATGCTGCGCGAGCCGCCGGCACTCGGCTCGAAGGCTCCCGGCGACCTCGCCGCGCTGCTGCGCGAGGCGGGCCGGATGGCGGGCTTCTCGCAAGACGCGAGATCCACGAGCTGGTCCGCGTCTTCACGATGTCGGTCGGCGACCTGCTCGACGACTACTTCGAGCTCGACGGTCTGAAGGGCTCGACCGCGTCGAGTGGCGTCGTCGGCGTCTGGGCCGGACCGCGCACGCCGGGCACCGCCTACAACCTGCTCCACCATGCGCTCGGCGAGTGCGGCGGGATCGAGGGCGCCTGGGGCCAGGTGATCGGCGGCATGGGCGCGATCACCAAGGCGATGGCCGAGTCGGCCAAGGCTGCCGGCGCCGAGATCCGCACCGGACGCCGAGGTCGCGTCGATCGACGTCGTCAACGGCCGCACCGTGGGCGTCACCCTCGCCGACGGTACCGAGCTGAAGCGCGCCGATCGTCGCCTCCGGTGCGCACCCGAAGACGACGGTCCTCGAGCTCGCCGGCGCGGAGAACTTCCCCGACGAGATCGCCGAGGACATGGCCCGCTACCGAACCCGCGGCGCCTCGGTGAAGGTCAACCTCTTGCTCTCCGAGCCGCCGGTGTACGACGGGCGTGACCGATGAGGAGCAGCAGCTCATGCGCACGGCGGGCGTGAACATCTGCCCCTCGATCGACTACCTCGAGCGCGCCTGGCAGGACGCCTGACCTCGGCAAGCCGGCCGAGCACCCCTACGTCGAGGCCGAGCTGCCTTCAGCGGTCGACACGACGCTCACCGACGACGGCCGCTGGGTGATGACGATGTTCACCCAGTACGGCCCGTCCGAGGAAGGCCAGTGGAAGGAGGCGACCGCGAGCGCTACGGCGAGACCTGCATCGAGCAGCTCACGCAGTTCGCGCCGAACCTCAAGGACTCGGTGCTCGAGTACGAGGTACTGGCGCCGCCGGACCTCGAGCGGATCTTCGGCCTGCAGGGAGGCTCGATCTTCCAGGGCGAGCAGGGCCTCGACCAGATGGCATTCATGCGCCCGCACCCCGAGATGGCGCAGTACGCGACGCCGGTCGACGGCCTCTATCTCTGCGGCGCCGGCACCCACCCGGGCGGCGGCGTCACCGGCTGCTCGGGCCACAACGCCGCGCACCGGATCCTCAAGGACCGCAAGCGCGCGCGCCGGCCCGTGGCGGCGGGCGCGGGCAAGCGCCTAGCGCGGCGGCAGCCGCAGGAACTCGGTCGTGGTCCAGGCGGGTCGGAAGCCCAGGCGCGTGTAGAGCTCCTTCGGGCGGTCCTCGTCGTCGGCGACGATCCAGAGGTCGTCGACGTCGTCAATGGCAGCCTCGATCGCCGCGCGGGTGATCGCCGTGCCGCGGCCAGAGCCGCGGTGCTTCGCGCTCACGAACACGTGGGTGATCTCGGCGCTGCCGTCGATGATACTCGAGCTGGGCGAAGCCGACCGGCTCGACCGCCCTCGAGGCTGGCGATCACCTGCACGTCGCGGGTCATTGAGACAGCCTTTGCGACGTGGCGAGGTGTGCTCTCCTGATCGATGTCCGGGAAAGTCCTCGGCGTTCCACTCACGGCGCAGGTCGACGACGGCGTCGTAGTCGACCTCCTCGACCTCGAGCGTCTCGCCCGGCGGCAGCGGCTCTGAGTGGAGCATGTAGACGAGCCGGGTCGCCTTCCAACCCGCCGCCTCGAAATCGCCGCGAACGGCCTCGGCCGCGTCAGCGTCGAGGAAGTCCACGCGCCGGTGCTCGAACCTCGCCGAGCTTGTCGTCGGCGACCGCGATCAGCTCGTCGGCGCTCACGCCGGGATCGCCCGTCGACCTGAACGACGTTGTAGTTCCAGTAGTTCGGATACTCGGCTCGCGATGAGCACCTCGCCGTGCTCCCACGGCTCGATGACGTCGCAGAGCGTTTCCAGCATCCCGCGATGCCAGGCCCGTGCTCGCTCGAATTCGCCTGCCATGGCGCGAAGCTATCGTGCCGCGCCCGTGACCCGCTTTCGACGACGACATCGCGCTCGCCCCGGCCGAGGGCGCCGCCGACACCTGGGACGGCGAGATCGCGCCCGGATGGCATACGCCACGCGGGCCGCTCGGCGGCTACGTGATGGCGATCCTCATGCACGGCCTCGAGCTGGCGGTCGACGATCCGACCCGCAGCGCGCGCTCGGTGACAACCCACTTCCTGCGCCCTCCGGCCGACGGCCCGGTCCGGGTGAGCGCCGCGGTCGAGCGCGCCGGGCGCTCGCTTACGACCGTCAGCGGCCGGCTCGAGCAGGGCGACAAGCTGATCGCGCTGGCGCTCGCCGCCTACTCGAAGGCCTGGGAGGGCACCGAGCGCGACAACGGCGCCGATGCCCGATGTCGAGCCGCCGGCGTCGGGCGACCGCCCGCCGCCCGATCGCGACCGCGACCTCCCTGCCGGCGACTTTCCCCGCGACAACCCGCCGCCGTTCACGCAGCGGCTCTCGATGCAGCACCGCTTCGGCGAGCCGCCGTTCAGCAGTGCCGACCGCGGCGAGGTCGGCGGCTGGCTCGGCCTGCGCGAGCGGCGGCCGACTCGACGCGCCGGCGTGATCGCCGTCCTCGCCGACGCCTGGTTTCCGGCGCCGTGGCCGATGCTCGACGCCCTGCATCCCGGCGCCGACCATCGACCTCACCGTCCACTTCCGCGCGCCGCTTCCGCTCCCCGACTCACTGCTGCTCGGGCGCTTCACGACCAGTCTCGTCCGCGACGGCTTCTTCGAGGAGGACGGGCGAGCTCTGGACCCCGGACGGGCCGGCTGGTCGCGCAGTCGCGCCAGCTCGGCCTGCTGCTGCCGCCGCGCTAGACGAAGCGCTTGACGAAATCGAGCGCGGTCTGGGCGACCTCGCGCCAGCCGCTGTCGATCGTCAGCGAGTGTCCGCGGTTCGGGATCTTCGCGATCTCGGTGACCGCCTCGTTGTGCTTCTGGCGCTTGTAGGAGGCGTTCGCGATCGCCCACGGGACCGTGTGGTCGACCTCGCCGTCGATGATCAGCAGCGGCCCGCGCGCGGGGTTCTTCGGGTCCAGCTTCGCCTCGGTGAACGGGTTGAGGTTCGCGTTGGCCATCTGCATCAGCGCCACTCCCGGCGCGGCCACGTGGTACGTGTCGTAGAGCTGCTTGGCCTCCTCGTCAGTCGAGCGCGTTGGCCCAGCCGTACTTGAACTGGTCGAGGGTGAGCGTGACCGCCTTGCCCCGGTTGAGCGGGTTCTTCAGCACCGGCATCGCGGACCGCAGCGCCGAGACCGGCAGCGGCAGGACGCCGCGGAAGGGGCCCGGGTCGATTGCGACCGTCGCGGCGGAGAGTCCGCGGTCGGCGATCAGCTGCGCCAGCAGCCCGCCGGTCGAGTGCCCCATGACGGCCGGCTTCTTGTCCAGCGCCTCGATCACCTCGGCCGCGTGGTCGGCGATCTGCTTGAGCGACTTCTTCGCGAGGACGTCGGGGTTCGCCCGCGCCTCCTCGACGGTCGCGGGGTCGTCGGGCCAATCGGGGGTGACGCCGGCGTAGCCGTTCTCCTCGAAGAACGCGACCCAGTTGTCCCAGCTGGACGGCAGTAGCCAGAGGCCGTGAATGAACACGACCGGCGTTCTGCCGCTTGCGTTCGCCGCGTCGATCTGTCCCTGCTCGCGCGCGCTGATCGCCATCGAGGGTCCTTCCCCTTCGTTTTAGTGTGCATCGTCCAAGTAGAGCATGATCGCTGCCGATAGTGCCGCTTCCCATCGCCCTCAATCCGTTGCGTCGTCGCGACTACCGGCTGCTGTTCGCGGCTCTGGCGATCTCGCTGACCGGCGACGGGATCTGGATCGTCGCGATCGCGTTCCAGGTGATCGAGCTCGGCGGCGGTCCGGTTCAGCTCTCGCTCGTGATCGCTTGCTTCTCCGCCGGCCTGCTCGCGTTTCTACTTCCCGGCGGGATCGTTGCCGACCGTCTGCCGCGGCGAACCGTGATGGTGGCGGCCGACCTCGTTCGCGCGGCCGGTGGTCGCAACGGTCGCGATCCTCTCGCTCAGCGAGGGCTCGAGCTGTGGCACCTGGCCGTCGCCGGGTTCATCGTCGGTGGCGGTGAGGCGTTCTTCATCCCTTCGTACACCGCGCTCGTCCCGCATCTCGTTCCAGAGGACGAATCCTCGCCGCGAACGGGCTCGAGGGCACGCTGCGCCCACTCGCCGAGTTCGCCGCCGGGCCGGCGATCGGCGGCATCGCCGTGGCTGCCCTCTCGCCGGGCGCGGCGATCATGGTCGATGCCGGGACGTTTCTTGTCTCCGCCGCCTGCCTGTTCGGCATCCGGGTTCAGCGGAACCGCCGAACGCGAGACCGGACCGCTGCCGGGTCGGCGCCGCGCTCGCCGACCTGCGGGAGGGGGCCCGCTACGTGCGCAGTACGTCGTGGCTGTGGACGACGCTCATGTTCGCGCTGGTCGCGGTGCTGTTTCTTGATCGGGCCGATCGACGTGCTCATCCCCTTTGCGGTCAGCGAGCGTCTCGACGCGGGCGCGGGCGCGTACGGCGTCCTGCTCACCGCGTTCGGCATCGGCTCCGCGATGCGGTGCACTGGCGATCTCGTCGCGGCCGCTGCCACGTCGCTACCTGACGACGATGCTGCTGGTCTGGGGCCTGGGCTCGCTGCCCATTGCCGCGATCGGCCTAGCCAACCAGCTCTGGGTGATGGTCATCGCGATGCTGATCGTCGGCGCCACCGCGGGGGTCGGCGACGTGATCTGGGGAACGCTGCTGCAGCGGCGGGTGCCCGATCAACTGCGCGGGCGCGTGTCCAGCCTCGACTTCTTCGTCTCGCTGGCTCTGCTGCCGGTGTCGATGGCTCTCGCCGGTCCCGCCGGGGACGCCTTCGGCATCACCACGGTCTTCATCGTCGCCGGCGCTCGTGCCGGCGATCCTCGGGCCGCTCGCCCTGATCGCCGGGCGCCTGCACGCCGACGAAATCGCCCACCCGCTGCGATGATCCCCGGCTATGTGCCGCTGGATGGCCTGGCATGGACAGCCGGTCCACATCGAGGAGTTGCTGTTCAAGACCCAACACGGGATCGTCGACCAGAGCCTCCATTCGCGCCTTGGCGCCGAAACGACGAACGGCGACGGCTTCGGCATGGGCTGACGTGACCTCATGCTGGCGATCGACCCCGATCGCTTTGCCGCTGTGCACGGGTCCACCGACACCGAGGTCGTCTTCCAGCTTGCGCTCACATTTGGACTCGAGGACGACCCGATCGCAGCGATCGAGCAGACCGTCGGGTTGATCGAGGCCACCGAGCGGTTCGCCCAGTTGTCGGACGACGACCGCCTTGTCGTCTCCGAGCCGTTCTCCGACCTCCCGGGCGTCTGGCGCGAGATTCCGGAGGCCACCGCGGTGACCGTCGGCCCTGGCGGCCTCTTCGAGGAGCGCCCGTTCACGCCGAGCGCACCCGCGTAGCGGCCGTAGCTCAGTCGGGGATGTGGTCGAACGTGTCCGGGTTCGGACCGGTGCGCCCTTTCTCGCCGCGGTCGAGCGCATCGATCTTGGCGATGTCGTCGTCGCTCAGCTCGAAGTCGAAGATCTCGTAGTTCTCGCGAATCCGTTCCGGAGTGACCGACTTCGGGAAGACGACGTGACCGTGCTCGACGTGCCAGCGCAGCACGACCTGGGCGGGGGTGCGTCCGACGCGCCCTGCGATCTCGCCGATCACCTCGTCGTCGAGGACTCCGCCCTGCGCGATCGGCGACCAAGCTTCGGTGACGATCCCGTGCTCCTCGCCATAGGCGCGGACCTCGGCGTTGACGAAGTACGGATGCACCTCGATCTGATTGACGGCTGGGATCACGTCGGCCTCGGCGGCGAGCCGGTCCAGGTGCTCGACCTGAAAGTTCGAGACGCCGATCGATCGGGCGCGGCCATCGGCCTTGAACTCCTCGAGCGTCTTCCATGTGGAGACGTAGTCGCCGTCGTAGAGCGTCGGCAGCGGCCAGTGGATGAGAAAGAGATCGACGTGGTCGTAGCCGAGCTTCGAGAGCGTCTCGTCCATCGCGCGGCGCGCGTCGTCGGGCTCATGGAAGCCGTTGTTGAGCTTCGACGTGACGAAGACCTCGCTGTAGTCCACGGGCGCTTTCGTGATCGCCTCGCCCACCTCGGCCTCGTTGCCGTACATCTCGGCCGTGTCGATGTGGCGGTAGCCGATGTCGATCGCGGTGGTCACCGCGTCGACCGTGTCGCCGCGGTCGATCTGAAAGACGCCGAAGCCGAGTTGGGGGATCGTGTTGCCGTCGTTGAGCTGAAGCGTTGGAACTTGTGTCATGAGTTCCCCCTACCCGCCATCCACCGATGAATCGAGAGGACGCCTTTTGAACCCGAAACTGGAGCAACTGGAGCCGCTGATCGGCGACTGGGAGATGGAGGCGGTGGTGGACGGCGAGGTGGTGATGCGCGGGACCTCGACGTTCGCCTGGGCCGAGCAGGGCGCGTTCCTGGCTCAGACCGCGGAAGGCACGGCAACGCCGGGATCCCCATGGGAAGGCCACCTGCCCTTCCCGACGGTCGCGATCACCGGTTACGACGACGCCTTCGACAACTACTCGGTCCTCTACTCCGACGCCCGCGGCGTACAGCGCGTCTACGCGATGACGTTCGCCGACGGTGTGCTGCGCCAGCAGCGCGACGCCCCCGAGTTCCACCAGCGGTTCGTCGGTGAGCTCAGCGCCGACGCCTCACGCATTGACGCAAGCTGGGAGATGTCCGAGGACGGCGAAGAGTGGCGCCTGGACTTCGAGCTGACGTACGTGCGCGCGAGCTGATCCGCGTGGGGCGAGTTGTCCGCGTTATGCGCGAGCAACCCGCCCCGGTTGCAGCTACTCGTCGCCCTGCTCGATCTCTTCCTCGTTGTCCTTGAGCTTCTGCGCCACGTCGTCTGCGCTCTCGCGGCCAGTCTCTACCGGGCCCTCGTCGCTTGCGGTCGTCTCGTCGTCGGGCTGCTGTTCAGGCATCGCTCTCCTTGGGTCGGGAAAGCTTCTCCTACCCCTGCGCTCCGGGGCCTACCAGCGCTACTCCGGCAGCTCGAGGTTCAGCATGACGTGCTTGACCACCGTGTAGTCCTCGACCGAGTAGGCGGACATGTCCTTGCCGTAGCCGGACTGCTTGAAGCCGCCGTGGGGCATCTCGGAGGCCATCGTGATGTGGTTGTTGATCCAGACGGCGCCGAAGCGGATCGCGTTGGCGACGCGGAAGGCGCGGCGCGACGTCGCGGGTCCAGACCGAGGCCGCGAGTCCGTACTGGTGCCGTTGGCCCACTCGATCGCCTTCGCCTCGTCTGCGAAGCGCTGGACGGTCATCACCGGGCCGAAGATCTCGTTCTGGACCATCTCGTCGTCCTGCTCGACGTTGGCGACACGGTCGGCTCGTAGTAGAAGCCCGGCGCGGTCGGCGTTGCGGCCGCCGGTGACGACCTCGGCGTGGTCGGGCTTGCGCTCGATGAAGCCGCCGACCCGCTCGCGCTGGACCTCGGAGATCACCGGGCCGAGCGTCGTGTCGGGATCGTCGAGGTCGCCGATCACGTAGCTCTGCGCCTGCTCGGCGAGGCCGCTGACGACGTCGTCGTAGACCTTGTCGGAGGCGAGGATCCGCGTCGCCGCCGTGCAGTCCTGGCCGGCGTTGAAGAGCGCCGTCGCGGCGATGAACTCGAGCGCCGTCTCGGGGTCGTAGTCGTCGAAGATGATCACCGGCGCCTTGCCGCCGAGCTCGAGGTGCACGCGCTTGAGCGTGTCCGCGGCGGCCTTGGCGATCCACTTGCCGGTGCCGGCGAGCCGGTCAGCGAGACCATGTCGACGCCGTCGTGGGTGACGAGCGCGGACGCCGGCGGGATCGCCGTGGCCGCCGATCACGTTGAGGACGCCGGGCGGCAGGATGTCGGCCGCGATCTCGGCCAGCTTGAAGGTCGAGAGCGGCGTGTTCTCGGCCGGCTTGAGCACGCTCGTGCAACCCGCGGCAAACGCCGGGCCGATCTTCCACATGGCCATCATCAGCGGGTAGTTCCACGGCGTGATCTGGGCGGCGACCCCGACCGGCTCGCGGCGGGTCATCGAGGTGAAGCCCTCGACGTACTCGTTGGCGGCCTTGCCCTCCATGTTGCGTGCGGCGCCGGCGAAGAAGCGCAGGTTGTCGGCGCACATCTCGAGCTCCTCGTCGACGAACGCCTGGCGCGGCTTGCCCGCGTCGGCGGACTCGATGTCGGAGAACTCGTCGCCGTGCTCGAGGATCGCGTCGGCGAGCTTCAGCAGCGCCTCCGAGCGCGAGCGCGGGGTGCTCGCGCCCCACGTCTCGAACGCCTTGCGCGCCGCCTCGACCGCGCGGTCGACGTCCTCTGCGCTCGAGACCGGCGCCTGCGCGATCACCTCGCCGGTCGAGGGGTTGATCACGTCCTCGTACTCGGCGGCCTCGACGAACTCGCCGCCGATGAAGTTCTGGACCTTGGAGCCGGTGATCGTGGCCATGCGGTGATTGCCCTGCCTTTCAGTGACGTTGGGAATTGCGTGGGTCGCCGTCGCCCCGGCGCCGTCGGAGCCGGGCAGCCGCTGGCCGTGGGCTCGCCGATCTCGAGCACCTGCTCGGGCGGCGTGTAGTCCATGCCGACGCCCTCGGCGACCGCGGGATGCGTGACCTTGCCCTCGGCGACGTTGATGCCGAGCCGCAGGCCCGGGATCGCGCGACGCGGCCTCGCCGAGCCCGAGGTCGGCGAGCGCGAGCACGTACGGAAGGGTCGCGTTGGTGAGCGCATAGGTCGAGGTGATCGGCACCGCGCCGGGCATGTTCGTGACGCAGTAATGGATGATCCCGTCGACCTCGTAGGTCGGGATCGCCGTGGGTCGTCGGGCGCGAGGTCTCGAAGCAGCCGCCCTGGTCGATCGCGACGTCGACCATCACCGCGTGCTTCTTCATCAGCCCGAGCTGCTTGCGGGTGATCACGTGCGGGGCGCGCGCGCCGTGGACGAGGACGCCGCCGATCACGAGGTCCATGTCGGGGAGGCGCTCCTCGATCGAGAGCGTCGAGCTGAACACGGTCGAGGCGCGGCCGCCGAAGGCAACGTCGAGCTCTCGGAGCTTGTCCAATGAGACGTCGTAGACGAAGACGTCGGCCTCCATCCCGATCGCGATGAAGGCGGCGTGCATGCCGACGGCACCGCCGCCGATGATCATCACGTTCGCGGGCGGCACCCCGGGGACGCCGCCGAGCAGAATCCCGCGACCGCCGAGCGGGCGCTCGAGCATGAACGCACCGGCCTGGGTCGCGATCTTGCCGGCGACCTCCGACATCGGCGCCAGCAAGGGCAGCCTGCCCTGGCGATCCTCGACGGTCTCGTAGGCGACGCAGGTCGCGCCCCGAGTCGCACAGGCCCTTGCGTCAGCTCGGGCGCCGGCGCGAGGTGCAGATATGTGAACAGCGACTGGCCCTCGCGCAGCAGCCCGACCTCCTGCGGCTGGGGCTCCTTGACCCCGAGCACCATCTCCGCCTCGTCGAAGACTCCTCGGCCGTTGGCAGGATCCGCGCGCCCTGCGCCTCGTAATCGGCGTCGGAGATCGCGCTGCCCTCGCCGGCCCCCTGCTGGATGACGACATCGTGGCCGTGCTCGGAGAGCTCGCGGACGCCGATCGGCGTGATCGCCACCCGGTATTCGTCGGGCTTGATCTCGGTGGGCACTCCAACAATTGTCATCTCACTAGCTCCCTTGCTCGTAATGCCAACCAAAGCTCTATTCGATCGGTGGCTCGGCCGAGGTCCCGGCCCGTGAGCTCCTCGATCTTCCGTATCCGATAGCGCAGCGTGTGGCGGTGGCAGTAGAGCTGGCGCGCCGCCCGCTCCCAGTTGCCGTTGTTCTCGATGAACGCCTCGAGCGAACGCAGCAGCTCGCCGCCGTACTCGCCTTCGGTCTGCTCGATCGGATCGAGCAGGCCATCGCTGTACAGCCGCAACGCGTCGTCGTCCTGAAGCGCGAGCAGCAGCGTGAACGCGCCGAGGTCCCGATAGGAGGCGACGTCGGGGGCGCTGCCGTCGGCAAGCGAAGTCGCCTCGAGCGCGCAGCGCGCTTCGTGAAACGCGCGCCGCAGTGCGCCGACCGCTGCGGGCCGGCTTGCGGCAGCTCGAACGCCGTTGCGCCCGGGGCCGCCGGATAGCGCCTCGCGTGCACGGCGGGCGGTGGCGACCGGATCGGCTTCGCGGGCATCGACCACCGCGCACAGCAGCGGCCGCCCGGAGACCGCGCTCGTCGCCACAAGCGCCGAGACCCCGGCATCGGCAAGCGCCGACTCCAGCTGGCGCTCGGCCGCCAGCGGATCCTCGAGATCGAAGATCAACACGGCCGCCTCGCCTCCGATCCCGAACGGGCGCAGACGACCGCTCAGCTCGTCGCGTGCCAAGCCGCTCGCCCAGCGCATCGGCGAGCAGGTCACCCGCGAGACGTCGCTCCGTCTCGCGAACCACCCGTTCGCGCATCAGCTCGAGGCCAACGACCATCGCCGCCTGGCGGATGCACAGCCGCTCGAAATCGCCAAGTGGCTCGCGCTCGGATACCGCGATCAGCCAGGCGACGCCGCCCCGGCGTCCGGGCACCGGGACCGCTAGCGCGCGGTCGGCGAGCGCCCCCGACTCGGGGGTGACCGGCGCGGCGGCGATGTCGGAGCTCGCGAGCTCGCGAGCCAGCTCGGCCACGGCGTCCTTGTCAGCGAACCCGGATGAATCGCTGCGGGCGAGCTCGGCGCCGGAACGGTCGACCACGCAGACCGAGCCGCCGATCGCGGCGCCCGTCGCGGCCAGGATCTGCTCGAGCCCCCCGCCCTCGATGACCAGGCGCTCGAGCCGCTCGTGGACCTGGCCTCCGCGCTCGAGCGCGTCGAACTGATCGTTCACGAGGGTCGCCGCGGCACGCTCGGTGATCGCGATGAACGGCATCTCGTACGGAACCTCGAAGACCGGCAGGTTGTTCGCGGCGGCGGTCTCGAGGATTGCCTTCGGAATCCGCTTGTGGTCGAAACCGACGCCGAAGCCGAGTCCGGCGAGGCCCTCCCCCGCCAGCAACTCGACGTAGCGGCGCTGCTTGGCCGGCGTTCCGAGGTTGTAGCCCGTGGTCAGGAGCAGCTCGCCGCCCGAGAGCCACGGTGTCGGGTCCTCGTGCTCGGAGATATGGACCCAGCGGACCGGGTTGCCGCCGCGCTCGGCGGCGACCGCCAGCTCGAGGTGGCAGTCGTCCAAAAGCGACCGGAGGGTCAGCATCAGCCCGAAGCGCCGGGGCTCGAGACCCCTAGGCGACCCGCTCCGCGGCCTCGGTCAGCACGGGTCGCAGGACGGCTTCGATCTCCTCGAACTGCTCGGTGTCGCAGATCAGCGGAGGCGACAGCTGGATGACGGGATCGCCACGGTCGTCGGCGCGGCAGATCAGACCGCGGTTGTAGAGCTCGCCCGACAGGAAGCCGCGCAGCAGGTCCTCGGACTCCGCGTCGCTGAAGCTCTCCTTGGTCTTCTGATCCTTGACCAGCTCGATCGCGTGGAAGTAACCGGCGCCGCGAACGTCGCCGACGATCGGGATGTCGCGCAGGCCGTCGAGCATCGCTCGGAACTCGCCCTCCTTTGCGAGCACATGGCCGCAGAGGTCCTCGCGCTCGTAGATGTCGAGGTTCGCCATCGCCGCGGCGGCCGCCACCGGATGGCCGGCGAAGGTCGAGCCGTGAGTGAACGACTCCGTCCCGTGCGCGAACGGCTCGAAGACGCGGTCCGTGGCGATCATCGCCCCCATCGGCGCGTACGCTGACGTGAGCGCCTTCGCGGTGGTGACGATGTCGGGCTGGTAGCCGTATCGCTCGCAGCCGAAGTAGTGGCCGAGCCGGCCCCAGGCGCAGATGACCTCGTCGGAGACGAGCAGGACGTTGTGGCGATCGCAGATCTCGCGAACGCGGTCGAAGTAGCCGTCCTGGGGAACGAAGCAGCCACCCGCGTTCTGCAGCGGCTCGAGGATCACGCAGGCAACGGTCTCCGGCCCCTCCCACTCGATTGCCGCCTCGATCTGGTCCGCCGCCCAGAGCGGATCGCGATCCTCGGGCCAGTGATAGCTGTTGGTGTTCGGCGCCTTGATCCCGCCGGGAACGAGCGGCTCGAAGTCCGTGCGCAGCGCGGTGATCCCGGTCGCCTGAAGCGCCCCGAGGGTGGTGCCGTGGTAGGCGACGTCGCGCGAGAGGAACTTGATCTTGCGCGGGTTGCCGGTGCGCTGGTGGTAGGCGCGGGAAAGCTTGATGGCCGACTCGACGGCCTCCGACCCGCTGTTGGTGAAGAAGACCCGGTTGAGGTCGCCTGGTGCGAGCGAGGCGACCCGCTCGGCGAGCTCGATCGCGCGCGGATGGGCATAGCTCCAGATGGTGATGAAGTCGAGCTCGCGGACCTGCGCGGCCATCGCGTCACCAATCTCGCTCCGTCCGTGGCCGGCGTTCACACAGAACAAAGCCGAGAGTCCGTCGAGGTAGCGCTTGCCGTGCTCGTCGTAGACGTAGGGGCCCTCGCCGCTGACGATGACTGGAACCTCGTTGTCGCCCTCGTAGGCGCCCATCCGGGTGAAGTGCATCCACAGGTGGCGCTTGGCCGCCTCCTGCAGGTCGGTTGCCCCCCGAATCGCGGTGTCGGCTGACGCCATCTGCTCTCGCCTCCTGATTTCGAAACTCGCTTTAGGACGTACGGTCCACACAACTCCGCCGTTCCGTACAACGGTACCCACAGTCCGAATCGAAGGCAACACGGATTCGGTTCAAGATCTCTCCGGGCTTATGTGCAGCTTGTACAAGTGGGGTTGGACGTTTTGGGACTTTCGCCACTTGCGTTGCCGCCAATAGGTACTTAGCCTGATCGGCGTCCCCTTGCGTGTAGGTTTTGCCGGTCCAAGGAGAGGAGAGGCTTGAGCGAACCGAGCGTTTACCTGCGTGGCGTTTCGAAAGTCTTCGGAGACTTCGTTGCCGTG
Organism: uncultured Solirubrobacterales bacterium; assembly: GCA_963746215.1. Taxonomy (GTDB): domain Bacteria; phylum Actinomycetota; class Thermoleophilia; order Solirubrobacterales; family 70-9; genus WHSW01. Next base: position 177,067 of record CAVVAT010000007.1, read on the forward strand.
AACGAGATGGATCTCGAGATCGCACAGGGCGAGTTCTTCACGATGCTCGGCCCGTCCGGCTGCGGAAAGACGACAACGCTGCGGATGATCGCCGGGTTCGAGCAGCCCACCGAGGGCGAGGTCCTCATCGAGGGCACAAATGTCGCCGGCCTCCCGCCGCACAAGCGGCCCACCAACACCGTCTTCCAGAGCTACGCGTTGTTCCCGCACATGACCGTGGCCGACAACGTGGCGTACGGCCTCAAGCGCCAGAAGATCTCGAAGTCCGACATCGCCGGCCGGGTCAAGGCCGAGCTCGAGCGCGTCGGCCTCGGCGATCGCGCCAACCAAAAGCCGGCGCAGCTTTCGGGCGGCATGCAGCAGCGCGTCGCCCTTGCACGGGCGCTGGTCAACCTGCCCAAGGTGCTCCTGCTCGACGAGCCACTCGGCGCCCTCGACCTCAAGCTCCGCAAGGGCCTGCAGGTCGAGCTCAAGAACATCCAGCGCGAGGTCGGGATCACGTTCGTCTACGTCACGCACGACCAGGAGGAGGCGCTGACGATGTCGGATCGGATCGCGGTCATGAACCGCGGCCGGATCGAGCAGTGCGCCGACCCGGAGTCCGTCTACGAGCGCCCCGCCACCACCTTCGTCGCCGGCTTCATCGGCGTCTCCAACCTGATGCCCGCAGAGGTCGTCGCGGCAAACGGTGCCGGCTCGCGCGTGCGCCTCGACGCCGGTGTCGAGATCGAGGCACCGACCGACGGCCTCGACGCCGGGGAACGCTGCCACGCGATCGTGCGGCCGGAGAAGCTACGGCTCGACCCGCGCGAGGCGTCGGCGCCCGACGGCTGGCCTTCGGTGGAGGGAATGGTTGAAAGTTCCGTTTACCTCGGCACGTCGACGCAGATCGTGGTCAGGCTCGCCGGGGACGTACCGATGACGGTGCTCGTGCCGAACGCGGACGAAGTTGAAAGGTCCCGGCTTCCCGGAGGCGGCGCACCGGTACGCCTCTCGTGGGCCCCGGAGCACATTCACGTAGTGAGGGATTCGGACACAGCGCCGACTCCGCAACAAGCCGAGGAGGCAACTGAGTAGATGTTGAGCAAGGTGGGAACCGCACTTGCGGTCTTGGTGGCAACCCTGGTTCTGGCGGCCTGTGGAAGCGGTGGCGGAGGTGGCCTCGAGGGCGGCAGCGAGGACGTGAACACCGAGGACATCCCCACGGCTGAGGGCGGCGAGCCCTCGGGCGAGCTGACCATCTCGAACTGGCCGCTCTACATCGACAAGGCCACGATCCCCAACTTCGAGCAGGAGACCGGGGTCGAGACCAAGTACATCGAGGACATCAACGACAACACCGAGTTCTTCGGCAAGCTCCGTCCGCAGCTCGCGCAGGGCGAGTCCGGTGGACGCTCGATCATCACGCCGACCGACTGGATGGCCGCGAAGATGTATGACCTCGGCTACATCCAGAAGCTCGACAAGGAAGCGATTCCGAACGTCACCGAGAACCTGATCCCGAGCCTCCAAAGTCCGTCGTTCGATCCCGAGCGCGATTACACGGTTCCGTGGCAGAGCGGCATGACGGGAATCATCGTCCGCAAGGACCTCGCCCCCGACATCACGTCGGTCAACGACCTCTTCGACCCGCAGTACAAGGGCAAGGTCACGATGCTGAGCGAGATGCGCGACACCGTGCCGCTCGTGATGAAGGCGGACGGGGTCGACCCGGTCGGCGCGAGCGACCAGGATTGGCTCGACGCGATCGACAAGATCCAGGGAGCCGCGGCGTCCGGTCAGATCCGCGACTTCACCGGCAACGACTACGCCGACGACCTCACGCGCGGCGATGTCGTCGCCGCAATCGGGTGGTCGGGCGACGCGGTCCAGCTGCAGGCCGACAACCCGAACATCGAGTGGCTGATGCCTGATGAGGGCTGCATGCTGTGGACCGACAACATGGAGATCCCGATCGGCGCGCCGAACACGGCCGCCGCGCTCGCCTTCATGAACTACGTCTACGACCCAGAGGTCGCGGCCGACATCACCGAGTACGTCCAGTACATCACCCCGGTCGCGGGCGTCAAGGAGGTCTTCGAGAAGCGGGATCCCGAGCTGGCCGAAAACCAGCTGATCTTCCCCGACGAGGAGTTCACCGCCGACTGCACGATTCAGCAGTCGCCGGAGGACGAGGACGCGGTGACCGAGGCGTTCGAGGCGGTCCTACAGGGATAAGGGGTGACCCGCCGTCGCCTGATCCCCTATGGGCTGCTGGCCCCGGGCCTGCTGTGGCTGGTCCTGTTCTTCGTCGTGCCGATGTACTTCATGGCGCGCATCGCGCTCTATGAGGGCAGCTCGACGACCGGTTACGAGTTCGCGTGGAACTGGAGCAACTTCAGCGACGCGCTCTCCACCTACGACACGCAGTTCATCCGGTCGTTCGTCTACTCGGGTGTGGCGACGGTCCTCGCGCTGCTGATTGCGTATCCACTGGCCTATGCGATCGCTTTCCGGGGGGGCAAGTACAAGAGCCTGCTGCTCTTCGCCGTCGTCGCACCGTTCTTCACCACGTACCTCATCCGGACCCTCGCCTGGCAAACGATCCTCTCGGACGAGAGCTTCGTCGTCGACTCGCTGAAGACCGTCGGTCTGGTCGCCGACGACGGCCGCGTGCTGGACACCTCGGCCTCGGTGATCGCAGGGCTCACCTACAACTTCCTGCCGTTCATGATCCTGCCGATCTATGCGAGCCTCGAACGGCTCGACCGAAGCCTGATCGAGGCGGCGAAGGATCTGTATTCCTCAGCCTCAACCGCGTTTCGCAAGGTCACCCTGCCGCTCACCGGGCCAGGGATCGTCGCGGGTGTCCTGCTGACGTTCATCCCTGCCTCGGGCGACTACATCAACGCCGAGTTCCTGGGGTCACAGAACCAAGCGATGATCGGCAACGTCATCCAGTCGAAGTACCTCGTGGTCACCGACTACCCGGCGGCAGCCGCGCTCTCCTTCGTGCTGCTGGCGATCATCCTCGCGCTGGTCGTCGTCTACATCAAGTTCGCGGGCTCGGAGGCCCTCATGGGTGAGGAGGCTGAAAAGGCGTGAAGTGGCTGAGAGACCACGCGCTGAACATCTTCGCCGGCTTCGCGATCCTCTACATGCTGATCCCGATCGGGGTGATCGCGGTCTTCTCGTTCAACGATCCCGAGGGTCGTTACAACTTCACCTGGGAGGGCTTCACCCTCGATCACTGGAAGGACCCGTTCGCGATCGAGGAGCTGACGGACTCGATGGTCTTCAGTATCGAGCTGGCGATCGTGGCGACGATCATCGCGACCGCGCTCGGGACCCTCATCGCGATGGCACTCGTTCGCTACGAGTTCTTCGGCCGGAAGGCCTCGAACTTTCTGATCGTCATTCCGACCGCGACGCCCGAGGTCGTAATCGGCGCGGCGCTGCTCTCGATGTTCCTGCTGCCGCCGTTCGTGGACTACATCGACCTCGGCTTTCAGAGCCTGGTGATCGCCCACGTGATGTTCTCGATCTCCTTCGTCGTCATCGTCGTGCGCTCGCGGTTGATCGGCTTCGATCGCTCGCTCGAGGAGGCGAGTCGTGATCTGGGCGCAAGCGCATTCACGACGTTCCGCACGGTCACGCTTCCCCTGCTCGCGCCCGCGATCGTCGCCGCCGGCTTTCTCGCATTCGCGCTGTCGATCGACGACTTCGTGATCTCGAACTTCAACTCCGGGACCTCTGTCACGTTCCCGCTCTACATCTATGGCGCATCGCAGCGCGGGATCCCGGTCGAGGTGAACGTGCTGGCCACGATGCTCTTCCTCGTCACCACGATCGCGATGGGCTTCACGGTCTGGCAGCAGCGCCGCGGCGAGAAGCTCGCGTCGGTGCGGCCCGACGACGATCCGGCGGAGGCGGTCCCCGCCGCGGCCGCCGCGGCCGGGATCTCGAAGGGCTAGTCCTCGTCGGGAACCGGGACGACCAGTACCGGTCGCTCCGAGACATGGAGCAGCTTGTGCGGGGTCGAGCCGAGGATCGCGCCCTTGATCGGGCTCTCGCCGTGCGAGCCGATGACGATCGCCCGTGCATCGTGCTCCTCGGCAAGTCCCAGTAGGGCGTCGACGGGGCTTTCCGCGACCAGGGCGAGGGTTGCCTCCACGCCGGCTTGGTTGGCGCGCTCGATTCCCCCGGCCGTGACCCGCTCGCCGAACTTGCGCACCTCCTCACGATGCGCCGCGCGCTCCTCGCCGTAGCCGCTCGGCTCATAGCCGAACGCGATCACGATCCGGTCGCCCGTCGCACCCGCGAGGCTGATCGCCTCTTCGAGCGCCGCCGCGGCACACTCGGAGCCGTCGTATCCGACCACCAGCGCATTAGCCATCTCGATTTCCTCCCTCGCCCGTATGTGTGGTGCCAGCGTCGGCCGCTTCCTCTGACACCCCGACCGCCTCGACGGTGCCCTCGCCCACCGCGATCTCGTGCGGAACGTGCTCGAACGGCTTGCGAGTGAAGAACTCCTTTGCCTGCGGGGGGCCGAACAGCCGCCACAAGACCATCAGCACCAGCCCGGCGCCGGTGAAGATGATCGCGATGACCAGCGGTACGCCGAGTCCGAACGCCTCGGTACCGCTGTATGACGCCTTCGGGTCGGCGAGATCGATCGCGGACTCGTAGAGCAGGTAGAACAGCATCAGCGCCCCGATCAGCGGAGCAAGCCCGATGAAGATGAAGTTCTTCGCCGAGTCCAGCAGCTCGTGGCGCCAGTAGATCACGCAGGCGATACCGGTGAGCCCGTAGTAGAAGGCGATCATCAGCGAGAGCGCCGAGAGCGAGTCGAAGAGGAAGTTCTCGGAGATGAGCTTCCCGGGCACGTACCAGATCGTGGCCAGTGTGCCGACCACGATCGTCCCGAAAGCCGGCGTCAGAAAACGCGGATGGATGCTGGCGAACCGGCTTGGCAGCGCCCCGGCTGCCGCCATCGATAGCGAGGTACGCGAGCCGGGAAGGATCGTCGTCTGCGCCGAGGAGATCCCGGAGACGATCACCGCGATCACCAGAAGCTGGCCGACCGTGGAGCCGAGTGCGACCTCTGCGACGTTGCCGAGGACGCCGGCGTCGTCGTCGAACTTCTGGATCTTGTTGAGCCCCGCGTAGGAGATCAGCGCGACGGCGACGGCGACGTACGTGCCGACCAGGATCACCGTGCTGGAGATACCGGCCAGCCCTGGGCCGCGCGCGGAGTCCTTGGACTCTTCGGAAAGGTTGACAGCGCTCTCCCAGCCCCAGTAGATGAACACGGAGAGCAGGACCCCCGACAGCATCGCGCTGTACTCCACCCCGAACGGGGAGAACCAGCTCAGCTCGGGGCTGACCGAGGCGTCGGGGACTTTGTCGAAGATCAACCGCACGAACACCGCGCCGGCGAACAGCAGCAGCGCGCCGACCTGGAAGAAGGTGAGAAATCGCTGTAGCCGTGCCGAGGTTTGTGTTCCGATCACGCAGATCGTCGTCATCACGGCGATGATCGCCACCGCCAGCGCGGCGACCGCGACCTCTGACTTGTAGAGCGGCTTGCCGCCGTCATAGGTCAGGCCGACGAGGTCGAAGAAGTAGTACGCCGAGACATCGGCGAGCGAGCCGACGACGAGGATCCCCGTCGTGCAGATCGCCCAGCCGCCGATCCAGCCGGCGTACGGGCCCAGGGCCCGGGTCACCCATGAGAACGTCGTGCCGCAATCCGTGTCGACGCGGTTCATGTAGTAGAAGGCCGCCGCGATGAAGAACATCGGGACGAACGAGAGCAGGAGCACTCCCGGGGCCTTGACCCCAACGGCAACGACGATCGACCCGATCACAGCCGCAAGTGAGTAGGCCGGCGCGGTCGACGCCAGACCGATGCAGAGGCCATCGACGAAGCCGATGGCGTCCTTCTTCAGGCCCTTGCCACCGGGCTCCTCGGACGACACGGGCGGACTCTATCCGCGGTGGCGACTAGTCGTTGTCGCGCATCTCGCGCACAAGCGGTGCGCCGAACCACGCCCACAGAATCAGCGCACCAACGACGGCCGGGACGATCCCGACGACGGCACCGTCGTAGACGACGTGGCTGATCAGCAGAAGCGCGCCGCAGATCGCGGCACCCATCAACGCCAGGCCGGTGATCGCGAGCCGGTTCGAGCTGCGCACGATCCATTCCTTGTCGAGCTCGCGGAAGCGCATCCGGTGACGAGCCGTCGGAGCGATCAGGCATACCGAGGCGCCCGCCGTGAGCAGGAGGGTGATGTAGTAGATCGTCCGCTCGAACTGAGTCACGTCCTCCCAGCCCTGCTGGAACGGGACGACGAGCAGGAACGCGAACAGCACCTGGATGCCGGGCAGCGCGACGCGCAGGCCCTGGAGCAACTCGTCGAGGTTGCGGTCGAGCCGCTCCTCCTCGGACTCGTCGCGTCTGGCCGCCTGCTCGCTTTGCTTCGAATCGGACAAACCGGAGCGAAATTACCCGATAATCCGGCTTCAAAGCGCGCGGTAGCCTTGGACTAATGGGCGGAGTCGAGACCAGGCTGCTGATCGGCGGTGAGAACGTCGCCGGTGACGGCGCCGAGATCGAGGTGGAGAACCCGTTCAGCGAGGAGATCCTCGCCCGGGTAAGAGCGCCTTCGCCTGAGCAGCTCGACGCCGCGATCGCCGCCGCTGCGGAGGCCCAGCGCGGCTGGGAGCGCACGCCCGCCCTGGAGCGCTGCGAGCTCCTGCACGAGGTCGCGACCCGGCTGCGCGACCGCACCGATGCGCTCGCCGAGCTGATGACGCTCGAGGGCGGCAAGCCGAGGCTCGAGAACGCCGACGAAATCGGTTGGACTGCGGCCGCGTTCGACTACTACGCCGAGGTCGGCCGGGACTCCGCCGGGCGCGTCATCCCGCCGATCGAGGCGAGCCAGCTCGCGCTGGTCGTCAAGGATCCCGTCGGCCCGGTCGGCTGCATCGTCCCCTGGAACTACCCCTTGCTCCTCCTGTCGTGGAAGCTCGCGCCGGCGCTGGCCGCCGGCAACGCCACGGTCTGCAAGCCCTCGGAGATCACGCCGCTCTCGACTCTCGCGCTCGCCGAGTGCTTCGAGCACCTTCCCGCCGGCGTCGTCAATCTCGTGGCGGGCGCCGGGGATGTCGGCGCTCAGATCGTCGCCGACGAGCGCATCGCCTGCGTTGCCTTCACCGGGTCGGTCGAGACGGGCAAGCGGATCGCTGCGGTCTGCGCCGAGCGCGTCGCCCGGGTCAACCTCGAGATGGGAGGCAAGGACCCGTTCATCGTCTGCTCCGACGTGGCGGACAAAATTGACGTTGCCGCGCGCGGCGGTGCCTGGGCTGCCTTCCTCAACGCGGGCCAGGTCTGCACGTCGGCCGAGCGCTTCTACGTGCTCGACGACGTCTACGACGACTACCTCCAGGCGTTCGCCGACCACACGCGCACGCTCGTCGTCGGCGACCCCCTCGACCCGCAGACGGACGTCGGGCCGATGGTCTCGGCCGCGCAGCGGCTCAAGGTTTCCGATCAGGTCGAGGCCGCGGTCGGCGCCGGAGCAGAGTTGCTGACCGGCGGCGACAACGCCGGACACGAGCGCGGCCACTTCTTCGCCCCCACCGTCGTCACCGGCGCTGCTGCTGACACAGCCTTGCTCAGCGAGGAGACCTTTGGCCCGGTCGCGCCGATCGTGAGGGTCCGCTCCCTCGACGAGGCGATTGAGCTCGCCAACTCCACGCGCTTCGGGCTCGGCGCCAACGTCTACACCGAGGACATGAAGACGATGCTGCGCTGCATGCGCGAGCTGAAGGCCGGCACCGTCTGGTTCAACGACCCCCTCACCGACAACGACGCGGGGCCGTTCGGAGGCTTCAAGCAGTCCGGCCTCGGGCGCGAGCTCGGCCGCGAGGGGCTCGAGGCCTTCCAGGAGACCAAGCACGTTCACATCGAAACCGAGATCGAAGCGAAGGACTGGTGGTACCCGTATGGCAATTGAGACCGCGACAGGCGCGATGACTGAGGTCACGCACTGGATCGACGGCGCCGCGGCCGAACCAAAGCCTGGCGCTCAACGGGCCCCCATCTTCAACCCGGCCACGGGCCAGCACCAGGCTGACGTGGCCCTCGCAGACGTTCAGACGGTCGACCTTGCCGTTCAAGCCGCCACGGCGGCCTTCGAGTCCTGGGGGCAGTCATCGCTCAGTAAGCGCACGCAGATCCTTTTCGAGTTCCGGCGCCTCGTTGCCGCCAACTCGCGCCAACTGGCTGAGGTCATCTCCGACGAGCACGGAAAGACGGTTGACGATGCCGCCGGCGAGGTCCAGCGTGGACTCGAGGTGGTCGAGTTCGCCTGCGGTCTGCCGACCCTGCTCAAGGGCGAGTTCTCTAACCAGGTCTCGACCGGCGTCGACGTCTTTTCCTTCCGCGAGCCACTGGGCGTGGTGGCCGGAATCACCCCCTTCAACTTTCCGATCATGGTCCCGATGTGGATGTACCCGGTGGCGATTGCCTGCGGCAATACCTTCATCCTCAAGCCGAGTGAGCGCGACCCGAGCGTTTCGCGCCTCGTGGCCGAGCTGTGGCAGGAGGCCGGGCTTCCAGACGGAGTCTTCAACGTCGTCAACGGCGACAAGACCGCAGTCGACGCCATCCTCAACAACCCCGACATCGCGGCCGTCTCCTTTGTCGGGTCAACTCCGATCGCCCGCTATATCCACGAGCGCGCCACCGCCAACGGCAAACGCGTGCAGGCCCTTGGCGGCGCCAAGAACCACGCCGTCATCCTCCCCGACGCGAATCTCGACTTCGCCTCCGATCACCTGGTTGCGGCCGGGTTCGGCTCGGCCGGCGAGCGCTGCATGGCCATCTCGGCCGCGGTCGCCGTCGGCCCCACCGCCGACCAACTGGTTGATGTCGTCGCCGAGAAGGCCCGAGCCATCCGCGTTGGCCCGGGCCGCGATCCGGCCAGCGAAATGGGCCCGGTCGTCACCGCCGCTGCCCGCGATCGCATCGTCGGTCTGATCACAACGGGCGCAGAGCAAGGGGCCGAGCTCGTGGTCGACGGCCGCGACTTGGTCGTCGAGGGCCACGAGGACGGCTTCTTTGTCGGGCCGACGGTGCTCGACCAGGTCGAACCGTCGATGGAGATCTATCGCGAGGAGGTCTTCGGGCCTGTCTTGTCGGTCCTGCGGGCGACAACGGCCGAAGAGGCGATCGAGCTGATCAACGCCAACCCCTACGGCAACGGCACCGCCATCTTCACCTCGAGCGGCGAAGCGGCGCGGACCTTTCAGCGCGGGGTCAAGGTCGGGATGATCGGGATCAACGTCCCGATCCCGGTGCCGATGGCCTACTACTCCTTCGGCGGCTGGAAGGACTCGCTCTTCGGCGACTTCCACATTCACGGGCCGGAAGGCATCGCCTTCTACACGAGAGCCAAGGTCGTCACCTCTCGGTGGCCGGCAGCCAGCGGCGGCTCGAGCGGATCGAGTTACGCGTTCCCGACTTCCGGTTGACGGCGCCGCGGCTCCCGAAGGCGGACATCGGGCGCAGCTGCGTGCGCTTCACGCAGCTCGACAAAGTCGACGCCGAGGTACTTCGAGAGTTGGTCAGCGAAGCGGCGCAACGATTCCGCGACAATCCGGACTTCGGAATCGCCAAATGAACGACGTCGACCCAAGTAAGTACCGCAACCAGGTGATCGCCGCGACGATCGGCGGCTTCATCCTGCCGTTCGCCGGCATCCTCGGCGCATTCGTCTTCTACTCGCGCGGCGACGAGAAGTCCGCGAAGATCGTCGGTATCGCCTCGTTCGCCGGCGCGATCGCGTACGGCGTCGTTCTCGGCCTGCTCGCCTAGATCCGCGCCCTACTTGAGGACGCGAATCAGCTTCTTGTTGACGAACTCCTCGATGCCGTAGTTGCCGAGCTCGCGCCCGAAGCCGGAGCGCTTGACGCCACCGAAGGGCAGTTCCGGTGCGTCGAGGCCGACGCCGTTGACGTAGACCATCCCGGTGTCGAGCGCGTTCGCGACCCGCAGCGCCTGCTCCGAATCGTCGGAGAAGACGTAGGAGCCGAGCCCGAACGGGGTGTCGTTGGCGAGCTCCACCGCCTCCTCCTCGGAGCCGACGCGATAGACGCTGGCGACCGGGCCGAAGAACTCCTCGCGATAGGCGTCGTTATCCGGCGTGATCCCGGTCAGCACGGTGCTCGGGAAGAAGTTGCCGTCCCGGTCACCGCCGACCACGACCTCGGCTCCCTGGGAGACCGCTCTGTCGAGCTGCTCCTGCAGCCCTTCAGCGGCAGCGTCGGACGAAAGCGGTCCCATCGCGGCGTCCTCGGAGGTCGGGTCGCCCGGCTTGGTGCCGGACATCTTCTCGCTGAACTTCTCGAGGAAGTCGTCGTAGATCTCGTCCGCAACGATGAACCGCTTTGCGGCGTTGCATGACTGGCCGGTGTTGTCGAGGCGGCCGGCGACCGCGGCGTCGACGGCGTCGTCCAGGTTCTCGGCGCCGAGGAGGATGAACGGATCCGATCCGCCGAGCTCGAGCACGACCTTCTTCAGGTTGCGCCCGGCGGTCTCCGCGACGGCGGCGCCGGCGCGCTCGGAGCCGGTGAGCGAGACACCTCGGACGCGGGGGTCCTCGATCGCCTTCGTGATCTGATCATTCGAGACCAGGATCGTGCGATAAGCGCCCTCGGGAAAACCGGCGTCATCCATCATCTTCTGGATCGCCGCAGCCGACTCGGGGCACTGCCGGGCCGGCTTAAGAAGCACGGTGTTGCCGACCACGAGATTCGGGCCGGCGAAGCGGGCCACCTGGTAGTAGGGGAAGTTCCACGGCATGATCCCCACGAGGGGCCCGACCGACGTCTTGCGGACCAGGGCTGAACCCTCGCCCTCCTGCAGCTCGATCGGTTCGTCGGCGAGCAGCTTCTCCGCGCGGTCGGCGTAAAAGCCGTAGATGTCGGCGCAGAAGTCGACCTCGCCCAGAGCCTGCTCCATGGGCTTGCCCATCTCGCGGACGATGATCTCGGCGAGCTCTTCACGGCGCTCGCTGTGGAACTCGGAAACTTTCTTGACCAGCGCCGCGCGCTCGGCGACAGAGGTCTTCAGGCCCCAGTTGCGGTGGGCGTCGTCGGCTGCCGTGATAGCTGCCGTAAGGTCGTCATCGGAGATCTCCGGATACTCCTCGACCGTCTCGCCTGTTGCTGGGTTGATGACTGCGTATTTGCCCAACTTGATCCACTCCCATGCGGTCGATTGGCTTGTCGTTTGAGCCTATCTACTAGCGCCCCAGTAGGTTCGATGGGAAAGCGAGGTCACATGGACTCCTATCCCGTGACGTTCAGCGTCGAGTACCCGGACCGGCCGCTCAATCGCCTGACGACGTTCTTTCGCATTTTCGTCGCAATCCCGATCCTGATCGTCTCGGCGGCGATCACAGGATTCTCTACGCAGTACGGCGATTTCGGAGACACCACTACGACGGTTGTCGTCGGCGGCATCGGCCTGCTCTTCTTGCCGACCCTGCTGATGATCCTGTTTCGCGAGAAGTATCCGCGCTGGTGGTACGACTGGAACCTCAACTTCCAGCGCTTCGCCAGTCGCATCGGCGTCTTTCTCGCGCTGATGGACGACCGCTACCCGTCGACCGACGAGCAGCAGTCCGTGCGACTGGAATACCCCTATCCCGATCCGACTACGGATCTCGGGCGGGGGATGCCGCTGGTGAAGTGGTTCCTCGCGATCCCGCACTATGTGGTGCTCCTGTTCCTGACGATCGGCCTGCTGTTCGCCGTCATCGCCGCCTGGTTTTCGATCCTGTTCACGGGCCGGTATCCCCGCGGGCTGTTCGACTACGTCGAGGGCGTGATGCGCTGGCACAACCGTGTGGTCGGATACGCCTTCGCGCTCGTCACCGACCGCTACCCCCCATTCCGGCTGCGGGCCTGAGCAGCTAGGCGGCCGGCAACAGGCTGAGTGGCTCGGGGCCGGCCGCCGCGGGTGAGGCGGCTGACTCATCCGCGAAGCCCGCGACCCTGACACCGATCAGGCGGACCGGGCGCGGCGGCGCGTAGGCGCGCAGCAGCGACAGCGCCGTCGCGGCGATCAGCTCGCCGTCGTCGGTCGGCCCGCCAATCGTGTGAACCCGCGTGACCGTGGTCCAGTCGTCGAGACGGACCTTGATCCCGATCGTCCGGCCGCGCAGGTTGCGCTCGCGCAGCTCGCCGCCAAGGCGGGTCGCCTGCTCGCTGAGCACCTGCTCGAGCCGAGCGAGGTCGGCGATGTCGTAGTCGAATGTCGTCTCGATCGAGCGCGACTTGAGCTCGCCGCGCGCCACCGGCGAGTCATCGCGAAAGTGCGCGCGCTCGTGCAACCCGCGGCCGTGGCTCTGACCGAAGCGGCTGATCAGCTCAGCGGCTGGATAGACCTGAAGATCGCCGATCGTCTTCACGCCGAGCGCCTCGAGCCGCTCCGCGGTCTTCGGGCCGATGCCCGGAATCAACCGCGCCGGCTCGGTGGCAAATCGCCGTGCCGCCTGCTCACGAGTCAGGACCACAAACCCGCGCGGCTTCTCGGCGTCGGACGCGACCTTGGCGACAAGCCGATTCGGGCCCATCCCAACCGAAGCGTGCAGGCTCAGGCGCTCGCGGATGTTGCGCACCAGCGTGCTCATCTGCGAGACCGGGTCGGGCAGCGACGAGAGGTCCAGGTAGACCTCGTCGAGCGACGCCGGCTGAGTCGGCACGCCGAGCTCGTCGACCAGTGCCATCACCGCACGTGAGCGCTCGCGGTAATGCGGGTGATCCACCGGCAGGTGGACGAGGTCCGGACACCGGCGCTTTGCGTGGGCGACCGGCATCGCCGAGCCGACGCCGTACGGACGCGCCTCGTAGCTCGCGGTCGTCACAACCGCGCGCGGCCCGCTCCCGGCGACGATCACCGGCTTGCCGACCAGCTCCGGCCGTCTGAGCAGCTCGACCGCGACGTAGAACGCGTCCATGTCGAGGTGGGCGATCGTGCGGGGCACTGTCCAATCGTGCCAAAGGGGGTGGTCGACTCCAGCCCTTGGGTGCCTAGTTGAGGCGATGGAACGAGGCGAAGGTGCTCCCTACAAGTCAACCCCTCACAAGGAGCATCCACATGACCCTCAAGAGCAAGTTCACCACCGCCCTCGCCACCGCCGCCGTTGCCGTCGCCACCTTCGCGGGCGCCGCGGACGCCGCCAGCAAGTCCACGGTCTCGATCATGGGCACCAACGGCGACTACTACGGCTACGTCCAGAGCTCCGACGCCACGAACTGCGAGAGCGACCGCAAGGTGACGGTCTTCAAGCAGCTCGGTTCAGCTCAGAGCCCGAAGACCGACCAGAAGATCGGTTCCGACACCGCCTCGCCCAACGGGCCGGACGCGATGTGGTCAATCGGCAACTCCGGCTACAAGACCGGCAAGTTCTACGCGAAGGCCGCCAAGGTTCCCGGCCTCTGCAAGGCAGCCACGAGCGCAACCATCACGCGCTAACGGCTCACATGGATCCCGAGCTTCTCGGGTATCGCCGCCACGGCTCGGGTCACCGGGCCGGGGCGGCGATCTTGTTCGTGGCGGGTCTCCTTGGTGAGGATCGCCCGTCGGATGATCGAACCGCCGAGGAACCGAAACGGCTCCGGGGGCACGCGCACAGCCGGAGAGCCCACGATCGCGAGATGCGCGGCCTCGTCGTCGCGGCCGAGGACCAGCGACGCGAGCGAGCGGGCCACCATGTGCGTCGGTCCGACCCCGTGGCCGGTGTAGCCGAACCCCGCCCACACGCCCCGTTCGATCTCGGTGACGACCGGAAGGTGGCTCGGAGAGACGTCGATCGGCCCACCCCACGCGTGCTCGATCCGGCGCCCTTGGAGCGCCGGGAAGAACCGCAGCAGATGCCGCTCGATCTCGGCCGACAGTGCCGGATCGACCTCGGCTCGCCCGCCGGTTCGCGAGCCGTAGACGACCTTGCCGCCACCCCACCCGAAGGCGATGCGTCCGTCGGGCGTCGTGCGGAAGTAGTGGATCATCGCCCGCGAGTCGGTGACGCACTCGCCCCCGGTCCAGTTGAGCTGCTCGAGCACGTCCGGCACGGGTTCGGTGATGACCATATGGCTCGAGGTCAGCGTCAGCCGGTGACGCATCCGGCGAAAGCCGGCGAGAGCCGCCGCCGGAGGCGAGGACCGCGTGCGCCGCCCGCACCCGCCCGCCCGCTGTCTCGGCCACGACCCCGCCGCCGCGTGGACGGACCGCCGTGACCGAACTGCCCTCGAACACCCGCGCACCGGCGGCCTTGACCGCACCAGCAAGGCCGAGGGCAAGCCGCGCCGGCTGCACGGTTGCGGCGCCAGGGAAATAGATGCCCTCGCGAAACAGGGGCGAGTCGCATCGATCCGCAACCTCCGCATGCGGACAAAGGCGTGCACGCGTCCGGCTCGCCGAGGTCGGCGCAGGCCGACGCCACCCCGTGCCAGGCGCCGTCCCAGGCTGGCGCGGTCGAGGCCTGCATGTAGCCGGCCTGCCGATACCAGGCCTCGACCCCTGCTCGCGGCAGAACTCCCCGATCGCGTCTACGGACGCCTGTGCCGCCGCGCGACCGCGATCGCGCGCTCGTCGCCGAAGCGCTCGCGCAGAGCGGGCAGGCTGAACCAAAGACCGTTGACGAAACCGCCGTTGCGTCCGCTCGGCCCGTGGCCGCAGCGGTCGGCCTCGAGCACCACGACGCGGGTCGGTGGGATCCAGTCCGTGCAGATGCCAGGCGGTCCAAAGCCCCGTGTAGCCGCCGCCGACGATGAGGACGTCGGCGTCGATCTCGCCCTCCAGACGGCGCATCACTTGGAGACTCGCCGGCCTCGCGCAGCCAGTAGCCCTCGGCGTCGTGGCGTCTCGGCCATCGCCGCCTCCGCTGGTTCAGACCTGCGGGCCCTCGACGGCGGCGCCCGTGGACGAGCGCTCGGTGTGGCGCTGGATCAGCTCACGTTGGACGTTGCGCGGACGGTCGCCGGGCCGGCGCCGGGTCCACTCGCCATCGGAGTCAAGGCGCCAGGAGTTGGTGTTGTCGGCGATCGAGCGGTCGAGGACGTCGCTCAGCTCTGCGCGGACCTTGGGGTCGAGCACCGGGGTCACCAGCTCGACGCGGTTGTAGAGGTTGCGTGGCATCAGGTCGGCCGAACCGATGTACATGCTCGGCTCCTCGCCGTGGCGCTCGAACGAATAGATGCGCGAGTGCTCGAGAAAGCGGCCGACGACCGAGTTGACCTCGATGTTCTCGGAGACGCCGAGGACCCCGGGCCGCAGCGCGCAGATCCCGCGAACGTTGATCTCGATCTTCACGCCCGCCTGCGAGGCGCGATACAGCGCTCTGATCGACGAGGCGTCGAGAAGAGAGTTCATCTTCATCCGGATTCGCGCCGGCGTCGCAGACGAGTGGGACTCGATCGTGCTGCTCGATCTCCTCGAGTAGCCCGCTCTGGAGGTTGAAGGGCGCGACGAGCACCTTGCGGTAGCTGCGCGGGACGGGCATAGCCGGTGATCGAGTTGAACATCTCGGCGATGTCGGCACCGATCTCCTGGTTGCGCGTGAAGAGCCCGAGGTCGGTATAGATCCGCGCCGTCTTCGGGTTGTAGTTGCCGGTCCCGATGTGGACGTAGTGGCGGACGCCATCGCCCTCGCGGCGGACGACGAGGATGCACTTGACGTGGGTCTTCAGCGACGGGATCCCGTAGACGACGTGGACACCCGCCTGCTCGAGCTTCTTCGCCCAGCGGATATTCGCGCCCTCGTCGAAGCGAGCCTTGAGCTCCACCATGCAGACCGCCTGCTTGCCGCGCTCGGCCGCCTCGATCAGCGCCGGGACGAGCGGTGAGTCGGCGCTTGTCCGATAGACGGTCTGCTTGATCGCGAGCACGTTCGGATCGGAGACAGCCTGCTTGACGAAGCGCTCGACCGTGGTCGCGAACGAGTCATAGGGGTGGTGGACGAGGATGTCGCCACCGCGGATCGCGGTGAAGAGGTCGCTCTCCTTGCCCTCGGGCCCGAGCAGCAACCGTGGCGGCGTGACCGGCGTGTACGGCGGGTCGCGAAGCTCGTCGTGGCCGGGGAGGGTGACGATCTCCATCATGTCGCCGAGGTCGATCAGCCCGTCGATCTCATAGATCTCGTCCGGGGTGGCGTCGAGTGCTGCCGAAAGCTGATCGCGCAGGCGCTCGCTCATCGCAGCGTCGATCTCGAGCCGCACGACCTCGCCGAAGCGGCGGCGGCGAAGCTCCTCCTCGACCGCCTGCAGAATGTCGTCGGCCTCGTCGGAGACGTCGTAGTCGGTGTCGCGGGTGACCCGGAACAGCGAGTGGTCGACGACCTCCATCCCCGGGAACAGCGAGCCGAGGTTGGCCGCGATCAGCGCGTCGAGCGGAACGAGCGTATGGCGATCGCCGATGTCGATGAAGCGTCCGAGCAGCTCCTTCGGGACCTTGACGCGGGCGAGAATCTCGTTGTCCTTCTCGGGATCGCGCAGCGCGACGACCAGCGAGAGCGAGAGGTTCGAGATGTAAGGGAAGGGGCGGCCGCGGCCGATCACCAGCGGGGTCAGGACGGGGAAGACCTGGCGCTCGAACAGGTGCGCGAGCTCCTCGCGCTCCTCCTCCGATGCCTCTTCTGGGGTGATGATCCGAACGCCACGCTCGGCAAGCGCCGGTCGCAGCTCTTTTTCGACGACACGGCCGACCCGCTCGCGCTGGTCGAGGACCCGCTCACGCAGGGCCGCAAGCGTCTCGCCCGGGAGCATCCCGTCGGCCGCCCGCGCGGTCGATCCCGCCTCAACCTGGTCCTGGAGGTTGGCGACGCGGACCATGAAGACCTCGTCGAGGTTCGACTCCCAGATCGCCGCAAACTTTGCGCGCTCGATCAGCGGCGTTTCCGGGTCCTCCGCAAGCTGGAGCACGCGGTCGTTGAAGTCGAGCCAGGAGAGCTCGCGATTGAAGTAGAGATCCGCGTCGGCGAGATCCGGGCTGGCCTTGGCGATCGCAGGCGCTGGCTCCGCGATCTCGGCAATCGGTTCCTCGATCTCGGTTCTCAGGCTCTCCACGACGCCCAAGGAAAGGTAGCGCCGCAGGGGGCTCAGGCGGTATCGCCGGGCGTGCTGGGCCGTCGTTTGCGGCAGGCCGAACGAGTCAGGGCTTGCCGCGGGTGAACAGCCAGCGGTCGAACAGCTCATCGAGCTGCTCACCGGAACGCGCCTCGGCCGTCGCGATGAAGTCGTCGGTGTTCGCGTTCGAGTAGGCGTTGGACGCTGCCCAATCGCGCAGCGTCGCGTAGAAGTCGCCGTCGCCGATCCGCTGGCGAAGGGCTTCGAGCGTCATGGCGCCGCGTTGGTAAACGGGCTCGGCGAACAACTGACTTGGGTTCGGGATCACCGCGGGAGGAAATCCCCAGAGCGCCGTTTGCCCGGCCGGCGTTTGATTGAGCTGACGGAAGATCGCAGCGGTGGTTGCGCCACCCCGCTGCTCGGCCCAGCGCCACTCCGCCCAGGTCGCGAAGCCCTCGTTGAGCCACATGTCCGGCCAGCGCTCGAGGCTGACCGAGTCCCCGAACCACTGGTGTGCGAGTTCATGGGCGAGTGTGATCTCGTCGACTGCCTGGTCAAAGAGTGACCTGGTCTGGACCTCGAGCGCATAGCCAACGTTTGGGGCGTAGTCGGCGATCGCGCCTGTCTGGCCGAATGGATAGGGCCCGAACAGCTTCGTCCACAGCCGCAGGATCTTGCCGTGCTGGCGCAACGCCGCGCGTGATTCGGCGGCGACTCGTGGATCCACCGCAACGACCGACGGAAAGCCGCCAACCCGATCGCTATCGATCTTGAACTCGCCGATCGTCGCCGTGGCCAGGTAGGTCGCCATCGGCTCCGTCGTCCGATAGGCCCAGTTGGTGCGATCGCCGCCACCGTGGCGATGAACGAATTCGCCGTTGGCGATGGCTTCGAGACCCTTCGGGACGGTGATCGAGAACTCGAACATCGCCTTGTCGGTCGGATAGTCATTGCATGGAAACCAGGTCGGCGACCCCTGTGGCTCGCTCGCGACGAAGACGCCGTCGTCGGTTTCGATCCACCCGGACTTCGAGCCGTCCGGATCGATCAGGTTGCGCGGGCGGCCTGCTGTACGCGACGACCGTCTCGAACGTCGATCCCTGAGCGATTCCCTCGGCCGGGGTGACCACGAGCTCCTGGCCGTCGCGGTCGTAGGTGGCGGCGAGGTCGTTGACGACCAGGTACCTGATCCGTGGCCCTCTGAAGTCGAGGTTGAACGAGCTGAGATCCTGGGTGGCCGACGCGTTGATCGTCGTGATCGCCTCGATATTGCCCGAGTTCGCCTGGTAGGAGACGCGCACGTCGTACGCGCCGACGTCGTAGCCCCCGTTCCCCGCCTTCGGGAAGAACGGATCCCCGAGGGAGTCGGCGCCGGGCGTGAACTGGGCCACCGCGTTTGGGGCAAGCGCCCCAGGCGCCGCGAGTGCCGCTGTCAGTGCCGCGACCCGCAGCGCTCGCCTCAACATTGCGAGGACTCTAGAGAGCGAGGATCGCGTACCTGACGCCAAGGGCGAGCGCCAGCAGTCCGAGCATGATCCGCAGCCAGCGCTCCGGCAATCGGTCCTGAAGGCCGACGCCGACAAAGCTTCCGCAGAGTCCGCCGACGCCGAGGGCGCAGCCGACGACCCAGTCGGGCGCGATCTCGCCCCCGACCCCGATCGACAACAGCGCGTAGGTCGCTACGCCGGCGATCGAGGTCAGGAAGGTCGCGGCCAACGCGGCGGGAGCGACCTCGACGACGCTGTAGCCGAAGCCCACCAGCACCGGGCCGAGAATCGAGCCGCCGCCGATCCCGTAGATCCCTCCGATCGTCCCAACGATCAGAGCGAGCACGAGAATCAGCCGCGCCGCGGGCTTGGGTCGGGAGCCGGCGGTGGGACGGCGGCCGAAAGCAAGCCAGGCTCCGAGGGGAACAAGGACCGTGGCGATCACTAGGTAGAAGGCCTCGGGTCCGGAGAGCCACTCGACCCTGATCACGGCTCCGACCACGACGCCCGGCAGCGTCCCCAGGATCAGCAGGCGAGTGAGCGGGCCGCGCAGCCGCCCCTGGCGAGCGAAGCGAACTAGCGCGCCGGGAATTGCGATCAGGTTGTAGAGGAGGTTCGTCGGCGTCAGCGCCGGGCTGGCCGTGTGCAGGATGCTGACCTGAACTGGCACCAGGAAGACGGCCCCGCTGACGCCCACCGGCGTGCAGACGGCGGCGAACACAAAGGCGATCGCCGCCCCGAAGACGGCGTCCTCGAGCATCGGCGCAGGCTAGGGCGCCGCGGCGCCGGCGGCTGCGTCCAGGCGATCCCAGACCCCGTCGTCCTGCAGTTTCGTCCAGAGTCGAACGAAGGCGGCGTGGCGGTCGTCGCGCGTCTCGGCGGTGTTCGCCAAGAGCAGCTCCAAGCCGCGATCGGCCGACACGTCGGTGCGCTCGAGGTGGCGCTCGACAAGCGCGAAGCGCTCATCGCAGTCGTGGACAACACCGAGCACCTCCTGAAGCTCGCGTGCCGCACGCCGCCCATCGTTGGCGGGCTCCCCGAGACACACGCCGACCGTCTCGAGCACATACCGCAACCGCTTCGCCGCGATTCGCATGTCGTGCTGAGCCTTCGACGCGTCGGGCGCGAGGGCCGCCGGCGCGAAAGACAGCAGCTCCGCCAGGCGGGTTCTGGCGATAAGGGCT
Organism: uncultured Solirubrobacterales bacterium; assembly: GCA_963746215.1. Taxonomy (GTDB): domain Bacteria; phylum Actinomycetota; class Thermoleophilia; order Solirubrobacterales; family 70-9; genus WHSW01. The sequence continues at coordinate 196,856 of CAVVAT010000007.1, forward strand.
GCATTCTGTAGCAGCGGCGCTCGCGGATCGAGGCCCTTTACCTTCCTCGCTTTCACTCCTGCAATCCCCGTCTCTCGGCCTCGGCGGCGAGCTCCGCGAGTCGATCGCATAGGCCGGCAATCGACTGTTCGGCCACCAGCGGGGCCAGTTCCTGGTTGACCACGGGACGCTCTGCGGCGACGGCTTCGATCATGCCGTCCACACCGCCTCGATCCTCATCTGTGAGTTCGCCGGCGAACTCGGTGAGGGCTTCGATCTGGACATCGCGGTCGCGGCGCTCTCCCAGCGCGTCGGCCAGCCGCTTCAGGTCGGCAATTGCCGCCCGGCGCGCCTTCTTCGGAAAGCAGGGCTTGAACACCTCGATGACGGCGCGAAGGCGCCGCGTCGCCACGCGCAGGTCGTGCACCCGCTCGATCTGCTCGAGGTCGAGAACGCCGTGCGAATGCTCGCGAAGCTCGGCCGTTCGGACCCGCACGACCTTCGCAGCGGCAGCCGCGAACGGCCCCTCGGCACGCATCTCGGGGATCGGGTTTGCCTTCGCCACAGGCGGGCTTCCGCCTTACACCCGACTAGGCGGCTAGCGCCGCCGGCTCCCCGTTCGCCGCATCGTGCAGCAGGTCGAGGATGATCCCCTCGCGAAGTCCGCCCTTGCCGATCTGGAGTGGCTGGCCCAGTAGCTCGGAGAGCTTCTCGAGGATGAGGACGCCAGCGGGAAGGATGTGGACCCGACGCGGGTCGAGCTCGAACCTCTTCGCGACCTCGGCCACTGGATCGCCGGTGAGCACGCGGACTGCGCGCTCGAGCGTCTCGTACTCGAGCACCGCGCCGACGAGCGTGCGCAGCGAGGTCGCGCTGCCGCCGACAGCGACGGCCTGATCGGGATGGTCGATCTCAACACCCTCGAAGAAGTCGTCGATGTGATCGCGCAGCGCGCGAATCTTCCCAGCGGAAGGCGGATCGCTCGTGAGGAACTCGTCCGCGATCGAGCCGGAGCCGATCTTGAACGAGCGGACCGAGCGGACCCCGTCGGCGATCGTCCCGAGGATGATCTCCGAGGAACCGCCGCCGACGTCCACGACGCCGATTTCGCCCTCCACCGGGTGGCCGAGCGTCTTCGTCGCGCCGATGAACGCGAGGCGTCCCTCCTCCGTCTCACTCAGGACCTCGACCGGGCGCCCGGCGGCCTCCGCGATCTGCTCGGCAACCTCGTCGGCGTTCTTGGATTCGCGGATTGCCGCGGTGGCGACGATGCGAAATGCCTCGGCGCCAAGCTCCTCGGCGAGTTTCACCTGTGTGCACACCACCTCGGCCAACTCGGCGATCTTCTCGTCGGTGACTTTGCCCTTACGCCGCGAGTCCTTGTCGAAGCGCGTGTAGGCGCGCTGCTCCATCACCTTGCGCAGCTGACCATCCTGCGGCTCCGCGACGAGCACGCGCGTCGTGTTCGAGCCAATGTCGACGGCGGCGCAGAGCACGCGTCGATCATGGCAAAGAAATCGGCGCGCCTGGGTGCGAGGCATCCTGAAACTCGCGAAAGAGGCCGGTGACGATGAACGCCACCTGCTCACCGATGTCGACCGCGTTGTCGCCGATCCGCTCGATCGCACGGGCGACAAGGATCATCGTCATCGCCCACTCGCGGCGGTCGACATCGTCGCCGATCTCGATCGCGATCCTGAAGATCTCCTTGTTCAGGTTGTCGACAACGTCGTCCTGACGGACGAGGTCCCGCGCCATCTCGACATCGCGCTCCGCAAAGGCACGTTTTGCCTGGGCGATCTGGGTGCGTACCTGCGAACCCATCGTGACCACGTCGCGGACGATGCGCTCGTCGATCGGCGGGTTATGGCCGGTCAGCGGAATCAGCTTCGCGATGTTCACGGACTGGTCGCCCATCCGCTCGATCGCCTTCATCAGGTGCAGCAGCGCCGAGATCAGGCGCAGGTCGGTCGCCACCGGCGCCTGCGTCGCGAGCAGCGTCAGGATCGACTGGTGGACCTCCAGGTAGCGGCCGTCGATGACGTCATCGCTGGCAATGATCAGCTCGGCAAGCTCGGAGTCGCGGTGCTCGACGACCTCCACCGCGCGCTCGAGCTGTTGCGTGACGAGGTCAAGGCCCTCGAGCGCCCGCCGCTCGAGGCTCTCGAGCTCCTCCTGATACTGGATGCGGACGCCGTCGGGCATCAGCCGACCTTCCCGGTGACGTAGTCCTCGGTCCGCTGATCACCAGGGTTCGTGAAGATCTTCTCGGTCACGTCGTATTCGACGAGCCGGCCCTGCCGGTTCTTCTCGTCGGCGTCGAGCTTCACGATCAGAAAGGCGGTCATGTCGGAGACACGCGCGGCCTGCTGCATGTTGTGCGTGACGATCACGATCGAGTAGTCCTTCTTCAGCTCGAGCATGAGGTCCTCGATCTTCCCGGTCGAGATCGGATCGAGGGCTGAGCAGGGCTCGTCCATCAGGATCACGTCGGGGTTGACGGCGAGGCATCGTGCGATGCAGAGGCGCTGCTGCTGGCCGCCGGACATTCCGAACGCGTTCGTCTCGAGTCGGTCCTTGACCTCATCCCAAAGTGCCGCCCCCCGCAACGCGTCCTCGACGATCTCGTCCATGTCGCCCTTCATCCCCAGGATGCGCGGGCCGAAGGCGATGTTGTCGTAGATCGACTTCGGGAACGGGTTCGGCTTCTGAAAGACCATCCCGATCCGCTTGCGGACCTCGACCGCGTCGACGTAGTCGGCGTAGATGTTCTCGCCGTGGTAGAGGACCTCGCCGTCGACGGAAGCCGAGGGGATCAGGTCGTTCATCCGGTTGAGACACCGGATCAACGTCGACTTGCCGCAGCCCGACGGGCCGATCAGCGCGGTGATCGCGTTGCGGTACATCGGCATCGACACCTCTGACACCGCCGGCTTGCCGCCGTAGGAGGCGGTCACATTGTTGAGCTCGAAGACCTTCTCGCGATTGGTGAAGGTCTTCGTCGCGCTTGCGCCGCCATGGGTCTCCGCAGCGGTTCCGGCCAGATTCAGCCCGGGGGCGATCCGCTCTCCTTGCGCTCTCTCAGGTTCGGTCACGACTCTGCCTTCCACGGTGATCACCTACCACTTCTTCTCGTACCTGTTGCGCAGCCAGACCGCGACAGCGTTCATTGCCAGCAGGATCACCATCAGGACGATGATTCCCGCGGCGGCCAGCGCCTTGTATTCCTCTTGAGGCTCGGAAATCCAGCCGAAGATGACGATTGGAAGAGCCGTGATGGAGTCGCCGATCCCGCTTGGAATCGACGTCGCGAACGCGAACGCTCCGAGGACGATCAGGGGCGCGGTCTCGCCGATCGCACGCGACAGCGAGAGAATCGCGCCGGTCGCGATTCCCGGCAGCGCCGCGGGCAACACCTGCTTCCAGATCGTCTGCCACTTCGTCGCACCGAGCGCCATCGAGCCCTCGCGGATCGACGGCGGCACCGCACGAATCGCCTCGCGGCCGGCAACGATCAGCACCGGCAAGACCAGCAGACCGAGGGTGAGCCCGCCCGCCAGCAGCACGTTGCCGAGCGACAGCGGCCCCCGCACCAAGAACGCCAGCCCGAGCACGCCGTAGACGATCGACGGGACCGCAGCGAGGTTCTGAATGTTCACCTCGACCATTCGGTTGAACCACCGATCGCGGTTCGCGTACTCCTCGAGGTAGACGGCGCTCGCCACCCCGACCGGGATGATGAAGGCGGCGCACACGAGCATCAGCCACAGGGTTCCGGCCAACGCCGGGCCGATCCCGGAGCTGGAGGGGTCGATTCGTGACGGTGTATCGGTGAGGAAGTTGAGGCTGAGCGACCCCACGCCCTCGCTGAAGACCTGGGCGAGCAGGGTGACAAGGACGGCCAGCGAGGCGACGATGCACGACACCAGGCAGGCCTTGAAAGCGACCTCCCAGAACCTGGTCGAGCGTCCCGTCTCGAATCGGGTCCGGACCGCGCCTGCGACCGCGGCTTCGGAGACGCTGCTCATTCGTAGACCTCGCGGTACTTGCGGACGAAGCGGATCGCGATCATGTTCATCAGCAGCGTGAGCACGAACAGCGTCAGGCCGCAGGCAAAGATCGACTGGTAGCCGATCGTGCCGGCGGGGTTATCGCCCTTGGCGGTCGCGCCCATGAACGCCGTGATCGTCGCGTGCGGATCGAGTGGGTTGAGACTCGAGCTCGGCGCCAGGCCCGCCGCGATCAACACGATCATCGTCTCTCCGACGCCGCGTGAGATTCCAAGCACGATCGCGGCGACGATCCCTGAGATGGCGGCCGGGAAGACGACCTTGGTGGCGACCTGGCGCTTCGTGGAGCCGAGGCCGTAGGCGCCCTCGCGCAGGCCCTGCGGTACCGCCGACATCGCGTCCTCGGAGATCGAGGCGATCGTCGGCACGATCATGAAGCCCATGATCAGGCCGGCAGCCAACGCGTTGAAGACCTGGACGTCGAGGCTGAGGATGTCCTGGAGCAGCGTCGGTGTGATGAACGTCAGCGCGAAGTAGCCGAAGACGATCGTCGGGACCCCGACCAGGACCTCCAGAATCGGCTTGACGATGCGCCGGACGCGCGGAGTTGCGTACTCGGAGAGGTAGACCGCCGCCCCAAGGCCGATCGGAACCGCGACCAGGATCCCGATCCCGGTGATCATGAACGTGCCGAGAAGCAGCTGGCGGATCCCGAACTGCGGGTCGGCGAACAACGGCGACCACTCCCCGTCGCTCAAGAAGCTGGACCCGACCTCCTTGAAAAACGGGATCGACTCGGTCAACAGCGCAACGACGATCAGGATCGTCGTCAACACCGAGATCGCCGCGGCCACCATCAGCAGGACGCGGATGAGATCCTCGCCACGACGGCGGCGGCTGGCGGCGAGGATCAGCCGACCGCCTTCGTCACGGCGGAAGACGCCTCACCGGCCTGCTCCTCGGACATCGGCACCGTGAGTGCCGCCTCGGCGATCGAGTCGTAGTTGTCAGAGACGAACTGGAGGAATCCAGCCACCTCGGGACGGGCCGCAGCCTCGGCGCTCGGGTACATGAACAGCGGACGCGAGAGCGGCGTATAGGAACCGTCCTGAATCGTCTCGGCGCTCGGGGCAACGCAGCCGTCGCCCGCATCGATCGACACGAGGTTCAGTGCGTCCAGGTTCTGCTCGTAGTACGAGAACCCGAAGTACGCGAGTCCCGCGGTGTCACCGGAGACGCCCTGGACCAGCACGTTGTCGTCCTCGGACGCCTGATAGTCCTGACGGCTGAGGCCCTCTTCACCGTTGATCGCATCGGTGAAGTAGTCGAACGTGCCAGAGTCGGTACCGGGCCCGTAGAGGCTCACCGACTCGTCCGGCAATGCCTCGCCCGAATCCGCGTCCTCACCGAGCTCGCTGTAGCTCGAGACGGTGTCGTCGGCCCACAGCTGCTTGAGCTGATCCGTGGTGAGGCAGGTAATCGCCAGCGCCGGGTTGGTGACTACGGAGATGCCATCGTTTGCGACCTGGACCTCCGAGTACTCAACGCCGCCCTTCTCACAGGCATCGACCTCTTCAGGCTCGATCGCCCGTGAGGCGTTGGAGAGGTCGGTCTCGCCGGCACAGAACTTCTCGAAGCCACCGCTCGTGCCCGCGGCACCGACGGTGATTTCGACGTCGGGGTTCTCCTCGTTGAAAAGCTCAGCCGCGGCTTCAGCGAAGGGTTGCACCGTCGACGAGCCGTCGATGGTGATCTGTCCCGAGAGGTCGCCGCCGCCGCTTGCGGTGGCCGTGCCCTCGTCCCCTTCATCCGATCCGCACGCTCCAACACCAACCGCAAGAACCGCGCTTGCGCACGCGGCAGTAATCCACTGCTTCGAGATCACCTTGTCTCCTTCTGAATTCGTCTTTCGAATTCAGACTGCGGGAGTGACGGCCCGCCGATGTGAAAAGGCTGTGAAGTGCCTAGATGGAGGTGTCGACGCGCGCCTGCACGGGCTTCTCAGCGACCGGGATGTCCTGGCCGAAGGAGTCCGGTGGAAGCTGTGCGGCGTCGACGAGCATCGGCTCGAAGCGATAGCCGATACCGAAGTGGGTGTGGATGTACTCCCAGCGAGGCGAGTGCTTCTGCAGCTTCGCCCGAAGTTTGCGAACGAAGACGTCTACGGAGCGGTCGCCGTGGGCCATCGCGTAACCCCAGACCCGCTGATAGATCTCCTCGCGCTCGATCACGAGGCCGGAGGCCTCGGCAAGGACTTGGACCAGCTCGAACTCGCGGCGTGTCAGCTCGAGGCTGTCGCCGGACACGAACGCCTGAAACTGGTCGGTGCGAATCTCGAACTCACCGGCGATGAAAGGCATCTCGCCCACCCGCGGGCGGCTGCGCCGGCGACGGCGCAGGACGGCCTCGATCCGCGCCATCACCTCTTCCGGATGCGCCGGCTTTGAGATCCAGTCGTCGGCGCCCATCCGCAGCCCCCGCACACGCTGGGCGACCGTCGCCCCTTGCGTGGCGACGAGCCGGGAGGTCGGGCATCGTCTCGCAGACACGCTCGAGGAATTCCCAGCCGCCGACCCGAGGATTGCGGGCTCGACGAGAAGCGCGTTGAGCTTCATCGCCACGAGTTCCTCGAGCGGGATGCTCGACCCATGGACGCGGTATTCCCAGTCAGCGGCATCGAAACGAAGTCCCAGCACGTGCAGGAACCCGCTGTCGTTATCGATTACGGCGAGACGGACCGTGCCGCTGCTGCGCGCTCATCGGTGCGCAATGGTAGTGCCGGACGGGGTCAGTACAACCGCCGTTAACAGGACTTTCACACGCAAATTGTCGGTTTTTCACCACTACGTCGCGCTTGTGACACCGGTGGCCACGAATCCAAGGACGACGATTCCGAGCAGGATCCGATACCAGACAAAGATCTCGAAGTCGTTTCGCGCGACGTAGCGCAATAGCCACGCGATCGAGGCGTAGGCGACGAAAAGCTGACGACAATCGCTGTGATCGTCGGGCCCCAGCCGACGCCATTGGAGATCTCGGAGGCCTCGGTGATCGCCTGGAGGATCCCGGCTGCGGTGAGTGCGGGAACTGCGAGAAAGAAGGACATCCGGGTGACCGTGACCCGATCGAGCCCGCGAAAGAGTCCGGCGACGATCGTCGCGCCCGACCGCGAGACGCCCGGGCACCAGCGCAATGCACTGCGTCATGCCCATCACCAGCGCGTCGCGCATGTTGAAGTCGTCCTCGCCGCGCGTCGCCGTCGCGCGGCGGTCGGCAGCGTGCATCGCAAAGCTCCAGACGATCAGCGCGACGCCGACGACCCAGAGGCTTCGCAGCGGGCCCTCGATCACATCGCGCAGCAGCAGGCCGACGACGGCGATCGGAAGCGAGCCAACCGCCACGGCGAGACCGAAGTGGAAATCGCGGGTCTGGCGCCGCTCGCATTGTGAGGCCGCCGGCGAGCGCGGTGACGATTCTCCAGAGTTCGCCCCAGAAGTAGACGACCACCGCGGCGATCGCCCCTACCTGGATGATCGCCGTGAAGGCGGTGATGTCGGGGGCGTCGATCTCGAACCCCATCAGCTTCTCGGCGATCGTCAGATGCCCGGTGCTCGAGATCGGCAGGAACTCCGTGACGCCCTCGATCGCGCCGAGGATGATCGCTTCGAGGTACGACATCGACGCGGGAGCGTAGCCCCGCTGTCTGAGATCGGCCGCGTACTCGTCGCGGTAGAGTTCCGCGCCGTGAATCGGCTTCGCCGCACAGTCTTCATCCTCGGGCTCGCCTCGATGGCGCTGCTCGCCATGGCTCCCGCCGCCATGGCCGCCGACGGCGTCGGCCTCTACGGCCGCACTGACGACAAGGTCGTCACCTACTTCGCGTTCGGCGTGATGATCTTCTTCGCGGTCTTCGTGACCGTCGCCTCGATCGTCCAGGGACGGCTCGACAGCCGCAAGGACCGCGCCCGCGAAGAGCTCGAGCGCCTTCGCCGCCCGTAGGCGTCGTCATGGCCAACACCTCGTACGAGCGCGTCGGATCCGCCGCGGTCCTGACGATCACCCGCCCCGCATCGGCGCAACGCCGTCGACGACGACACCGCCGCCGAGCTACTCGACGGCTTCCACCGCTTCGAGGCCGACGACGAGGCGCGAGCTCTGGTGTTGACCGGCGAAGGACCTGAGGCGTTCTGCGCGGGCGCCGACCTGAAGGCATTCGCCGAGCGGGCGCAGAAGTTCGAGGGCGCCGATCCGGCCGAGGCGGTCGCCGCCTGGCTCGATCACCGCCCGGACGGTCCGCTCGGCTTCACACGGCTGACGCCATCGAAGCCGACGATCGCCGCGATCTCCGGGTGGTGTCTGGCCGGCGGACTCGAGCTCGCGCTCTGGTGCGACCTGCGCGTGGCAACGTCCGACGCCAAGCTTGGCTTCACCGAGCGCCGCTTCGGCGTACCGCTGATCGACGGCGGCACCCAGCGGCTGCCCCGCATCGTCGGCATGGGGCGGGCGCTCGACATGATCCTCACCGGCCGGGTCGTCGAGGCCGAGGAGGCGCTCGCATGGGGCCTGGTGACCGAGGTGGTCGAAGCGGGCGCGCATCTCGATCGAGCTCTTGCCATCGCCGAGGGACTCGCCGGCTTTCCGCAGGAGACGATGCTCTCCGATCGCCGGGCCGCGCTCGAGGGCATCGGGATGACGTTCGCCGAAGGCCTCGCGCATGAGGCTGTGCTTGGCCGCGACTCGGTGATCGTCGGCGCGTCAGGCGCCGCCCGCTTCGCCGCCGGCGAAGGCCGAGGCGCAGCCGGCACCGGCGTCTAGACAAAGGCGGAGTTCTAGCCGAATCCGGAACTCTGAGAGCAGGCGCTTCTCGGACTCGCCCTCGACCGAAGCGACCACCTCGACGTGGTCGGCAAGCGGCGTGCCACGAAGCTTGGTCGCGAGCAGGTCGTCGACCTGGAAGATCCCGGCGGAGTTGTTCATCGCGATCTCGATTCGCACGGCACGCTCCTCGCCGGCGAGGATCTCGATCCGGTCGATCGCCGCGGCGGAGATGGCATGGATCCCCATCTGGCCGGCCTCGACGGGCAGCCGCGAACGCCCATGGGCCATGTCGAGCGCGTCCGCGACCCGGACCACTCCCGCCTCGAGCGTGTACGGCTCGCCGCGGCGGCGGTGGCCGATGATCGCGTGCAGCGACTCGGCGACGACGACCGTGCGCTCCGCCGTGTCGCGGTAGACCTCGGCGAGCACCTCGCGCAGCTTGCGCTCGGCGAGAAAGAGGCTGAACGCCTCATGGTCGGCCCGGTGGATCGACATGCCGACGTCGTGAAGGAGCGAGCCGGCGGCGACGACCACCTCGGCATCGCGGTCGCGCATCGCGTGGTCGGTGACCATCGCCGGCTCGACCCCGCCCTTGACGAGCAGCCGCAGCAGCCGCAGGGCGATGTTGACGACGACCTGCATGTGAACCCAGGAGTGGTCGGACATCCCAGCCGCTCCGACTGGACCTGGGCCATGTGCCACCAGGTGCGGACCTCCTCGTCGCGCGTTGAGCCCTTCGAGCAGCGCCTCGAGGCGGCGGTTGCCGCGGGTCGGGACCCGCACGTGCGCGGACTCGATCGCAGCGCGCGGGCTGCGGCCGAGCTCGCCCGGACCGGCAGGGGCTACCTCCGCCGGTGAACATCGTCGCTCGCCTCATCGGCCATGGACGAATCCTCGCAGGCGCGACGGGCGCCCCGCTCGTTCCCACGGTGTTCACAACTTCGCCATGGGGCGCGGTCTACCGTTCGCCGCGCGTCGCCTCTCCCCCCGGATTCCTTCTCTCGTCCGGGTCGCGCGAGCGCACCTCAGCGATCGTCGGCACTCTCCTGCACCGCGGCCGCATGCAAGGCCAGAGCTCCGGACATGCCCGGATGCTCGGCCGTTGAATTCGCGGTTAGCATCGCCGCATGTCCGGGAGCTGCTGATCGAACGGGATGGCGAGGTCGCCGTGGTGACGCTGAACCGCCCGGAGAAGCGCAACGCGCTCTCGATCGAGCTGCGCACGAGATCGCCGATGCTTTCACCGCCCTCTCCGACGACGATGCATCGGGTGCATCGTCCTCACCGGCGCCGGCACGGCCTTCTGCTCGGGGATGGACACGAGCCAGTTCGGCGGCGATCAGGCCAACCGCGAGCGGCTGGTCGAGACGAGCACCGCCGCATTCGATAGCGTCGCAAGTGCCGGCGGCCGATCGTCGCCGCGGTCAACGGTCCGGCGATCGCCGGCGGCTTCGCGCTGTCGCTGCTCTGCGACCTGCGGATCGCGTCGGAGACGGCTCGCTTCGGCTATCCGGAGCTCCGCGCGGAATCCCGCCGAGCTACGCGGCCGCGCGGGCGGTGCTGCCGGCGACGGTCGCCCAGGAGCTCTGCCTCACCGGACGGATCGTCGAAGCCGCCGAGGCCCCGCCTCGGGATCGTCCGCGAGGTGACCGCGGACGACGTCGTCGCGCGCGCGGTGGAGCTGGCGCAGCGGATCGCCGGCTTGCCGCGCGAGGCGATCCTCGAGACGAAGCGGCGGACCCTGCTCGAGCGCAGCCACATCTGGGGCTTTCTCTTCGAGGAGGAGGAGCGCGTCTTCAGGCGCGCGCTGCTTGGCAGCTGAGCTCCTAGGTCGGCGAGACCGCGGCGAGGATCTCCGGCCAGACGAAGACCTCCCAGAGCGCCGAGCAGATCAGCACCGGGATCGCGATCGCGACGGTGACGAAGGTCGCGGCAAGCAGGTCGCGCCACTCGTCGCGGCGGCTCGCGATCGTCCAGGCCGCCAGCGGCATGAACAGCGCGACCAGCTCCGGGATCGCGTGCGGCAGGATCGTCAGCACCAGCATCCCCGGGGAGATCGCGAGCTGACTCGGCGAGCTGCGCGCCGGTCAGGCCCAAGCGCGTAGGCCTGCGTCATCAGCGAAAAGCAGGTGACGAGGCTGACCCAGGCGAAGGCGATCGGCCGCGCCTTCTCATGCACGAACTTCGAGAAGCCGGACTTGTCTCGGCGGCGAGCACGAGCGAGCTGCCGGCGATGAAGCCGGCCACGCAGGCGAACGCGTGCAGCGCGAGGACGAGCGAGTTGCGCGACCAGCAGGTGGCCGATGTCGTCGAACTCGGGGTCCTCGGTGAGTCCCGCGATGTGCAGCCGGGTCAGGTCGACCGGCGAGTACGCGGCGATCACCCAGACCGCGAAGAGCAGCGCGGACGCGACGGCGAGCGCGCCGCCGGCCCAGACCCGCAGCACCGGCCAGGGGTTGTCGTTCCAGCGCTCGAGCGCTCCGCGCGTTTCGCGCATGCCCGAGACCAGAACGAGATCGTCCGCCTTCACCTGCCACATATCGGCAGATGAAGGCGTGACGTTTACGTCAGCCGCAGACGGGCCACGGCGAGGAGCCGGCCTGGCTGTAGAGGAGCGACGCGCGATAGCTCTGCTCCTCGGGCGATGCGGCGGCCGGGCTTCCCGAGCCGCCGACCGACGCCCAGGTGCCCATGTCGAACTGGTAGAGCCCGTAGTAGGTGCCGCTGGCGTCGACGATCGTGGGGTCGCCGCCCGACTCGCAGGCATGCGATCGCGTCGAGCGTCGACTGCGATACGCCCGGCGCGAGGCCGAACTTCGGGCTCGCGCTTGGCGAGCATCTTCGCCCTGTCGACGCTGGCGTGCATGCTTGTCGACCGAGGCGTGTCACCTTGTGGATGTCGAGGGTCTGCTCGAGCCGATCCGAAGGACGGTCGAGAATCTTGATTTCCGGGGTGCGCTCAGCCTGGGCGATGGTGGTCGCCGAGAGGACGAGCGCGCACGAAACCACAGCAAGCTTGATCCTGCGTGACACGGGTTACCTCCGTTCGATGCGCCCGGTCGGCGGACTTCGCCTCGAATACATCGGGGTGGTTGGCCGGGCGGCTTCGCGGACCCTGGGAGCGTGTGTACGCTCGATCCAGGTCTGCTCCGTGTGAACGGGACAGGTAACCGGTCGAACCTCCGTTCGTGTGTGACGGCGATCACGCTTGCAAGGAAACGCTCACAATTCGCAAACATCCGCTGCTCAGGCTGGTGCGCGAGGGCTTTCCAACGCGCCCCGCGTACGGCACGGCCGTCTCTGAAGCGCTGCTCAGCCGGGTCGCGGCGGGCGAGCTCGGCGCCACCTTTCGCCTGCACCGCCCGGCGCGGGAACTGGCCTTTTCGAAGCAGGACCGAGCGGCGCCAGGGTTTCCGGCTGCGGTCGCGGCCGCCCGCGAATTGGGCTTCGAGCCGGTCGTTCGCCTCGCGGGCGGTCGCGCGGCGCTCTTTCACGAGGGAACGCTTGCAATTGCCTGGTCCTCCCCCGCCGAGCGCCCCGTCGCCGAAACCCACGACCGCTTCCAGCTGGCTCGCCGAACTCATCGTCCGTGCGCTGACCGGCCTCGGCGTCGACGCGCGCGTCGGCGAGGTGCCCGGCGAGTACTGCCCGGGCGCCTGGAGCGTCAATGCGCGCGGCGCGACCAAGCTGGTCGGCATCGGCCAGCGGCTGATCCGCGGCGCCGCCCACTGCGGCGCGGTGATCGTCGTCAGCGACTCGGCGCTCGTCCGCGAGACGCTCGAGGCCGTCTACTCGGCGCTCGAGCTCGACTGGGACCCGCAGACGACGGGCGCGGTCGAGGACGAGGTCGGGCCGACGTCGCTCGAGATCGGTCGAGGACGCCGTGATCGCCGAGCTGGCGAAGGAGTTCGAGCTCGTCGAGGCGGAGCTCGACCCGCGAGACGCTGGCGCTCGCGACCGAGCTCGAGAGCTCGCACCTTCCGCCTGAGAGGATCTCCTGATGGAGGCGACTACAACCACCCTCGAGACCGAGGCGGCCGACGAGGAGCCCGAGGTCAGGGTCACCGCTCTCGAGCTCTTCTTCGACCTCGTCTTCGTCTTCGCCTTCACCCAGGTGACCGCGCTGATGGCGGCCAACCCGACCTGGGAGGGCATCGGCCAGGGGATGCTCGTCCTGGCGATGGTGTGGTGGGCCTGGGGCGGGTTCGCCTGGCTGACCAACTCGCTGCACTCCGACGACGGCATCGCCCGCATCGGCCTGTTGAGCGCGATGGGCGCGATGCTGATCACCGCGCTCGCGGTACCCGGCGCCTTCGGCGAGGACTCCGTCGTCTTCGGGCTTCGCGTATTTCGCGGTCCGCGCGATCCACATCGCGGTCTACTCATACGGCGCGCCGGAGATCGACGATCGCGACGCGATCCTCAAGCTCGCCCCGGGGCTGCTCGGCCGCGCCGCTGCTGATCGCAATCGGCGGCTTTCTCGACGGCGGTGCCCAGGCGGGCATCTGGGTCGTCGCCGTGCTGATCGACTACGGCACGCCCTACATGCAGGACGTCAGCGGCTTCAAGGTCTCCGCATCGCACTTCCACGAGCGCTTCGGGCTGATCGTGATCATCGCTCTCGGCGAGGCGATCGTCGCCACCGGCAGCAGCCTCGAGGCCACCACGCTCACCGCGGGCGTCGTCGTCGCGGCACTCGCCGGGCTGGTGATCGCCGGCCGCGCAGTGGTGGGCGTACTTCGACGTCGTCGCGCTCGTCGCCGGCCGCCGGTTTGCATGGCGCTGAAGGGACTCGACCGCAATCGCCTCGCGCGCGACTCCTACGGCGTTCTCCACGGACTGCTGATCGCCGGGATCATTCTGGTCGCCCTCGGGATGAAGAAGGCGCTTGCGCACACCGACCTTCCGCTCGAGACCGTGCCGGCGGTCGCGCTGTGCGGCGGCGCAGCGCTCTATCTCGCCGGCCACATCGCCTTCCGCCTTCGCAACGTCGGCTCGCTCAACCGCCAGCGCGTCTTCTGCGCGCTGATCCTTATCGCGCTGATCCCGTTTGCGACCTCTGTGGATGCGCGTCGTCGCGGTGATTGCGGTCGCGCTCGTCCACGTCGCCCTCATCGCCTACGAGGCTGATGCACTTTCGCGAGGCGCGCATGCGCGTTCGGCGCGAGGGCGCGGGCTCGCTCGGGCCGCACGAGAACGCGACCGGTTAGGTTGCGTGCGGATGCGACTGCTCGCCTTCTCCGACCTGCACCGCGACCTCGACCAGGCCGCCGAGCTTGTCGAGATGAGCGCCGAAGCCGACATCGTCGTCGGCGCCGGCGACTTCGCGTCGGTTCACGAGGGCTTGCAGGAGACGATCGACGCGCTTGCTGCGATCTCTGCGCCGACGCTGCTCGTGCCCGGCAACAACGAGACCGAGGACGCGCTGCGTGAGGCGGCCGCCGGCTGGTCGGCCGCGACCGTGCTGCACGGCGAAGCGACCGAGGTCGATGGCGTCGACCTTCTTCGGGCTCGGCGCCGGGAATCCCGGTGACGCCCTGGGATTGGAGCTTCGACCTCTCCGACGACGAGGCGACCAACGCTGCTCGCCGACTGCCCGGACGAAGCCGTGCTGATCGTCCACTCGCCGCCCAAGGGCCACGTCGATATCTCGAGCGCCGGCGACCACCTCGGCAGCGCCGCGATCCTCGACGCGATCGAGGCGAAGCGTCCGCCGCTCGCGGTCTGCGGACACATCCACGAGAGCTGGGGAGCCGAGTCCGACCGTCGGCCCGACGCGGATCGTGAACCTCGGGCCGGCCGGTACTTGGTTCGACCTTTAGGTCCTTTCGCCTCAACGACGAAGACGCCACCGGGATGCTCTCACGGCGGGCGTAGAGCACCCCCCAAGTCGGTGACGTCCTCGTCTTTCGCGAAACGGCGTCGTGCCGTCCGTTGATGTGCGGCAAGCTTCTCACCGATGCCGCCTGAAGGCAAGTTCCGCGACGCCGCGCGTCGAGCTCGCGCCGCATGCGCGCGAGCTCGCGCGGCCGAGGCCGAGCGCGAGCGCCGGCTACCTGCGGCGCTCTCGGAGAGATCGCCGAGGCAGGCCTGTACCGGCTCTGCGTACCGGCATCGCTCGGCGGGGGCGAGGCCGAGCCGGCCGAGTTGCTCGGCGCGGTTGAGGCGCTCGCCGAGGGCGACGCAGCGGCCGGTTGGTGCGTCGCGGTCTGCGCCACGGCGGGAATGCTCGGCGCCTACCTCGCGCCCGATCAGGCGCGGGCCATCTACGGCGATGCGGCCGGGGTGGTCGGCGGCGTGTTCGCGCCAAGCGGGCGCGCGGTGGCAGAAGGAGATGTGCTGGAGGTTTCCGGACGGTGGCGCTTCTGCTCGAACGTCGACAACTGCGACTGGCTGATGGCCGGCTGCATCGTCTACGACGGCGAGGCGCCGAGGATGCTCGAAAGCGGCCGGCCGGACATCCGCCTTGCGCTGATTCCCCGTGAGGACGTTGAGGTGCTCGACACGTGGTCGGTCTCGGGCCTGCGGGCGACCGGTAGTCACGACATCGCCGCCGAGCGAGTCAGCGTCCCGGCCGCGCGGACGGCCTCGCTGATCAGCGATCAGCCCACGCGAGCCCGGGCCCCTCTATGCCTTCCCGCCGTTCGGCCTGCTCGCCGCGTCGATCGCCGCGGTCGCCCTCGGCACCGCGCGCGGGGCACTCGACGAGATCGGCGAGCTGGCCGGCGCGAAAACGCCGACGCTCAGCAGCCGCAAGCTCGCGGAGCGCGCGGCGACGCAGTCGGGGGTGGCCCGCGCTGAGGCTGGCGTGCGAGCGGCTCGCGCCCTGCTCTTCGAAGCGGTGGGCGAGTGCTGGGCCGCCGCGCGGGCTGGTGGCGCGATCTCGCTCGAGCTGCGGGCGGGCCTGAGGCTCGCGTCAACTCACGCCGTCGAGGCGGCGGCGACCGCCGTGGATGAGGCCTACCGGCTGGGGGGCGGCAGCGCGATCTACGAGACGAGCCCGCTGCAGCGCCGCTTTCGCGACGTCCACGCGGCGACCCAGCACATGCTCGTCGGTCCCGCCACCTGGGAGCTGACCGGCCGCTCGCTGCTCGGCCTCGAGCTCGACGACTCGCAGCTCTAGCCGCTAGCCACCGGCTCGGGCAGGAGCCTGTCGACCAGGTCAAGTGCGGGTCGGCCCTCGAACAACGGTGCGACGTCCGGGCGGTAGAGGATCAGCGCGAGGCTCGGCGCAATCATGAAGTCGGCGACGCTCAGCTCGGCTCCGCCCAGAACCCCCTCGGCGATCCAGGCGTCGATACGGTCGAGCATCGCCGGAAGATCCTTCACCGGATCCCGATCGGGGTTGCCGCTGGAAGCGAAGGCCGTCCTACAGATCCACGGGATGATCAGCCGACGGACCCGCTCATGCTCATAGAGGAGGTATCCGAGCCTCCCGTCCCTTGCGCTTCGGCTCATCATGGCCGGATCGCGGATCGTCGCGGCCCCTAGGATCCTCCGCGCGGCCATCTGCAGTGTCTCGTTCCCCCACCGCTCCGCCTCCTCAATGGCAGCCCGTTGCGCCGGTTCGGTCGGGAGCAACGGCCGGTCCGGATGATGCTCGTCTAGAAACCGGGCGATCCCGTGGTTCGTCGAGATTCGCTCGCCATCGGCGGCGAGGCCCGGGACCGTGCCAAGGCGATCGGCCATCCGCAACCCGAGCGTCCGGCGCCCGCCCGCCGTGCGCGTCTCCCCGCCGGCGGTGAACCCGTGGAGCCGGGCGGCGATCGAATGCGTGAGCGTCACGAAGTCAATCCGCCGGTACGGCACGTGCTTGTGCTCGAGCATCAGCATCGCTGAGCGACAGGCGTGCGAACCAGGGATGACGTAGAGCTTGTACATACCGACCGGTCAGTCAGTACCCTACACACATGGCGGCAAACCCAACGCAGCGCGTGGATGGCCGGACTCGAGCCGCGCGGACGCAGGGACGCGAGGCGCGCGACGAGATCCTCTCCGCCGCCCTGCGGGTCTTCGCACGGCGCGGATACGGCCCCGCGAGCATGGACGCGATCGCCACCGAAGCCGGCTACTCCAAGGGCGCGCTCTATTGGCACTTCTCCGGCAAGGAGCAACTGCTGCTCACGCTCCTCGACGAGCGCATCGACAAGCCGATGCGCGAGCGCTTCGCGATCCTCGCCTCAGCGCCTCCCGAACGGGACATGGCGGTGGAGGCAACGCAGGTGTTCGGCGAGCAGGTGAGCGAGGAGCGTGAGGCGCTTCTGCTCGAACGCGAGTATTGGAGCCTCGCGATCCGCGACCCCGAGCTGCGGGCTCGCTACGCGGAGCGCCAGGCGGAGCTGAGACGCGAGCTCGCCGCAGCACTTGAGGCGCGTGCGCGCCACCTCGGTACGCCCAACCTTCCGATGGCCGCGGAGGATCTCGCGCGAATCGTGATGAGCATGATCAGCGGCCTTGCGGTCGACGAGCTGATCGAACCCCGGTCGGTTCGGCCTGAGCTGCTCGGCGAAGCTCTCGCCGTTCTCTACTCAGGCTTGCTGGCCCGCTCGACTCCGTAAGCGCCGGCTCACGCGTCCACTCGAGGAAGCGCCGCGACCTGCGCCGCGCTCGCCACCCGGCGAACCTCGTCGGGCACGTCAGCGAGATCGACACCCCGCACGAAGTCCTGGCGCTGTCCCAGCGGTGAGAAGAAGTTGTCGTAATGAGTGGGGACGACGATGCGCGGGTCGAGCCGCGGCAGGATCCGCTCCCAGTACCTGGGCGTGACGCTTCGGCCCGCTACTCCGGCAAGGAAGACGTCCACCGGGCCGTCGCGCAGTTCGCTGTCGTTCAGATCCGCGCTTCCCTGGTGGTAGAGCGAGACCCCGCCGACGTCGATTCGGATGCCATATACCGCACCGCACTTGTACGCACCCGGCGCCAGCCCGTCGAGGTGCTCGCAGGTGAGCGGTCCATCCATGGGCACCTTGCGCCCGAACAGGAGCTTCGAGTGGCGGCTTGGAACGAAGCGCACGACGAACGGGCCCAGCTCGTAGGCCTGGTGCGGGTTCACCTCAACGGCCAGGTGATCCAGCCCGTGCAGACGCATTAGGTGCACGAGCGATGCCGAGCCGTAGGCCTTGGCTGCGTACCGGCGCGCGATCGCCGGCGCGTCCACCGCGTGGTCGAAATGGGTGTGGCCGACGAGAACGCCGGCCACCGGCCCGGGGGCGGTTGCGTAGCGATCGATCATCGCCCGGTCGGGGAGCGTGTTGCGCCGCAGGACAAACGCGCGGAGCGGCACCCGCGAGACGTAAGGGTCAATGAACAGCGAGACGCCCTCGAACGTCAGGCGATACCCGGAGACGCCGAGCCAGGCGATGTCGAGGCCGTTCGGGAGATCCAGGCCGACGCGCTCTAAAGCGTCGAGCGCCTGGGCATCGTCGGCCTGCGCGCGGCTCACGGACCTAGGCCGATTCGTACGCCTCGATGCCCGCCGCGATGCGGTCCAAGCGCCGCTCGGCATCGGCGGCGTCGCCCTGCGCGAGCCAGAAGAGAGCTCTGTGCACTCCCGACTGCTCATAAAGCTCGAGGACGCCCGGATCAGTGGTGGCGTTCGCGAGCGTTGTCGGGATCGGGCCGCGGCCGGCGTCCTCACCCGCCTTGCGCAGGCGAGCGATCCGTGCCGAGATCCTCTGGTCGTCGCCGATGCGATTTGGCATCCACTCGTCACCGAACGCGAGCACCCGCTCCAACACCTTCTTACCGTGGCCGCCAACGATCACCGGTGGGTGCGGCTTGGTGAGCGGCTTCGGCCAGCACCAGATCCGGTCGAAGTCCACGTGCTCGCCGTGGTAGCTGGCCTCCTCGTTGGTCCAGATCTCCTTGATCGCCTCGACGCGCTCACGCAGGATCGAGAACCGTCGCCGCGGATCCGTCCCGTGGTTTGCCATCTCCTCCTCGTTCCAGCCCGCACCGACGCCGAACAAAAAGCGCCCGCCGGAGAGGAGATCAACGCTCGCCGCCTGCTTCGCCGTCACGATCGGGTCGCGCTCGATGACGAGGCAGACGCCGGTGCCGAGCTTGATTCGCTCGGTCACGCCGGCAGCCGCGGTGAGCGCGACGAACGGGTCGTACATGCTCGAGTACTCGGGCGGCAGCTCGCCCCCTGCCGGATAGGGAGTCTCGCGCGACGCCGGGATATGGGTGTGGTCGGTGAAGAACAGCGACTCGAACGGCCGCTCCTCCACCATCCGCGCCAGCGTCAGCGGGTCGACGCCATCCGCCGTGGGGAAATAGCCGACACCGAACTTCACCCGATCAGACTATTTAGACGGCGGGGTCCGGCACCCCGTGGCGCTCGACAGCGCGGTCGTAGTTGAGGCGCAGGATCGCGATCACGTCGCGGACGTCGTCCTGCGTCTCCATCTGCCGGGCGCCGAAGCCAGGCTTGCCGGGAAAGACGGGGTGGTAGTCGATCCGCCCCTCGTCGTGGAGCTCGTGCCATACGGCCTTGGGAAAACCGAAGTGAGCGGTGCGGTCGCCGTGGAGGTGTCCGATCTCACGTCGGCCGAGGCGCAGCGAGAGCTCGCCGCGGTCGCCCTCGACCGCTTCGACCCCCGGCCATGAGGTTGCCGCGGTCACGATCACTACTGCTGCGCCTTCCATGAACCGAACAGTACAAGTTCAAGTGAACTTGAAGTCAAGCCCGGTTCGTGCTGTCATCTCCCGGTGGCCCCCACCCCACTGACGATTGGCGAGGTTGCGCGCCGCAGCGGCGTCGCCTCATCGGCGCTGCGCTTCTACGAGGAGCGCGGCCTGATCGACTCCGAGCGCGCCGGTTCAGGGCACCGCCGCTATCCCCGCGCGGTCCTGCGCCGCATCGCGTTCATCGTCTTCGCGCAGCGGATTGGCCTGACCCTCGACGAGATCGGCGAGGAGCTCGCAAAGCTGCCGGGCGACCGCGTACCGAACCGGCGCGACTGGTCGCGACTGTCGAGCGGCTGGAGCGAGCGGATCGACGTCCGGATCGCCGAGCTCGAGCGGCTCAAGCACGGCCTGACCGAATGCATCGGCTGCGGCTGCCTCTCGCTCGAGCGCTGTCGGCTCGCGAATCCGGACGACCGCGCTGGCCGCCGGGGGCCGGGTCCCCGCTACTGGGTTGGCGACCGGCCCGCGACCTAGCTCTGGTCCGTGCGACCGCCCGGACGGTGACCGCGCAGCTTGCCGGCAACGGCGATCACCTTGATGACGGGCAGCGTCAGCAGATGCGGGGCGACAGCCAGGCGGAATGTGTCGGAGAACTCCGCCAGCAGGACGGCGAAGCCGAGTGGGCTCGGCTCGCCTGGCGCCGATTTGCGCACGAGCGCGTCGATCGCGCGAAACCACTCCTCGGTGCGCCCGCGCGGGCTGGTGGTCCAGCGAACGCGGGCCGGCTCCGCCGAGGGATTCCACATCTGGTGAGCGGTGCGCGCTGGGATCGCGAGCGTTTCACCGGCGCTCAGCTCGCGCCGCTCGCGACCGGCACGCACCTGAATGGATCCCTCGAGCACCTCGAACGATTCGTCCTGCTCGGGGTGGATGTGCATGGGCGGTGGCCGCTTCGATTGCCCGTAGGTCGCCTCGACCTCGAGCGCCTCGGGCGTCGAGCTGGTGATCGTCACCGCCTCGCCCGGCGTCAGCTGGAGGGTCTCACCGCCGCTCATCGCATCACCTTCAACAACGTTCTACCTGCTTGGCGATCGCCCGCGCCCGCGCCATGTAGCCCGTCGCGTTGACGTGGACCCCGTCGCCGGCGAGCCAGCCGCGGTTGGCGGCGACGAGGCCGGCCCAATCGACGATCCGCAGGTTGTCGTGCTTGCGGGCGACGTCGGCTAGCGCATTGTTGAAACCGGAGTAGCTGGCGCCCCCGACCGGTGGGCGGACGATGTTCGGGACGACCACGCAGCGGGTCCTGCCCGCGATCTGGAGCGTGGACTCGACCGCGGAGCGAAAGCCTCCGACGTCGTGGGCGTCGTTGTTGGTGCCGAGCGCGAAGACGATCGCGCCCGGAAGGCTGCCGCGGTTGCGCAGGATGGCGACGCCCTCGTCGAAGAAGCGCGAGGTCGAGACCGACTGACTCACGTTCCACCCCGGAAGCGCGCCAGGCAGGTACGGCTTCGTGCCCTCCCCCAGGGAGTCGCCGACGGAGAAGACCGCACGCTCGCGGATCACGATGCGGTCGCGATCGACCGAGCGGCCGCCGGCGAAGAAGGCGAGCTTGTACTTGCCGGCGCCGTCGACGTCGAAGCGCGTCCGCGAGCGTTGACCGGCGCGCCGGGTGTGGCGCTCGTAGCAGCGCTTCTTCGAGCCGGCCCTGCGTACGCAGACCTTGTAATCGACGTCGCCCTGGCCAATCGCGCGGAAGACGGCGACCGGGCGATCGCCGGCAAAGCAGAAGTCATCCGCGTGCTTGCCCTTCGAGCCGCACGAGGCGTAGGCGCGAAATCCATCGGCGGCAGCGGCCTGGCCCGCTGGGGCAAACAGCGCAACGGCGGCAACACAGATCAGCAATGCCCGGGGCCTCATCGGCTGCGCAGGCTAGCCCGTCGAGGCGGAACGGCCCATTGCGCGCAATGCGGCCCAGTTGATCACCCAGAGAACGATGCCGATCACGATCATGATCCCGGCACGCACCCAGGTCTCGCCCTCGATCTGGGTCAACAGGGCGAGCGATACGCCGACTCCCAGCACCGGGACGATCCATGGAATCTGGAAGTGGTCGTGGTCGACGCTCTCGCGGCGCAGGACGAGAACGGTGGCGTTGACGATCGTGAAGACGACCAAGAGCAGCGCCACGGTGGTGTCGGCGAGCTTGGAGAGGTCGCCGGTGACGATCAGGACCGCAGCGATGGCTGTTGTGAACAGGATCGCGACCCACGGGGTCTGGCGCCCGCTGACGACGCCGAACGGCTTCGGCACGACCCCCTCCTTCGCCATCCCGTACAGCAGCCGGGAGGCCATGATCATGTTGATCATCGCTCCGTTGGAGAGGGCGAGCAGACCGATCGCCGCGAACACCTTTTCGGGGATCCCGAGTGGGCCCTGCTTGACGACCTCGAGCAGCGGGCCGCTGGACTGGGAGAGGTCACCGACCGGAACAACCGACACTGCGCCGAATGTGACGAGGAAGTAGATGACGCCGGCGATCGCGATGCCGGCGAAGAGAATCTTCGGGTAGGTCCGGCTCGGATCCTTTACCTCCTCGGCGACGTTCACCGAGTCCTCGAAGCCCACCAGCGCGTAGAAGGCGAGCGCAGCTCCGGCGAGGGTCGCGCCGATGATGCTGCTGCCCTCCTTGAACTCGAAGGCGCGGCTCGGCTCGGCGTCGCCCTGGAAGATCGCGACGACGGCGATCAGGACGATCAGCAGAAGGCCGCAGATCTCGACCAGAGTAAATCCGACGTTGAGCTTCACCGACTCTGCGATCCCGCGCAGGTTGACCAGCGTGATCAGCGCCAGGAGCGCGAGCGCGCCGAAGATGACCTTGACGTCGACGAACTCGGTCAGGTAGTCGCCGCCGAAACCGCGAGCGAGCGCACTTGCCGAGGTGATCCCTGAGGCAACGACGGCGAAGGCGACAAGGAAGCTGAGGAACTTGATGCCATAGGCGCGGTTGACGTAGAGCGCGGCGCCGCCGGCGTGCGGGTACTTCGAGACGAGCTCGGCGTAGGAGCCGGCTGTGAACGCGGCCATCACAAGCGCGAGTACGAACGCCGCCCAGATCGCACCGCCGACTTCGCCGCCCACTTCGCCGACGAGCGCGTAGATGCCGCCGCCGAGGATGTCGCCGACGATGAAGATCAGTAGGAGCTTCGGCGTGATCGCCCGGCGAAGGCCACCTCGCTCCTCGCGATCCACTGGTTCAGTCACCCCGTCTCCCATCCCGCAGTCCCGTACCCCCACTTGCGATGGCTAAGCCAGATGCCCGCAATCGGGGCCTATCCTCTGACCATGCGTATTTTCGGAATCGGCTCAGAGGAGATCGGACGCTTCGCGATCCCAGGAGAAGCCGAGCTCGACCTCCCGGCCGGCAAGGTCAAGCTTCGCTACCAGCACAGGCGCGAGTCGATGCAGAAGACGCCGATGGGCCTACCAGAGCTCGACGTCTCGATCGTCGCCGTCGACGGGGGCGACGCGCTCACGGTCAGGCCGCCCAGAGGATCAACCGGAGGCTCTGGCGGCAAGCTGCAGACCATGCCCGTGGGATCCGTCGAGGTTCCGGCCGAAGGCCGGTACCGGATCTCGGTTGCAAACCGGGTCCAGCGCACCGAGCCGCACCTGATCGTCCTCTCCTAGGCCACCGGTTCGGTCGCGTCGCGGCGCACGAAACCGCCGGCGAGCACGGCCAGCAGCGTGGCCACGAAGAGCGCCGCGATGACGGCGTAGGCGGTGGCATCAGTGGTCGCGTCGGCAAGGGCAACCAGCGGTGATCCGCCGATCACCTGTCCGCCCGCCCAGGCAAGGCTCACCAGGGCGGTCGCAAACGCGAGGTCTAGTCCGGCAACCTCGGCGTTGTCGGACAGGAGCGCCATCGCCGGGGTCCACATCAGGCTCATCGCAAGCACGACGACGATCAGCGCAGCCGCCACGATGATGATGCTGTCCGGCAGCGGCAGCGCGATGGCCGCGATTGGTGACGCGATCAGGCCTACGCGGATTGGAAGCATCCGTCCCCGCCGATCCGACACCCTGCCGATCGCCGGGGCCGTGAACGACTCAAGCGCTGCGGCGGCGAAGAACGCCGCTCCGACCGCGACGGCGCTGGCCCCGAGCGCGTCAAGGCGCAGCGGAACGAGAACGTCGAAGAGGCCCGAGAGCATGGAGGGAAGGATCACGAGCCAGAACGCAAACAGAACGGGCCAAGTGAGAATCGCCTTCGCCACGGTGCGAAGCGGCGGGACCGGGCGCGGCGGCGGCGCCTCGAACGAGAGCACGCGCGCAGCCAGCACGGCAGCGATTACCCCCACGGCACTGAAGACAATCTCGGGTCCGATGACGCTGGCGATGCCGCCGATGACGGGCCCGAGCAGGATCCCGAAGATCGCGGCCGCGAGGGCGGCGCCGATGAGCTCGCCGCGTCGGTCGGTGGGAGCTGCGGCAATCAGCCAGGCGAGTCCGCCGGTCCAGGCGCAGGCACCGCCGACGCCCTCAGCGAAGCGGGCGATGTCGAGCAGAACGACCGACTGCGCGAACGCGAAGACGACGCTCGAGACGCCAAGGAGCGCGAGCCCGACCAGCATCGCGCGCTTGAAGCCGATCTTCGCCGCCAGCCACCCTGAAGGCAGCGCCGCCACCAATGTTCCGGCCGCGTAGGAGGCGCTGAGAATGCCCGCACCTGTCTTCGACAGGCCGAGGTCGTCGGAGTACTGCGGCAGCAGCGGGGTGATCGCCGCGTAGAACATCGTGTCGACGAGGATCACCGCGGCGACGAGGAGGTACAGGCGGCGCATCTCCTCGCAACGTAGACGGCGCCGCCGTCACGAGTCGTCTGATTTTGCTGCGGTCGGTTAGCCGGGTCCGAAGATCGCCAGGTGAAGCAGCCCGGCGGCGAAGCCGAGGACGGCGCCGTGAAGTAGCAACAGCCACTCGTCCTCCTTCATCGCCGAGCGCAGCAGATCCTGGAAGTCGTGTGGCGGTAACTCGCGCATGCGCTCGGCGATCAGCTTGCGGACCTCGGTCGACTGCTGGCGATTGAACGCCGGGTCGGAGAGTGGCGTCATCGTGTATTCGACGGCCTCGGTCGCGATCGACTCGCGGATCGCGTCGTACTGGCGCGCGCCGACGGCGATGCGCACAGCCGGCCGTGCGGCTCCGATCGACCGGTCCACCGCCGGCCGCAGACGGCTCTCGATCATCAAGCGGGTCCGGTCGGACTGTGGGCCGTGCAGCAGCTCGTCGCCCATGTTCGAGAGCGTGACGATGTCGTCGGCGATGATCCCCGCGTAGACGTCGGCCACCTCGGGCTGGCGGCGGATAAACAGCCCTTGGAGCTTGAACGGCCCGATCTTGCGCGGCTCGACCGGCTCGAAGATCATCCACAGCGCCATCCAGTTGGTGACGTAACCGATGATCACCCCGCCGATCGGCAGCACGTACCAGTAAGGCAGCGCTTCGGTGATGAAGACCATCGGAAAGCCGAGCGCGGCGCCGAAGAAGAAGCCGAAGTTGATGATGAACCGAAGCTCCTTCTGGCCAACGTCCTGGAAGATCCGGTTGGCCAGCTCGGGACGCTCCTCGATCCTCCGGATCACCATCAACTTGACGTCCATCAGATGCTCGATGTTCGCGCCAATGTCGTCGGTGACGTCGCGGACGATGTCCGGTAGCTGCTTCTGCACGCGTTCGTGGACGCGCTCCTTCAGCTGCGGCGGCAGGTCGCGCCAGAGGTCCGGATGCTCGCGCTCGAGGATCCGCTCGGTGACCTCGCGAATGTCCTCCCGCGCCGAGTCGAGAATGTGCGCGGCGATCTTGTCGGGCTCGAGCTGCTCGTAGAAGTCGCTGGGGCTGCCGAGCTTCGCGATCCCCTTGTCGACGGCGATCGAGCCCATCTTCGCCGCCCGCGAGGGGATGATCCCCTGCCAGCCGATGCCGCCGTGCGCGACGCCGGGAATCTGCGCGATCTTGCGCGGCAGGACGCTTGCCACCGCCAGCAGCCCGGGCACGCGGATGCCCTTGAAGTGGATCGGGTTAAACAGCATCCAGACGCCGCTCCAATTGGTGAGGTAGCCGATCGCGCCGGTGAACAGCGGGATCGAGATCAGGTTGACGAGGTGATGGCTCACCGCCGCGGCGAGGCTAGTCCGCCAGGGCCTCGCGTGCGGCAGTGCGTCCGTTCAGTGCGATGACCGACCCACCTGGATGAGTCGCCGCACCGCACAGGTAGAGACCCTCGACCGGCGTCCGCGCCGCGAGTCTGCGGTCCCACATCTGCTCCGGCAGTGCCTGGCCCTGGAAGATGTGGCCGCCGCTGAGCCCGATCCGCTCCTCGATGTCAGGTGGCCCCATGGCCTGGATCTCGTCGATGCACTGGCGCACGTCAGGCGCGTGAACCTCGATCGCGTCGATCGCCATCGCCGCGATCTCGTCGCGGCGCGAATCCCAGTCACCCTGGGCGAGCTCGTACGGCACGTACTGACAGAAGACGCTCATCACCTGCTTGCCCGGCGGCACGACCGAGTGGTCGTACGCGCTTTGGAAGTAGAGCTCGCAGAAGCCGATCGCCGGTTCGCCGCGGCGCGCGGACTCGACCGCGGCCTGCGCCGCATCGACGCCGTCCGTGATCGAGACCATCGCTCGGTGAGGGTCGAGCCCGGCGGGTGCGGCGCTGAAGGTCGGGAAGCGATCGAGGGCGACGTTGAGCTTGAGCACGGGTGAGCTGACATCCCAGTCGCGCAGCCGGTCGCGGTATGAGTCCGGGATCTCCGACCCGCCCGCCTCGAGCATTCCGAGCAGTCGCTTCGGGTCGGCGTTGCAGACCACGATCGGTGCCGTGACCGTCTCGCCGGATTCGAGCTCGACGCCCTCACCCGGCCGGATCGCCGCGACCGGCACACCGGCGGCGATAACGGCGCCCGCTTCGAGCGCTGCGTCAGCGATCGAGAACGAGACGCGGCCGAGGCCCCCGTCGACGTAGCCCCACACCGAGCCGAGGCCGAGCAGGTCACCCTGGTGGTGCATCAGCCGGATCGAGGCGGTGCCCGCGTCGCGCGGTCCGGCGAACGTCCCAATCGTTCCCTGGCAGGCGATCGCGTCCTTCAGGCGCTGGTCTGTGACGTAGCGGTCGAGCATCGAGGCGATCGACTCCTCGAAGACCACGCCGATGAGCTCGGGGTCGCCGCCGAGCCGCGACTCGATCTCGTCCCGCCCGGGCGAGGCTCGCAGCCAGAGGTCGTCTTCACCGCCGCGCAGCCGGTCGCGGATCCGGTCGAAGACCGCGTTGAAGTTTCGAACTCCCTCGATGTCGGAGTCGGCGAAGCCCTGGTCGCGCAGGTACTCGGTCGTCCTGGCGCCGTCGATGAAACCGGCGTAGGAGGTGCCGTCTGCGAACGGACACCAGAGGTTCGGGTCGGCGGGCGTAACCCGGTAGCCGTGGCGGGCGAGGTCGAGCTCGTCGATGACGACCTGGTCGAGCAGACCGACCACGTAGGCGCAGGGGCTGACCACGAAGCGCTGGTCGGCGAACGGCCGCTCGAGCGTCGCGGCGCCGCCGAGCTGCTCACGCCGCTCGAGGACGAGCACCCGCTTCCCGGCCTTCGCTAGATAGGCCGCGGCCGTGAGCCCGTTGTGCCCTCCCCCGACAATGATCGCGTCCCAGTCGCGCGCGGCGAGCTGTGAGACGGGCTCGGGCAAACCGACGCGCCCGAGCTGGGAGTAGACGTCGCTCACGCGTCGAGGTACGAGACGCCGGTCAGTTCCTCGGAGACTTGCCAGAGACGCGTCGCCGTCTCCTCATCCTCAGCCCGCCGCACCGGGTGAACTCGCTTGGGCGAGCCACGCATCTGCTGGAAGCCGTCGGGGCCGTAGAACTCGCCGCCCTCGACGTCGGGCGCCGTCGCCGCGTAGAGCTGCGGGAGCGCGCCTTTGTCGGCGCCCTGCGCAAGCAAGCGGTTGCCCACTTCCAGGACCGCCCGCATAGCTCCCGTCGGGCCGGTCCGCTGCAGGTTCGTGTCCGAATAGCCCGGGTGCGCGAGGACGCTGATCACGGGCGAGCCTGCGGCGCGCAGCCTACGGTCGAGCTCGAGGCCGAAGACGGCGTTCGCGAACTTCGAGCGCTGATAGTTGCCGCGCGGCGAGTACGAGTGCTCGGAGCCGAGATCATCGAAGTCGATCTTGCCGGGGCGATGCTCGAGGCTCGAGACCGTGACGACGCGCGACTGCGAACCGTTGGTAAGCGCGTCGAGCAGCAATCCGGTGAGCGCGAAGTGGCCGAGGTGGTTGGTGCCGAACTGAAGCTCGAAGCCGTCCGCGGTCTCGCTTCGCGGCGGCATCATCACCCCAGCGTTGTTGACGAGGAGGTCGAGGCTCGGGTGATCCCCGGCCACGGCAGTCGCGAATTCGCGGACCGATCCGAGGTCGGCGAGGTCGAGCACGCGCAGGTCGAGCTCGGCCGTCGGGACCTCGGCGCGGATCTGGTCGCGGGCGCTCGAAGCCTTGGTCTGGTCGCGCGCGGCGAGCACGACGCGGGCTCCGGCGCGGGCCAGCTCCAGCGCCGTCACCAGTCCGAGGCCGCTGTTCGCACCGGTCACGACCGCCGTTCGCCCCGCCTGATCCGGGATCTCCGCTGCCGTCCACTTGCTCATCCGCGTAGGATCATCCCGCATCCAAGCCGCTCAGAGAGGTCGCCTACCCGTGTCGAAGATCCGCATCGCAACTTGCCTTGTCGCCGTGCTCGCCCTTGCCGTCGTTGTCGGCTGTGGTGAAAAGGAGGAGGACACCACCTCCGCCGGCACCGAAACCACCACGGCGCTCGCCGACTGCACTCCCGACACGCTGGAGACAAAAACGGCCGGGACCCTGACCGTCGGCACCGACAAACCGGCTTACCCGCCCTACTTCGAGGACAACGATCCGACCAACGGCAAGGGCTTTGAGAGCGCGACCGCCTACGCGATCGCCGAGAAGCTCGGCTACAGCGCCGACCAGGTCGAGTGGACCGTCGTCCCGTTCAACGCGTCGTACGCGCCGGGCCCGAAGGAATTCGACTTCGACGTCAACCAGATCTCGATCACGCCCAAGCGCGCTGAGCAGGTCGACTTCTCGAGCCCCTACTACGAGTCCAATCAGGCGATCGTGACGCTGAAGGACTCCGACCTCGCCAGCGCGACCTCGCTTGCCGACTTCGCCGATGCCAAGATCGGCGTCCAGATCGGTACGACGAGCCTCGACGAGGTCACCGCCGAGATTCAGCCCTCAGAGGACCCCCAGGTGTTCGACAACTCCAACGATGTCGTCTCGGCGCTCAAGAACGGCCAGGTCGACACCGTTGTGGTCGACCTGCCCACGGCGCTGTATCTGACCGCGGCCCAGGTCCCGACCGCGACCGTTGTCGGCCAGTTCGAGTCGACCTCGGAAGGCGATCAGTGGGGCGCGCTGCTCGAGAAGGACTCCTCGCTGACGGCGTGCGTCTCTGCCGCGGTCGACGAGCTGCAGTCCTCGGGCGAACTGCCTGACATCGAGCAGCAGTGGATGAGCGAAGCCGCGGACGCTCCGGTCCTCCAGTAAGCCACTGACCGACACCGCCGAGGCCACCACGGACCGCCGCGCCGAGCGGGCCGCGGCGAAGCGTGCGCGGGCGCGTCGCGGCGCCACGATCGCGGCGGTCTCGACGATTGTCGTCCTCGGCGGGATCGCGGCGCTGATCCTCACCAGTCCCGGCTGGCCGTCGGTTCGCGACACGTTCTTCGACGTTCAGCAGTTCAAGGACTCGTTCCCGGAGATCCTCAGCGCCTTCTGGCTCGACGTGCGCGTCTTCTGCATCGTCGAGGTGGCGGTATTGATCCTCGGCCTGTTCATCGCGCTGATGAGGATCAACCGGGCGCCGGCGCTGTTCCCGCTGCGGCTGATGGCGACGGTCTACACAGACGTCTTCCGTGGCGTCCCGGTGATCCTGCTCATCTACCTCATCGGTTTTGGGGTCCCGGCGCTCGACCTCCAAGGCCTGCCGACAGAGCCGGTGATCCTCGGTGGGATCGCGCTGGCCCTCGCCTACAGCGCCTACGTCTCCGAGGTCTACCGCGCCGGGCTTAATTCGATCCATCGCGGCCAGCGCGACGCCGCGCTGGCCATCGGGTTGACGGAGGGTCAGGCCATGCGTCATGTGATCCTCCCGCAGGCCGTTCGCCGTGTGGGACCGCCGCTGCTCAACGACTTCATCTCCCTGCAGAAGGACGTCGCGCTCATCGCGATCATCGGCGTCACGGGGGAGGCGTTCCGCCAAGCACAGATCGAGGCGTCCATCGCCTTCAACTACACGCCATTCATCGCTGCGGCGCTTCTCTACCTCGCGGTGACGATTCCCATGGCGCGGCTCCTGGATCGCTGGGACCCGGGCCAGAGCGGGAGGACGCATTGACAACGCCGGTCCTCGAACTTCGGGGCGTGACGAAGGCTTTCGGGGACCGAGAGGTCCTCCACGGGATCGACCTCGAGGTTGCCGAGCACGAGGCCGTCGCGGTGATCGGCGCCTCCGGCTCGGGCAAGTCGACCCTGCTGCGCTGCGTCGACCTGCTCGAAGAGATCGACGACGGCGACATCTTCCTCGACGGCGAGGTGATCACCGACCCGTCGGTCGACGCCGTTGGTGTGCGCCGCCGGCTCGGCTTCGTCTTCCAGGCCTACAACCTGTTTCCGCATCTCAGCGTGCTCGAGAACGTCGTCCTAGGCGCGGTCAAGGGCCACGGGGTCTCCCGCTCGGAGGCCGAGACTCAGGCCCGAGCACAGCTTGAGCGCCTCGGGCTGGCGGGCCGCGAGAACGACAACCCCGACGGACTGTCAGGCGGGCAGCAGCAGCGGGTGGCGATTGCGCGCGCGTTCAACGCACGCCCCCGGGCAATGCTGCTCGACGAGGTCACCTCGGCGCTGGACCCCGAGCTCGTCGGCGAGGTCCTGCAAACCGTGCGCACGCTCAAGGACGAGGGCGTGACGATGCTGATCGCCACCCACGAGATGAGCTTCGCCCGCGAGGTCGCCGACCGCGTCTGCTTCCTCGAAGCCGGCCGCGTTTGCGAAATCGGGCCGCCGGAGCAGGTCCTCGGCGACCCGCAGCAGCCCGAGACCAAGAAGTTCCTGCGGCGGCTGCTGGCAGCCGGACGCGTCTAATCAGCGCGCTCGTGGCGGGTAGGGCTGCGACTTCCGAAAGGCTCGCTTTGCATCTTGACCTCAACCGGTCAATGCCCCCGGGCTACGCTGTCGTTTCGATGGTGCTGGTTCAGGCGAGCGACACGAGATGAGGAGATCAATCCGGGTCGAACGGCGACTGCACGCAGCCCCCGAGGCGGTGTTCGAGATCGTCGCCGACCACGCTCGCTACGACCGCTTCGACGGGGTCCGCCGCTCGGAGCTGGTCGAGACTGGCGATCCCGCCCCGAACGGGCTCGGAGCCGTCCGCTGGGTCTGGCTCGGACCGCTTCGCTTCGAGGAGCAGATCACGGCATTCGAGCCCCCGCGGCGCATCGACTACGTCATCCGAGACGTCAAGACTCTTCCATTTCGCCATGAAGGGGGGGCGATTCGGCTTGAGCCCGACGGCAACGGTACGCATGCTGTGTGGACGTCTGCATTCGAGATCCCGGTCCCACTGATCGGAGGGGCGATGGATCGGTTATTCGCGCGTCAGCTCGCACGAGGTTTCGCTCACGTGCTCGAGCAAAGCGACGTGATCTCTACTCAGGCGTCTGGGGCGAGCGTCTAGTCGTCGCCACTAGGACGCTCCAACGCTGTGAGAGCACTCTGAGGGCTGACTAGGCCACCCATCTCAAGCAGGCCACGGCAAAAGGGCGGCGACGTAGAGTCCGGTGGGACACGACGAAGCCGAGATGGCGCGGGAAGCCGTCCACTGTGCGGCCTTCGCCTACGGCCCACGAGCGTGATCCGGATCCCGCTCCGTAGCCGTCAAATCGATCGTTGCGCTTTGTGCGGAAAGCACAACGATCCGCTCGGGGCGGGTTGTTCGCGCATACCGGGGATAAGTCGCCCCGGGCAGGCACCGAGAAGCAATTACTTTCCATGCGGCGCAAAGATTGCGCTCCTCGTCCAAAGCGAGTCTCCTCACGTGCTTCTCTGGACCTCATCGTGTTGGGGCCGAGATCCGCCACTTGCAAAGACCGGAACGTGTTCTTCGAGGAAGGCGAGCTGGTCAGCGACAACCCGTTCGAACTCCTCGCCGACATAGATGTCGAAGTGCCCTACCGGATAGCGGCGGACCGTGCCCTGGGGAGCCTTCGCGGCGTGGCGTAGGGTCGCCTCGGCTGGGGCGACGCTGTCGGTATCGCAAACGCAGAAGAGGATCGGGCAACGCACCTCCGAGGCTCGTCGACCTGGTGCGTCGAGCGGGATTTCAAACGCGACCCGAGCAGGAACGTCATTGCGGAAGTCCTCCTCGCTCAGCCCGGAAGCATCGAGCAATCTCAGAGAGCCTTCCACTACGTCCGGGCGGTCCATCAGCCCAACCTCGCCAGGGCGGGCCGCGACCTTGACGCGCACTGGTGGACGGCCAGCGAGGCGAGCAAGATGATCCTTCGCCGCAGCGACACCCAGCCGAGCATTGCCAGCCAGCGAGAGTTGCCGAGCGGAGGCGAGACCGTCGGTAAAGGGACACTGAGCGATCGCAGCGACGATGTCTGCATCGTCGGCTGCGGTGACGATCGCGTGTCCACCACCGAAGGATGTTCCCCAGGCCACAACCCGGCGAGTGTCCACCTCGGAAAGCGATCGTGCGAATGCAACCGCCGAGCGCCAGTCCTCGCGCTGACGATTCAGGCTAAGTAGCTCTCGCGGCTCCCCCTCGCTCTCGCCAAAGTGGCGATAGTCGAAGACCAAGCAGGCGTAGCCCTTGGCCTGGAAACGCTCCGCGAACGCCGAAAGGCGCAGGGCCTTGACGGCACCGAGGCCATGCGCCATCACGATGATGGGCGGGCTCGCCTCAGGAGAGGCTTCGTCCGGCACGTAGAGCCAGCCGTGGCAACGTGCATCACCGGACTGGAAATGCAGCTCGCGCCTCTCGGCGCGGAGTTCCGCAGGCATCGGCGCATCCTACGCAGCGCGGCCTTGCGAAAGGCCCGCTTTCCATGCGCAGCGATCACTCCGCTTCTCGTCTGAAGCGCGACTATCGGCTGGGACGTCGAACGTCGCGGGACGCACCGCCTGGGACCTATTCAGCGACGTTCACCGAGCGTCGCGCGGCCCGATGCGACGAGTGACCGCTCGGTCCGCGCGACCATCTCGAACGAGCCGACGTTGCCGCCGCGGCGAATCCGCTTCGGCGTGACTGGGCGGGCGCCGCGCGCGGCGGTGACGATCGCGCGATACGCGGCCTCGTGGACCGGTGTCCAGCGCAGGCCGAACATCTTCCGCACGTGCGGCGGGAGCGTCCCGGTGAGGACGAGGTTGTGGACCTCGCGCTGCGGGTGGAGGTGGCGGGGCATCGGAATCTCGAAGGCGATCGCCATCGCGACCCTTCGCGCCTCTTCGGTCAGGTGCAGCTCGTCGCCGGCCCACATGTCGTCCCAGTAGGAGCGGAACTCCCCGTAGGTCGCTGGTGCTGACTCCCGCGGCATCCCGAAGAGCTCGCCGAAGCGCAGGTAGTCCTGCCAGAGGCTGTCGCGCTCCTGCGCCGAGAGCTTGCGGCAGAAGGTCTCGTAGAAGACCTCGGCCGAGTCGGCGATCACGGCTACGGTCCAGAGCATCAGGTCGGGGTCATAGGCGCTGTAGGGCGTACCCGCGGCAAAGCGGCCCGCGTCCTCCGGCAGCTGTCCCAAGACGCGGTCGTGCATGCGCTCGACGATCGCGAGCATTTCGTCGGCCTCGGCGCGGGTCCCAAAGAAGACGGCCTCGAAGACCTTCGCTGTGTGCACCAAGCGCAGGAACGGCCGGTTGCCCGAGCGCGTGTTGGCCTGGGTGCCGATGAAGTTGACCGGGTGCGCGGCGCCGATCATCAGCGCCCGCTGGCCATAGTTCAGGCCGACGGCGCGTTCTCCGTGAACGCGGCGGAGTACAGACTCACCGGCGGGGAAGTAGCCCCGGTCGGGATTCATGGCGGCATGATCCCACACGCGCGGGCGCGAATCGCATAGGTTTGGCCACGTGAGGAAGCTCGCCCTGATCACAGCCGCGGTCGCCGCTTCGCTTGCACTCGCGATCCCGGCCTCTGCGGGAGACCGCTATCCGCAGCCGACGCTGTGTGGCACCGGCGAGCCGGCGTACACCGGTTGGAATTACTTCGAGCTCAGGGCCTACGGCCTGAAGTGCTCGAACGCGCACGACACCGCCGAGGAGTACGTCTACGACTTCTCGACCGAGGGGGTCATCGAGCCGCCCCGCCATTGGGACTCGTGCACGGACCGCAAGACGGCCGAGCGCCTCTGGAAGGGCAAGTGCAAGCGCGTCAAGGGTGATCGCCCGCAGAAGATCACCTTCGTCTTCACCGGTCCGGCCTAGCCCAGGGCAGCGGCCGCAACCGCAAGTGCGATCTCCGCACGAGCGCGCAGGGTGGCCGTGTCGACGTACTCGTCCGGGTGGTGAGCGTGGCCCCCGTGCGGGCCAAGGCCGTCGACCGTAAGCGCCACATGACCGGCCATGTGGCTGGCGTCGCTGGCTCCGCCGCGTTGCGATGCAACGAGCGGAGCGCCGAGCATCGTGGCCGCTGGAGTGACCAGGCGCTCCGAGACGAGCTCGCGCGTGTCCATCCCCGGCCACTGGCGTACCCACTCGGCATCGATCCGGACCCCGTCGATCTCGGCCGGGATCGCCTCGATCGCAGGCGCCGTGTCCTCGAGCGAGTCGGCGCGCACGTCGCAGACGAGCTCGCCCGCTGATGGGACGACGTTGAACGCACCGCCGGAACGGATCACGGTGGGCACAGCGCTCAAATGACCCTCGCCGTCGGGATCGGCAGCCGACGGCGACTCGGGCGGCGACCTCGGCGAGCGCGAGCAGCGCGTTGCGGCCGTCGGCGTGAGCCGAGCCGGCATGAGCGGCCACGCCGTGGGCATGAACGAGGATCGTGGCGGCAGCCTTGCGCTTGGCGACAAGAGCCTCCTCGCCGTCGGGTCCCAACTGCGCCCCCTCGAAGCACAGGCAGGCGTCCCATCCGGCGAAGCGCGGGCCGTGACTGAAGCCGCCCGTTCGCCACTCCTCATCGGCTACGAGCAGAAGTCCTACCTCCGCGAAAGCATCCGCGTGTGCGGCGAGGGCGCGCATCACGCCGATCGCGAAGACGTCGCCCCCCTTCATGTCGACCGTGCCCGATCCGATCAGTCGGCCGTCGGTCCGTTCGAGCGCACGATGCTCGTCGTGCGCCACCACCGTGTCGAGGTGACCGAGGAGCAGCAGACGTCGCTCGCCTGTGCCGCGGATCGTGGCGAGCAGGTCCGGCGCGAACCCCGGTGAGGAGCACGGCGGCCGTTCGACCTCGGATGGGCTCGGCAGCATCTCGGTGACGGCGCGCACATGCGCTCCGCCCCGTCGACGTCGCCGGAAGGCGATGAGATCGCGACCAGCGCTTCGAGCTCCGACTCGAAGCTTGCGGTGATCGCCTCGGCGCCGGCGCCGAGCCAGGCCCTGTCGAGGGAAGCGCTCACTCTGTCAGCTCTGGGATGTGGCGCTCGAGGTGCTCGTTGATCGTCCGGCGCACCCACTGTTGGGTCTCGGCGTCGGCCATCCGGTAGCGCCCCAGCAGCATCTTCTGGTCGTCGAGCGGCAGGCCGGCTATCTCCCAGTTCACCGCGAGGTACTCGAACAGCATCTCGGTGCGCCGGTGCCATTCATCGTCGGTCGAGGCGGCCGCCCCGCCCTGATGCTTGGCGATCTTGCGGATCGTTCCGGCGCTGAGCTCGCCCCTCAGGGTGAGGACGTTGTCCTCCGGATCGGAGTAGTCGAAGGTCTCGACCGGAGCCCGCTCTCGTCGCTTGCGCTTCGCCACCGGCGGATCTTGACGAAAACGAGGCGCCTCAACAGCGGCGCGGCTCGGCAGCCGCCTCGCGTAGGGTCCGGCGCCATGCCTGCCGAGAACGCGCGCAACCATGTCCTGCTCACCGCCGAGGTCGCCGGCTCGCCCGACGCCGTCTTCACCTACTTCACGGACAACTTCTTCGAGCTGTGGCCCGGCAAGGCCGAGATCCTGCAGCCGGGCGACGATCCGAACGAGCCGAAGGGCAAGGGCCTCGTGCGGCGCATCAAGCCCGCAGGGTCGCCGCCACTCGAGGAGAGGATCATCACGCACGAGCGACCGACGCTGATCGAGTACGTGGTGATCAACGACGCGCCGCTCTCCAACCACCTTGGGCGGATCGAGTTCACCCCCACCGCCAAGGGCACGGCGGTCCGGTACACGATCGACTTCGACTACAAGCCCGCCTTTCTCGGACCAGTGGTGCGAACGATCCTCAGCAGCACCTGGGCTCTGGTCAGCCGCCGCAAGCTTCGCGGTGCGTTCCCCAACTAATCGCCGAGCGCTTCACCCACGGGGAACGCCGAACGCAGCGCGTCGATGTCGCCCTGCGCCACCCCTTTCGCTGCGTCGTACGCGGCTCCGTACGCGACCCAGCTGAGCCAGCCGCCGATGCTGATTCGCTGGGCGCCTGCGGCGAAGATCTCGCTAATCGACGGCCCGCCGAACTGCCCGAGCACGTTTACCGGCTTCGAGACCGCCGAGCAAACCGCTTCGATCTGCTCGATCGTCCTCAGGCGCGGCGCGTAGAGGACGTCGGCACCGGCCGCTTCGAACGCCTGCAGACGCGCGATCGTGTCGTCGAGATCCGGGTTGTCGCGCAAGAAGTTTTCGGCCCGGGCCGTGAGCGTGAACGGGATGTCCAGTGCGC
This sequence comes from uncultured Solirubrobacterales bacterium, assembly GCA_963746215.1. Classification (GTDB taxonomy): domain Bacteria; phylum Actinomycetota; class Thermoleophilia; order Solirubrobacterales; family 70-9; genus WHSW01. The sequence continues at coordinate 233,217 of CAVVAT010000007.1, forward strand.
GCGCAGCCTCGACGGCCGCCGCGATCCGCTCGGCGGCGAACCCGGCTTCGTACAACCCGTCGTCCGGATCGAAGTCCTCGATCGAGGCGCCCACCGCGCCGGCGCCTGCCACACGCCGGATCGCCTCAGCTGCGTCTTCGGGCCGCGGGCCGTAGCCGTTCTCGAGATCGGTGGAGACCGGCAACGGCGTCGCTTGGTCGATTGCCGTCACATGCGCGCAGACCTCGTCGAGCGTGACCCCGCCGTCGTGCCTGCCGAGGGTGAAAGCGAAGCCGGAGCTCGTCGTGGCGAGCGCCTTGAATCCGAGCGATGCGAGCATCTTCGCCGAGCCCGCATCCCAGGGGTTCGGGATGACGAATGGCTCTCCGGCGTGAAGCTCACGCAGCGCCTCGCCCTTGGACTGACTCGTGCCGGTTTCGCTCGCCATCGCCCTCTCCTTATGGTTGGTCTTCCTGCATGGTGCAACGCTCGGCGATCTCGCGACGTGAGCTGCTCAGCCACGGCGCCGGCGCGGCGGCTCTGGCGTTGGCCCCGTGGCCCGTCGCGTGCCGATCCTCTGCGGCGACGGCACCTCGGATCGTTGTCGTCGGCGCCGGGCTCGCCGGGCTCAGCTGCGCCTACTCACTGCGCCAGCGTGGGCTCGACTGCACGGTCTACGAAGCGAATCCGGAACGGATCGGTGGCCGCTGCTGGACGTCGCGCGATTGGGCGGGAGGGCAGACCGCCGAGCACGGCGGCGAGTTCATCGACTCGCGCCACCGGCTCATGCGCGGGCTCGCGCGCCGCTTTGGTCTCGAGCTGATCGATCTATATGCCGTGGCGAACCCAGGCAGCCCGCGCTTTTGGCTCGACGGGACGCTGCGCCGGCGCCGCGACCTGCGTGGCGCGCGCGAGCTCCTCATCGGCGAGCTCGAGCGAGTCGCCCGGCGCGTTGGACGTTACTCCGCCGCCAACCACAACGCGGCAGGGATCGCATTCGACTCGCTGACCGTCAAGGACTTCCTCGACGAGACCCTCGACGGCGGGGGCGGCAGCCTCCTCGGGCGCTATGTCGGGATCGAGATGGCGAGCGAGTTCGGGCTCGATGCCGATCGGCTCAGCGCCCTCAACCTGTTGTTCGAGTACGTGGAGAACACGCCCGGAGCCGACGAGCGCTACCGCGTACGCGGAGGCAATGATCAGATCGTCGCGGGGCTAGCCACCCGCCTTCCGGACGGGGCGATCCACCTCGACGCTCCGCTTCAGGCGCTCGCACAACTCGGGGACGGAACCTTCTCGCTCAGCTTCGGCGGTGTGGCCGAGCCCGTGATCGCCGACCAGGTCGTGCTCGCACTCCCGTTCACCACGCTGCGCGAGGTCGACCTGTCGAAGTCCGGCCTCAGCCGCCGCAAGCGGCGCTGTATCGATGATCTCGGGATGGGGACGAACGCGAAGGTGGCGATGCAGTTCGAGCGCCGACCGCAGGACTACGGGGGCTGGAACGGCTACATGTACAGCGACGACCCGGTGCTGCTCACGTGGGAGAGCACGCTCGGCGAGCCCGGAACCCAGAGCATCGTCACCACCTACTTCGGCGGCCGCTCGGGCGCCGGCGGGCTGATCGCCGACGGTGCCCACGCGCCGACCACCGAAGCTGAGATCGAGCGCAACCTCGCCAGCCTCACCCAGAATGGACGCACGCGACTCCAAGGCCTCGCGGCCGGATTCGCGGGCACAGCCTTCACCGACCACTGGGTCGCCGACCCCTGGGTGCGCGGCTCCTACGCCGCCTTCGAGCCGGGCCAGTTCACCAAGTACTACGGGTACGTGGGCAAGCGCGAGGGCGCGATCCACTTCGCGGGCGAGCACACCGCCACCTCCAACCAGGGCTACCTCGAGGGGGCGGTTGAGAGCGGAGTGCGTTGCGCGCGAGAAATTGAAAGCGCCGCGTCGAACAGATCGACGCGGCGCTGAAATTATGGAGACGGCCGGAATTGAACCGGCGTCCACGGTCGCGTGACGAAAAGCATCTACAGGCTTAGCCGGCGCTTTAATCTCGCCTCCCGGGGTCCGCGCCAGCGGGCACTACGGGAGACACAGCCTTCAAATAAGTCCCCCGTCAGCGAAGGCAGACCTTCGGGGCGAGCCCACTAATGACACCGGGGTCCCACCCCGTGGGCGAGGGTGGGCCGATGCCTCACCTACTTAGATCTAACTAAGCAGCGAGGGCGAACTCATGGTCCGCAATTATGTTGTTTGCCGGTGTTTAACGAGGCCTCCGGCAACCTCGGCCTGCAACCGTTCGCACGAGCCGACCATGTCGAAGCCAAGTCGTCCCCGTGCTTTGTACGGCAACAAGCTTAGCCCAGGCGACGCGCGCTCTAACCTCATTTGGGTATGAGTGACGACCTTTCACCACGCCCGGTGTGGCGCGATCCGGCGCCGTCGCCGGCCGCACCGCCGGAGCCCGTCTATGAGCCGGTTCATCCGGGCTCGGGCCGGGGCGATTGGCGCGAGAAGCTGAAGCGCTGGCTGGTGCCGATCGGCGCCGGCGCACTGGCGCTCGGCGCGAAGCTGAAGGCGCTGCTGCTGATCCTGCCGAAGATCAAGATCCTCAGCACATCGGCGACGATGCTGGTCTCGATTGCGGCCTACGCGCTGATCTGGAGCTGGAAGTTCGCGATCGGCTTCGTCCTGCTGCTGCTGATCCACGAGATGGGCCACGTTTTTCAGCTGCGCCGCGAGGGAATCAAGGCCTCGGCGCCGATGTTCATCCCCTTCCTCGGTGCGGTCGTGGTTGCGAAGTCGATGGGCAAGGACGCTGCTGCCGAGGCCCGCGTAGGTCTCGCCGGCCCGGTCCTGGGCACGATCGGCACGTTGATCCCGTTGGTGATCTGGCTCGCGACCGGCGAGGAGTTCTGGCAGGCGCTGACCTACGTCGGGTTCTTCCTCAACCTCTTCAACCTGCTGCCTGTGCTCCCGCTCGACGGCGGACGAGCGATGGCCGCCCTCTCACCGTGGGTTTGGTTCGCGGGCTTTGCCGGGCTGGTCGCGCTCACCTTCGCCTTCCCCAACCCGATCCTGATCCTGATCCTGCTGCTCGGTGGCTATGAGAGCTACAAGCGGTGGAAGAACCGTCAACTCGCCCGAGTCGCAGGCCTTCCACGCGATCCCGAAGCGCACCCGCGCGATGGTTGCCGTGGTCTACCTCGGCCTCGTCGCACTGCTCGCGCTCGGCGTCTACGAGACCCACCTCGAGAAGACCTTCTCCGACGTCTGATGGAGACACGTGAGTTCGACGTAATCGTGATCGGCGCCGGTCCGGCGGGCGAGGTCGCCGCGGGACGCGCAGCCGACGCCGGCCTGAGGACGGCCATCGTCGAGCAGGAGCTGATCGGTGGCGAGTGCTCGTTCTACGCGTGCATGCCGTCGAAGGCGCTGCTGCGACCTGGGGAGCTACTCGCGGAGGTCGACCGCGTCCCGGGGCCGCGCGAGATGGTCTCGGGGCAGCTCGACGCCGCGACGGTCCTCGCCCGGCGCGACGAGGTCATCCACGACCTCGACGACTCCGGAATGATCCCGTGGCTCGAGGACCACGGCATCGAGCTCCTGCGGGGCCGCGCCACGCTCGCCGGCGAGCGCACGGTGATCGTCGGAGATCAGCGGCTCGAGGCACAGCGCGCGGTCGTGATCGCGACAGGGACCACGGCCGCCCTCCCTCCGATCGACGGGCTCGATGAGGCGCTTCCCTGGACCAGCCGCGAGGCGACAACCGCGAAGTCGGTGCCCGGCCGACTGCTGATCCTCGGCGGCGGAGTCGTCGGGGTCGAGCTCGCCCAGGCATGGAGCAGCCTCGGCGCCAGCGTTGCCCTCGTGGAAGCCGAGCCGCGGATCCTCGTCAACGAGGAGGAGTTCGCCAGTGCGCAGATTCGCGGGTCCCTGGAGTCGGCCGGTGTCGAAATCCGCACCGGCGCCCGGGCCACAGCGGTCTCGCGCGGCGACGGGTGGCCAGGTCACGCTCACGCTCGATGACGGCAGCGAGCTGCACGGCGACGAGATCCTCGTGGCGGTCGGCCGTCGTCCGCGCACCACCGAGCTTGGCCTAGCCACCGTCGGCGCCGCGGTCAATGACGCTGGCTACATCCAGGTCGACGACGGGATGCACGTCGGCGGCTCGGATTGGCTCTACGCAATCGGCGACGTAAATGGGCGCGCGCTGCTCACCCACATGGGCAAGTACCAAGCGTGGGTTTGCATCGAGCAGATCCTCGGCAACTCGATCGAGGCGACCGCCGATGTGGCCGGGTCGCCGCGCGTTGTCTTCACCGAGCCGCAGCTGGCGGCGGTGGGCCTGACCGCTCAGGCCGCCAAGGAGAAGGGCCTGGACGTCCGCGCCGTAGACGTCGAAACGTCGGCCAACGCCGGGGCGAGCTTCATCGGCCGCAACGCGATCGGCACCTCGCGGATCGTTGTCGACGAGAGCCGCGGCGTGATCGTGGGCGCGACCTTCGTTGGCCCGGAGATCGCCGAATCACTCCACGCGGCGACGATCGCTGTGTCCGCCGAGATCCCGCTCGAACGGCTCCGCCACGCAGTGCCGACGTTCCCAACGCGCAACGAGATCTGGCTGCGCTTGATCGAAAAGTACGAACGCTAGGAGCCGAGCTTCTGCTTGATCTCGGCGACGAGATCCGGCGAGAACCCAGGAATCTCCTCGAGCTCGTCGACCGACTTGAACGTGCCGACGCGCTCGCGGTGCGCGAGCAGGCGGCCCGTCTGGGTCACCGACATGCCGAGGGCTCGAAGCTGATCGTATGTCGCGTCGTTGAGCGTCGCGACCGGGTCGCCGCCGGGCGGCGGTGAGGCCGGCTCCGGTTCGGGATCCGAAGGTTGAATCAGGCGCACCGGCGGCGGCGGCTCGGGGTCCGTCTGCGTCTCATCCGGGCCCGGACCGAGGATCTGGTCGGCGGAGACGGGATTGGCGCCCTGCTCGGGCGTCGTGAGAGTGGCGGGCGGCTCGGGCACCGACGGCTCGGGCGAGAGCGGCGGGGTCGAGAGTTCGGGCTCCGGGTCGGGCGTCGGCTCGGGGGGCGCGGGCGGTGGCTCGGGCGCGGGCGGTTCCTGTTCAAGGCCTGACGTCTCAGCCGGCGCTCCCGGCTCGGCGACCCGGCCGAAGGCGGTACGAGCCCGCTCCTCGGCGACGTTCACGCGTTCCTCGGCCTTCGCGATCTGATCGAGCATGTCGCGCAAACGATCGGTGCGGTCGAGCTCGTCGGCCTTGGCGGCGACCAGTCGCTCGGCGTGCTCGGCGCGCGATTCGGCGTCGGCAGCGCGGGTCTCGAGCTCCTGCAGTCGCGCGGCGGCGCGCTCAAGCGCCTGCACCGTCTCGCGCTGACTTGCCGTCAGTCGCTGCTCGGCCTGGGAGAGCTCGTTCGCAAGCTCCTCACCCTCGGCGCGGCTGTCACGCAACTCGCGCTCGGCTCGCTCGAGCTCGGCCAGTAGCTCTTCGCGCTTCGGCCGGTGCGCTGCCTCCTCGGCGCGCTGGCGCTCCTCGGAGGCCTGGCGCGTCGCATCGGCCGTATCGCGCACCTTCTGCTCGGCCTCGATGCGCGCCTGCTCGATGCGCTGCTCGGCCTCGGCCTGCATGCGCTCGACCTCCTCCGCGCGGCGCTCGACCGCCTGCTTCGCCTCGGTTTCACCGGGCCGGGGCTCGCCGGCGGGAGCTACGCAGCTCGGTCTCGGCAAGTCGCGCAAGCGCTTCGCGCTCGGCCGCCTCGCGCAGAGCGCGCTCGGCGGGATCCGGCGGTGGCGGCTCGGGAGCGGCGGTCGGCGGCTCGGGCTCAGGCGCAGGCTCGGGCCCGGTCGGCTCGGCCATCTCCTCGACCTCGGCCGGCGCCGACGTCCGCGGGCGGCGGCGGGATCTCCGGCTCGGTCCTCCGTCGGCGTCGCGGTGAGGGAGTCGGCGAGGTTGCGGACGGGCGGCGGCAGCGTCGTCATCGACTCGGTTGCGTCGCCCCCCGCTGCCGGGCTCGGGTCGACCACCGGGCCGTGCGGGCCCAGGAGACGACGTTTCTGCGGCTGGAGTCGGGGGCGTCGCGGCGGGCGCTGCCTTGCCCTTCCCCGCTTGTTTGGCGGCGAGCTTGGCGCGGCGCTCTGCGTCGCGAGCCTGCTTCTGCTCCAGTCGCTGCTGCTGGCGGGCCGCGACGGCGCGCTTGCGCTCCTCCAGCGCGGCCTGCTTCTGCGCCTGGCGCGCGGCGAGCTGCTCTGCGCGCTGGCGGCGGCGGCGCGCCAGAAATCCTTCCTTGCAGGGCGGCGGCGGCGGGCTCGCAGCGCCGGGGCTCGCGTCGGCGGCAGGCGCGGTCGCGGCGTGGCGCCCCGCGGTCGGCGTCGGGGCTGGCGTCGGAGTTGATGTCGGAGCTCCGGGAGTCGCCGGAGGCGGTGGCGTCGCGGCCTTGCCCTTGGCGCCCTTCTTCGCGCGCGCTCGGCGCGCTTTCGCTCCTTCTCGGCCTGCTTGCGGGCGCGCGCCTCCTGCTGCTTGCGCTGGCGTTCGGCACGCTGCTGCTTGGCTCGCTCACGCGGTGCACGGTCGGCTGGGCGGCGTCGGGCGCGGTCGCGCCGGGCACCGGCGGCGCTCGAGGGCGGCGGCACCGAGCCGGTGCGTTCCTCGAAGGCGCGAGGCTCCACGGGCGGGGTCGGATCTGGCGTCGCCGGCGGTGCGACCGGAACCTGCTCGGTTGGCGGATCCGGCGGATCCGGCGCCGATCTTGCCGGAGGTTCGTGGGGCGCCCATCGCTCTCGGGCGCTGTCGTCGGCGCGTCGCCCGTCACAGCGCCGGGTGCGGCTCGGGAAGCTCTGCTGGCGCCGCGGGCTGTGCCGTCACGGGCTGCATCGGGAGCACCTGACGCTGCGGGCGGGCTCGACCGGTCTGCTCCGCCGCCTGAAGATGGGCGGCCGCCGCCTCGAGCGGGGTCGGCTCGCGCTCGCTCGGAAGGCGCGGCCGCGGCCTCGCCTGGGGCTGTCGCCCCGGGCTCGGAATCCGGCTTTTTCTTCTTGCGCTCTAGCTTGAACGAACGCATCGCAGCCAATCGTGCCATTGATCGCCGTTTCGCGCGGCGATCAAACGTTTTCAGTCGCTCGGAGTTCTCCGCCCGAGCGGCGAATCCTTTGCTCGGGCCGAATGATCTACCGCTGGCGGTCGCGCAGTTCGCGCTCGACGTCGCGCTGAACGTCGCGATCGCGGATCTCGCGGCGGCGATCGTGCTGCTGCTTGCCGGTCGCAAGCGCGATCTCGACCTTCGCCCACGGGCCCTTGAAGTAGACCCGCGTCGGGATCAGGGTCAGGCCCTTGCGCTCCATGCGACCGATCAACCGCTCGATCTCGTAACGGTGCAGCTAACAGCTTGCGCGGGCGCTCCGGGTCGTGGTTCTCGGTCGCTCGCGGGCTCATACGGCGGGATATGCGCGTTTCGCAACCACATCTCCCCGTCCTGGATCGCCGCATATGCATCACCGATCTGGCTCTTGCCCTCGCGTAGCGACTTGACCTCGCTGCCGGTCAGCTGGATACCCGCCTCGAAGCGGTCGACGAGCTGGTATTTGTGGCTCGCCCTGCGGTTCGTGGCGACGTCTCCCGGCTCGGCCTTTCGCTTTCCCTTCTTAGCCACGGACCGACCCAATCTCCCCTGCCGGGATCAGGTCGACTCGACCGCGGGCAGCCTCGACGCCATCGACGCGGACGTGACCGGGTCGCCAAGGCGCAGGCGGCGGCCGCTGCGTGCGCCGACGATCGCCGTCTCCGTCTCGTTGAGCTCGAAGCGCTCGCCGCGGATCCGCCGCGCCGGGAGGAAGCCCTCGTAGGTCTCGCCGAGCTCGCCGGAGAACGCGATGAACGCGCCGGCGCGCGATCACACCCGAGACCTCACCCTCGAACTCGCGCTTCGGCCCCGACTCGAACAGCTCTCGCTCGAGCAGAAACGACGAGCAGATCTTGTCCGCGTCGCGCTCGATTCGCGTCGCGTCGCGCTCGCGCTCCGAGCACCACGAGCCGGCCTCGTGGGTCGCGGCCGCGCTCCGGCTCGACCTCGCCGGCTCCGAGCGTGCTCAGCAGGGCTCGGTGCGCGATCAGGTCCGGGTAGCGGCGAATCGGAGATGTGAAATGGGAGTACGCGGGGCTGGCAAGCCCGGCGTGACCGATGTTGCGGTCCGAGTAAACGGCGGGTTTCAGTGAGCGGAGCACAAGAGAGGTATACGCGGCGCGGCCATGGCCACGTCGCTCGGCCTCGGCGCTCACCAGGCGGCTCGCCTCACCCGCGATCTCGGCCGCCTGGCTCGGTGAGATCGTTTCCGGCAGCGGCGGGGTCGCAATGCCGAGCGCCGCGAGCTTCTCGACCATCGTCTCGATCCTGGCCGGATCGGGCGTCTCGTGGACGCGGTAGAGGGTCGGGACCTTGCGCCGCTCGCAGACCTCGGCGACCCGTTCGTTCGTGAGGATCATCAGCTGCTCGATCAGGCCGTGAGCTTCGGTTTGGTAAACGGCGACGGCGCGGACGACGTTGCCCTTGGCGTCGAACTCGAACTCCGGCTCGGCCGTCGAGACATCGAGCGCGGCGCCGCCCCTGCGCTCGCGCAACGTCGCGGCAGCGCGGCGGGCCAGGCTCGAGCGGCGCCTGTGATCAGATCCGGCGGCGCCTCGGTGCCCGCGAAGTAGCGGTCGAGCTCGTCGTAGGAAAGCCGATGGTCGGAACGGATCCGGCTGCGGTAAAAGCTCGCCGAGCGGGTCTCCCCGTTTGCGTCGAGGAGGATCTCTGCGGTCACAGCCAAGCGCTCGACGCCCGGAGCGAGGCTGCAGGCGTCCGCCGACAGCGCCAGAGGCAGCATCGGCTCAACGGCGCCCGGCACGTAGACGCTCGTTGCGCGCCGCTGCGGCCTCGGCATCGAGCTCGGTGCCCGGGCGGACGTGCGCTGCGACATCGGCGATATGAATCCACAGACGGATGCCGTCACCCTCCGGTTGACGCCGAGACGGCGTCGTCGAAGTCGCGCGCGGTGACCGGGTCGACGGTGAACGTGTCAAGCGCGGTCAGATCCCGGCGGGTTGGATCGATCACGCGGCCGCGGACCGCGCCGAGTCCCGCGCCTCGTCCTCGATCGCCGCGTCGAACCCCGGCTCATGCAGGCGCTCCGCGATCAGCGCCGATGGCGACGTCGCGGGCGATCTCCGGGTCGCCGAGATCGGCGAGAACACGCGCGCCCTTGCCACGGCGCTCGACCAGAACCATCTGGCCCACGTGGGCGCGAACCGGCCCACCCGCGAGACCCAGCTGGTCCCCGGGCTCAAACAGCGGCTCTGCGACCAGAAAGCGTCCGCGCTTGCGGACGACGGCGACGAAGTTGTCGGACTCGTTCACTCGCCTGATTCGGCGACGCTCTCGCCGATGACGACCAGCGCCCGGTCGAGCGCCTCGTCGTCACCGCGGGTGTCCGGATCGCCGTCGTTGCGGGTGTCGGGGTCGTCCTCGACCCGGACGTCGGGTTTGACGCCCTCGCCGAGGATCGAGGTCCCGTCCGCGGTCAGGTACTGGCCGATGGTCAGGTCGAGCGCGCCGCCCGCGGGGAGCTGCATCACCTCCTGAAAGACACCCTTGCCGTAGGTGCGGGTGCCGACCACGGTCGCCAGGTCGTTCTGCTGAAGCGCGGCGGTGAGGATCTCCGCTGCTGACGCGGTATCGCGGTTAACCAGAACAACTGTGGGACGCGGATCGATCGCGTCGCCCACCGCCTCGTAATCCTGGTCTCCCTGCGTACGACTACGCGTGGAAACGATGTTGCCGTCCTCGACGAAGATGCTGGCGGAGAGCACCGCCTCATTGAGGAGGCCGCCGCCGTTGCCGCGCATGTCGAGGACGAGGCCCTCGGCACCACGGCGGTAGAGCCCCTCGATCGCCTGGCGAAGCTCGCCGTGAGCTCCCTCGCTGAAGGTGTGGAAGAACACGTAGCCGATCTTGTCGCCGTCGGGGTCGCGTTCGATCGCCGCGTCGACAGCCGGGATTCGGACGTTGGCCCGCTTCATCGTGATCCGCTCGGGCTTGCCGCCCTCGACCGGCCGGACCGTTACCTCGACGCTGGTTCCGATCGGCCCGCGGATCCGTGAGGTCGAGACCTCAGAGGAGGTGCCTGCGATCGACTTGCCCTCGACCTCGGTGATCACGTCGCCCTCGCTCAGGCCCGCTTCCTCGGCGGGGGTGTCGGGAAAGACGCGGCTGATCCGCAGGCCCTCCTTGACCTCCGACACGCTCAGCCCGACGCCGGCGAACTGGCCGGACGTCTGCTCCTTGAAGACGCTCAGCTCCTTGTCGGTGAAGTAGTAGCGAGAACTTGTCGTCATAGCGCTTGCGCAGATCGACTCGACCATGCCGTCGATCGACGCCTCGTCGAGCTCAGACGCCTTGGGCTCCTCGAAGTAGTTGTCCTCGATCACCTGCCGCGCCTGCGCGACCGGGTCGGCGTCTTCGGTGAAGTCCAGCCAGCCGCCGGCGATGCCCGCCAGCACGGCAGCCACGATCCCAGCCGCGAGCCCCAGGACGATGCCGGCGCCGAACCCGCGCCGGCGATCCGGGCTCAAACCTTGAGGAAGCGGCGCAACGTGATGCCACTGCCCAGCGCGGATACGAGCACTGCGGCGGCGACGAGCATCGCGACCAGGGGTCCGAACCCCATGGTCGAGAGGTTGTCTACGAGAGCGAAGTCGTCGGCGAGCGGATCCACGATCGTTACCTTGCCGAGCAGAAGTATGCCGACCGCGAATCCTGCGCCGGCAAGGCCGACGATCACGCCCTCGATCATGAACGGCCAGCGGATGAACCAGTTGGTCGCGCCGACCAGCCTCATTACCTCGACCTCACGCCTCCGGGCGTAGATCGAGAGCCGGATCGTGTTGGCGACCAGGAGAAGGGATGCGACCAGAAGCAGAGCTGCGATCACGAGCAGCACGATCTTCACGGCGCCGGTGACCTCGCGAATCTTGTTGGCCTCCTCACGGCTTTCGCCGATCGGTGGGTCGATCGCAGCGCTGATCGGAGTTGGCTTGCCGGAAGCGTTTGTCGGCAGCAGCGAGGCACGAACGGCCTCGAGGCTGTCCGGACTGTCGAGGTCGAGGTCGAACGACGGCGGCAGCGGATTCTGATTGAGCTCCGAGATCGACCCCTCGAGGTCGCCCGAAAGGCGCGACAGCAGATCCTTCTTCGCGCAGGCCGGCGAGCAGTAGGTGACGCCGGTGACGTGCGGGAGCCCATTGAGGCTCTCCTCGAGATCGTCCTTCGCAGTCTGCGTGGCATCGCGGTAGAGGAAGATCTTCAGACCGATCTGGTCGCGGACCTCGGTGGCCTTCGACTCGCTGGCGTACAGGATCGGGACGAGGACGCCCAGCAGCAGCGTCGTGATGACGATGGTCACGATCGCGGCAACGCTCGGCGCGGCACTGCGTCGCAGTGCGCGGAAAGCCTCGGAGAGGAAGAAGACGATTCGTCCCATGGCTATCGCCTAGTGCTCGAACCCGGACGGCTCGCCGACGCCCATCTCAGCGCGGATGCGGGCGGCGAACTCCGTGGTCGATTCGTCGTGGTAGCCGGCGCCGGCCTGGTCACGGACCAGACGCCCCTCTTCGAGGGCGATCACGCGACGGCGCATCTTGTCGACCATCTCGCGATCGTGGGTGACGACGAGAACGGTCGTTCCGGTGCGGTTGATCCGGTAGAGCAGCTGCATGATCCCGATCGACGTCTCGGGGTCGAGGTTTCCGGTCGGCTCGTCGGCGAGCAGGAGCGGCGGGTGGTTGACGAAGGCGCGGGCGATCGCGACGCGCTGCTGCTCACCACCCGAGAGCTCGTCCGGATAGCTGTGGATCTTCGACTGCAGACCGACGAGGCGGAGAATCTCCGGCGTCTTGCGGCGGATCTGCGAGCGCGGCTCGCCGATGACCTGAAGCGCGTAGGCGACGTTGTCGTACACGGTGCGGTTCGGCAGCAGCTTGAAGTCCTGGAAGACGGTCCCGATGCGACGCCGCAGGTACGGCGTGCGGTCATGAGGCATCTCGTTGATGTCCTTGCCGGCGATGCGAACGCTTCCGGCTGCGGGCTCTACGTCACGGATGAGGGCCTTGATAAGGGTCGACTTGCCGCAGCCCGTTGGGCCGGTGATGAAGGCGAACTCGCCACGGTCAATCTCGAGGCTGAGGCGATCGAGCGCTACATGGCCACCCGGATAGACGACCGTCGCGTCGTCGACCGTGATGATCGGCGGCTGGCCGCCCGAGCGCGGCGCCGGGCGCTCACTCGGCTCGCGCCGGCGGTGGTCGCCGCCCTGGCGGCTACGGGTCTTTGACGATCTGCGTGTTAGAAGCGGCATGCGCGGCCCTCTTTCTTCGGCGCCCGGCCCACTCCTTGTGTAAGGCGGCGGGCGGTGCCCCCTGCATCGAAACGTGCGGACCGCGAGCGGCGATCCGGGAGGGAAACGTTAGAGAAGTGGTTTCGCCGGTCTGAAGGTTGGGGGCGATTTGGGACGTCACTTGCAGGGGGATCGATATGCGAGATCCCATGCGGTCAGACAGAGGAATACCGTGCTCTGACCCGACAAGGAGGACGGCATGGCCCCCGACGACACGAGCGCGGATGACCTCGAGCAGCTGGCCACGCGCATCGGTGGGAAGTGGCTGATCGAGGGGGCTCCGGATAACGAGATCCCCGAGGACGGCATGACGCCGATCGCCGCACGGCGATTGATGCACGAGGAGATGGTCCTCGACGGAATCCCGGAGCGAAATCTCGCGACGTTCGTCACCACTTGGATGGAGCCCGAGGCCCGCGACATCATCGCGGAGAGCCTGGATCGCAACTTCATCGACCATGCCGAGTATCCGCGTACGGCCGAGATCGAGCAGCGCTGTATCCGGATGCTCGCGGACCTCTTCAACGCGCCCGGCGAGACGACCGGGGCGCGGACTCAGGGCTCGTCGGAGGCGATCATGCTCGGCGCCCTCTCGCTCAAGTGGAAGTGGCGCCAGCGCCGCGAAGCTGCCGGCAAGGACACCTCGAATCCGAACCTGGTCTTCGGCGGCGACGTCCATGTCGTCTGGGAGAAGTTCTGCCGCTACTTCGACGTCGAGCCGCGCATCGTCCCGCTCCAGCCCGACAAGTACACGATCGGCCCTGAGGACGTAGAGCCTCACATCGACGAGAACACGATCGGCGTGGCCGCGGTCGTCGGGACGACCTTCACCGGGCATACCGACGACGTCGTCGGCATCAACGACCTCCTCGTCCAGCGCAAGCACGACGACGGTCTCGACGTTCCGCTGCATATCGACGGCGCCAGCGGTGGCTTCGTGTGGCCATTTCTCTATCCGGACTCGAAGTGGGACTTCCGGCTCGAGCAGGTGCGGTCGATCAACGTCTCGGGCCACAAGTTCGGCCTGGTCTACCCGGGGATCGGCTGGCTCATCTTCCGCGAGTCGACCGATCTCGCGGAGGATCTCGTCTTCTACGAGAACTACCTCGGCAAGACCGACGCGACGTTCACCCTGAATTTCTCCACGGGGTCGTCGATGGTTCTCGCTCAGTACTACAACCTGATCCGGTTCGGCAGGACCGGCTACAGGTACGTCATGGAGGTGATGCAGTCGAACGCGAAACTGCTCAGCTCCGAGCTCGAGAAGCTCGGCCGGTTCAAGGTCATCGGAGCCGGCGAGGAGCAACTACCGCTCGTCGCGTTCAACCTCGCCGACCCGGACAACGAGCCGTTTGACGAGTTCGACGTCGCCTGGCAGGTTGCCGCGGAACGGGGTTGGATGCTCCCCGCCTACACCATGCCCCCGAACGCGGAGAAGGTCAACATGCTTCGGGCGCTGGTCAAGCTCAACCTCAGCCACGCGCTCGTCTCGACCCTCGTCGACGACATTCACGAGGCGTGCGAGACGCTCGAGAAGAAGGGCGGCGCAAGCGATGCCGAGCGCAAGCGCGTGAAGACGAACATCGGGATGTAGCGCCCGTCAAGAAGCAGAGCGCGCCCAGCGAGGTGCTGACGTTGGCGGCAGCGAGATCGAGCACATCCCCGGTTTCCGGAACGACGTATCCGGCGAGCGCCGAGATCGTGTCGTCCCGACGAACTGAATCCCGGTCGACCACCAGTCGACCCGGTGGGTCCGGAACGACACGGAGCGGAACTGCAGGAACGCCGCGGTCGTGAAAAACAGCGAGCCGACGAAGAACGCCGATCCACCACGTGGCGTGGCGCGGGTGCGGCATTCCGCAACCCTAGGTGCGGCGGACTAGGGTTCCCGCGTGAGCCGAGCGGGGACGGATCCCGGCAGCGGTCCAGAGCGCCAAGGATTGGTGCTCATGTCGCTGATCCTCGTCGCGGCGGTGGCGAACCTCAACCTCGCCGTCGCCAACGTCGCGCTTCCGGACATCGGTAAGGCGTTCGACGCCGGCCAGACGTCGCTCAACCTCGTCGCGGTCGGCTACTCGCTCGGTCTTGCGGCCTCGGTGCTCTACCTGGGGGCGATCGGGGACCGATACGGGCGCAAGCTGCTGCTGCTGCTCGGCACGGGGCTCGCAATCCCGGCGTGCATCGCCGCCGCGCTCGCGCCCTCGATCGAGTTTCTCTTTGCGGCCCGGTTGCTCGGCGGCGTTGCGGCAGGGCTCGCCTTTCCCACGACGCTCGCCCTGATCACCGCCCTGTGGTCTGGCGCCGCCAGAACTAGATCAATTGCGCTGTGGTCGGGGCTGGGCGCCGCGATCTCAGCGCTGGGACCACTGATCTCTGGTGCCCTCCTGACCCAGTTCGATTGGCAGTCGGTGTTTGTCATCACGCTCCCGCTGGCGGTCGTGGCGCTCGTGCTCGCCAAGCGCCACGTGCCGGCGCACGTCAACGAGACCACGGATCCTGTCGACAACCTCGGCGGGCTGCTCTCCGTGGTGATGATCGCCTCCCTCGTTCTCGCGATCAACTTCGCCGCCCTGCCCAGCGCGGGCACGGCGGCACTCGGCCTGGGGGTCATCGCGGTGGCTGCCGGCGGCGCGTTCGTCCTGCGACAGCGGCGTGTGGCCGCCCCCCTGTACGACCTCCACGTCGCGGGGCGCCGGATTTTCTGGGTGGCGGCCGTCGCCGGGATCATCGTCTTCGGGACGCTCATGGGGGCGATGTTCATCGGCCAGCAGTTCTTGCAGAACGTGCTCGAGTACTCGACGTTCGAGGCAGGGGCGGCGATCCTGCCGGCGGCGATCGGGATGGTGCTGATGGCGCCGCGGTCGGCGAAGCTGATCGAGGCGCGCGGATCCCGGACGACTCTTCTCGTCGGATACGTCTTCTGCTTCCTCGGCTTTGTGACGATGCTGTTGCTCTGGGATGAGTCCAGCCCCTACTGGCACATCGGCCTGGCCTACCTGCTCGTGGGCGCCGGCGTCGGGTTCGCCGGAACCCCGGCTTCGCACTCGCTCACCGGCTCGGTGCCGGTCTCGCGTGCCGGGATGGCGTCGGGGACGAGCGATCTCCAGCGAGACCTCGGCGGCGCGATCATGCAGTCGATTCTCGGGGCGGTCCTGACCGCCGGGTATTCGGCCTCAATCGCGGCGGCTGTTGCGGGTTCACCGAACGCCGACAAGGTCTCGAACTCGGTGGAGGCCGAGCTGCAGAAGTCGTTCTCCAGCGCCGCCGAGACCGCGGAGCAGTATCCGAAGTACTCAGATCAGATCATCGCGGCTGCGCGCGAATCGTTCTTGGACGGCGACCACTGGGCGTACGCCGCGGGGATCATCGCGATCCTCTTCGGCGCCGCGCTCGTTCGGGCGTACTTCCCGGACAAGGACGAGGAGGCGCGCCTCCAGGGCGTGTACGCCGCCGAGGACACCGGGCGAACGGGCCCGGCTCCGGCCGTCTAGCTCAGGTCCACTCGGGTCCGAAGAGCGGCGGGCGCGAGACGATCGGCTTCAGCAGCAGCGCCTCGCGGGCGCGATCGGCGATGCCGCTGGCGGTGAGCCCGAAGTGCTCCATGCAGGCCTCGCCGGTTCCGGAGAGGCCGAACTCGTCGCCCATGCCGACGGCGAAGATCGGGACGGGGTGCTGCTCGGCAGCGACCGTGCGCACCGCGTCGGCCAGGCCGCCGGCAACCCGGTGCTCCTCGGCCGTGACGGCGACCCCGGTCTTCGAGATCGACTCGAGGATTGGCGCCGAAGCGAGCGGCTTGATGATCGAGACGTTGACGACCTCGGCCTCCACCCCGTCCTCGGCCTCGAGCGTTTCGGCCGCGTCGAGCGCGCGCCAGACCATGTGACCGGTGGCGATCAGGGTGATGTCCTTGCCCTCGCGCAGGACGTCGACGCCGTTGCCCATCGTCGCCGGAATCTCGTCGTAGATGATCGGCGTCGCGGGGCGGCCGAAGCGCAGGTACATCGGCTCGTCGTTGGCCTCGTAACTGTCGATGACCGCGCGGTAGGCCTGGTTGTAGTCGGCCGGGACCACGACCTGCATGCGAGGCATCGCCCGCATCAGCGCGACGTCCTCGATCATCTGGTGCGAGGCGCCGTCCTCGCCAAGCGAGACGCCGCCATGCGAGGCGCCGATCCGGACCTTGAGCTCGTTGTGGGCGATGCCCAAGCGCACCTGGTCGTAGGCACGGCCCGAGGCGAAGATCGCGAACGTCGAGGCGTAGGGCACCTTGCCCGTCGCGGCGAGGCCGCACGCCATCGACATCATGTTCGCCTCAGCAGCGCCGCAGTTGAAGAAGCGCTCCGGGTACTCGCCGGCGAACTTCGTCGACATCGTCGAGCAGGAGAGGTCCGCGTCGAGGGCAACGACATCCTCGTACTCGCCGCCAAGCGCCTTCAGCGCGTCGCCGTACGCCTGGCGCGTCGCGAGGGGCTCGGTCTTGGCCTCGGCCTCTGCGATCACGAGCTACCTCCGTCGAGCGCCGCGGTCTGTTCCTGGAGTCTGGCCTCGAGCTCGTCGAGGGCCTCGGCGGCAAGCTCCGGGCTTGGCGGCTTGCCATGGAAGCCGAAGCGGCCTTCCATCGCCGAAACGCCGCGGCCTTTCTTGGTCTGACATACGATCGCCGCCGGCCGGTCGAGGGTGCGGCTGCGTTCGAGGGCGTCCACGACGGCGTTCATGTCGTGGCCGTCGATCTCGACCGTGTCCCAGCCGAAGGCCTCGAACTTCGCGGCGACGTCGCCGGTGTCCATGACCTCCTCTGTGGTGCCGTCGGTCTGAAGGTGGTTGTAGTCGACGATCGCCGTGATGTTGGCGACGCCGAAGTGCGGCGCGGCGGTGGCCGCCTCCCAGGTCTGGCCCTCCTGGCAGTCGCCATCGGAGAGCACGCCGAAGACGTGCGCGGTGTCGTCGAGGCCGTCGAGACGCAGGGCGAGCGAGATGCCGAGGCACATCGAGAGGCCCTGGCCGAGCGAGCCGGTGGAGACCTCGACGCCGGGGGTGCTTGTTCATGTCCGGGTGGCCCTGGAGGTGCGCACCGATCTTGCGCAGGCCCATGAGGTCCTCGAGCGGGAAGTAGCCGTGATGGGCGAGCGCGGCGTACTGGATGGGCGCGGCATGGCCCTTGCAGAGCACGAAGCGATCGCGCTCAGCCCACTCCGGGATCGCGCGGATCGTGGCGCAGGACGCGGTAGTAGAGCGCGGTGAGGATGTCCGCCGACGACAGCGACGAGTCGAGGTGGCCGGACTTGGCGACGGCGAGCATCCGCACGCACTCCATGCGCAACACGGTCGCCCAGCGCTCGAGCTCGGCGACGGTCGGCACGGCCGGCTGCGCTCGTCGAGAATCGCGGGCGGCTGAGGGTCGGGCACCGGCCTCAGATGCGTCACGGCCGCGAGGTTAGCGTTGCTGAGCGGTTCGGCTGAGGCCACCGCTGCGGAAGGTATGCGAGGGCGCGGACGCAACGCCGAGGTGTCCATCCCCGCAAAATGGGTGGATGCGCACAGCACTCGCCACCACAATCGCCGCGATCGCCATCGCCGGATCGCTCGGCTGCGGCGAGGACGAGTCCCCCAGTGCGCCGACCGTCACCGTCTCGCTGCCGCAGACATCCACCACCGCGACGCCCGAGCACTCATCGACCGTGCCGGCGCCGACCGCCTCCGGCGAAGCCCGACGGGACCGGTCCGGCCGAGAATCCGCCACCGAGGATCCGCGAGTCAACGCGCTCGAGCGCTCGGCGGCGCGGACCGTGCGCCGCTACATCGAGGCGCTCAACGCCACGCGACGGCGAGGCCGATGTGCGAACTGCTCGCTCCGGGCGCGATCGACGAGCTCGAGCTGCCGGTGGACCGGGGCTCCTGCGCCGCCTCGGTGAGCGCGTCGATCGGCTACCGCGACCCTCGCGGCCTGCCGGTCTGGGCCGAGCACCGAGATCACCGCTCTGCGGGTCGAGATCGACGGCGCGTCGGCGAAGGGTCGTCGCCGACATCGTCACCGAGTTCGCCGACCGCGGCCAGCCCTCGATCGAGGACGACATCGTCTACCTCACCTCGCGATGGTCCCCGCTGGCTGCTGACAAAGCCGAGCGCGACCCTTTACCGTGCGGTCGGGATCGCCGACGTACCGGTTACGGTCCTCTCTCCTCCGCGACTGACGACCCTAGAAATCCTCCCTAGAGGACGACGACGTCGAGGGTCGTATCGGGGAGATTCCCGATTGAAGGCGCGCGGATCAGCGACAAGAATGGCGCCTTCCCAACCGAAGGAGCCCAATTTCGTGTCCGAGCCGAGCGCAACCGCAGCCCCCACAGCCACCTCGATCGTCAGCGCATCCGGGCTGACCCGCGTCTACGGCGAGGGCGAGGCCGAGGTCCGTGCGCTCGACGGCATCGACGTCGAGTTCCCGAAGGGGAAGTTCGTGGCGATCATGGGTCCGTCGGGCTCGGGCAAGTCCACGCTGATGCATTGCCTCGCCGGCCTCGATCGCCCGACCTCGGGGACCGTGATCGTCGACGGCGTCGACCTCAGCACGCTCGACGACGCCGAGCTGACCGAGCTGCGCCGCGACAACGTCGGCTTCATCTTCCAGTTCTTCAACCTGCTGCCGGTGCTGGACGCACGGGAGAACATGCTGCTTCCACTCAAGCTCGCCGGTCGCGACCCTGAGCCCGGGCGGCTCGAGGAGCTGGCCGAGGCCGTCGGGATGACCGATCGCCTCGACCATCGCCCGTCCGAGCTGTCCGGCGGTCAGCAGCAGCGGTTGCGATCGCACGCGCGCTGCTCTCGGCGCCGGCCGTCATCTTCGCCGACGAGCCGACCGGCAACCTGGACTCGGAGTCGAGCCAGGAGGTCCTGGCGATGCTGCGCCAGGCGGTCGACGAGCTTGGCCAGACCGTGGTCATGGTCACCCACGACGCCGTCGCCGCCTCCAACGCCGATCGCATCCTCGTCCTCGTCGACGGCAAGATCGTCCGTGACGACCAGGCCGACACTCCCGAGGAGGTCCTCGACCTGATGAAGCAGGTCGCCAAGTGACCGCAATCGCGCTTCGCAACCTCGGGGAGCGCAAGCTCCGCAGCGTCCTCACGTCGCTGGCGATCGTCCTCGGCGTGATGATGGTCGCGGGCACCTACGTGCTCACGGACACCATCAACGCGTCGTTCGACCGGATCTTCACCCAGTCGAACGAGGGGATCGACGCGGTCGTCCACACGCGCGAGGTGGTCGAGACCGACGACGGCTCCGTGCCGCCGTTCCCCGAGAGCGTGCTCGAGCAGGTTCGCCAGGTCGACGGCGTCGGCGAGGCGGCCGGGCACGATCGCGGACTAACCAGGTTTCGATCATCGGCTCCGACGGCAAGCCGCGCGGCGGCAACGGCGCCCCGAGCTTTGGCTTCTCCGTTCCGCCCGAGCGCTTCGACCCACTGACCTATGTCGAGGGCGGTCCGCCGACGGCCGACGACGAGGTCGTCATCGACAAGGCGTCCGCCGACGACGAGGGCTTCGCCGTCGGCGATCAGATCGAGGTCGTCGCGTAAGGAGGCCGTCAACACCTACACCCTCGTCGGCATCGCAACGCTCGGCGAGGTCGACTCGTTCGGTGGCGCGACGCTGACCGAGTTCACGCTGCCGGAGGCACAGCGGATCACCGGCAAGGTGGGCGAGCTCGACGAGATCGTCGTTGCTGCGGCGGAGGGACCGAGCCCCGAGCAGCTCGCTGCGAACCTCGACGCCGCGCTGCCGAACACACTCGAGGCGCGCACCGGCGCCGAGAACGTCGACGATCAGCGCGAGGACGTCAACGAGTTCGTCGGCTTCCTCAAGACCGCCCTGCTGATCTTCGCCGGCGTCTCGCTGTTCGTCGCCGCGTTCTTGATCTTCAACACGTTCTCGATCACGGTCGCGCAGCGCACCCGCGAGTTCGCGATGCTGCGCACGCTCGGCGCGAGCCGCCGGCAGATCCTCACGACGGTGATCGCGGAGGCCTTCATTATCGGCTTTCTCGCCGCGGCGGTCGGGGTCGGCCTCGGGCATCGGCTTCGCCTCGGTGATCAAGTCGCTGTTCGAGGCGCTCGGCATCGATCTGCCCTCGACGGGCACCGTGATCGAGCCTCGCACGATCATCGTCGGGCTCGTCCTCGGCACCGGTCTGACCGTGCTCGCGGCGCTGATGCCCGGCGCTTCGGGCGACCCGGATCGCTCCGGTCACCGGGCTGCGCGAGGGCGCGGTGATCGCCACTCCCAAGCAGCGTCGCCGCCGCGAGATCGCGGGCGTCGTGCTGTCGGTGATCGGCGTCGCACTGATGCTCGCTCGGCCTGTTCGGCTCTGGAGCGGCCCTGATCGGCGTCGGCGCTGCCGCGGTCTTCATCGGCGTCACCGCGCTCAGCGCCAGACTCGTCGTGCCGCTCGCCGCGGTGGTCGGCGGGCCACTCGAGCGCATCGGCGGAGTCTCCGGGAAGATCGCGCGGGAGAACACGATCCGCAATCCGAGCCGAACCGCGTCGACCGCCGCCGCGCTGATGATCGGCCTCGCACTCGTCTCGTTCGTCGCGGTCTTCGCAGCGGGCCTGCGTGGCTCGATCGACGACGCGATCGATAAGACCTTCACCGGCGACCTGATCCTCTCCAACGACGACGGCTTCTCCGACATCCCGGCAAGGACCGTTGATGTGATGGCGGGGCTCGAAGGCGTCGAGGTCGCCTCGCCGCTTCGCTACACCCAGGACATCGTCGAAGGCGCGGGCAAGGGCTACCTGACCCTGGTCCACCCGGAGACGCGCCGCCCAGGTTCTCAGCCTCGACTGGAAGGAGGGCTCGCAGGAGCTGCTCACCAACCTCGGGCCGAACGACGCGGTGATCGACGAAAAGTGGGGCGAGGACAACGGGTTCGCCGTCGGCGACACGTTCTCGGCGAAGACCGCCTCCGGCAAGGTGATCGACTACACGGTCACCGGGACCTTCGAGGACACGACCGACTTCATCGGCGATTACGCCGCCTCCGACGTCAACGCCGCCGCCTATGGCGAGGGCGACTCGGTCACGAACGTCTTCGTCAACATCGAGCCGGGCGTCGAGGTCGCCGGGGTACGTGCTGCGATCGACGAGCTGCTCGTTGCTGAGTTCCCGACGGTCAAGTCCGAGAATCAGGAGGAGCTGAAGGACTCGATAGCCGAACAGCTCAACGCCCTCCTCGGCATCGTCTTCGCCCTGCTGGCGCTCTCGGTGATCGTCTCGCTGTTCGGCATCGTCAACACGCTCGCGCTCTCGATCCACGAGCGCACCCGAGAGCTCGGCCTGCTGCGAGCCGTCGGCACCTCGCGGCGCCAGGTCCGCAGGATCGTCCGCTACGAGGCTGTGATCACGGCAATGATCGGCGCCGTGCTCGGAGCGGTGCTCGGGGTCGTTTTTGCGGTCATCGTCAGCCGGCCACTGGCCGACGAGGGCTTCACCCTCTCGATTCCATTCGGCCAGCTGCTCGTGATGCTCGTGCTCGCCGGTGTCGCCGGAGTGATCGCTGCGATTGGGCCGGCGCGACGGGCGTCGAAGATGGACGTGCTGGAGGCGCTCGCCTACGAGTAGGCCGGGCTTACCGCGGAACCGAGAGGATCTTCTGGCGCGGCTTGGTGCCTGAGATCACGGTGACGTAGGCGCGCTTGGCGCCGAGTGCCGTCGACCAGAGCTGGCGAGACGGCCTGGAGAGGAGCGTCCGTCCGTGGCCTTTGCCGCCGGTGGACTTGAGCTTGAGCCGGTCACCGCGCCGGGTACCGAGGACGTACAGGAGGCGATTGCCCCGGATGCTCGGGTTCGAGAGGCCCAGCACCCGCGAGCGCAGGATCGTCGACTTCGCCTGGCCCTTGCGCTTGCCCAGGACCCGCTTGACGATCAGGTTCTCGGTCTGCTGGGCGCGGGCGTAGACGAGACGGTTGCGGTCGACGCTCGGGCGGCCGAGCTGTGCGTGGCGGCCGGCGCTGGCGAGCGAGACCTGGGGGCCCGGGGAGGCCGGGTCCGCCAGCTTGCGGGCGCGCATGAAGTCGCGATCGCGGATGTGAGCGCGCCACACCAACCACTTGCCGGAGATCGCGACGGCATCGACTCCCGGGGCGGCGACCGCTCCGAGCGGGGTGAGGTCGGTCGCCGAAAGAATCTGAATCTGCCCGGAGGCGATCACTGCGATCCGGCCTCCACCAACAGCCGGATCGTTGCCCGGAAGCGCGACGTCGTTGCCGTCGCGCCGCAGGAACCCGTTGCCGTCGGGTTGCTGGAACACGAGCCCGCTCGCCGCGACCGACGGGTCGGCACCGGGCTTCGGTCCGGTCTGCGCGGCATCGGCCGGGGCCGTGAGGACAAGGGCGGCTGCCGTGGCCACCAGCGCGAGCCCGTCGCCGAAGCGCACGCCGCGATAGATCGCCGGGCGCTCCGCCATCGCCTCGGTGATCGCGATACCGGACTCCTGATCGGCGACGGGCGCGATCAGCGCGATCGGCACCGCTCGACCGATGCCGAAGGCCAACCCGACCGCAACGCCGACGGCCGGCTCGCCGACAGCGAAGACGATCCCCGCGAGCGCGAAGACGCCGAACGTGAGCACGAACGTTGTGAAGCCGAGGCCGAGCAGAACGCCGTAGAGGCCGGCAGCCACCGGCATCGGCATGACCCGGCGCCAGTGCTCGGGCAGCTGGCGGCGAAGCTGCGGCAGGATCGGCACGCCGCGCAGCTCCGCGGCCGCGGCCAGCAGCGCGAGTGCGGCCGCGGCGATGTAGGCGATTCGCTGGTCGGCGCCCTGGACGATGGCTCCGAGAGCTGCGAGCAGGCCGAACGTCAGAACGCCGCCAACGAGCGCGCCGAGCGTGAATGTGATGCACGCGGCGATCGTCGTCGGGCGCCCCCCGTCATGGCCTGCCGGCCCGATCGTCTCGATCATGGAGAAGCCGCACGGCGACCAGGTCCCGGCAAGGCCGGCGAGGAGCGCCGCGATGACGAGGACGATTTCGAGGCCGCTCATCAGCAGGGCACCTTCGTGTCGTAGTAGTGGACGCAGAAGACCTTGCGGCCGGAGTAGCAGTAGCCGGTCAGAGCAGCATCACCGTTGATCCGCTTGTCCATGTAGCCGCAGCAGTCGAGCAACCGGCGGACGTTGCCGCCGCAGCATCGGTACCAACTGCCGTCGAGGTAGGGCTTGAAGCCGTAGATCGCAGCGGTGCGATCACACACGGTCGTCCGCGGGGCCGGGGGCAGTGGCCGTCCATCCGGGTCGCGAAGGGTCCTGCCGCCGGCGTCAACGGGCTCCCCGATCGAGTTGACCGGCCGGCCGATGTTGTCGATCGGCATCCCGTCGCTCGGCCGCAGCGGGTACCCGCGACGGTCAATCCGCGGCAGTTCGGGACCGAGCGGATGAACACACGAGGCCGTCGTGTACGTGTGCCCGCAGAAGTGAAACGCCTCGGCCTCCCCTGGCTTTACAGCCTGGGCCACCAACCCGCCGGCGGTCAGGGCGGTCAGCGCCCCCCCGACTCGCGCAAGAAAGCCGCGCCTGGAGGTGTCTCCGGCGAGGGAGTCGAGCGCCCGGCCGACCCTGCCGTCGGCGGACTCGGACTCAGACACCGAGCGCCTCCACAGAGCCGCGGTGGGCTCGGCGGCGCTCCGCGGTTGCGACGACGCTCTCGAGTTGGGCGAGGTTGTTGAAGGTGCCCTTTGCCAGCACTCGGCCCTCGTCGTCGAAAGCGACGGCGTAGGGGCTGCCCGGGATCGAGAGCTCCGCCCACACATCGGCTGCGTCCGCCTCCTCGAAGCTCATGACCGAGAGGATGGGATCGCGGGCGAGGCTCGCAATCGCCGGCTCGAGGCCGTGGCAGACGTGGCAGCTGCGGGAGGTGAAGACGGCGAGGGCGATCTCGGTGTCGGGGCCGACCGTGAAGCGCGAGATCACCGGCTGGCGCGAGCCGACCTCGGGACCCTCGCCCATCACGTCGAGCGCCGCCCCTGGGCCAAGGCGCAGGCGCAGCAGGCCGACCTCACGCGCGAGCGCGAGGACGGCGACACCGAGGCCGACGCACGCGAGCAGCGCCACGCCGAGGCCCAGGCCGAGCCACTCGTCGGTCGAGAGGTCGCCGGCCGGCAGCGACGGCAACACAGCGAAACCAGTCGCGAGCGCCGCATTGCGTGCAACCGATGTCCACCCCACGGTCGACCTTGCACCGAAGCAGGCACAGGGAGCCCCGGCGCGGCCGCGCAGGATGGCGCCGATCATCGTCGCGGCGAACGTCGCCATCAGGGCGGCGGCGAGATACGCGGCAGTCGCCGAGCCGACGATCACGCCAACCGCGAGGCCGAGCTCGCAGGCGATCAACAGCGCCCAGAAAACAGACTGCAGGCGGGCGCCGTCGATGCCGAAGGTCGCCAGTGCCGCCCGGCTGGACGCAGGACTGGCTAGCTTCGCGATGCTTGCCCCCGCCAGGACGCCGCCGAGAACGAATCGCGCGATGACCTCGATCACGCGCGCAAGCTAGCAGCGGTCCGCCCGCCTGGGGCGGACCGCTGCAGCTCGATCAGTTCGGGTTGACGATCTTGACCTTCTCGCAGTCGTCGGCGATCTTGTCCTTGACATCGCCGATGACCTGGTCGTTGCCGGTACCGCACTTCACCTTGTCGGCCCCGCGGGCCTGCGCCTTGATGAAGTCGTCGCCGGCACCGCCGTCGACCTTGTCGTCACCGTTCTGCGCGCGGATGTTGTCGTCGCCGTCGCCGCCGAAGATCTTGTCCTTGTCAGCGCCGCCGCGGATAATGTCCGCGCCCGCATCACCGTTGATCGTGTCTCCGCCTTCATCACCGCGCAGGCAGTCTGCACTCTCTGCGCCGGTGAGTACATCGGCCTCACCGCTACCGCGCAGACGGTCCTGTCTTTGCGGTCCCGGTGAGCGCGTTCTTGCCGCTGTCACCGACAGATCGACGCCGTCGATGTCGAGTCCACAACCTTCAGGCAGTGGCGGCGCAGGGGGCGGGGCCGGAATCGGCTCCACCCATGTCTTCGTCGCCGTGGCGCTGAGCCTGCCCTGCGTCGCGGTGATCGAATCCTCGCCGAGGTTGTTACCGGGGTAACACAGCTGCGCGTTACCACCAGCGTCGGCGTTGATCGACGCTGCGTCGAGCGGGTTGGCACCGGTGATCGAGAAATCGACACGGACGTCGGGCACCGGGGCCCCGCCTGAGTCGAACAACTTGGCGTCGACGCACTGCGTGGTGCCGACTGTGTGCGTGGTCCCCGTTGGTGTCAGCGTCATCGAGTCGACGTTGGCGATCGGCGCGAACGACTGGCCGCCCGGGTACCCATACGAATCGTCCGGGTCGAAGCCGTACATGTAGGCGCCGAACGGCCGATCTCCCGTCAGGTTGTGGGTCCCGAGCGCAACGTCGTTCTGTGAGCCCGAGAAGCCGCTTGAGCCGATCGCGCGTGTACGCCCCGCTCGGTACCGCGGTGCCGTCGATGGCGACGGTGCCGACGTCCTGATCCGGGACCACCAGGTTGATGAAGTTCACCCGGAAGCCGCTTGCCGGCGTCGTCACCGTGTACTGATCGCCGAACTGCTCGGTCGGCGGGATCAACATCTCGAACGGGTCCGAGGTCGTGCCGTCGAACGACGAGCCGTTCGAATACTGCGCGACCAGGATCGGCTTATTGGACGTGATCCTCCTATAGCCGGTGACCAACTGCTGATGGATTTGGGCGCGGTTCAGCGTGGCGACCACCGCCCCGTCGATGGAGACCTCTGTCCCGTCCTGGGAGGCGATGATTCTGAACGTGTCGCCGGCCGTCCGCGTCTTCAGCGGCACCGTGAGGAAGTCCTGGCCCCACGTGGGAGTCGGTGGCATCTGCTCGACGATGTGGTCGCAGAAGTTCGTGCCGATAGGCACCTGCGCGCACCTGTTGGCGCCGTAGACAGCAACCGGCTTGTCGGAGGTGATCACCGTTCCGCTGAGGTCGTTTGCCGTGCTCGCACCCTGCAGCTGGTACGCATCGCCCCGGTTCATCGTGACGTTGTACGGAACCCCGGCCGTGCGGCCGCCGGCGCCGGCGGCGCTGGGCGTAATCGTGACCGTGGTGCCGTCGGCGCTCGCTGCCACGCCGAGCTCTGAGCCCTGACCGCCCCCGATGCCGAGCACCAGGTAGTCGGTTCCGAGGACGTCTGTCGGCAGCCCGAGATAAGCGTCCGTTGTGAACTGCTTTCGATTCAGCCCATAGACCGTGACCTCCTGATCGGCGGTCACGTGAATTCCCTTCGCGACGACGCCCTCCGCCTGGCTCTGCTCGACGTTGGTGGGAAGTGGTACAGAGGTCACCGACCCGGGGGTCACCGTGAACGGCTGCGAGAAAGCTAGGCCCGTGATCTCGACGGTGCCGCTTGCGGCCTGGTCACCGGTGATGAAGAGCGTCTTCGTCGCGCCGCCGGCGTTGTTGTCGTTGAAGGTCAACCAGAAGTCGGTCCCCTCGCTGTCGGCTGCCGCGCCGCTCGAAGCCGGCATCGCGAGCATTCCCGTGGCGATAGCCGCGATCGCTCCGACCAACAGTCTCCGACTCCGACGATGCCGCGTCGTCGCATTTCCGCCTGAACCCATGGCTGACCTCCGTGCCGTTTATCCATCTCGGGGCCTCCGATGCGAAACCCCGCTCAATTCGACCCTATGCGGGAATTTGCGGATGTCAATACCGGGGTCTACCGCGGTCCGAAAGTCAGCCTATGGCGACCATGCGGTCGATCGGGATTCGCGCCTTCGCCGCGATCGCCGGATCGACCTTGACCTCGACCTTCAGATCGCGCAGCGAGTCGCGGACCTTGGGCAGCGTGATCATCTTCATGTACTTGCAGAAGGCCATCCGGTTGGCCTCGATGAGCTTTGCTTCCGGCGCCGCCTGGTGAAGCGGATAGAGCATCCCCGTCTCGGTGGCAACGATGTACTCGCCCTCGGGGTTGGCCTCGACATGAGCCAGCATCCCCGACGTGGAGAGCATGTGGACTCCCTCCGAGGAGATGTCACCCGACGCGACGTACTCCATCGCCTGGGTCGAACATCCGCACTCCGGGTGGATCAGAAACTCCGCGCCAGGGTGCTCGGCGCGAGTTGCCGAGATGTCGTCCGGACGGATCCCGGCGTGGACGTGGCACTCGCCATCCCACACGTGGAAGCGCGCGTAGCGATCCGGGTCCTCGGTGAGGCCGGTCTCGCGAGCGACGAACGAGCCGAGCCACATGTCGGGACCGAAGAGGATCTCGGTGTCGGCGCCGTGTTCGCGCCAGATGTGCTCGACGACGGCGACTGCGTTCGAAGAGGTGCAGCAGTAGTCGGTCTCGGCCTTGACCTCCGCCGAGGTATTGACGTACATGACGACGATCGCACCGGGGTGGTCGGCCTTCCAGGCGCGTAGCTGGTCGGCATTGATCGAGTCGGAAAGGGAGCAGCCGGCGTTCGGATCGGGGATCAGCACGGTCTTCTCGGGCGAGAGGATCGACGCCGTCTCCGCCATGAAGTGAACGCCGCAGAAGACGATCACGTCGGCGTCGGTAGCCGCCGCCTCGCGTGAGAGGCCGAGCGAGTCGCCCATGTGATCGGCGACGTCCTGGACCTCGGGCACCTGGTAGTTGTGGGCGAGGATCACCGCGTTGTGCTCGGCTGCGAGCGCGCGGACCTCAGCGCTCATCCGCGCGATCTCCTCGGCGCTCAGCTCGGATCCCGGGTTGCGTTGGAGTGTCGGCAGCTCTTGCATGCTCGGCCTTCCTTCGTATGTTCGCCGGCCCGTGTGGGTCCTTTTGACCCACCTCAAACCGGGCGAATGAACTGCGGCACAGTTTACTCAGAGGGATGCCGGAGCTACCGGAAGTCGAGATCACCGCTAGACGCATTGGCCGGGCGCTCGAGGGAGCCGAGGTTGAGTCGACGCTGGCGCCCGGCATGGTGGCGGTAAAGACGCTGAACCCGATGCTCAACGCGCTTGAGGGCATGACGGTTAGCGGCACCCGGCGCGTCGGCAAGATGCCGGTCGTTCAATTCTCGGGCGACGAAGAGCTCGAGCTCTTGGTGCACCTCATGAGCGCCGGCCGCCTGCAGGTCTTCGACAAGCGCGCCTCGCTGAAGGACCGCGCCTCCCGGGTGCTGATCAGGCTCAGCGACGGCCGCGAGCTGCGCCTGCGTGAGTTCGGGACCAAGCAGCGTGCGTGGGTCAAGCTCTACCGGCCGGGCGGCGTGGAGGACGACGAGATGGTCGCCACCCTCGGGCCCGAGGCCTGGCCGCTCCCGCCGGTCGAAGCGGTCGCGACGGCCATCGACCAGCCGCGCCAGCTGCACCCGCTGCTGCGCGACCAACGCGCGATCGCCGGGATCGGCCGGTCCTGGGTCGACGAGGTGCTCTGGGAGGCGAAGCTGGCGCCGTTTCGCAAGGGTGCTGATCTCGACGCCGACGAGGTCGAGCGGCTGCGCGACGGGTTCGCCGTGCTTGGCGGGGCGATCGACCACTACGAGGAGGTCGTCGGCGACACCGTCCCAGACAAGCTGCCGATGCCGCTGAAGGTCCACCGCCGCGAGGGCGAGCCGTGCCCTCGTTGCGGCACGACGATCGAGGCCGTCTACTTCTCCGAGCACCAGACCAACTACTGCCCGACCTGTCAGACGGACGGCAAGGTGCTCAAGGACCGGCGTCTGTCGCGCCTCCTGAAGTAGCGGCCGCCTACTTCTTCTTCTGGACCTTGATCTTCAGGGTCTCACTGGTCCCCGAATTGCCCGCGGCGTCAGTGGCCGTTGCGACGACTTTCGCCTTCGAGGCCTTCTTCTTGATCGCCTTCTTGACGAGCTTCTTCGCCTTGCCCGAGAACTTCAGCTTGAGCGTCTGGGTCTGATCGGCGCCGATGCTGGCCGTCGCCGGCTTCAGATCGAACTTCTCGGTCTTCGCTCGCTTTGACGCCTTCTTCGAGAGGTCCGGAACCTTGATCGTGCCCGTCACCTCAAGGGTGCCCGCCTCATCGCTGGTGACCTCGACCTTGATCTTCTTCTTACTGTCCTGCTTCGTATCGCCGTCCACCGCGACGACGGGTGCCTTCGTATCGACCGGCGTGGTGGGAGTGGTCGGCGTCGTCGGGGTGGTTGGTGTGGTCGGCGTCGTCGGCGTCGTCGGCGTGGATGGCGGGCCGCCCGGCTGATCGGGTCCGGGGTTGGCGACCGTCTCGCAGTTCGTCGTCGTGTCCTGGATGTCGGCATTGGCGATGTCCGTGTCGGCGCCGCAATCGTTGGTGTCGGCAATGCCGCCGTCCTGCGAGTTGTGGGTGTCATTACCGGCGTTGCCGAACAAAGCATCCGATGCGCCCCCGCCGGCGAGCGTGTCGGCGCCAGGTCCGCCGGTGAGAGTGTTCGAGGCGTCGCTGCCGGTGAGCGAATCGGCGAAGGACGTACCGGTGACGTTCTGGATCGAAGTCAGCGCCTCGGTCTGCGCACCGGTCACCGCGCCGGAGGCGAGGTTCGCCTGAATTGCCGCACCACCCGGATCGTCGGAGTAGTCGGCTGTGTTGGCGCCAGCCCCGCCGTCGATGCTGTCTACCCCGCCTCGGCCCTGCATGACGTCGTCCTCCGTGCCTCCGCGAAGCGAGTCGGCCTGTGCCGAGCCGACCACCGAGTCGGCTCCCCCTGCGCCGTCGAGCGAGACCTGGCCGAGGCTGAACGCGCTGGTGTCCAGCGTGTTTGCGGATACGCCACCGGTGAGCGAGACGCTTTCGATCTGTCCGTCGAGCGTGTCGTTGGCGGCCCCGGTCATCGCGGTGTCGGTGAGCGTCATGTCCGCGTCCTGCGTCTCGACCAGGAGGTCAGCCCCCGCGGCACCGTTGATCACATCGCTGTTGCTCCCGCCGCTGAGCGTGTCGTTGGAACCGCCGCCGACGAGCGAATCAGCCTCCGAGCCGGCATCGAGCGAGTCCGCCGCAGCGGAGCCCGTCAGGGTGTCGGTGCCGCCGAGGCCCGTGAGGGAGACCGGGCCACCGGTGAACGCCGACGCCGTGATGTTGTTCGCTGAGCCGCCGCCCGTCAGCGACGCCTGTTCGATCTGGTCGAGGAAGTCGTTGCCGTCGCCGGTCAGACCCGAATTGGTCAACGTCTGATTGGCATTGGCCGTCTGCTCAACGCGGTCGGTTCCCGAGGACCCCTCGAGCGTGTCGTTGCCAGCCGCGCCGGCGAGGGTGTCGTTGCCGCCGCCCGGGGCGAGGTCGACCCGCCCTGAGAACGCGCTCGCATCGAGGTCGTTGGGATCGCCGCCGCCGAACAGGCTCGCGGTCTCGAGGTCGGCGATCGTGTCCGTCCCGAGTCCCGTGATCACCACGTCGGTGAGTGTCTGATCGCTGTCGACGGACTGCGACGTGCTGTCCCCCGTCGCGGTTGCCTCCGTGCCGAAGTCGAGCGAGTCGCTGCCTGACGCGCCAAGCATGAAATCGTCACCTCCCAGGCCCGTCAGCGTCACCGAGCCGCCGAACCCGGCTGCGCCAATCGAGTTGCCCGATGCGCCGCCGGTGAGCGCCGCCTGCTCGATGGACGCCAGCGTGTCCGTGTTAAGGCCGCTTGCCGTCTGGAGTTGGCTGTCGGTGAGGGTCTGATTGGCATCGATGGCCTGTGCGATCCGGTCGGTGTTGGCGCCACCGTCGAGAGAGTCGTCTTCGCCCGCGGGCCCGGCAAGCGTGTCGTTGCCACCGAGGGCGGCGATTCGCACACCGCCGAGTGTGAACGCAGCCGCGTTGATGCTGTTACCCGAGGCGCCGCCGGTGAGAGTCGGGTTCTCGATTGCCGACAGAGTGTCGTTGCCATCGCCCGTGATCAGGGTGTCGTTCAGCACCTGCGACGCCGCGTCGCTGGTCTGCTCCAGGTTGTCACCGAAGTTTCCGCCGACGAGCGAGTCCGAGCCGCTGGCCCCGGCGAGGGTGTCGCCGCCGTCGCCGCCGTCCAGGGTGACCGCGCCAGTGAAGGCGCTCGCGTCGAGGTCGTTCTGGCTCGATGTGCCGGCGAGCGACGCGCGCTCGAACGCCAGGAGCGTGTCCGTGCCGACACCGGTCAGCTGAGTATCGGTCAGCGTCAGGTTGATGGCGGCCGCCTGGCGCAACTCGTCGGTGCCGAAGCCGCCGACCATCGAATCCGACACCGAACCGCTGCCTTGGCCGATCAGGGTGTCGTTACCGGCATCTCCGTCAAGGGTCAGGGCGAGCCCGTTGTAGCCGCCGGCGTTGAGGAGGTTGGCGCCGGTGCCGCCCGTCAGCGAGACCGTGAAGATTCCGCTGAGGTCATCGGTCCCGAGTCCCGTCAGGGTTGCTCCGGCACCGGAACCGACCAAGGTCTGATTGACGTTGGCTGCCTGCTCGAAGCGATCGGTCCCGCCGCCGCTGTCGAGGAGGTCGTCGAAAGCTCCTGCCCCTCCGCGCAGCGTGTCAACGCCCGAAGCACCTCCGAGAGTCACCGAGCCGAGCGTGAAGAAAGATGCGTCGAGCACGCCGCTGCCTTCGATCGACGCCGTCTCCACCGAGCTCAATGTGTCCGGCCCGAGGCCGGTGACGAGGGTGTTGGTGAGTGACGGGTTTGTGCTCGACGTGTCCTGCATGAGGAAGTCGGTGCCGGTCCCACCGATGGCGGAGTCCGGATCGGACGACGGCCGGAGGGTGTCGTCGCCGCCGAGGCCGTCAAGGGTGTCCTCGCCGAACCGCCCATCGAGCGAGTCGTTCTCTGTCCCGCCGCTGATCGAGTCGTCGTCGTTGCTGAAAATGCCGCCGCCGCCGATGAGCGTGTCGTTGCCGGCGTCACCGTTGATGGTGTCGGGCCCCTCGTTGCCGTCGATCGAGTCTGTCTCGGTGCCGCCGTCGATCGTGTCGGAGTCGTTGGATCCCTCGATCGTGTCGGCTCCGCCGTCCCCGTCGATGTCGAGGTTCTCGGAGGTGAACGAAGTGGTGATCAGGTCGCCGTCGCCGCCACCAATCAAGCGCTCGGTGCCCTCATCACCAGTCGAACCCGGGTCGATCGTGTCGGCGCCGAACCGCCGGCGACGGTGTCGAGACCAGTGCCCCCACCGTTTAGAGCGTCGCCATCGTCACCGCCGTCGAGGCTGTCGCTACCCCCTTGACCGTTGATCGTGTCCAGGCCCGTGAGACCGAGGAGCGTGTTGGCCGATGCGTCACCGTCGATCGTGTCCGATTGAAGGCTGCCGATCGCGTGCTCGATTAGGGTGAGCGTGTCGGTTCCCGCCCCCGTCGCGGAGTCCGTGTTGAGATCGATGTCGACGCCGGCGGCGGCTCCTCCGTAGCTGGCAAAGTCCGCTCCAGCCTCACCGTTGAGCGTGTCTCCGCTCGCGTCTCCGCCGAGCAGCGTGTCGTTCTCGGTATCGCCTCGTACGGAGTCGGCACCGGTCTGGCCGTCAAGCAGATCGTTGCCGGCGTCGCCGTCCAGCGTGTCAGTGACGGCTCCCGTACCCCCGAAGATGGTGTCGTTCTCGGTGCCTCCGGCGAGCGTGTCGCTGGCTCCCCCGCCGTCGATCTCGTCGCCCCCGGACTCGCCTCCGAGCGTGTCGACGCCAGCGTTGCCGTTCAGCGTGTCCGACCCGGCGGCGCCCAGCAGCGACGAGCCGGCGGCGACAGCCGTTATCTCGTCTCCGAGGCTCGTGCCGATCGCGTCCTCGGTACCCGCGATCGTGTCGCTGTCGGCCCCGAGAGTCGTCCCACTTGCGAGGTCGATCGTGCCGCCGACCGTGTCGGGGGTGAAGTCGATGAGGTCGCGGGTCCCGCCCTGTCCGCCGATCGAGTCGTCGCCGGTGCCGGGTGAGAGCGTGTCGTTGAGGCCCGCGCCGCTAAGGGTGTCGCCTCCTGCATCGCCGAGCACGCTGTTCTCGAAGCCGGTCATGCCATCGAGGTCGTCGTTTCCGGGTCCACCATCGATGTCCACGCCGCTGGACGCCACCGCCAGCCCCATGCTCGTGTAGTCGGTAGTTGCGTTGGCGGTCTCGAGCTCCACGGTGTCATTTCCCCCGCCGGCAACGACCGAGACTGAGCTGACCTCGATGCAGTCAAGGTGAGTGGTCGGACCGCCGACGGCGCCAGGGATCGTCGTCGGTCCGGCTCCCAAGTCGTAGACCACGTCGTCTGTGACGGCGCAGTCGAGCGTGATGTCGTTTGAGCCGCCGGCGTCTGTAAAGGTCAGAAGCGCCGCGTTACCGACCGAGTCGTACGTGGGCGTGAAGTCGGCGCTGGCCGGCGCGGCGAAGAGGCCCATCGACACGGTGAGCGCCAGGGCCGACGCGGCGGTCGCGATCGCAGCACGCAGGCCGCGGACCTCCCCCCGCATCGCCCGGGAGATTCCGCGAGCAAGGAAGCGGCGCTGTCGGTGGTTGAGCGCCGATGCCGGTGCGGAGAGCTCCGCATCGAGGAACTCCCCGACGCACGGCGCGCCCGGGTCGGTGAGCACGAGGGTCGGAATGAGCGCCACGGGGCCCTCGACCTCGTGCTCGAGCACAAGCGCATCAGCAGCCGGACCGAGCACTGCGGCGGCATGCAGCGCCGCCTGGCCGCCCGCGATTGCGATCGGCAGTCCGCGCGTCTCCGGCAGCGACCGCAGCCAGCGATGAGCGTTGACCAAGGCGTCCGCGCTCGTGGACCTCACCCGAACCGTCGCGTAGGCGTCCGGCTCGATCCCGGTCCCCTCATCCGCACCTATCAGCACCCACCCTCGTGGTCGGTGCGGCATGGAGATCTCCGCCTCGAACCCTGGTCCGCGCGTCAAGAGCACCGAGCGGTCGCCATCGGCGACGACAGTTGAGGCGCGGACGAGCGCGGGCGTAGCCACCGCGGGAGCCGGGCTTCCGTGCCGGTACGAGTGCAATCGCCGTTGAGTTGAGTTCATCCGTGATCCCCCGACGGACCCATTCGCGACCCTAACACCGCCGGGACACCCCATGTTGCGATTGACGCAATTAGCCTGCGCGCATCCACGTCCTCTTCGTCCACCGCAACTTCCCCGCGCAGTTCGGCCACATCGCCTCACGGCTCGTGGCTGAACGTGGCTGGACCTGCACCTTCGTCTCCGAGAAGCCGCCGGGCAGCGTCGGCGGTGTCAACAACATCCAATACCAACCACGAGGCGGAGCTACCGAGCGCACCCACTACCTCTCCCGCACCTTCGAGAACGGGATCTGGCACGCGGCGGGTGTCTACGAGGCGATGAAGCCGGTCAGCGCCGCGATCCGCCCAGACCTGATCGTCGGCCACTCGGGCTGGGGGTCAACGCTGTTCCTGCGCGAGCTCTGGCCCGACGCGCCAGTGATCAACTACTTCGAGTACTTCTACCGGCCCCAGGACTCGGACCTGGACTTCCGCCCAGATGTCCCGGTCGACGAAGTCGATCGCCTCCGCAGCCCGGCGCGCAACGCGATGATCCTGTTGGACATGGAGTACTGCGCGGCCGGCTACGCCCCGACGCACTACCAGCACGGGCTCATGCCCGAGGCCTACAAGCCGAAGATCCGAGTCATCCACGATGGGATCGATACGAATCTCTGGAAGCCGGACACGACCGGCGAGCGGCGCATCGGCAACCTCAAACTCGGCGCGGACGAGCGTCTCGTCACCTACGTCTCGAGGGGCTTCGAGATGATGCGCGGGTTCGACGTGTTCATGAAGGCCGTCAAGCGAATCTGCGACGCGGATCCGCGTGTGCGCTTCGTCGTCGTCGGCTCGGACCGCGTCGCCTACGGCGGCGACCTGCGCCACACAGGCGGGCGCCCGTTCAAGGATCACGTCCTCGCTCAGGACGACTACGACCTGGATCGGATCCACTTCGTCGGCAACGCTCGCCCGCAGATGCTCGCGCGGTTGCTCGCGCTCTCCGACCTCCACTTCTATTTGACGACCCCGTTCGTTCTCAGCTGGTCCTGCCTCAACGCGATGGCGTGCGGGGCCACGATGCTCTGCTCTGACACGGCGCCCGTGCGCGAGGTGATCAGCGACGGCGAGAACGGGCTGCTGTGCGACTTCTTCGACGACGCCGCCTTCGCCGACCGGGCCCTCGAGGTGCTTGCTGACCCGAAGCGCTACCGCGAAACGCTGGGCGCTGCTGCGGCGGCGACGGTCGCCGAGCGCTATTCGCTCGACGTGACCTTTCCTCGGATTACGTCGCTTTTCGAGGAAGTGGCGGCCTGATGCACCCGTTCTGGGAGCAGGTCATCCGCCCGCTGCTCGATGCGTCCCGGCCCGACACCATCGTCGAGATCGGCGCCGAGCGGGGGTACACCACGATGCGCCTGCTCGGCTGGGCGGCGCCCGCCGGCGCGATCGTTCACTCGATCGACCCAACCCCGCGCTTCGATGTCGCACGCGCCGAGCTCGAGCACGGCGAGCGCCTGCGCTTTCACCGCGAGACGAGCCTCACCGCGCTCAGCCACATCGGTGCCGTGGATGCCGCGCTGATAGACGGCGATCACAACTGGCACACGGTCAGCTCAGAGCTCGATCTGCTCGCCCAGGTCGCGGCGGCGGCCGAGAAGCCTCTTCCGTTGGTCATCGCTCACGACGCCGGGTGGCCCTACGGGCGCCGCGACATGTATTACGACCCTGCCTCCGTGCCAGTCGAACGCCGCCACGACGCGGCGCGAGCTGGAATCGCACCGGGCCGCTCGGAGCTCGGGTCACCCGGGATCAACGCAGGGCTCTGGAACGCAACCCACGAGGGCGGTCCTCGCAATGGGGTCCTGACTGCGATCGAGGACTTCATCGCCGAATCGTCGGAGCCCTGTGAGCTGGTCGTCATCGACGGCTGGCATGGGCTCGCCGTACTCGCGACGCGTTCGCGCCTCGCCTCGTCACCGGCGCTGGCAGCCGAGCTCAACCGCTTGCGCTCGCCTGAGTTCCTGCGTGTGTGGCTGAGCTCGATCGAGCTCGCCCGCATCGCCGCCGAGGTTCGCGCAGGTGCAGCGCGCGAGGCCGAGGCCCGGGCAGTTCGTCGCGCCAGCGGCCTCGAGCAGCGGCTGCTGGACGAGCCGCCGGAGGACGGCGGCGCCTCGACCCTTGCCGGGACCTAGTTCTCGGGTCTGGACCGGCGGCGGCGCGCGAGCATGATCAGCCCCCAGACGATGAGGATCGCCCCGAAGGCGATGAGGGTTTCCCACACGCCCTTGGGACGCTCGGTAACCGGCTCGCCCGTGGCCGGCTCGTCGGCAGGCTCCGCTTCCACGACCGGCGCGGTGACGTCGTCCGCGGTCTCGGCGGCCTCAGCCTCCGTGAGTGGCTCGATTACGAGGTCGGTCTGAAAGCTCTCGGGGGCGGCTTCGTCAACCTCGAGCCGGGTGACGTGGTTGCCCTGCGCGAACAGGTCGGCGAGCTCGGGTGGGGGCGCCGGGTCGAGAGCTGTCACCGGACCCGACCAGACCGTCTCGAGCCCCTCGACCTGGCGCTCGCCGTCGGCGAGCGTGTAGAGCGTGAGGTCGATCGGCCTCGACGAGAGCTGCGACAGCCGCATCGGATAGATCGGGATGTCGGCATCGAACGAGACCCGCAGCGGCTTCAGCCTGCCCTCGCTGCCGGGCGCGAGGCGGATCGCGACGAACTTCCAGCCCTGGCGAATGTAGGAGTCGAAGATCGGCCCGGCACCCTCGGGCACCGCGTAACCGTTCTCATCGAGCCAGGCGTCGAGCGCCTTGGGGTCGCTCGAGGCGAGCCGGGTGACGTCGTAGCCGCCGATCTGCTCCCGGCCGATCACGTCGACGGGCGGTGCCGCTCCGGCGGTGGCACCGTCCTCGCCCGACCCTGCGCTCACCTCGGGCGGTGGTTGGGTCGCCTCGTCGAGGTAGGTCAGCGGATCGCCCTTCTCGATCGCCGCCACCTCGGGAACGCCCGGGACCGGCAGGACGACCGCGGCACGTTCGTCGCTCGAGCTCGCGAGGTCGAGGCTCAGGATGATCTCCTCCTTGCCGGGACTGGCGACCACCAGCCCCGCCTCGGAGTTGACCTCGGCCTCGATCGCGACGCCGCATCCACATGCATCCGCGGGCTGAGTCGCGGACCCCAGGGATACTGCCGCCGCGATCAGGAGAGCCGGCAGAAGGGCGCGGCGGATGGCCGGCGTCATCGCCGCAGGAATCCGCGTACAACCGCGCCGCCGACCGTGAGCGGGTGATTGAGGACCGTCGCGACCCGGCCGCGCATGGTCAGCGGATCGTGAGCGATTCCGAGCTGGCGCAGGATCGTTGCCGAGTCGAAGTACACGCGCTCGCAAACGAGCTTGTCCTCGCCCTCGAAAAGGAACATCGCCAGGAAGCGCATCTCGAACTGGCGCCCGGTCGGTGGCAGGCCGCGAAAGGATCCGAGGTGGGTCCCGAAGAGCATCGCCTCGACGATCACCGCATCGTCCGCGTGATACATCGCGATCAGCTCGTTGCGCTGATCCGGAAAGGCCGTGCGCGTCTCGTCGAAATAGCGATCGACCTCGGCCGCGCCGTCGAAGACGTCACCGGTCGCGATCAGCTCGTAGCGAGGGTGCTCGAAGGTGGCCATGGTGACGTCGAACTCGTGGCGGTTCTCGGACTCCATGTGCTCGACGACGAGCGCCTCTCGCCGCTCCCGGACTTCCTTGCTCAGGGGCATGCGGAAACCCTACCGAGGGGTCGCGTGGCTGACGAATCTGCTGGGTAAGGGTGGGCGCGTGAAGCTCATGACGTTCATGGCGCAAACCGCGCGCCTTCCGTGCGTCGCCGGATCGAGTCCAACCTTTTGACCCCTATAACCGGCAAAAGGTCGTACTCACCGTGAGGGCCGGCGTCCCCCCGGCCCGGCGGGCCTCGCTTCGTATCCAACCCGCGCGATAAGAGCCGAATGCTGCACGCCTTACTCCCACCCTTACCCAGCAACGAGATCCTCGCGACGCCGCCATCCTTCACCCACGGACCATCAGCATGCTCAGGTCGAGCACCGGCGCTGAATGGGTGAGCGCGCCAATCGAGATGAAGTCGACACCGGTGGCGGCCACCTCGGCGACGTTCTCGAGCGTGATCCCTCCCGACGCCTCCAGCATGGCCGGACTCCCGGCATCATCACGAGCGGCAACCGCAGCGCGCAGCTCGCCGTCGCCCATGTTGTCGAGCAGGATCCTGTCGGCACCCGCGGCGAGCGCCTCCGCAACCTCGGCCGCGTTGCGTGCCTCGACCTCGACAGTGAGCGCCGGGTGCGCCCCAGCGGCGAGCTCGACCGCCCGTGCGAGGCCGCCCGCGCTGGCGATGTGGTTCTCCTTGATCAGGATCGCGTCGTCCAGCCCCATGCGGTGGTTGCTGCCGCCGCCCGCGACGACCGCTGCCTTCTCGAGCGCGCGCAACCCCGGGGTCGTCTTGCGGGTGTCGAGGATCGTCACGCCGCTGCCGGCGACCGCAGCGACGTAGCGAGCCGTGAGCGTGGCGACGCCCGACAGGTGACAGAGGAGGTTGAGGGCTGTTCGCTCGGCCACCAGCAGCGCCCGGGCGGGGCCTTCGATCGCCGCGATGTCGGCCGGGACGTCGTCGCGCCACTCACCCTCCGGTGCCAGCGGCTCGAGCTCATCGGCCCCCACCTGCAGGAAGACCTCGGCGGCGACATCGAGGCCGAAGACCACGCCCTGCTGCTTCTGGACGATTCGAGCCCGAGCGAGGACACCTTCCGGGACCGTCGCCTCGGAGGTGAGGTCGCCAGCCCCGACGTCCTCCGCCAGGGCGCGCGCGACCAGTGCTGAGAGCGAATCGGTCACGACAGAAGGCGCCTCAACGGCGGCGCGCCTCGGCTTCGCTTCGCTCCGCCTCACCCCGCGGGAACACGGCGATCGTTGCAGTGAATCCGTGAAGAAAGTTGCGACCGCCGACCGGTCCGATCTCCCCGGCGCAGAAGAAGCCTCCGGCCGGGGCGCCGAGCGCATCCTCGAGCGCAGCGGCATCGTGGTCGGGCACGTCGAACATGTTCGAACCGCGACCGTTGCAGGTGAACAGCAGCGCGCCGGCCGCTCCCTCCGTCCCGAGCGCTTCGGCCTGTGCGCGCAGCGCCTCCCGCAGGTCGAGGTCGGCGGTCGCGCCGTCGCGAACGTGCATCCGCACCGTCTGACCAACGCGCACACGCTCGCCGATGGCGAGCCTTCCGCTCTCAGGGTCGGCACCGAGGATCGGTCGCACGAGGAAGTCGCCCCGGTCGTAGGAGGGCTGGTTCTCGTCGATGACGATCCCGAGCATGAGTCCCTGCGCCGCGAGCACCTGCTCGCGAGTCTCGAGTTCCGCGATCGCGTCGCGTATCCGCTCGATCGCCGGCCGAGAGGCGAGCTGCTCGATCACGTTCCCGGTGGCAGCGGTGACCGTCATCTCAGGACCGATCGGCGTCGCGCCCTGGGAAACGCACGGGATCATCCCGACGTCGGTGAGGGTCACTACGACGGCGCCCCCGCGCACCACCTCGCCTCCGCAGAACAAAGGCGCCGATCCACCCGCAGCCGCGCTCGCGAGCCCGCCGAGGACCGGCAGGCCCGGCCGACACTCGTGGAGCCTCGCCAGCAGCGCCTCCGCGCTGAACGTGTACGGGTCGGCCAGCAGAATCACGGCCTCGCCGAGCTTGTCCGGATCGGGCAGGCCGTCGATCGTGCTCGTCGCAGCCGGAGCCGTTGCCGTCAGGCGGTGGGCGGCGATTCGGCCATCGGGCGCGGCGAGCGCCCAGACCACCGCCCCGGGACCGGCCTCGAGCTCACGACCGCCGCCGAGTACGCCCCCGGCTCCACAGCCGATCAGCGCGCCAGGATCGAGCTCCTCCTGCACAGGGGCGAGGATCTGGTCGGACTCCGCCAGATGCTCGGCGGACGCGAAGACGAGGGCGAGATCGCAGCTCGCGCCCAGATGGTCACTCGCTGTCCGCGCAGCCGAAGCGAACGCCTCGACCGGATCGAGCTCGTCCGAGACGCCGACCGCGACGCGTACCGCCATCGCCTAACGGTAACGGCGGCCGACCGGTTCCACCTTGCTCAGGGAGAGCCTTGGTTCGCGAGGCAGTACTCATCGCGAGTCGCGCGGTACCCCGGTGCGCCCCCCGACGCCATCATCTGCGCCCAGGCCGTCGACGTCGTGCGGATCTGCTGGGCGACCTCAGCCCGCTCGGCCGGCGTCTTCGCGGCGAGCAGTCGCTCGGCACTACGCCACCCCTGCTCGCGCCAGGACTTGATCAGCTCAAGCGTTCCGACCTCCTCGAACGGGACGAACGGCAGGTCGATCAAGCTGAAGGCCGGGTCGTAGTGGGCGCCGATGAACTTTTCGATGCCATCGAAGACCCGCGCGTTGATCGCATTGACGGCATCGTGATCGAGCTTGCGCGACCTCCCGGAGCGCGTCTCGATGCCCATCTTCGCGTAGGCAAACGGAAGGTCGTGTTGCACGTGAACGCTCGAGAACAGGAGGACCTCCTGGCCTGCGGAGGCGTCGGAGCTCATCGCGGTGTCGAAGGTGATCTGCCATGCCGGCGTCACCGGAAGCCCGCGCGCGTACCGGCGGAAGGCGCGGAAGTAGCGGTTTGAGAAGTTGGTTATCAGGTACGCCATCCAGCGACGGTGACCGACCAGAGCCCCCTCGCGGGGCCCGCGAAGATCGGCGAGCAGCCCACGCGTGATTTCGAGGTAGCTGTAGGCAATGACGGCGCGGTGATCGCACGTCGCGTTGAACCTCTCGAACTGGCGCTCGAGTCGACGCTCAAGGCCGGCGACGCATCGCAGCGAGGCCTTGCCGCAATGCTCGACGCCGCGGGCCTGGACGTCGTTGGGTACGTCGGCGGGTGGCAGCGCCTGCGGCCACGGGACGAGGTCAGTGCCCTCGACCTGAGCCGCGGCCGGTGCTGCACCGATCGCGAGGATCGCCGCGAGCCCTGCGATCAGGCCTGTAATACGCATAGATTCGACTATGACCGACCCCCGCCATCGGCGAGCCGGTTTGGCGTACCGGTTAGGGCAGTGTTGTAGCTTTGGGCACAAGATCGTTTGACATGGAAGGCACGGAGATCTCGAAGGAACGCGGATCGGATCTGGACCCTCCGCAGAGTCTCTCGGCCGAGCAGATCGTCGAGACGCTCGACTACCTCGCCGACGGCGTCATGGTCATCGGCTACGACTGGCGTTACCGGTACCTCAACGAGGAAGCGGCCAGGCTGCTCGCCCGCACGCGCGAGGAGCTGGTAGGGCGCCACGTCTGGACCGAGTTCCCTGACACCGACGGGAACCCGTTCAAGCTCGCCTACGAGGAGGCCGCCCGCGACCGCAAGGTGGTTCGCATCACCGACTACCACCCGCCCCTCGATCGCTGGTTCGAGAACCGCATCATCCCGCGCGAAGACCACCTGCTGATCCTCATGCGCGACACGACCGACCTGCACCAAGCGGTGGCCGAGACGAGCGAGTACGCCGAGCAGATGCTGGAAGCCGAGCGCATCGCCCATTTCGGGGTCTGGAAGTGGGAGGTCGCAAGCGGCAGGGTTCGCTGGTCGGAGGAGTTGCACCGCATCTACGGTCTCGCTGAGGGTGAGTTCGAGGGCACGGTCGAGGCGTTCCTCTCCTACCTGCACCCGGACGATCGCGACCGCGTGTGGAACGAGATCGAGCGGGCGACGGAGACGTTCGCGCCGTTCACCTTCGAAGAGCGAATCGTCCGGCCGAGCGGCGAGGAGCGGCTCCTGCTCTCCCAGGGTCGTGCCCTGGCTGGCCGCGACGGCGACGTCGAGGCACTGGTTGGCGTTTGCAACGACGTCACCGAGCGCGTCGCGGCCGAGCGTGCTCTCGGCGCCAGCGAACGGCGTACTCGAGCGATCATCGACAACCTTCCGTCGATCGTCACCGTCAAGGACCTCCACGGGCGCTATCTGATGGCGAACGCCGAGTTCGCCGACCTCCTCTCGATGCCGGTTGCCGACGTTGTCGGAAAGGAGTGCCACGCCCTGTTTTCGGAGGACGTCGCCACCCACTTTCGCGCCAGCGACCGGCGCGCGATGGAGGACCGCGAGATCGTCTACGACGAGGTCGTCCTCGACCGCGAGGACGGCCGGCGCACCTTCGCGACGGTGACGTTCGCCCTTCCCGACGAGGGCGGTCGACCGGCCGAGACCTGCACGATCGGCACCGACGTAACCGATCGCCATG
The DNA here is from genome assembly GCA_963746215.1 of uncultured Solirubrobacterales bacterium. Classification (GTDB taxonomy): domain Bacteria; phylum Actinomycetota; class Thermoleophilia; order Solirubrobacterales; family 70-9; genus WHSW01. Next base: position 275,835 of record CAVVAT010000007.1, read on the forward strand.
AGCGAGAAAGCGAACGTCGTGAGCGCCTCGAGTGGGAACGGACGATCCGATCCGCAATCGCCGAGGATCGCCTGGTCGTATTTGGCCAGCCGGTCGTCGAGCTGGCCAGCGGCAGGCAGACCTCGTCCGAGCTGCTGGTACGGATGCGCCCGCCGGCGGGCCACGGTGACGAGCTGATGCAACCGGCCGAATTCCTGCCCGCCGCTGAGCGGTTTGGCCTGGTCCAGGAGATCGACGCCTGGATGGTCGAGCAGGCCCTCGGCCTCGGTCCCGACACCGCCGTCGAGGTCAACCTCTCGGCCGTGACGCTTTGCGACCCAGGTGCCCGCCGGCGGATCCTGGAGCTGCTGGAGGCGGCGGCCGCGCAGCGGCCCAAGATCATCTTCGAGATCACCGAAACGGTGGCCGCCCGGTTCATCGAGGCGGTCTGCGACTTCGCCGACGCGGTCACCGAGCTGGACTTCGGACTGGCGCTCGACGACTTCGGCACGGGCTTCGGGTCGTTCACCTACCTGCGCCGCCTGCCGCTGCGCTACCTGAAGGTCGACCGCTCGTTCGTCCATAACCTCGTCGACTCCGAGGACGACCGGCGCGTGGTCAAGAGCATCATCGGCATCGCCGACCAGTTCGGGCTCTCCTCGATCGTCGAGGGCGTCGAGAACGAGGAGACGCTCGAGCTGCTTCGCGAGCTCGGGGCTCATTACGTCCAGGGCTTTCACCTGGGCCGCCCGGCCGCGATCGCGACCTAGCGCCCTAGCGGGCGCTCTGCAGCAGGTACTCGCGAACGAAGCCGTCGATGTCGCCGTCCAGGACACGGTTGGCGTCGCCGACCTCGTGACCGGTGCGATGGTCCTTGACCCTGGTGGTCGGGTGCAACGTGTAGCTGCGGATCTGCGAGCCCCACTCCGCGGCCTTCTGCTCGCCGCGCTCGGCCGCGAGCTCGTCGGCGCGCTTGCGCTCCTCCTCCTCGAGGAGCTTCGCTCGGAGCATCCGCATCGCGGTCGCCTTGTTCTGTAGCTGCGAGCGCTCGTTCTGACACTGAACGACGATGCCTGTGGGAGTGTGGGTGAGGCGGACCGCTGAATCGGTCTTGTTGACGTGCTGGCCGCCGGCGCCGGACGCGCGATAGGTGTCGACCCGGATGTCGTCCTCGTCGAGCTCGACGTTGACTGCATCGTCCACGAACGGCGCGATGTCCACTTGGGCGAACGCGGTGTGACGGCGCGACTGTGCGTCGAACGGCGAGATGCGCACGAGACGATGGACGCCGCGCTCGGCGGCGAACAGGCCGTAGGCGTTCTCCCCCTTTGCGATGAAGCTCGCCGATTTGATGCCGGCCTCCTCGCCCTCGGAGGCCTCTGCCATCTCGACGTCGAACCCGCGGCGCTCGGCCCAGCGCAGGTACATCCGAAGAAGCATCTCGGCCCAATCCTGCGAGTCGGTGCCGCCAGCGCCGGAGCGGACCGTCACCACGGCGTCGCCATGGTCGTACTCGCCACTGAACAGCCGCGCCTCCTCGAGCTCGGCCAGCCGCGACTCGACAGACGCCAGCTGCGAATCGAGTTCGGCCGCCATCTCGCTGTCCTCGGCAGCCATCTCCGCGAGCTCCTCGAGATCGGCGGCGTCCGCCTCGAGGCCGCGAAACGTCTCGAGGCGGCGCTGGATGCGCGCATGCTCCGCCGAGGTCTTCGCCGCGCGCTCCTGGTCGTCCCAGAAGCCCGGCGCACCCATCTCCCCCTCGAGGCGCGCTACCTCTGCTTCGAGTCTGGCTGGGTCAAAGGTAGTCCGCGAGCAGGGTCAACCCCTGGCGGATCGCTTCGATCCGCGGCCCTACGGCCTCCGTTGCAGGTGCATCGGCCACGGACCCAGCTTAGGACGTGAGGCCGAAGTAACTCGACGATGTCCCAGCCGAAGTAGACCTCGGCTGCGAATGAGCTTCTCGCCCTTTACGACACGTCGCAGGACCGCGGATGTATGCGGAACCGCCCGCGGCGTCGGTCTTCGTCGAAGACCGCGATCGATCCCCGGATCCGGTGGGCTGAAGAAAACGAAGTCGTCGGCGATCATGCGCTCGACGAGATCGCGATCGCTGTTGGCATAAGCGTCGTACATGTCGCGCGCGAGCTGCTTGCGATCAACGGTTGGCATAACCCCTCCTGTCTCGTTCTTCCTCCACCGCGTCGCGTACGACACAGCCGACCAGGTGGTCGTTGACGATCCCTACCGCTTGCATCAGCGCGTAGGCGGTCGTCGGCCCGACGAATCGAAAGCCGCGCCGCTTGAGCTCCTTGGCGAGGCGTTTGGATTCGTCCGTTGTCGCCACCAGGTCGTCGCCGGGGGCGGGGGCGAGCTCGGCCTCCGGCCGAAAGGACCAGGCGAGCTCGGCCAGAGATTCGCCCTCCTCGGCCAGCGCCAACGTTGCACGGGCATTCGCGATCGCGGCGTCGATCTTCGCCCCGTTGCGAACGATTCCGGCATCGTCCATTAGCCGCGCGACATCGTCGTCGTCGAATCGCGCCACGCGCTCGAAGTCAAACCCCGCGAACGCCGCACGGAAGTTCTCACGCTTGCGCAGGATCGTCAGCCACGAGAGCCCGGATTGGAAGGCCTCCAAGGTCAACCGCTCGTAGACCCCGCGGTCGTCGGTCACCGGCCGGCCCCACTCCTCGTCGTGATAGGCCACGTAGTCGGGCGTCGACCCGCCCCACCAGCAGCGCAGCCGCCCGTCGTCGCCCTCGGCGAGCCCAGCCGGGCTCAATCGATCGCCTCGATCGCGTCGATGATCGACGGGAAGTTCTGACGCCAGCGGTAGACCAGGCCGTCGCGGAGCTCGAACAGAACGCCAAACGGCGCCTCGTCGGCGACCGCGTCCGGGTCCTCCTTCCAGCGCCACTGACGACGGGCGGCGACCGCGACATGGTGATCACCGACCTCACGCATCTCGTCCATCTCGACACGGGAGATGAGATGCCCGTCGTCGCTCGGCTTTGCCCAGCCGACCACCGCATCGACACCTTCGAACGTCCCCTTGTCGCCGGTGGCGACAACGTCGGGATGAAGCAGCGCCGCAACCGCCCGGGTGTCGCGATCGCGCAGCGCGGCGAGCAGCTGCTCGACGGTCGCGAGCGCGTTCACTCGTCTGTATCGCTCAGCAGGAACCGGCGTTCGACCGTTTCGCCGCCGGCGTCGGTGAGGCTCACGGTGATGCGCTCTGTGGCGCCGGAGTGTGCGACGTCGTGGAGTTTGGTCTTGTCGAAGCCCTCGAGCGTGGCGTTTCGACGGCCAACGACACGGTTGCCCTGGCGCAGAACGAGTTTCGCCTGCAGGCGCTCGGCCGTACGCGTGCTGACGATCACGAGCTGGCGACCGCGCCTCGTCCCGTGTCCGACCCCCACAATTTGCCCGGCCACGATCCCGGCGGCCAGCGGCTTCTCCTTGCTCGTAAGTTCGTACGCGCCCCACGGCGGGTTGGCGTTGACGATCCGGCCCGGTTCGCAGGTGGCGAGGAAGCTGGCGAAGTTATTCGAGGGGCTCTCGGTGATCACCCGATAGGTCCCTGTCGGCACCTCGGTCCAGATGATTCCGCCGTCCTCCGAGGTCGCTGTCTCCGAGCGATCCGGGATCACGTTCTCGTTGAAGTAGATCGGCTGCGGCAGGGCGGGGGCGCCGTGCGCAGTCGCTCCCGGGACGCCATGTGGCGTGCGCTCATGGAAGGTCTCGTAAGTCGACCCCGCGCACGTTTCGGGCCGAGGCGGTCGTGACGATCGCGCATTGCAGCGGGCGCCCGTCGGGTCCCAGCGGCACGGCAAGGATCGCCGCGAGCCCGTTGTACTCGGCATCGCCGGGCACCTGAAAGTTGGCGTTTTCGATCGGCTTGCCACGCGGGTGGAAGGTCTGGAGGTCGATCTGGTGATAGCCCGCAGGTGGCTCGATGTACGGGGTGATGTTGATGTCGTCGGGGACCTTGAGCGCGTAGTCACCGTTCGCGTCGGTGGTCGCCGACAAACTCGGCAGCTCGCGCACGCGGATCGTCGCGCCGGCGAGGTAGGTGTCCATGTGGTTGAAGGCGTAGGCGCGACCGGAAACGGTCACTGTCGGATCGGCCGAGACCGCCTGGCCCCCGCCTGCCGCGAGGACTGCGAGAAGGACGAGCGCCGCGACGCCTAGGCGCCGTGGCACTTCTTGAACTTCTTGCCGGAGCCGCACCAGCAGGGGTCGTTGCGGCCGATCTTCTCGACGTCTGTCTTGACGACGGTCGCCGGGTTCACACCGCCGCCGTTGCCCGAGGCAGGCTCCTGTGCCGGCGCCGGCGCCGATGGGTCACCCGGGGCTGTGACGACACCCGCGCGTGCCTCGCTGATCGCGGACGGCCGCTCCTCGCCGCCGCCACCGGAGTACTGAACGTTTCCCTCGCGGCGCTGCTCGTCGTCGAACATCTGCTGAGCCTTTGCCGGCTCGATGTTGACCTCGACGTGGAAGATGACCCGGACGAACTCCTCCCAGATCGAGGCCATGAGCTCCTCGAACATCTTGAAGCCCTCGTTCTTGTACGCGACGAGAGGATCGATCTGAGCGAAGCCGCGGAGGTGGATGCCCTCGCGGAGGTAGTCCATCTCGTAGAGGTGCTCGCGCCAGCGGTTGTCGATGATCTGGAGAAGGATCTGGCGCTCGAGGTAGCGCATGAGCTCGTCGCCGAATTCCTCCTCGCGACGGTCGTAGGCGGCGAGCGCGTCCTCGGTCAGGGAGTCGGTGAGCTGCTCGCGATTTGCGGACTCCGGGCTGATCTCAGCTACCGAGACACCGAGGGGCCAGAGACTGCCCGCGTGTGCTTCGAGACCGCCCAGGTCCCAGTCCTCGAAGATCTCGCCCGGCGTGTAGGTCTCGACGGTGCGGCCGACGACGTCCTCGAGCTCGGTGTGGGCGACGTCGGACATGTCGCGGCCCTCGAGAATCTCGCGGCGGTACTTGTAGACGACGCGGCGTTGCTCGTTCATGACGTCGTCGTATTCGAGGACGCGTTTGCGGATCAGGTAGTTCTGCTGCTCGACCTTCTTCTGCGCGTTCTCGATCGTCCGCGTGAGCATCTTCGCCTCGAGCGGGTACTCCTTGCCGTCGTCGTCGACGGGACCGAGCCGGTCGAGGATCTTGTAGATCCGCTCGCCGGCAAACAGTCGGATCAGGTCATCCTCGGCGGAGAGGAAAAAGCGCGACTCACCCGGGTCGCCCTGGCGGCCCGAACGACCGCGCAGCTGATTGTCGATCCGCCGCGACTCGTGACGCTCCGTGCCGCAGATGAAGAGACCGCCCAGCTCGCGGACCTCGTCGCCCTCCGCCTTGGTCTGGGGACCGAAGCGCTCGGTCTGCTCGGCCAGCTCGGTCTCCCAACTCTCGTTTTCCGGAGTCAGGCCGAGCCTGCGCAGCTCGTCCATCGCCAGCTGCTCGGGATCGCCGCCCAGCTTGATGTCGACGCCGCGGCCGGCCATGTTGGTCGCGATCGTGACCGCGCCCTTTCGACCGGCCTGAGCGACCGTCGCGCCCTCGCGCTCGGCGTACTCGGGTTTCGCGTTGAGCACCTCGTGAGGGATTCCCGCGCGCGTGAGCTCGCCTCCGAGCATCTCCGAGACCTCGACCGAGATCGTCCCGACGAGACATGGCTGCCCACGCTCGTGGCGCTCGCGTAGCTCGTCGACGACCGCGGTCCACTTGCCGGTCTTCGTCTTGTAGATCAGGTCGTTGTGATCGGCGCGGATCATCGGCCTGATGCGTGGCGACCTCGATTACCGGGATCTCGTAGATCTTCATGAACTCGGTCGCCTCGGTGAGGGCGGTACCGGTCATGCCGCTGAGCTTGTCGTAGAGGCGGAAGTAGTTCTGGAGGGTGATCGTCGCGAGGGTCTGGTTCTCCTCGCGGATCCGTACGCCCTCCTTCGCCTCGACCGCCTGGTGGAGTCCGTCGGACCAGCGGCGGCCCTCGAGGATCCTGCCGGTGAACTCGTCGATGATCTTTACCTCGCCATCGATCACCGCGTAGTCGGCATCGCGCTTGAACAGCGACTCAGCCTTCAGCGACTGGATTAGGTGGTTGACCAGCGAGCCGTGCTCGGAGAGGTAGAGGTTGTCCACGCCGATGAACTTCTCGGCCTTGTCGACGCCGCGCTCGGTTGGCGCGACCGTCTTGTGCTTCTCGTCGTATTCGTAGTCGTGCTCGGCCTCGGAGGTGTCGCGCGACTCGCCGAGCGACTTCAGCTTCACCGTCATCTCCTCGCCGACCATCTGCTTGGCCAGGCGGGCGAAGGTGTAATAGGTGTCGGCCGCCTGCTCGGGGCGTCCCGAGATGATCAGCGGCGTCCGCGCCTCGTCGATGAGAATGTTGTCGACCTCGTCGACGATCGCGAACGAGTACTCGCGCTGGACGCACTCCTCCAGGCTGGAGGCCATGTTGTCGCGCAGGTAGTCGAAGCCGAACTCGGAGTTGGTCCCGAACGTGACGTCGCAGGCGTATGCCTCGCGCCGTTGCGCGGGCGACATCTCCGACTGGATCACGCCGACGGTGACGCCGAGGAGGTCGTACACCGGCTTCATCCACATCGCGTCGCGTCGCGCCAGGTAGTCGTTAACGGTGACGAGGTGGACGCCCTGGCCGCCGAGCGTGTTGAGGAAGACGGCGGTGGTACCGGTGAGGGTCTTGCCTTCGCCGGTCTTCATCTCGGCGATCGCGCCGGAGTGAAGAACCATGCCTCCGATCAGCTGCACGTCGTAGTGGCGCTGGCCGATCGCGCGCTTGCCCGCCTCGCGAGCGAGCGCGAACGCTTCGGGCAGAACCGAGTCGAGTGTCTCGTCGTCCTCGCGGACGTGCTTGCGGAGCTCGTCGGCGCGCTCGCGGATCTCGGCGTCGTCGAGCAACTCGAGCTCGGGCTCGAATCGGTTGATCTGCTCGACCCGCTGCTCGTATTCCTTCAGCTTGCGGCCCTCGCCGAGCCGCAGCGCTTTGTCGATCAGTCCTCGTCCCGCCATCAACCACTCAGGGTAACGAGCGCGAGGTCCCGCGCCCGCCTGCGATCAGGCTTCGCGGCGGCGCAAGCGCCCGATCCGCCGCCGTGAGCTAGACCGCCCGCGCCGCTTCTCGCGATCGCGCTTGACCTGGCGACGGATGTCCTCGGCCAGCTCATGGATCGAATGCAGCATCTCGGGCGAGGCCTCGCGAGCCCGCAACGTCGCGCCCTTGAGATAGAGCGTCGCCTCAGCGACCTGAGCGTCCGAGATCGAGGGATTCTTCTCTTCGAGCAGCTCGATCTCGAGTGTGGCGAGATCCGAGACCTGCTTCGAAACTCGCGAGAAGCGCTTGAAGACGGCCTCGCGGATCTCATCGGTGACCTCGAGATTGCGGCCCCTGACCTCGATTCGCACTGTCTCTCCCTTCGTCGAGCTGGCGTGTCTCTAAATCCTACGCCCGTGTGCAACCCCGCTCGGACCGCGGGCCCGCGCGAAGACGTGAGCGGCGGTCGCAGCCCCGTCCAGTGCCCGCGCGCAGGCACCGAGCGTCGCGCCGGTGGTGAAGACGTCGTCGAGCAGAATGGCTGGGGTCGGCGGCGTACCGGCGAGGCGGATTCGCGGTGGGTCAGCGAGCCGGTCCGCGCGGCTGCGACCAACCTGGCGCCGACCGTGTCCGCGGCGAAGGCACTGGACCACCTCGAGATCCGCCTGTCGACCAAGCGCACGCGCGATCTCCTCGGCAGGGTCAAAGCCGCGAACGCGACGGCGCCACGGAGCCGCGGGCACCGGGATCACGACGACACCCCGAGGCACCTGCGGCGCCAGCAGGGACGCGATCGACGCCGCCGCGGAGATACGGCGCCCGAACTTCAGCGCGCGAACGAGATCAAGGGCGACGCCGGCGTAGTCGCAGGCCCAATGGACCGGAAGGCGTTCGCCCGCAACCGCGAGCGTCGACGAGCCTCGCTGGCCGACAGCCAGGACCCGTTCGCAACGCCGACAGAGACTCTGAGTAGGAGCGGTGGCCTCGGCGCACGCCACGCAGCGCGGCGGTGCCAGCAGCGACGCAAGCCGGTGAGGATCCACGAACCCCAGCGTGATCGCCGCGCGCACACGCATTGCGCGCAGGACGTGTCAGCTCAGCGCCTAGACGCGCGTGGCGATCTCGACGCGGTCACGCCCGCCGCGCTTTGCCGCGTACAGGGCGGCGTCCGCGCGCCCAACCAGCTCGGCGGCCGTTTCCTCCCCGTCCCATTCGGCGACGCCGGCCGAGCAGGTCGCGCCCTCTGGCGTGGCGGCGCGCAGACGCTCAATCAGCACGACCGCGTCCTTCGCCTCGACGTCGGGCAGCATCAGGCTGAACTCCTCGCCGCCATAGCGCGCAAGGACGTCGTACGGGCGCAGCGCCGAGAGCCATAGGCCCGCCGCCTCGCTGAGCAGGCGATCGCCGGCCTGATGCCCGCGCTCGTCGTTGAACTTCTTGAAGCGATCGAGGTCGAGCATCGCGACGCAGAGCGGTTGGCTTGCACGTGTCGCGCGGGCGAGCTCCGTTGGCAGGCGCTGCTCCCAGTCGCGTCGGTTCGGCAATCCGGTGAGCTCATCTGTGCGCGCGAGCCGCTCCAGCTCACCGAGCATGTCAGCACGCCCTATCGCGACCGCGGCCTCGGCTCCGAGCAGCTCGATCATCGACGAAAGCCGCAGGGATACCCCCGCCACCGGCTCGCGCCAACCGATCGCGAGCAACCCCACTGGTTCGTGGTCGCGCACCACGGGGTGCCACAGGACCGATCGGACCCGGGCGCGGCGCATGAACGCGCGATCGACCGTCTCGTCATCCGCCTGGGAGACGAAGGTCTCCTCAACTGCGGCAAACGCGTGCGCGGCCCCGGCGTCTGCGTCGGGATCGAGGTCAACGGTCAGGCCGCGAAGATCTGCGCCAGCCGAAGCGGTGACTTCGAGGCGTTCAGGGTCAGCCGGGTCGGGCTCGAGGAGTGCGGCCACGGGTGCGTCGGCAACCCGGCGCGCGCCCTTGCAGACCGCGGTCCGGGCGGCCGACTGGTCGACGCTTCGAGCGAGCTCCCGCGTGGCATCCGTGATCGCAGTAACGCCTGAGCGCCGGCCGAGCGAGCCGGGCTGGCCGGTGCGACGATCGGAGACGTCGAGCGCGACCGCGAGGCCGCCGGTTACCGAACCCTTGTGGTCGGCCACCGGGACCACCCGGACCCAATGCTCGCGGCCGGTGCGGGGCGATCGGTACTCGAACGAACGCTGCTCGCCGCGGAGGGCCGCGCGATAGTGCGTCAGCAGCGGTTCGCGCTGAGCCTGCGGTAGCTGCCCGAGCAGCGCGTCTTCATCGTCGCCGTTGATCTTCTCTCCCCCGATGCCTGCCACGGCGCCGCCCGAGTACGTCACCCGCAGATCGCGGTCAAAGGCCGTCAGGGCGGTCTGGGGCAAGCGGTCCAATAGCTCCCGCTGCCTGCGGCTGGCCGCGTGCACGCGCCACAGCGCAATGCCCAGGCCGATCGAGACCAGTGCGAGCAATGCCAGCAAGATCACTTCCAATACCCCGATCCCCATGATCGAGGCGATTGTGGCGAATCCGCGGGCCCGGCGAGACGGTCGACCGCAGCGCGGGCTTGCGGGCTAGTCGAACGCGGCGTGCTCGACGGCGGCCAGATCTGCCTCGCATCCGATCACCGCGGGCGCCTTGCTGAGCGCGGTATCGGGGTCTTTGAGCCCGTGGCCGGTGAGCGCGCAGACAACCGTCTCCGGCGGTGGCTGCCCGTCCGCCACCGGCAGGCCGTGAACGAGCAGGCCGGCGACAGAGGCCGCCGAGGCCGGCTCGCAGAAGACGCCCTCACGCGAGGCGAGCAGCCGGTAGGCGTCAAGGATCTGCTCGTCAGTAACCGCTTCTACCCGTCCCCGCGAGGCGGTAAAGGCGGCCATTGCCTCCTCCCAGCGAGCCGGGTTGCCGATCCTGATCGCCGAGGCGATTGTCTCGGGCTCGGCGACCGGGGCGCCGTGCACGAGCGGCGCGGCACCGGCAGCCTGGAACCCGTAGATGATCGGGCTCTCGCCGACCTCGGTGAACCCGCGCCACCACGCGGTGGTGTTGCCGGCGTTACCAACCGGGATCGCGAGTGCGTCGGGTGCGGCGCCAAGCTCCTCTACGACCTCGAACGCGGCCGTCTTCTGGCCCTCGATCCGGTACGGGTTCACGGAGTTGACGAGCTCGACCGGGTGCTTGTCGGCGAGCTTGCGGACGATCTCCAGCGCCTGATCGAAGTTGCCGCGAAGCGCGATCACGCGAGCGCCGTGGATCAGCGCCTGGGCAAGCTTGCCGATCGCGATCTTGCCCTCCGGAACGATCACGAGTCCGCGGAGGCCGGCGCGGGCGGCGTAGGCGGCGGCGCTTGCAGCAGTGTTGCCCGTTGAGGCGCAGATCACAGCCTCGGCGCCGGCGCCGGCGGCGTGCGAGACGGCGACGGTCATCCCGCGGTCCTTGAAGCTGCCGGTCGGGTTCGCGCCCTCGAGCTTGAGTAGCACGCGCGCGCCGACGCGCTCTGAGATCACCGGCGCTTCGACCAGCGGCGTCGAACCCTCGTTGAGGGTGATGACCGGGTCGTCCGCCTCGAGCGAGAGCCGGTCGCGGTAGCGCTCGATCAGCGGGGTCGGCAAGGATTCCCGCTCATTCGAAGACTTCCTCGACGACCCTGATCGCGCGGGGTGCCGCACGGAGGAAGTCGAGTCCGGCGATCTCGTCGAGGGCGGCGTAGAAGTCGCGTTCGGGAGCCTCGTGGAGGACCATCACGAGGCGGGCATCGTCACCGAGGCCGCGCTGGACGACGCTTCGCACCGAGATTCCGTTGCGGCCCAGCACGTCGGCGACCTGGGCGAGCACACCGGGACGATCGGCGACCTCGAGGTGGAGATAGAACGAGGAGCTGACCTCCGTGATCACCGGGAGCCGCGTGCTCGGCTGGTCGACGGGCGCCTCACCGGAGAGGATCGAGACGAGGTCGCCGAGAACGGCCGTCGCCGTCTGCGGGCCACCGGCGCCCGGGCCGGACATCGTGATCTCGGTGATCGCCGGCGCCTCGACCATTACCGCGTTGAACGACCCCTCGATCGGCGCCAGCGGATGGTCGGCGTTGAGAAAGCAGGGAAAGACGCGCACGCTGATGCCATCGTCGCGACGCTCGGCGACACCGAGCAGCTTCAGCGAGAGACCGAGCTCGCGGGCGTAGGCGAGGTCCTCGGGCTCGATCTCGGTGATCCCCTCGTACGGGACGTCCTCGATGCCGACCGGCGTGTCGAACGCGAGGCGGGCGAGGATCGCCATCTTTGCCGCAGCGTCAGCGCCACCGACATCCTCGGTTGGGTCGGCCTCGGCGAACCCGAGCTCCTGGGCGCGGGCGAGCGCGTCGCCATACGCCGCCCCGGTCGAGGCCATCTCGCTGAGGATGAAGTTCGTCGTCCCGTTGACGATCCCGAAGACCTTCTCGATCCGGGTCGCCGCGAGGCTCTCCTGGATCACCCGGATCACCGGCACGACCCCGGCGACCGCCGCCTCGAAGCGCAGCTGAACGCGGTGCTCGCGGGCGGCGGCAAAGAGTTCATCACCATGGCGCGCGACCAACTGCTTGTTGGCGGTGATCACGTGCTTGCCGGCCCGCAGCGCCCGTAGGACGTAGTCGCGCGCCGGGTCGGTCCCGCCGATCAGCTCGACGATGATGTCCGAGTCGGCGAGGATCTCCTCGAAGTCGCCCTCCGAGCGGCGCAGGACCCCGGCGAGCTCCGGTCGCCGCCCCGAGATCGCCTCGACCTGAAACGCCCGCTCCTCGAGCTGCTCGATGAACGAGCCGCCGACGGTGCCCGGCACCCAGCACACCGATACGCGCCACGTCAGACATCGCGCCTCGTCAGATCCTCATAGGTCTCGCGGCGCACGACGAGCTCGGCGTTGCCGTCCTCGCAGAGGATCACCGGCGGGCGTCGCACGGCGTTGTAGTTGTTTGCCATCGCGTAGCCGTAGGCGCCCGTCGCGGGCGTGACCAGGACGTCGCCGACCCGCGGCGCGGCAAGCCGCGCGTCGCGAACGATCATGTCGGACGATTCGCAATGCATCCCGGCGACCGTCGCCACCGTATCCGCCGCAGCCTCGGCGCGATCGGCGATCACCGCCTCGTAGCGCGAGCCGTAGAGCATCGGCCGCAGGTTGTCCGACATACCTCCATCGACCGCGACGTAGGTCCTCACGCCGGGAATCTCCTTGATCGTTCCGACCCGGTAGATGGTCACGCCCGCGGTGCCGACAAGCGACCTCCCTGGCTCGACCACGATTCGCGGGACCGGATCGAACAGGCGTCGGATCGCTTCGACCTTGAGCTCGACGTACTCCGCGATCGAGGGCGCTGTCATCGTCGGCGGTGTAGGCGATCCCAAGGCCACCACCGACGTTGAGGAGCTCGCACCAGGCCGGGTCAGCGAGCTCAGCGAGCGCCTCGATCGCCTTCACGTAGGGCTCGAGCTCGAAGATCTGCGAGCCGATGTGCGCGTGCAGGCCGACAAGGTCGAGGTTCGCGGCGGCGAGCGCCGCCTCGACGCCCTCTGCGGCGAGGCCATCAGCGAGGCCGAGCCCGAACTTGGAGTCGAGCTGGCCGGTCTGAACGTATGAATGCGTCTCGGCCTTGACCCCCGGCGTGATCCGGATCAGGACGCGCTGGCGGTGGCGGGCGTCCGCGCAGAGCCGGTCCAGCCGCGCGATCTCGTCGAGCGAGTCGCAGATGACGTGACCGATCCCCGACTCGATCGCGTAGCGAAGCTCATCCTCGCTTTTGTTGTTGCCGTGCATGTGGATCCGAGAGGGGTCGAATCCCGCGCGCAACGCCGTGTGAAGCTCGCCTCCGGAGGCGACGTCGATCGAGAGTCCGTGTTCGGCGAACAGCCGCTCGATTCCCGTGATCGGTGCCGCCTTGCTCGCGTAGACGATCTCGTGGGGCTCGCCGGAAGCCGCAAAGGCCTCGAGATACGCGCCGGCGCGGGCGCGGAGATCTGCCGTGGCGTAGACGTACGCGGGGGTGCCGAACTCGCGCGCGATCTCGACCAGGTCACAGCCACCGACCTCGAGCTGACCCAGCGCGTTGACGCGAGAGCCGATCGGGTAGACCGGCGAGCCCTCGATCGGGCTCGCATTGGCGGCTGGTGCGCTGGCGTCAGTCATGGGGGCGTGATTGTGACGGGTACCTTGCGCATGACGATGACCAAGCGATGGCGTGCACCCCCGCAGGCGCCGAGCGCGAAGGGCGAGGCCGAGGGACGGCCGTACCTCGCGTGGCTCCCCCGCACCCAGCCCCCGTGGCCGGGGATGGTGATCCTCCACGGTGCCGGGTCGAGCAAGGAAAACCACGCTGACTTCGGGCGCCGGTGCGCCGCCAGCGGCTGGGCTGCCCTGGCATACGACCAGCGCGGTCACGGCGCGGGCGCGGACGAGATGTCGGCGGAGGTACTCGCGGACTGCGGGCGCATGGCGCGGGTGCTCGGACAGTGGGACGGCGTGGACGCCACGAGGATCTGCGTGCGCGGGTCGAGCATGGGCGGCTTCGTCGCGCTGCACTCCGCGGCGACGTCCGACGCGATCGCAGCGGCAATCGCGATCTGCCCAGCGGGCGAGCAGCACCTGCTTCGCGGGCTGCGCGAGGGGTCGCTTGAGTTCCGTGCAGGCGGGCGCGCCCGCGCGGACCTGGCTGCCTGGCTAGCCGAACACGACATTCGCGACGCGATCGAGCTGATGGGGAGCAAGCCGAAAATCCTGATCCACGCCGCAGGAGACGAGCGGATCCCGAGCGAGTTCTCCGCCGAACTTCACGCGCGCGCCGCCGATCCCCGCAAGCTGATCATCGTCCCCGGCGGCCATCACCGTTCCGCCCAGCACGACGCCGAGCTCCAGGGGGTTGCCCTGCGCTGGATCGCCCGCAATCTGAGCGCGTCGCGGCCGTCGGCCGCAGCGGGCTAGTTGCCGCCGAGCAGCCCGTCGGAGATTGCTTCGACCGGCGAGCCCGAGCCGTTGACCGGCACCTGGACGCCGACCTCCTGAAGTGTCTGCTCGACCGTTCCGACGGTGCCGCCGACCGCGCCGGGCGCCGTCACCTGTGGCGTGGGGGTCTGCGACGAAGGTGGGTCTTCGGAGGGACCGGCCTGCGGGGTCGTCGGCGTTGCCGTCTCCTGCGTCCCGCCTGCTGAGACGGTCGGCTCAGCGCCCGTCGTTGCCGGAGGTGCCGTGGTGTTCGTCGCGGTTGCCGATGTCTGCGAAGCGCTCCCTGCACCGCCGCCGTTTGCGCCAGCGCCCACCTGGGAGCCCTGCGACTGCCGGACGCTCGGCGGGCGCCGTGTTCTGGGAGGTGCGCTGGCCGCTCGTGTTCGCAGCGGCGGCGGCCGGGCCGACCGCGACGCTGCCCGCCTCGGCCCCAGAGTCGCTGCCACCGACGGGAAGCCCGTTGAAGGCGACGTAGGCGCCGAGCGACACGAACGCGAGGACGACCGCGCCGATCAGAGCGGCGGTCGCGGCAGTGCCCGCGAGGTAGGCCCGCAGGTTGAACTTCCGGCGGCCTGTCCTTGGCTGTGTGTGCGCTATTGAGCTCATCTCGCAAAAACCGTGCGTTCGGCGAGATGCGCCGGTAACCCCCGAGCCCCTCATGGGCGCGGGAACCCCCGAATGCATCCGTGCTGAAGCCTACGCGAGACTGGGGTGTGGGTCCACTCAAATTTTCGGCCAGGCGCCTATGCAGGCCGATTCACGCCTGATAATGGGCCCAGTCAGTCCGATTGACCACCCAGCAGGTCGAGAAGCTGATCGGACGGCTGGGTGACCGGGTCGGTCAGCTCGGTCACCGGAAGGTCGACTCCAAGCACCCCGAGCGTCTGGTCAAGACCTGCTGTGGTCGCCGCAAGGGGCCCCGTCGGTGCACGGTCCGGACCGGTACCGGTACCGCGGGTACGTCGACCGGTCGCGTCTCGATTGGGATGGGCGCGGGGTCCGGAGCAGGTGGGGTCGGCTCGACGCCCGTCGGCGGCTCCACGGTCTCGGGCGGCTCGGCCGGGGGATTGTCGGCGCCTGGCCCTGAATCGCCCGTTATCGGTCCGTTGGCCGAGCCACCGCCGGAAGGCTGGGACCCCGCCGCGGTCGATTGCTGGGAGCCCGAGCCGCTCGGTGAGGGCTCGCCACGTCGTGTCGCGACGAGGCCCCGCGCGCCGGTCTCGCCTGGCGGTCCTGTCGCGGCTCGCTCAGGTGCCGACACAAGGATTCGCGCGTCGGGCTCGGCCTGGGTGCCGACGGAGCCGCCGTCGAAGGCAACGTAGGTCCCCAGCCTGCCGAAGGCAAGCGCAACGACCGCGATCAGCGCCGCGGCTGCGACGCCCGCCCACACGTATTGGCGCGACCCGCGCCCACGCACGCCATCGATCCAAGAGATCGACTCCACGAAAACATCACCCCATCAGTTTGTTCCGATCACTCCGGTCCCGAGAGCAGGGGACCGCATCCACCTACTCCCTCGGCAGGGCGCGCGCGAACCTTTAGTGGGCGCTAGAGGTAGCCGAGCGGATCGACCGCGCCGCCGTTGACGCGAATCTCGAAATGCAGGTGCGGCCCGGTCGACGAGCCGGTGTTACCGCTGTAGCCGATCACCTCGCCCTGGGCGACCGAGTCGCCGGGGCTGACCGCATAGCTCGACTGGTGGGCGTAGCAACTCGAGAGCCCGCCACCGTGATCGACGCAGGTGTAGTTGCCGTAGCCGCCGGTGTATGCGGCGATCACCACCGTTCCAGCCTTGGCGGCACGGATCGGGGTTCCCTCGGGCACTGAGATGTCAATGCCTTCATGCATCCGTCCCCAGCGGTAGCCGAAGGGGGACGTAAGCGTGCCGTTGACCGGCCAGATCCAACCGCCGCTGGCACCCTGGACCGGTCCCGCCTGAAGCGGTGCCACCCCGGGGGTCGCTGTTGCCTGCTGAAGCTGCTGCTGGATCTGGTCCTGAAGATCGGAGACATCGGCCTCGAGGTGGTCGATGTTCGAAGTGACCTCGTCGAGCGCGGCCGCCTTCGTGTCCCGGGCTGCCGCGAGCTCGGCTTCGCGAGCTTCGAGCTGGGTCCTGGTGCGCACGAGCTCGGCCTTCTTCGACTCGATCTCGTTGCGGTCGTCGGTGACCCTCTCGACGGTCACGATCGTTCCGTTGCGAAGGTCGCGCACTCGGCTGACGATCGAGGAATCCTGCTCCTCGATGCGGCGCAGGTACTCGTAGCGTGAGAGCAGGTCGTCGAACCCGTCGGACTCGAGCATCACGGTCATGAAGTCGGCCTGCCCGGAGCGATAGATGCCGACGAGGCGGTTGCGGAGGACGTTCAGCGAACGGCGAAGCTGCGACCGGAAGACCTCGAGCTTGTGCTTTTCCTGGTTGAGCCGGGCCTGAACCTGGCGGAGTTCGGCCACGACGATCGCCTCGCGATTGCGAAGGATCGCGACCTCGCCGGCGAGCTGGTCGACCTGGGCGTTGTACTCGGCGAGCTCGCTCGACAGGACGCCCTTTCGGTCGCGCTCCTGCGAGAGCTCAGCCTCGCGCTGATCCAGCTCGGACTGCAGATCCTGGGCGCCGGCACGGTCGGCCCCCGCGATCACGATCACGGCGAGCATCGCCACGACGAGCGCGGCGCGCAGGGTATTGCTGGCGTTTGCGACGACTCCCATAACTAGCTGCCCCCAGGGGGAGGCCCCCAAAATGATGGCGAACCGGGCACCTCGCGATGAGGAGTACCGCGTTTCCTGCAAGCAGGATCCCAGGCTGCAAGCGGGGTTGCAGCCGGGTTGCTGGTCTGGCGGGGGCCTTACTCGGCGGCTGTCGCGACCGAGCCGCCGAGTGCGGGCTCGGTGCCCTCGGCGGCGATTGCCGCGGCCTCGATGAGACGCTCGCGGTACTCGGCGACCTGCATCCTCGAGATCACCAAGCGCTGGATCTCGGCGGTGCCCTCGAAGAGCTCGTAGATCTTTGCGTCGCGGAACCACTTCTCGAGCGGACACTCGCTGGTGTAGGCAAACGGGCCGACGAGGTCCATCAGCGTCCGCGTCGCCCAGACGGCGACCTGACCGGACTTCAGCTTGGACATCGAGCCCTGGCCGCTTAGCAGCGGGATGCCGTTGCGGCCCATCCACGCGGCGCGCTGGACGAGCAGGCGGGCGGCGTCGATCTCGGTGGCGACCTGCGCGAGGATCTGCTGGTTGCCCTGCCGCTCGAGCGGCGGCTTGCCGGCGGTTGAGCTCTCGTCGAGCCACGCCTCGACCGGGTCGATCTGGTGCGGCTCGACGTCGAGGTACTCAATCGTCCACTCGTAAGCGGCCTGCGCGATGCCGAGCGCCGACGCGCCAACAAGCGGGCGGGTCAGCTCGAAGGTCGCGAGCGCGTTTGATCCGCGCGACGGCTCGCCGCTGCGCGCCCGGGCGAGCTTGCGCTCGAGCTTCTCCATCCCGCCGAGCAGGTTCTCGAGAGGAATCCGGCAGTCCTCGAAGACGACCTCGGCGGTGTGCGAGGCGCGGATGCCGATCTTCGACTCCTTCTTGCCCTGGCTCATGCCGGGCGTCCCCTTCTCGACGACGAACGAGGCCTGGCCCCGGTGGCCGAGCTCCGGGGCGACGTTGGCAACGACCACGTGGACATCGGCGATCCCCCCATTGGTGATGAAGACCTTGGTGCCGTTGAGGACCCACTCATCGCCGTCGCGCTTGGCGGTGGACCGCAGGCTCTTGACGTCGGAGCCGGCGCCGGCCTCGGTGACGGCGTAAGCGCCGAGCTTGATCTCGTCGCCGACGCCAAAGCATTCAGGGACCCAGCGGGCGATCTGATCGGGCGTGCCCGATGCGGCGAGTCCGGCGGCGGCGAGACCGGAGCCGGAGATCGCGAGCGCGATTCCTGCGCAGCCCCAGTGGAGCTCCTCCGCGCCGATGACCCCGTACATGCCGTCGGGGTCCTGGCCCATTCGCTGAAGGTTGTCGAGACCGTGCAGGCCGCGAGCGCGCGCCTCCTTGATCACTTCCCAGGGAGTGGACTCCTCGGCGTCGTGCTTGGCGGCCACCGGCCGGATCACGTCGCGCGCGAAGCGCCGCATCTCCGCCTTGAGCTCGAGCTGGTCCTGGTTGAGCGCGAAGTCCACGACCGAAACCTCCTGATCGCCGTCTATGAGCTAAGTGGGCCGACTGACTGACCAGTCAATCGGTCGCAAAGCATATCGGTCACGACGTGGGTGAACTACGGTTCCCGTCCCTTGTTCGCGCTCGATCCGCTACTTCCTCAACGACATCCGCCACTGGATCGCCACCCACCGTCTCCTGACCACGATGGCCGTGGTCACGATCATCGCCGTCGGCGTGGCGGTCTACCTCGCTGGTGAGAGCTCGGACCCCGACGCGCCGCCGCCATCGAGTGCTGCTTCGCCCGCCCCGCGCATCGTCGTCAAGCAGGTGCACCGTGCCCGAGGCCACCGAGGATCTCGGCTTCCCGACCTTCGCGACCAAGAACACCACCCGCGTTTCGGGACCGGATCCGACCGCGGATGCCGCCGGTGTCTCGCTCGCGGTCTGGCCGTCGACCGGCGACCTCCCGGGACCCGACGCCGTCACGCTGGTCGACGCCGGCGAATGGCAGGCCGGGCTCGCAGCCGCATCGCTTGTTGCTGCTCCCGTCGGCGCCCCGATCCTGCTGACCGAAGCCGGTGCGGTGCCGCCGCTGACGGGCGACGGCGCTGCGAGCGCTCGCGCCGGAGGGCTCCGATGCCACCGCGGGCCGTCAGGTGTTCGTCGTCGGTGCCGCGGCAAGCCCCGAGGGCTACGAGACGCTCGACCTCCCGGGTGAGAGCCCCGCCGCGCTTGCCGCCGAGCTCGCCCAGCTGCGCGAGCGTCTGGCGGACGAGCCCGAGCACATCCTGATCGCGAGCTCCGACGAGCCGGCCTACGCGATGCCCGCCGCCGCCTGGGCGGCGCGGTCGGGCGATCCGATCCTCTTCAGCGGTCGCGACGAGGTTCCGGCCGCGACAGTCGCAGCGCTGCGCCGCAACGACGGCGTCCCGGTGTACGTACTCGGCCCCGAGGAGGCCATCTCGGAGCGCGCGTTCAAGGACATCGCCCACGTCTCGCCGGGAGTGAAGCGCGTCGGTGAGACGGGCGCGGCCGAGAACTCGGTCGCGTTCGCCCGTTTCACCGACGGCAGACTTCGGCTGGAACATCAACGACCCCGGGCATGGCTTCGTGATCGCCAACGCCGAACGGCCGATCGATGCTGGCGTCGCCTCGCCCCTGTCGGCCAGCGGCACGTGGGGACCTCTGTTGGTCGCAACCGACGGCGCCGCCCTATCCGAACCGCTGGACACCTATCTGCTCGACCTCAAGCCGGGCTATGCGGACGACCCCACTCGTGCCGTCTACAACCACATCTGGTTGATCGGCGACACGTCAGCGCTCTCTGTCGATCTCCAGGGCAGGTCGACGATCTCGCGGAGGTCGCCCCGGTAACGTCCGGTTCCGGAGCGCCCGAGCCAAGCCCGAACGGGGGCGAAGCCGAAACGGAGCCGCGTGGCGACCAGGGAAACGGTCAAGGAGATGAGCCGAAATGAGTGAGAACGAGCGACCCGACCGGCTCAGCGGTCGCGATATCACCGTCGACGACATCCGCGCGCTGGCGGGACCGGCAACGCCTCACTTCGCGCTGCAGATCCGCAACCGGATCAAGCGGCTCATCGCAACCCTCCCGCCGACCCACCCGGCCCGCGTACAGGGCGAGCGCGAGATCCCGCGGCTCACCGAGCTCGCCCGCCACTCGGGCGAGCCTCGGGGCAGTTTTTGAGCGCAGTCGAGCGCGCCCTCGACCTGCTCGAACCCGGCACCGCCGCGACCGCACGTGAACGCGGCGTCGAAGCGGCCGGCTACCTCGACCTGCTGGACCGCGAGCTCGAGTCGACGGGGCGCACGCAGGACCTCATGCTCACGCGCGTCGTCCCCGCGATCTACGAGCGCTACTGGCGCCCGGCACTCGGGCGAGTCGCCCTGGGCTTCACGGGGCCGGGGATGGCCGAGGAGATGCGGATCGCCCGGCTGCTGCTCGGCCTTTCCGAGGGTGACACCGTCCTCGACCTCGCATGTGGGCCCGGCAACTTCTCACGCGGGTTTGCGCGCACGGTGGGACCGGAAGGCCTTGTCGTCGGAGTCGACGCGTCGGAAACGATGCTCGCGCGAGGCGGGGAGGAGCTGCGCCGCGAAGACCCGGGCAACCTCGTCCTGGTTCGCGGCGACGCAACCGCGCTGCCCTTTCGCGACGCGAGCTTCGACGGCGCATGCTGCTTCGCCGCTCTGCACCTCTTCGACGATCCGTTCGCGGCCCTCGATGAGATGCGCAGGACGCTGAAGCCCGGAGGACGGATCGCCCTGCTCACCTCGGTCCGTCGCGAGGTCACCCTGAGGCCGCTGAAGCCGGTGCTCGAGCGAGCCACGGGGATGCGGATCTTCGAGGGCAACGAGATCGTCGCCGCCCTCGAAGAACGCGGTTTCACCGCGATCCACCGACGACTGTCCGGGATGGCGCAGTTCGTCGGCGGCCGCCTCGCAGGCGCCTAGATCAGCCGGCGCACTCCGTCAGTCCAAGCTCCAGGGCCTGAGCGTTCACGTCCGCGAACGGACCCTCATCGTCGCTCGTTGCGAGCAGCGACGGATCCGCCTCGACCTCGGAGAGCGCATCCTCGGCATCGCCGAGGAACGTGTCGATGTCCGCGGCGAGATCCTCCGGCGGGGTGAGCGCCCTGATGCCATCGATCTGGGCCTGGATGGCGGGTACGAGGATGCCCGCGAACTGCTCGATCTGAGCATCGGTCGGCTGCTGCCCGCCGAAGGTCTCGTTGGCTGCCTGGTCGATCTCCTCGTTACCGGCGGCGCAGATCTCGTTACCCGCGGCGAGGAACTCGTCGTCCGTGAGGGCGACACCCTCACCCCCGGTGGCGCCAGAGACGGCGGTGGTGCTTTCGCCTTCGTCGTCACCACAGCCGGCGAGGACGAGCGCGAACGCAGAGCACACGAGCGCTGCGCAGATGAGAAGTTGTTTCTTCATGAGGCCTTCCTTGGTCTTGTCGGGAACTGGCAGGCTAACCGCGTCAGCCGGACTGGCGCACGTCACAGGTCCTTGAGCCGTAGGCCGACGCCAGACGGCCCGCCTGGACCAACCCGGGGGGCGGCCCGTCTAACGCAGACAGGGGATCGGCTCGCAGCTCGTCGATCCCGGCCTCGACGGCGGCGATGATCGCGCTCACCTCCTGCTCGTCGCCCTCAGGTGCGCCGAGCGACGAGATCGCATCGACCTCGGTCTGCAGCGCCGGAATGACGATGGCGAGGACGATCTCGCGAACCTCCGCCGGCGGCGGCTCGTTGCGCCCGCCGACGAGATCATCCGCTGCCGCCTCCACACGAGCGTTGGTCGATTCGCAGATGCGATCCGCCTCGCGCAGGAACTCGACCTTGTCGATCGGCCGCGCGACGCCAGGCGGAAAGCCGGTCGTCGTCTCATCCCCGCCACCGCAGCCCGCAAGGACCGCGGCGGCAAGGACAAGAGCGAAACCTAGATTCGCTCGATGAGCGTGCCGGTGCCGAGTCCGCCGCCGCAGCACATCGTCACCAGGCCGGTTGACTTGTCGGTGCGCTCGAGCTCGTGCAGGAGCGTTGTCACGAGGCGGGCGCCGGTCGACCCGAGCGGGTGCCCGAGCGCCATCGCGCCGCCGTTGACGTTGACGCGGTCCATGTCCGGATCGAGCTCACGACGCCAGGCTGCGAGGACGGAGGCGAACGCCTCGTTGACCTCGATCAGATCAATGTCGTTGATCGTCATGCCGTTGCGCTCGAGGATCTTCTGCGTTGCCGGGATCGGGCCGGTGAGCATGATCACCGGGTCGACGCCGACCGTTGTCTGATCGACGATCCGCGCCCGCGGCGTCAGCCCGAGTGCGTCAGCCTTCTCGCGGGTCATCAGCAGCACCGCAGCGGCGCCGTCGGAAACCTGCGACGCGTTACCGGCGGTGACCTTGCCGTCCTCCTTGAAGACCGTCTTCAGCTGCGAAAGGGTCTCGAGGTTTGTGTCGGGGCGGATGCCCTGATCGGTCGTATATGTGTCGCCGTTGACCTGGAACGGGATCATCTCGCGGTCGAAGCGGCCCTCCTCCGTGGCCTTCGCGGCGCGCTGGTGCGAGCGGACGGCGAGCTCGTCGAGCTCGGAGCGCGGGATCTCCCACTTGTCGGCGATCATCTCGGCCGAGATCCCCTGGGGCACGAGGTTGTAGCGCTCCATCAGCTGCGGGCTGAAGGCAAAGCCGTGCTCCTTCTGGACCTCGAGCGAGTCGGCAAATGAGATGTGGCCCATGTGCTCGACGCCGCCGCCGATGACGACGTCGTGGACGCCGGACGCCACCAGTGCCGCGCCGAAGTTGATCGCCTGCTGGGCCGACCCGCACTGACGGTCGACCGTGGTCGCCGGGGTCTCGATCGGCAGACCAGCCTCGAGCCATGCGTTGCGGCCGATGTTGATGGCCTGCTCGCCGAATTGCTGAACGCAGCCTGCAACGACGTCCTCGACCTCGGCGGGGTCGATCCCGGCGCGCTCGATGACCTCGGTGTAGGTCTTCGCGAGCAGCGTCGAGGCGTGGACGTCCTTGTAGTAGCCCTTCTCCGGATGACCGCGGCCGACCGGCGTGCGCGCCGCTTCGACGATGACTACCTCGCGTCCTGAGAACTTCCCGGTGCCGGCCATTCTTCATTCCTCCGTCTTAGTCAGGCGCCTCAACAGCGGCGCAACTCCGCTTCGCCCTTCGGGCTCCGCGATCGTAGTCAGGCGCCTCAACAGCGGCGCAACTCCGCTTCGCCCTTCGGGCTCCGCGATCTAGTCAGTTTTATGGTGGAACTGATAAAGGTTAACCGTCAGGCTAGTGCTAGTTGAGGCCGCCGGTCGAGATCACCTTGCCGCCGAACACGGGGATCAGGTTGCCACCGCCCGTGGAGATCACGCCGAGGCCCTTGTCGGAGATCAGGTTGCCGCCCGCCTGGCCGATCAGGTTTCCGCCGCCGACCGAGATCACCCCGAGGCCCTTGTCGGAGATCAGGTTGAGGCCTCCCGTCCCGATCACGTTGCCACCGCCGGTCGAGATCACGCCAAGGCCCTTGTCGGAGATCAGGCTCGAGCCGGACGCGTTGAGCGCCTGCGCGATCGCCGCGATCGCCGCCTGGTTGGCGCCGGTGAGTGCCGACCGGACGTTGGCGGCGCCTGCGTCGATCGCGCTCTTGACCCCGCCGACGATGCTCGCAAGGAACTCGAGCGGATTGGGGATTCCGGCTCGCGCGGAGGGCTTCACGCGGCCCGCGACCTGGGCCGCCGTACCCCCGCCGAGCGCGAGCAGGCCGGGCCCGGCACCAACGAGGACGTTTGAGTTGTTCGGGACGTCGACGACGTTGTGTTGACCGGTGACCGGGTTGCCGGCGGCATCGAACGTGGTCACCGTTGCCTGCTGAACCCGCGGCACGGAAACGACCTCACCCACGTCGCCGCTGCCGAGGTTCGCCGGCAGCACGGGCAGCGCCGCCGCGAACTGGAGCTGCTCCTCGCTGTTGCCGACGTAGCGTCCCTGGGAAGCCCTGATGTTGCGGCCGGCGAGCGACGTGAACGAGCGCGAGCCGCGGTCCGTAGCGCGAATCGTCCGCCAACCCTCCATCTCCTTGTATTCGGCCGAGAGCCGGTACGCGCCTGCGCTGCGGATCAGGGCCGCAAAGGTCGTTTCGCCGTTCGCGTCGGTGACCTGGGTCTTGCCGTCGAAGGTGACCTCGATCCCCGGGACGAACCTGCCGCTTGCCCGCTCGATCACCTGAACGGTGAAGCGGTTGACCTGGCTGTTGCTCGTCGTGAGCTGGCCGTCGGTCCCGAGCGGGATGCTGTTCTTGTTCTGGTTGGCAAGCCACTGGGACGCTTCCTCGCGGATCGCGAAGATGAAGTCGTGGCTCCCCGGCTGGGCGAGCGCCACGGAGATCGTGTTGCGCTTCGCGTCGCGGCCGACAACGTCACTGACGTAGCTGCGAGACGCCGACGGCTTGCCGCGCACGAGCTTCGCGATCTCGATTTGGCAGCCGAGCTTCTGCAGGCCGTCGAACATCGCGAGGTAGTTGCGGTAGCCGCTCGCATCGGGCGGGAAGCGGTCGAGAATCTGCTTGTTGGATTCGCCGGCCGCAATCGGCTGGCACTTCGAGTTCGGCGCCTGGTTGCCCTGGCTCTCAGCCTGGCGGCGCAGCTCGGCCTTCTCGTCGGCGATGGCTGCCTTGTCCTTGGCGAGATCGAAGTACGAGTACCGCAGGGTCACGGTCTGATCCGTGGAGATGTCGTAGCGCCCCCCCTGGTCAAGGGTGATGTCGCTGCCGTCCGGGTTCTCGAGCTCGATGTCGGCGAAGGTGATCTCGCCGCCGACGCCGTTCTCGCGCAGAGCCTTCTGTTGCTCAGGCGACTTCGCACTCTTCGAGCCGACGCGGGATGTGTCCTTGAGCAGCGTCGGGATCCCCTTGCCCGCGAGCTTGCGAAGCAGGACGTTTGCCGCCGTCGCAGTCTGGAACTCGAAGGGACCCTTCTTACAGGGGTCGTTGCCCTTCGGGGTGTCGTCGCCGCAGCTCGCGACCAGCCGGGAGATCCGGAAGTTGCGGATTACGGTCGGGGCCACGGCGGTCCCGGGGGTGGTCTTCTCCTCCGCCGGCGGCGGGTCCACGGGCGGCGGTTCGCTCGTGCCGGATGGGGCCGTCAGCGCAACCTGGATCGTGCCCTGCGGCGGATTGCCGTTGTCAGGCACGCCGGCGGGGGTGATGCCCCCGGAGGTGTCGATCGCGATGCGATACGTCGTGCCTGCGCTTGCCGCGAAGGAGAGCTCTGCCCAGCCGGTACCCGGACACACGGGGCCGGTCGAGTCCTCGTTGTCGGCGACGAGCGTGAGCGTGTCGACGGAGGCTCCGGTGTAGACGGCCATGCGCGTGTTGATCTCGCTGTTGCAGGTGGCGAGGTGGGCCGTACCGGCGGTCTGCGGCGTCCACGAGTACCAAATCGAATGCACAGGCCCGAAGCCCGAAGCCGCGTGGTCTGGCTCGAAGCTCTGAGCCGTCGCATCGGCATTCGTGCCGATGTACGTCGAACCCTCGGGAGGGAACGCCGCCACCTCGGAGGCCGAGAAGTTGTCGTTGGAAGGTGCTGCAGCGAGGGCTGCGGCGGGAGCAATGACAAACGCGGTGACGATGAGCGCGAGCAGCGCCCTGCGAGAACGATCCATTGAGAAGTGCCTCCCCGGCTATGTAGACGTGCGACAAAGCCGGACCCCCGCGGCGCGGGCGAAATCCTAACGATTCTCAGCCGCGGGTGGCCTCGGTCTCAGTCACGCCCGGAGGCGTCCAACCCGGCCCGCGGAAGACGACGCCGAGCTTGTCGCGAACACCGTTCGCTCGCTTGATGTCGTGCCACATCGCGACGTACTCGTGGAAGGCGACCTGGGTGGGCCGGTGGGTCCGAAGCTGCGTGGTCAGCCCGTAGCGGACGCGCTCGCCCTCCGGCTCGTAGGTGCCGAACAGGCGATCCCAGATGATCAGGATGCCGCCGTAGTTGCGATCGAGGTACTGGTCGTTGACACCGTGGTGCACCCGATGGTGCGATGGCGTGTTGAAGATGGACTCGAACCAGCGCGGCAGCCTGCGGATCTTCTCGGTGTGGATCCAGAATTGGTAGATCAGCGACCAGGCCTGCGCCAGCAGCACCATCCAGGGCTCGAAGCCCGCCGCCGGCATCCACAGCCAGAACGGGAAGTAGGTCATTGGCACCCACGTCTGGCGCAGGGCGGTCGACAGGTTGTAGTGCTGGCTCGAGTGGTGGACGACGTGGCTGGCCCAGAAGCCACGGCTCTCGTGGGAGATGCGGTGGAACCAGTAGTAGGAGAAGTCGTCGGCGAAGAAGAGCAGCACCCAGACCCACCAGTCGCCGGGATCCAGGCGCAGAGGGGTCAGCTCATAGATCGCCACGTAGGCGGCGAGGACGATGAACTTCCAGCCGAAATTGATGACGACGTTCCCAACGCCCATCGTGAGGCTGGTGCGGGTGTCGCGGGCGTCGTAGCCGATGAGGCCCTCGTTCTCGTCGCGGACCTGACGAAACGACAGGTACTCGAGCACCAGCAGGAGTACGAAGAACGGGATCGCGTAGTAGAGGACCTCGGCCATCGGCGCGGGCGTGATAGTAACCCCCCGCATGGGAGGCGACGACACCTATCAGCGGCCCGCGATCGCGGGCTCCGGAGCGATCGCGTGCGGGGTTGCCGCGTGTGCGAGCCAGCTCAGTCCGGTGCGCCTGCTGGCGCGAAGCGACGCCTCGGCCTGGCGCGCCGAGGAGATTGCACAGACCGAGGCGCGCAAACTCGATGGTGGCGTCGCCGAGCGGATCAAGGTGACCACCGACCCCGCCGATCTCGCCGACTGCGACTTCGTGGTCGAGGCGATCGCCGAGGACGCGGAGGCCAAGTCCGCGTTGCACTCGACGGTCGCGGATGCGGCGCCCGATGCGGACATAGCAACGACCACCTCCTCGCTTTCGATCGCCGAGCTCGCGGCGGCCAGCGGCGCGCCAGAGCGCTTTTTCGGCCTGCACGTGTTCAACCCCGTGACGCGGATGGAGCTGATCGAGATCTGCTTCGGCGACGGGCTGCGCGATGGCGTACGCGAGCGAGCGCTCGCATGGTGCGGGGCGCTCGGCAAGACCGCAATCGAGGTCCCCGATCAGACCGGGTTCGTCGTCAACCGCCTCCTGTTCCCCTACCTCTTCGAAGCGGTCCGGCTCAAGCAGGACACGGGAATGAGCGCGGAGGACGTCGACACGTGCATGCGGCTGGGTGCCGGCCATCCAATGGGCCCGCTCAAGCTGCTCGACTTCGTCGGCCTGGATGTTGCGGCCGCGATCGGGCGCAGTCTCGACGAGCACGGTGCGGGCAGCGGGGCCGACGTCGTCCCCGACCTGATCAACGACCTCGTGGCGGCCGGCAAGCTAGGCCGGAAGTCCGGCGAGGGCTTCTTTTCCTACTAGTCGCTGAGCGCTAAGCGGCGCGCTTAGCGCGCCGCGCCGGCGGCTCGTGGTGCGTGCCGCAGAGGTCCCAGACGACCTCGGCCTCCGAAACACCCTGACGCCTGGCTTCATCCGCGACGTTCTGCCACGGCAGTTGTGCGTCGGGCAGCTCATCCCAGCGCGCGAGCTCCATCGCCTCGAGCGCACCGCGAAGCGCCGGCCCGAGATGAGGCTCGGAGCGAAGCATCGCCCTCAGGACCTCGAGTTGCTTATCGGTGAGCTTGACCACCCACATGCGGACGGCCAGAAAGCTATGCGCCGAGACGGACGGAAGTGACTAGGTGGTCGACGTCGAGTCCGGGTCGAGCACGGCGTGCTCGGTCGTCACCGGATGAATCCGAACGGCGACGATGCGGTTGTCGCGGACCGACTCCACGCGTAGTTCGAAGCCGTCCGCGATGACCTTGTCGCCACGCTTCGGCAGCCGCCCGAGCTCCGAGAACACGTAGCCGCCAATCGAGTTGAAGGCATCTGACGAAACCGGCAGGTCGATCCCAGCGTCCTCGAGGTCGCCCAGCGGGACGTGGCCGCGGACGTACCAGTCGCCGTCGGTGAGTCGCCGCAGCGAGGTCGTGCGGGCGTCGGTCTCGTCCTCGATCTCGCCAACCACCTCCTCGAGGATGTCCTCGATGGTCGCGATCCCGACCGTGCGGCCGTACTCGTCGGAGACGATCCCGATCGACGAGCGCTGGCGCTGGAGCTCGGCGAGTAGATCGTCGAGCGGCTTCGTCTCGGGGAAGACCGGCACGGCGCGGACTGCCGGCTCGATCGAGGCGTCGGGGCCGGCGTTCATATAGAGCCTCACGAGGCTGTTGTTGTGGACGATCCCGCGGACCTTGTCGGGGTTGTCGCCCTCGACGACGACAAGTCGCGTGTGGCCTGAGCTAACGCACCGCCGCAGCGCCTCCTCGACCATCTCGTCGGCGTTGACGGTGACGACCGCTGGGATTGGCGTCATCACCTCACGGGCCTCTTGCTCGTGCAGGTGGAAGACGCCGCCGAGCATGATCGCCTCGCCCGGATCGAGGCTGCCGCCCCTGGCCGACGTCTGGATGATCTCCTTGAGGTCGGCCGAGGTGTGCTTCTCGCCCAGGTCCGTCGGATCGACCCCAAAGAGCCGAACGATCGCGTTCGAGGTCTTGTTCAGGGCCCATGTGAACGGCGCCGTCGTCGTCCGGAAGGCAGCGAGCGGGCGGGAGAGCGCTCGCGCAACGGGATCGGGGCGCGTGATCGCGAGCATCTTCGGCACCTGCTCGCCGATCGTGATGTGCAGCGAAGTGGCGATCACGAACGAGAGCGCGAGCGCGACCGCGTGAGCCCCGGTGCTGTCGCCCAAGATCGGCTCGAGCGCGTCGGCGATCGCCGGCTCGCCGAGGAAACCGATCGCGATCGAGGCCAGCGTAATCCCGAACTGGCAGGCAGCCAGCGACTCGTCGATCTTGTCGAGCTGTTCGAGGGCCTCCTCGGCACCTGCCTCACCCTCCTTGGCGAGCGCCTCGATCCGCCCTTTTCGGGTACGGACAAGCGCGAACTCCGCGGCGACAAAGATGCCGTTGAGGAGCACGAGCAGGACCAACAGGACGAGAAAGAGCGCGGTCACTGCCGTCGATGCCGCCTATGCGGCCGGATACTTCGAGGGAGGTCGTCCATGGAGGACGCCGCAAAGGTAGCAGCGAAGCCAGCTAGCTCCGCGCCGCGGACGGCTTGATCCGCGGCCCGATGTGGACGCCCGGCGGACGGTGCTTGAGGCTCGGCGGCGGCGCCGGCAGGTCGAAGTCGGCGGCACGGGCGACGAGCTTTGCTGCGGCGCGCTCGCAAACGGCCGAGATCGAGAGCGACGGGTTGACACCGAAGCTGGTCGGGATCACCGACGAGTCCATGCAGTGCAGGCCCTCGTAGCCAAACACCTCGCAGCGATCGTTGACGACGCCGAAGCCGCTCGCGTCCGCCATCCGGGCGCCGCCGAGCGGGTGCGACGCGTACACGCCCGGGGTCTCGGCGAGCTTGAGGAAGCGCCCGACGCCGCGGCGCTCGGCGATCGCCTTGATCGCCTCGTCGGCGCGCTGGCGGACGGTCACCGACTGTTCGGAGAGCTGGTAATCGAAGAGGCCGATCCCGACCGGGCCGCCGTTGGGCTGGACGTGACCGTTGCCTCCCGGCGGCACGGCGTAGAAACGCCCGTCCATCGTCTCCTCGACCATCGCGAGGATCTCGATGTGGCGCGACCAACTCGCGATCGAGCGCTTCTTCTCTCGCCCCCACCAGGTCGGCTCCCCCGCGCGCCCGTCGTCGTAGAGGAAGTTGGTGAGCTGGCTGAGGAGGATCTCCTGAAGCGTGAATCGGGTCCCGTCATAGGCGTTGCCGCGCTTGCCGACCCAGTGGTCGTAGCTCATCGTCGTGATCGGCTTGCCCTTGAAGAACTCGTCGTAGCCGCCGCGCAGGCCGAGGATCCGCTCGGCCTTGCGCGAGTCGACCTCGATGGCGGCGACGTGGTCGCCGTTAACGCCGAGATGGCGGCCGAGGTGCGGCGAGATCGCGGGCAGCGCGCCGCTCTGCTGGGAGCGCATCAGGATCGGCGGCGTGCCGAGCGCGCCAGCGGCAAGGATCGCCACCTTGCACTCGATCTCGATCGGCTCGGTCCCGGCCTTGGTTGCCGGATCGACCTTGACGCCGCGCACGATCCAGCGGTACGGACGCGCGCTCGACGGCACGACCTCGTTGACCATGACGAGCGGCCGGACCTCGACGCCTGCCCGTTCCGCCGAGGCCAGATAGTTGGTGATCAGCGAGTTCTTCGCACCGAAGACGCACCCCGTGTAGCACCACTTGGCGTCGACGCAGCGGTCGAAGTCGATCGCCAGCGGAACGCGGTCGCAGGTCTTTCCCGCCTCCCGCAACATCGCCGCCCAGACCCCGCCCGACTTCGACACCTCCTTCCACGACGGCTGGCGAACCCGCAAACCGGCCTCGGCGCGCCCGTAGTAGCGGTTGAGGCTCTTGCGGTTGATCGCCTTCGGCCACATTCGGCGTCGCGGACCATCGTCGGGGTGATGGTCCGTCCGCTCGAAAGTCTCGGACGGTGCGCGCAGCGACGCCGCGAGGTAGAGGTTCGAGCCCCCGCCGACGAGATTGGCCGCGACGATCTGCGCGCCTTGGCCCTGGATCAGCTCGTAAACGTCGGAGAGGTGGTCGACGTCCATCGACTGGCGAAAGTCGGTGTGACCAAACCGCTGCCCGCGCTCTAAAACGACGACGCTCGCGTCCTGGTCAGCGGCGCGGTACAGCTCCGCCAGGCGCCAGGCGGCGATCGAGCCGCCGAAGCCCGAGCCGACGATGCAGACGTCGACCCTTTCAGCCAAGGTTGCCGCCCTTGGTGCGCCCGTGGTTGAGCTTGTCGCCGTAGGAGAAGTCGCGGTATCCGTTGGGCGCGGTGCCCGGGTGGCCCATGACGGCGTAGCCCGCCGCAGTCTTTGCGGTGGCGTCCGCGACGTTGCCGGCAGCGCAGAAGGCGGTGAACGGGATCGCCGCGCCCGCCTCCCAGACGCACGCGATCGGGATTGGCGAAGTCGAGGCCGGCGGCGCAGACCCGAGCGCGGCCGTCGTAGTCGAGCTCGAGGAACGGGGCCGCCCTCGGCAAGGGATCGCGCCGTGAGGTCGGCGAGCAGTGCCGGCTCGAGCGCCGAGAAACCAATTCTTGGATTGCGCGCCAGCAGCAGTGCGTCCGTGAAGACGGCCCCGTGCTCTGAGTCGACGCCGGCGATCGCCTTCGGATCGATTGCGTTGCCGAGCTCGGTGAGCAGATCCGGGACCGGCTTGCCCGGAACGATCGTGTCGAAAAACGCCTGGAGGGTGCCGTCGGTCACGCTCTGCGCGAGCGCTGGGTCGGGTCGCGCCATACGCGCCGCGACAGGCAGTGCCGAGGCGATCGTCGCCGCCAGCCCGAGGCCGCCGGCGCGCGCGAGCAAGTCGCGGCGTGAGAGCTCCTCCACGGCGCGCACGCTAGTTCCGGGCCCGCAGCGCCGCAACCGACAACCGGCACCGGTGCGCGCATCCGGCGGTAGCGTGCCTCGCGATGAGGATCGCCCTCCTTTCGGTGACGCTTGCGCTCGCCACGCCGGCTCTCGCGGTGGCTCAGTCACCGACGGTCGTCGGCCCCTACGACGGTGAGATCCCGTTCAACTGTGAGCTGCAGAACGTCGGCACCGGTACCGAATACCCCGACCCCGACGCCGACCCGTTCTGCGTCGAGTTCGACAAGACAAACCAGAACGTCACCGACTTCGGCCTGGCCGAGTTCACCGCGCAGGAGCCTGCGCGCGTCGCGGCTGCCGGCGACAAGTGCTTTTACTTCCAGCGCGACCACTGGACCGGTTCGGTGGTCCAGGGCCAACAGCCGGAGGTCTGGAACTGGGACGGCAACTACTTCTATGACCGCGCCCGGGGAGTGGGCGGCGTCAGCGTTCGCAACTTTCGCATCGGCGGCACGCCGCAGGACGCCTCGCCCTACGTCCCGCCCGCCTATCAGCCGTATGTCGATCCGGAGGGCGGCGGCGGCGTCGAGGTGCTGCTCGAGTCCGACCCCGACCCCACCTGCGCGTCGAAGGTCGATACGCCCGAGGAGCGCGACCGCGTCTACGCCGACCGCCCTGGCGCGTCGCCCTGCATCGAGCCCGGAGGTGGGATTCGGGGACGCAAGGTGGGCAGGGTGAAGCTTGGGAACAAGCGCGAGGCGGTGCGCGCGAAGCTCGGCGCACCCACGTATGCGAAGCGCTCCTTCGATGCTTGGTGTCTGGTCGGCAAGGGCGAACTGCGCGTCGCATATAGACGCGGCGGGCGAGTCCAAGCGCTCCTGACGTCGGGATCCGGCCAGTCCATTAGGGGCGTCTCGCGAGGAGACCGTGCGCGACGCGCACGGGCACGCCTCGACGTACGAGGCGATCGGCGAATCCGCAAGGTCGGTCGGTTCCTGATCATCCGCTCCCGCCGACCTCGCGAGCTCTTGGTCGGAGTGAAAGCTCACCGCGTCAGATGGATCCTCATTGCCAACGATGGGCTTCCGGTCGCAATGCTCCGGCACGTTCCCTGATCCGGGGCTAACGTCCCTCGGGTGGATCAGAACGAGACGCCCTAT
This sequence comes from uncultured Solirubrobacterales bacterium, assembly GCA_963746215.1. Lineage (GTDB taxonomy): Bacteria > Actinomycetota > Thermoleophilia > Solirubrobacterales > 70-9 > WHSW01. Next base: position 308,157 of record CAVVAT010000007.1, read on the forward strand.
CTCGACGCGCTGATCGCATACGCCGATCGCGACCCCGGTCGCTTTCACGTTCCCGGTCACAAGGGAGGGCTCGGCGCCGACCCGGCGCTTCGCAAGGCGATCGGTGACGACGTGCTGCGGCTCGACATACCCGCCGGCATCGAGGGCATCGACGTCGGACCCGACCCCGCGCAGACCCCCTTTCAGTACGCGCAGCGTCTGGCGGCCGAGGCCTGGGGCGCGCGGCGCAGCTGGTTTCTGCTGAACGGAGGCTCGAGCGGCAACCACGCGACCTGCATCGCCCTCGCCCATGGCGGTGGGCAGGTCGTCGTTCAGCGCAACGTTCACTCGTCGGTGATCGACGGGCTCGTGCTCTCCGGATTGCGACCGGCATTCGTCCAGCCCGAGTTGGATCCAGAGCTCGGCATCGCCCACTGCCTCACCCCGGAGACGCTCACCGCGGCGCTCGACGCGCACCCCGATGCCGCCGCCGCGATGATCGTCTCCCCGACGTATTTCGGGGCGGTCGCCGACGTCGTCGCGCTTGCCGAGGTCGCCCACAGCCACAACGTGCCTCTCTGCGTCGACGAGGCCTGGGGCGCCCACCTTCACTTCTCGTCCGCGCTCCCGGCTGCGGCGCTCGAGTGCGGAGCCGACATCGTCCTCTCGTCGACCCACAAGATCGCCGGCTCGATCACCCAGTCGGCGGTCCTCCATGTCGGCGAGTGCGGCGATCGCGTCGACGATCGGATCGTGGACCGCGCGGTCACGCTGATCGAATCGACCAGCCCAAACGCTTTCCTGACCGCGTCGCTGGACGCCACCCGGCGCCAGGCGGTGGTGCATGGCGAGGAGCTTCTTGCCGAGACGGTCACCTCGTTGGCAGAGCTTCGCGAGCGGATCCGCTCGGTTCCGGGCCTCGATGTCCTCGACGAGCGCATCGTCGGCCGCGCGGGCGTCCACGCGCACGACCCGACGAGGCTGGTCGTCGATGTTCGCGGCCTCGGCGCAACGGGCCACCGCGTCGCGCGGATGATGCGCGAGGACGACGACATCAATCTCGAACTTTTCTCGGAGAACGTCGTCGTCGCCGTCTTCGGCATCGGTGAGCGCGCCGCGATCACCGGCGAGCGGCTCGTTACGGCGCTCGAACACGCGGCGAAGCGGATCGGCGAGGAGGATCAGGACCAGCTGCCGCCGTTCGCCGAGCCGCCGCCCTGGGGCCCGACCGAGCTCTCACCTCGCGAGGCGTTTCTCGCGGGCCAGGACGTCGTCGCGTTCGACGCGGCCGAGGGCCGGATCGCCGCCGAGTCCCTTGCCGCATACCCTCCCGGCGTGCCGAACGTCCTCCCCGGAGAACGGCTCACCCGCCCCACGCTCGACTACATCGCCGACAGCGTCGCCCACGGTGGCCTCGTGCGCGGCGCGAGCGACCGGACGCTGAAGACGATCAGGGTGGTAGCCGATGGCTGAGGCTTGGGGAGCGGATTCCGAGACGGGGCTGTTGCATGACGTGCTCCTCGGGCCGCCGGAGAATTTCAAGTGGCTGCCGACGAGCGTTATCTCGAAGGCGACGCTGGAGGGTGGCGAGAGCTTCGACCACGAGCTCGCCATGAGCCAGCACCGCGAGCTCGTCTCCATCTACGAGAGCGCCGGCGTCACCGTGCACCGGCTCGAGCCGGACCCGGCGCTGCCCTACCAGGTGTTCGCACGCGACTCGAGCGTGATGACGCCGAACGGAGCCGTCGTCACCCAGCTCCACCAGCAGTGGCGCCGCGGCGAGTACGCGCCGGTAATCCGCTTCTATGAGGAGAACGAGATCCCGATCCGGGGAATGATCAGCGCCGGCGCAATTGAGGGCGGCGACGTGACGATCGTCGAGCCCGGCGTGATGCTGATCGGAAACGGCGAGGAGCGCACCCAGATCCAAGGGGCACGCCAGCTGGCCGAGTGGATGGAGTCCGAGGGCTGGGAGGTGCGGATCGAGCCGATCCCGGGTCAGTTCGTCCACATCGACGTCCTCGTCTCGATCCTCGCGCCGAAGCTCGCCGCGGTCTGCGTCGAGTCGGCGTCAGGAGGGCTGGTGGCCTGGCTCCGTGGGAAGGGATTCGAGATCCTCGAGGTCTCGACCGCTGACGCCTTCGAGCTCGGCGTCAACGCGATCTCCCTCGGCGGCGAGCGGGTGATCTCGACCGCGGGCTCCGCGAAGCTCAACGAGCAGATGCGATCGCTCGGCCTTCAAGTCTTCGACCCCGACCTCTCGATGTTCACCAAGGGCGGCGGCGGGGCCCATTGCCTCGCACAGGCGCTGCGGCGCGCCCCGGGCGGCTGAGCGAGTGCCGGCTGCGGCGGTCGACGCCCCGCGCGTGATCGCCGACCTGCGCGAGCTCGCCGAGCTCACCTCCGACGAGAGCGGGGCGCAGCGGCTCTGTTGGTCGCCGACCTGGCGCGAGGCGCGCGCTTGGCTGACGCAGCGGCTGGCCGAGCTGGGGATCGAGCCTGAAACAGACGCTGCCGGCAACCTCTGGGCAACGCTCCCTGGGCGCGATCGCAGCGCTCCGGCGCTGGCCGTCGGTTCGCACATCGACTCCGTTCCCGACGGTGGCTGGCTCGACGGCGCCTATGGGGTCATGGCGGGGCTCGGCGTTCTGCGCGCATGGGCGATGGCCGGCGAGTCGCCGCCGCGCGACGTCCTCCTTGTCGACTGGGCCGATGAGGAGGGCGCGCGATTCGGCCGCAGCCTCTTCGGCAGCTCCGCGTTCTCGGGAAGCCTCGACCCGGGAGAGCTCGCTGGGCTCAGCGACGCCGACGGCCGGCAGATCGCGGAGGTCCTTGCGGAGAACGAGGTCGAGATCGACAGGGTTCTCGATGCGGGTCAGCGACGCGAGCGTCTTGGCGCCTACCTCGAGCTCCACATCGAGCAGGGGCCCGTGCTGGAGAGCGAGGGCCTCGCGGTCGCTGCGGTCAGCGGCTGTGCCGGTGTCGAACGGTTGCGTTTCGCCTTCAGCGGACAGGCGGCCCACGCCGGTACGACCCCGATGGCGGTGCGTCGTGACGCCGGCCTCGCGGCCGCGCAGGCGGCGATCGCGATCGCGCGGATCCCGTCGGCCGAGGGAGGGGTCGCGACCACCGGGGAGCTCGAGCTTCGTCCCGGGATCGCGACGGCGGTGGCAGGCGAAGCGGTCCTTTCCTGCGATCTCCGACACCCCGAAGCCACGACCCTCGGCCGCATGCTCGAGGCCGCTCGCGCCGCCGCCCAATCGGCCGCGCGCGAGCACCGCTGCGACGTGGCCGAGCATCCGGTCTGGCGGATCGAGCCGATCGGGTTCGACCCCGAACTCGTGGCGACCGCGCGCTCAGCGGTGGCGGCGATCACGGGGACTGAGCGCTTGATGGCCAGCGGGGCGCTTCACGACGCGGCTGAGGTGGCCCGCGTCCTCCCCGCCGCGATGGTCTTCTGCTCGACGGCAAATGGCATCAGCCACGCCCGCGAAGAGGACGCTCCCGAGGCCGACCTGATCGCCGGTATCGAGGCCTTCGGGCATCTGGTCCAGCACAACCTCGTCTGAAATGTCCGCCTGAGCAGGGATGATGGGTTCCTTATTGCATGCTCACACAACGTTCACTATCTTGTCGCACTTCATGAAGGGTGGTTTTTTGCAAAGGGGTGGCTTACTACTGCTTGCCGCCATCGCCGTCGTCGCGTTCGTCCCGGCGAGCGCTCCCGCGAGCATGGTGGCCCCGCGCGCTAAATGCGCGGGTCAGGACAACCCGCGGATCTCGGGCCACGCGCAGCAGCAGGCGATGAGGTGCCTTCTCAACTACGCGCGGTCCCAGGTCGGCGTCGGTGGCCTGAGCTCTTCGCGGGCCCTCGAGCGGGCCGCCGGGCGCAAGTCGCGCGATGTCGCCGCGTGCGGGTTCTCGCACACGGCCTGCGGCAACGCCCCGGACCTCTACGTGCATCGCTACGGCTACACGTCAGGTACCAGCGGCTGGCAGTGGGGTGAGAATCTCGCCTACGGCAAGGGCAAACGGTCGACGCCGCGAGCGATCGTCCAGGCATGGCTCGGCTCTTCGCCGCACCGCGGCAACATGCTCTCCACCACCTTCAACGACTTGGGTATCGGCATGCGCGAGCGCAACGGCGTTGCCTACTGGGCACTTGAGCTCGGCTGTCGTGGCTGCTGAGCCTTCGGCTTGAGCGACACGGACTATTCGGACCTCCGCGCGCTCTACATCAACTGCACGCTCAAGCGCAGCCCTGAGGTCTCCAACACCCAGGGGCTGATGGACCTCTCGGCTGAGGTGATGCGCCGAAACGGAGTCACGGTCGAATTCGTCCGCGCGATCGACCACGAGATCGCGACCGGCGTTTGGCCGGACATGACCGAGCACGGTTGGGAGGTCGACGAATGGCCGGCGATCTACGACCAGGTGCTCGCCGCCGACATCCTCGTTCTCGGGATGCCGATCTGGCTCGGCGAGAAGTCGTCGGTGGCAACGAAGGTGATCGAGCGCCTCTACGGCAACTCCAGCCTCCTGAACGATCGCGGTCAGTACGCCTACTACGGCCGCGTCGGCGGCTGCATCGTCACCGGCAACGAAGACGGGATCAAGCACTGCGCGATGAACATCCTCTACTCGCTTCAGCACCTCGGGTACACGATCCCGCCACAGGCGGACTCAGGCTGGATTGGCGAGGCCGGCCCGGGTCCGTCATATCTCGACGAGGGGTCGGGCGGCCCGGAGAACGACTTCACCAACCGCAACACCACCTTTGCCGCGTGGAACATGCTCCACCTCGCGCGGATGATCAAGGACGCCGGAGGGATCCCCCCGCACGGAAATCAGCGCACGGAGTGGGACGCGGGCTGTCGCTTCGACTTCCCGAACCCCGAGCACCGCGCGTAGATACGCTCAGCCCATGAGCAAAGCATGGGACAGCCTCGCCGATCTGCCAATCGCGATCCAGGGCTACGAGCTGACCGGACACGATCGGGAGTACGGTGACTTCACCCGTCCGTCGACGGTCGTCCACCTGAACGGCGACGGCAAGGAGGGCATCGGCGAGGACGTCGTCTATGACGTCCTCGACCACATCGCACACCGCGATGCCGGTCCGGTGCTCGACCTGACGAGTCCGGCCACGCTCGCTGAAGCGTGCGATCTGTTCGGCTCGATCGATCTCTTCAACGGGACACCGCCTGAGCGCGAGCCGTCGCTCCACTACCGCCGCTGGGCCTACGAATCTGCGGCGCTGGACCTGGCCCTGCGCCAGAACGGCCTCGCCTTCTGGGAGGTCGTCGAGCGTGATCCCAAGCCGCTTCGCTTTGTCTGCTCCACCCGCCTCGGGAGCTTTGGCGACGACGCCAGGTCGTCGACCGGACCGATCCGCAAGCGCCTCGACCGCTATCCCGGCCTGGAGTTCAAGCTCGACCCCGAAAACGACTGGGATCAGGATCTGATCAACGAGATCGCCGAGATCGCGACCGTCCGCGTGCTCGACCTCAAGGGCTTCTACCGAGGCACCCCCGTCGACGTCGACACTGATCCCGAGCTCTACGCGGCGGTCGCCGAGAAGTTTCCCGAGGCCTATCTCGAGGATCCGGATCTCAACGAGGAGACGACACCCGTGCTCGAGCCGTACGCCGACCGCGTCACCTTCGACGCCCCGCTGCACTCGCTCGACGACGTCAAGGCGATGGCACGCAAGGCGATCAACTCGAAGCCGTCGCGATTCGGATCGCTGCAGGAGCTGCTCGAGATCTACGAGTACTGCGATACGAACGGGATCGCGGTCTACGGAGGCGGTCAGGGCGAGGTCGAATGCGGACGCGGCCAGATTCAATACCTGGCGTCGCTCTTTCACCCCACGACGCCGAACGACATCGCCCCGTCGGGCTACAACGACCCGAGCGTCCCGGCGGGCCTCCCCAACAGCCCTATGGATCCGTCGCACAGCGACGTCGGCTTTCGCTGGGCCGAGTAACGCGTCGACTACGGCCCGAGGGTGAAGCCGAACATGACCGTGGTTGCCGCCGCACTCCCGGAGCCATTTACCGCCTTGAAGAGGAGTCGACTGCCCGGTGAGATCGTTGGTGAATGCGACGTGTCCTGACAGGCGGTTTGCGCGTCGCTAACAGTGCAGCCAAGGGTGGTGTCCGATGCGTCATCGACGAGTACGAAGGTTCGGCTCGCACCTGCCCCCGGCGCAACCGTGAGACGAATCGACAGATTGGCCGCCGTAACGGGGGTCGCCGGCGAAAGCATCTCGACCGAGGTACCAACGGCGGCCACGCTTGGCGCATCCCCGGAGATGCCGAAGAAAACGCTCGCGCCAGCGCCTATTGACGAGACGCGCCCGCTCATGACCGCGGTCGTACTCGGCCCCGTCTGGCCCTGGGCGCCGGTCGCGCCAATCGCCCCGGTCGCGCCCCTCGCTCCACTGGGACCAGTAGCCCCCCTTGCGCCGGCCGGCCCGATCGACCCAGTCGGCCCCGCAGGACCCGCCGGCAGCTGCCGGGCACCGAAGTCCGCCGCGGAGAGCGATCCGTCGGCGACCTTCTCGCCTGTGACCGCGTTCCTCTTCAGCTGCTTGGTCCCGACGGTCTTCGCCGGAATCTTCACCGCTGCATAGGAAACCCCGCTAAGAGCGATGAACAAAGCGAGTGCAGCGACTACCTCAGCGTGCGGAGTTCGAGTAACCCTGCCCATTCCCTATCCCTTCCCTGGAGTTGCTTGCTACCCGTCGAGCCTAGTACGGTCTTGGCATGCCTGCCGCTGATAGGTCTTTCGCCGATGCCCTCAACGACCAGATCGCCAACGAGTTCGGCGCGGCGATGCAGTACATCGGCATTGCCGTCCATTACGACTCCGAGACGCTGCCGCGGCTGGCGTCGTTCTTCTACCGCCAGGCGCTCGAGGAACGAAGCCACGCGATGATGATGATCCAGTACCTACTCGACGTCGACGAGGAGGTGCGGATCCCCGACATCGCGGGCGTCGACACCAAGTTCGACGACGACGTCGCTCCCGTGCGGATGGCGCTCGAGCAGGAAAAGCGCGTCGGCGAGGAGATCTACAGCCTCTTCGAGCTCGCTCGCGAGGTCAAGGACTACCGCGCCGAGCAGTTCATGCAGTGGTTCGTCAAGGAGCAGGTCGAGGAGGTCTCGCTGATGATCGACCTGCTCAACGTCGTCGAGCGCTCCCAGGACAACCTTCTGTTGGTCGAGGACTTCATCGCCCGAGAGTCGCTGGGCGAGGGCGGCGACGGCGACGCCCCACCGGAGGCTGGCGGCGCTTAGTCGGTTTGGTCGGCTCCGTCTCCGCCGTCCGCGGGGCCGTGGCCCCGCGTCTCCTCCTCTTCCTGCTGGCGCTCGGCGTACTCGCCGGCTCCCTCGCCCTCGCTCTCGGGGTCCGGGTCTGAGGTCTGATCGTGCTCGGTGTCCTGGGGCTCTTTCTCCATATGGAGCAACTACCCGATGAGTTCCCGCCTAGCCAGCGGTCTCTATTCCTGAACAACAAGAAGGAGACGACATGCTTGGCGACAGCAAGGCGTTCAGCGGCTTCTCGGCCGACGACATCCCAAAGGCGAAGACGTTCTACGCCGACACCCTCGGCATAGAGGTCACCGAGGAGAACGGCATGCTCACCCTCAACCTCGCGGGTGGCGACCGACCCACGCTCGTCTACCCCAAACCCGATCACGAGCCGGCGGGCTTCACGATCCTCAATTTCCCGGTCCGGAACATCGACGAGGCCGTCCGGGCGCTCAGCGACCGCGGCGTCGAGTTCGAGCGCTACGAGGGCATGGGTCAGGACGAGCTCGGCGTCATGCGCGACCAGGGCCCGCCGATCGCCTGGTTCAAGGATCCGGCCGGCAACGTGCTCTCGGTCATTCAGCTCGACTGACGTTCCGAGATAATCGGCTCGTGCCGGCCAACGAGTGGGACAACGCCGAACACGTCGAGCTCTATCTGGGCAAGGCCGACTCCTTCCCGCACCGCGACGAGGGGGAGGTGGCCCTGCTTGAAGTAGTGCCGCGAGATGCGCGGCGGATCCTCGATCTGGGAACCGGCAACGGCCGCCTCCTGGCGCTGCTGTTCGCCGACGGTCGTGTGTTCGAGGGCGTCGGTGTCGACGTCTCCGAGCCGATGCTCGCGGCGGTTCGTGAGCGTTTCGGCGAGGACCCGCGAGTGGAGATCGTCGAGCATGACCTTGCCGTTGAGCTGCCGGCGCTAGGCAACTTCGACGCGGTCGTTTCCTCGATGGCGATCCACCATCTGGAGGACGAGCGCAAGCGCTCCCTCTACGCCGAGGTGTTCGACCGGCTCGAGCCCGGCGGCGTCTTCGCGAACTACGAGCACGTTGCGTCCCCCACCGAGCGCCTGCATCTCGAGTTCTTCGAGGCGATCAACGAACCGATCTACCACGAGGATCCCTCCGATCGCACCGCCGCGGTCGAGGCACAGCTCACGTGGCTGCGCCAGATCGGCTTCGACGACGTCGACTGCATTTGGAAATGGCGCGAGATGGCCCTGCTCGCCGGTCGCAAGCCGCCTCGCGCCTGAGGCGGACCTTCTGAAAGACTCGCGGGCATGGGATCGCGGGTCAGTGCCCACATCCGGGGGAACGTCGTCGGTTACGTCGCCCTTTTCTTCGCACTCGGCCTCGGCACGGCGTACGCGATCGAGCGCGACAGCATCAAGTCGAAGCACATCAAGGCAGCCGCAGTGAAGGAGAGCGACCTCCGAAACGGCGCCGTGACCGCCGCCAAGCTCGGCGACAACTCGGTGTCCGGTCAGAACGTTGTCGATGACTCGCTCAAGGGCGCTGACGTAGACGAATCGACCCTCGAGCTGCCCTCGCAGGCCGACCTACCGGCAAGCCTGCCTCCGAACGGGCCCGCGGGAGGGGCGCTATCTGGGACCTATCCGGATCCTGGGATTGCCAGCAGCGCGGTAGATGCCGAACAGCTCGCCGCCAACTCGGTCCGCAGCCCGGAGATCCAGAACAACGCCGTGGATTTCGACGAAATCGTGACCTCCGCCGTGCGCAAGGACGAGGTTGCCGCAAATGCGGTCGGGTACGGCGAGCTCGCGAGTATCAGCCAGGAGGAGATTGTGGTTGTGGTGCCCGACGACGGCACCGCGGGCGACGGCATCGTCTCCACCCGCGCCGGTTTCGCGGAATGCGACTCGGGCGAAGCGCCGATCGCCGGTGGCCTCGACTGGGACGGCGATGAAGACAACGAGAGGTTGTTCACGGTCGACAGCCATGTCGCCGATGGCCTCTTCGAGTTCGGCTGGGAGGCGCGCGGTGCCAACGACACCGGCGCGGCGCAGAGCTTCACGGTCGAGGCGCTCTGCATCGGGTTCTGAAGAAACGGGAGCGACGGGACTCGAAACCGCGATCCCCCTGGCTCGGGATGTCCGCACGCTCGTCTTCAGAGAGGGCGTGAAAGACGATAGGGTCCGCGAAACCTCAAGGGGCCTAACGGAAAGGATTCCATGTCAGGCAGGTGCAGGGGCGTTCGAGCGAGGCGTGGGCTGATGGCTTGCGTCGCCGTTTTGGCATCGGGAGTGGTCGTGTCGTCAGCTGAAGCCCGCGTGCTTGGCAAGTCGACTTTCAACACCGATGCGGAAGGCTGGAAGGTTGTCGGCGACACCGTGGCTGGCAAGGAAATCCCTGACCACGTCGCAACCGGCGGAGACCCGGGCGGCTACGTCACGATTCAAGACGACGTGCTTGGCGGCACCATGTACTGGCGAGCGCCGAAGACGATTCGCAAGCAGGCCGCCGACGCTCTGGGCGGTTCGCTCTCCTTCTCCCTGCGCCAGACATCAGCGATCGCGAGGCCATACGACGCGGATGACGTCATCCTCGAGGGCGGCGGGGTGACCTTGGTCTATCTCACCGACGTGAACGCGCCCCTCGCGCCCATCTGGGGGAAGTACAACGTCCCGCTCTCGAACGCGGGATGGACTAACGCAGCCACCAGTGGGCCCGCCACCAGGCGTGACATGAAGAAGGCGCTCAAGTCGCTGGACGTTCTCACGATTCGTGCCGAGTACGAGGCCGGCGAGGACACGGACGACCTCGACAGCGTGATCTTGAGGTCGGCCAAGAGGAAGAGGGGAGCTAAGCGTGACGCGCATGCCACATCTCGACGCGGAGCCCAAGCCCGATTCGCCTCCGCCATCGTCTGCACCATCGCGGTTGCCGCAACGCTCGCGATGCTCTTCGCGTCCCGCTCGGAAGCGGCGTGGTCCGGGGCAAGCGAGGTTTCCGATGCGACCACACGGGGAGCCAGCGACCTGGCCACCGACGCGAATCCCCTCGGCGATCTCGTCCTGGGATGGAGCTATGGCGTCAACGACGTCGCCGCAGTCGTCGACCCCGCCGGCGTCGGCGCGGGCACCCCGCAGCCGCTCGTTGGGGACTACGGTGCACCGACGATCGGTGTCGGCGGCAACGGCGTCGGCGCGATCGCGTTCCCGTCGATCCTTGCCAGCCCGAGCGAGGGGATCTTCGCCGCCAGCAAGGACACCGGCGCGAGCTCCTTCGGGGCGGTCGCGCAGATCCAGGGACCAAACTCCGAGAGCGCAACAGGCAAGCCGATCCTCGCGGTCAACGGGTCCGGCACGGGCCAGCTCTTCCACGACATCGGCAACCAACAGTCTTGTTGCACTCACGGAATGCTTGGGCGCGTTCTGACGAACCCGACGACGAACGTCTGGACGGCGGGCAATTCCGTCAGCTCGTACCAATCGGAGACCTACGACAAAGCCATCGCCACGGCCACGGACGGCTCCGCGGTCGTCCTCTTCAAGACCAATAACGGCTCGGGCTTCCGGAGTATCGAGCCCGTCGTGATCGAGAACGGCGGGACCGTCGCAAAGGGCAGCAGCATCGCCTCGAGCAGCGGCGGCGGCTCCGGCGTGCTCACCAACCCGAGCGCCTTCGACCTGGACCGGATGCCCGACGCCGCGGTCGTAGCGGTATTCGTGCGCTCCTCCGGAACGGGCGGCGGGATCTTCGTCGTCGACTTTGCAAAGGCTCGTGCCAGTGGCACTGGCTCGATTCCCGCGGAAAAGGTCAGCGCAGACAGCGATGGAAGTCAATCGGAGGTCGCGACCGACGATGCCGGCAACACGCTGGTCACCTGGTACGACCCATCCGACGGCGCAGGTGATCCCAACGCTCTGCGCAGCGTCTTCCGACCGACGGGAAGCTCCGTCTGGGGCCCGATTCAGACGATCGCGACGGAGAACTTCACCAGCAACGACACAGGCTCCGATATGGAGATGGACGCGGTCGGCAACGCCTATGTCGTCTATGAGGCGGGCGACGTGATCAAGGCCGCCAGCCGCAGGCCCGGCGCTGCGGCGGGCTGGTCGGCCCCCGTGACCCTTTCAACGGCCCAAACTGCCGTCGAGAACCCCACGGTCGCCGCCGGCAGGAACTACGAGGCGTTCGCCAGTTGGATCGGGACCGGGACCGACAACGTCTACCTCGCCACCGCCGACATCACGCCTGTCGCCTGCGAGGACGGTGTGGACAACGACAGCGACAGCGCGATCGACTTTCCCGCCGATCCGGGCTGCAGCTCCCTCACCGACAACGACGAGACCGATCCGGCCCCCGACCCAGGCCCGACGACCCCGGTCGTGACGGCCCCAGACGATCAGCCACCGGTGTTGGCACCGCCCGGACCTGGAGTCAGCGACGACCGGGCCGCCTGTAAGAACGCACAGGACAAGCTGGTGGAGGCAAAGAAAAAGCTCAAGAAGCTCAAGAAGCGAGACGCGGATCCGAAGGCGATCAAGAAGGCGCGCAAGAAGGTCAAGAAGGCGAAGGACGCGGTCGCGCAGACCTGCGGTTGAGCGCTACCGCCTGCGGCACCGGTGCGGGCCGCGCCGCACTGAGTTCGCGATGAACGGGAGCGACGGGACTCGAACCCGCGGCCTCCGGCGTGACAGGCCGGCGCTCTAACCAACTGAGCTACGCCCCCGGGAATAGCCCGGCGGCTGATGATAGGCGCTCCGCGCCGAAGGGATAGGGTCCGCGGCCGTGCGAGTTGTCACCTACCAAAGCGAGCGCGGGCCACGCGCGGGGTTGATCAGCGAGGACACGGTGATCGACGCCTGGGATGCGCTCGGTGGTGGTGGCTCGACGTTGCGGGAGCTGCTCGCCGCAGATCGCCTCGAAGAGCTCGCCAACGTTGAGGGCGTGGGACTTCCGCTGGCTGACGCGATCCTCGCCCCTCCGATCCCCGACCCGGAGAAGATCATCGGGATCGGCCTCAATTACGCCAAGCACGCCGCGGAGGCGCGCGCCGAGCCCCCGCCGAGCCCGACGTTCTTCGCGAAGTTCCGCAACGCGCTGCGGCCCGATGGCGCGACCGTGTCCCTGCCCGCCGCCAGCTCCAAGGTCGACTACGAGGCTGAGGTGGCGGTGGTGATCGGGATCCCGCGCGAAGGAGATCTCCGAGGCCGAGGCGCTCGACCACGTCGCCGGCTACACGCTGCTCAACGACCTCTCGGCGCGCGACCTGCAGTTCGCAACGCCCCAGTGGATGCCGGGCAAGGTCTTCGACGGCTCGGCCCCGTGCGGACCGGCTCTGGTGACTCCCGACGAGGCCGGTCCTCACGACGCAATCGGGATCGCGCTCGACCTCAATGGCGAGCGGATGCAGGAGGACACCACCGCCGGCCTGATCTTCTCGATCCCCGAAATCGTCTCCCACCTCTCGACGCCTGATGACGCTCGAGCCCGGCGACGTCATCGCCACCGGGACCCCCGCCGGAGTCGGCGGGGCGCGCGATCCGAGCGTCTGGTTGAAGCCGGGCGATGAGATCGTCGTGAGCTCGCCGCAGCTGGGCGAACTGCGCACAGCCGTTGGCTCCTGACTTCCGCTGATCCGCCTTCTCCACCCCTGCGTAGGGGTAGACGGGGGGTCCTATAGCATGAACGACCCAGGAGGTCACATGAGTTCTGAGGAAACGAGCCTGAAGCTCGACGCCGTCGACGCCGATGGCGCGATTGGCGAGAAGGCCGCTGAGGCCATGGAGGTCCTCGAGAAGACCGGCGATACGCGCCTGGACTTCTTCAAGAAGGCCGGCCTCGCCGGCGGTGCGGCGCTCAGCGGCGGCGCGCTGCTGGGCGCACTCGCACCGGGTACGGCTCTGGCTGGCGCGTTCGAGAAGGGTGGCCGTCCGCCGAATGCTTTCGGCGCAGGCGACATCGGCATTCTCAACTACGCGCTGACCCTCGAGTACCTCGAGGCGGCGTTCTACAACGAGGCCACCGCGAATGGTTTCGCGAGCGGTCAGACGAAGATCGTCCTCAAGCGGACCACGATCGACGAGAACATTCACGTCGAGGCGCTCAAGGGCGTTCTGGGTGGCAAGGCGGTCAAGGAGCCGAAGTTCGATTTCGGCACGACGACCACCAACACCGGCGAGTTCCTGGCGACCGCATACGCGCTGGAGAACACCGGCGTGCACGCGTACCTGGGTCAGGGCTTCAACATTCAGGACCCCAAGGTCCTGAAGGCCGCGCTTGACGATCGCGACGGTCGAGGCTCGCCACGCTGGCGCCTTCGGCCTGCTGGCGCGCAACTCGGCGCACGCAGTCTCACCGGATGGCGCGTTCGACGATCCGTGGAAGGCCAAGAAGGTCCTCAACGCGGTTCGCGGCACGCGTTTCATTCAGTAACTCTCGGACAGAGACAAGGTCGGGAACGGGCGCCTACGGGCGCCCGTTTTCGTTCCGCGGCACGACCGTTCGCTGCGAGCCGAAGCTCGCGACGAGGATGAACGGCAGGAACCAGACGACGTAGAAGTAGAACCAGTGGCCGGCGGTCAGCTGAACGGCGATCGTCACCGCCGCCGCGAGCGCGGCGATCTGGATGGCGGTCTTGCGCCGCGGCCAAAACGCCACCCCAACCGCCAAAGCTGCCGCGCCAACCCGCGCGAGCGACTGCAGCCAATCGAGCGACGGCGCCTGCCCCCAGACGCTGAAGGGTGAGCTGCGGGTCGCCTGATAACCGAGCGTGCGGTCGTAGAACTCGCGCAGGCCACCATCGGGGATGAACGGGACGAAGGCGACGACGCAAACGACCCCGAACGCAAGCGGAGAAGCCACAGCGCTGCGCCAGCGGCGCTCGCCGTCGCCGGTCGCAAACAACGGCGCCAATGCCGCCGGGCCGAACTTCGCGGCCGTTGCAAGCCCGAGGAAGACCCCACGGGTGGGCGCCGAACGCACGGCGATCAGCGCGCCGATACCCAGAGCTGCGATCAGCGCGTCGTTGGCGTTCGCGTTCATCGTGTAGAGCGTCCATGGGCAGGCGACCCACGCGAAGGCGAGCGCCCAGCCGAGAGCACGGCCCTCCTCGCCACCTCGCAGCCGCCTGCCAAGAACCCAGAGCCCAGCGACACATGCGAGGTCGAAGACGATCGCCGCTGCGTGTGCGGCGGGAACGTCGGCATTCCAGACCCCGTCCCAGCCGAAGATCGCGGTGAACGGCCAGTACGCGAGGTAGTTGACCGGCCCGTAGACATCGCCGCGCAGATCGAGGCCGGGAGAAAACGCGCCCTCGTACAGGCCCTGTCCGCTGCCGATGCGATCGCCGCCAATCACTCCGGCGACGCCGATGTCGATTACGTGCGAGTCGACGATGTTGAGGACGGCACGACCGATCAGCAGGGCGAAGACTCCGAACGCCAGCCAGCGGACGGGGGCGAACGGGATCAGCGGGCCAGCTCTCCTCGCGCGGGCGGAAGCCGGCGATCAGCCCACGCAAGAGCAGGTAGCCGAGGACCGGATAGGTGAGCCCGACCGACGCCGTGATCTCCGCGCGGTTGTAGAAGAGGAGCGAAACGCCGAGGCCGAGGATCACCAGCAGGTCGAGGTGGATCAGGCGCAGGAGCCGGCGTGGGTCGAAGAACGGCGCGATGAACAACACGCAGAGCGCCAGCCACACATACGGCGCGTTGACCTTCTGGGCGATCGAGTCCTCGATAGCCGCGGGCGAGTGGCGCCGACACCTGGAAGTCACGCCACGCCTCGTCGACGTGCCCGCCGCCATCGACGATCGCGTACGCGACGAGTTCATCGCCAGCGCGGTACTCGACCTGCCAGCGCCCGTCGCGCACGAAGGCCCGCGCAGTCGCATGGGGCAACTCGCCGAGCTCCTCGCGAATCGTCGGATGCTCGGTCGCGATATCGACCGCTTCTTCCGCCGAGACGGATCCGAGCCGCTGATCGGGCGACGAAGCGGGCGCTAGGTCAGGCGTGGGTTCGCCACCGAACGGCGATTGGTTCGCCGGATCGTCTTCCGCGGAGGCCGGAGACGCCAGCGCCAGAGCGGCGATCACGGCGACGCCGACGAACCTTCCTCGCCGCTTCATCAGCGGGCCACAGTAGCGATAGCCTGGGCCTCAACCGAGGCGAAAGGTGGTCCGAGCCATGGGATTGATGGACAAGTTCAAGCAGGTGGCCGACGCAGCCAAGGCCCCCGGCCAGTCGCTGGCGAACATGGGCGGCCCGGCGGGCGCGGCCGAGCAGGCCGCAAAGGCCAACAAGATCGCCCAGCAGGGCGTCAAGCACCCGGCGATCCTCAAGGGAATGCGCGAGACCGACCGCAAGGATCCGCTCTCAGGCGGCGTCGACTGGGAACTCGAGGTCGAGGTCCGGCCTACCGGTGGCGAGCCCTACTCGGCGACGTTCACCCAGCAGCTCCTCGGCGGTTCGGCCGACGCCTACAAGCAGAAGATCGGCGGCGAGGTCGTGGTCAACGTCGACCCGGACAATCCGCAGTCGATGCTGCTCTGGGGCTGAGCCCGCCGGGAGCCTGATCCAGCCAGACCCTCTCCGTGCGTAGTTGTGTGCGTGGGGGCTCCCCGATCAAAAATCGCCGTAATCGGCACCGGCATCGCCGGGCTCACGGCCGCGCGGGAGCTTGACGGCGCCCACGACGTCACCGTCTTCGAGGCGACGAGCGAATCGGCGGACACACGAACACGGTCCGGGTCGACGACCCGCGTGGCGAGGTCTGGGTCGACACCGGCTTCATCGTCCACAACGACCGCAACTACCCGCGGTTCACCGCCCTGCTTGGGGAGCTCGGCGTCGAGACCCGCGACTCGGAGATGGGCATGTCGATCGCAACCGCCGATGGCAGCTTCGAGTTCGCCAATACGAGGAGAGGCCTCTTCGCTCAGCGCTCGAACCTGTTGCGGCCGGGCTTCTGGCGACTGATTCGCGACCAGCTGCGCTTCAACCGCGAGGTCAGGCCGCTTGCGGGACGGCCCGACGCCCCCACGGTGGGTGAGTTCCTTCAGCGACTCCGGCTACTCCCGCGAGTTCTGTGAACGCGCGATCATTCCCGAGGTCTCCGCCGTCTGGTCAGCTGACCGGGAGGCGATCTGGGAGTTTCCGCTCGGCTTCCTCGCCGAGTTTCTCGAAAACCACGGCCAGCTCCAACTCGCGGGCCGGCCGCAGTGGAAGACGATCACGGGCGGGTCGCGCGTGTACGTCGAGCGGCTGCTCGAGCAGTTCGGCGGTCGTCTGCTCGCCGGGGCGCCGGTGCGCTCGGTTGCGCGCGGCACTCAGGGCGTCCTCGTGACCGCCGACGGGGTCGAGCCCGAGATCTTCGATGAGGTCGTGATCGCCACCCACTCCGACCAGGCGCTGGCGATGCTCGACGCCCCCACCACCGAAGAGAGCGAGGTCCTCGGCGCGCTGGACTACCAGGCGAACGAGGCGATCCTGCACACGGACGCATCGCTGATGCCCAAGCGCCGACGTGCCTGGGCCAGCTGGAACTTCCATCTCGACGATCCGAGCGGACCACCGGCCGAGCGCACGGCGGTCACCTATTGGATGAACAATCTCCAGGGCCTCGATGCTGAGCGTGAATACTTCGTCAGCTTGAATTTGGGGGGCCGGATCGAGGACGATCACGTGATCGAGCGGATCCAGTACTCACATCCTGTGATCACCCGCGCGAGCGTCGCCGCGCAGGCGCGCTGGGGCGAGATCAGCGGTATCGACCGGATCCACTACTGCGGTGCCTACTGGCGCTGGGGATTTCACGAGGACGGCTGCTGGAGCGCCATTCGCGCGTGCGAGCCGCTGCTCGACGAGACGCACCCGATCGTCAGTGCCGACCTCAGGCTGGCGGCGTGACGTGACCGCCTCGGCCCTCTATGAAGGGACGGTTCGCCACCGGCGTGTCGACCCGATCGAGCACGCGTTCAGCTACCCGATCTTCATGACCTACCTGGACCTCGCCGAACTGCCCGCGGTGCTGGATCCGCTGCGCGGTTGGTCCGCGCGGCGTCCGGCACTCGCTCGCTTTCGGCGCTCCGATCACCTGGGCGACCCCAATCGACCGCTCGACGAGTGCGTTCGCGACCTCGTAGCCGCAGAGCGGGGTGACCGCCCCACCGGGCCGGTACGAATGCTGGCCAACCTCCGCTACTTCGGCCACTGCTTCAACCCGGTGAGCTTCTTCTTCTGCTTCGACGACGCCGGCGAGTCCGTCGAGGCGGTCGTCGCCGAGGTCAACAACACCCCCTGGGGCGAGAGCCATGCCTACGTGATCGGCGGCTCCGACGATTCGCGCGTCATCCGCGGCCGGGTCGCCAAGGAGTTTCACGTCTCACCCCTGATGGCCATGGATCACGTCTACGAGTGGCGCACAACGATTCCCGACGAGTCCCTCTCAGTGCACATCGCGAGCTATCAGAACGACGAGCTCGCGTTCGACGCCACTTTGTCGCTCGAGCGGCGCGAGCTCGTACCCGCCGTCGCCTCGCGGATGCTGCGCCGCTATCCGGCGATGACCGCGCAGGTTGTCGCCCGGATCTACTGGCAGGCACTGCGGCTGCGGCTCAAAGGCGCGCCCTGGTTCGCCCACCCGGAGCAATCGCAGTGACCGCCCGCTTGGCACGGCTGTTCTTGTTCGCGATCCTCTCGCGGCTTCGAGGTCGGCCGAATCGAGGTTGTCGAGGACGGCCGTGTTCGCGCCTTTGGTCCGGCGAACGCCGAACTCAGCGCCCGCGTCGTGGTTCGTGATCCGCGCGACCTATCGCTGGACGCTGCGCGGAAGCACCGGGCTGGGCGAGGGCTATATCGACGGGCTCTGGACAACCGACGACCTCGTTTCCCTGATCCGTATCGGCGCCCGCACCATGCCCGCCTTCGATCGCTTGCGGCGCGCGTTTCGGCTGCCGCTGCTGGTCCTGCAGCGCCTCGGGCGGATGGTTCCGAGAAATACTCGTGCCGGCGCCGCGCGAAATATTTCTGCGCACTACGACCTCGGAAACTCGCTGTTCGCGGCGTTTCTCGACGAGCGCATGCAGTACTCGTCGGCGATCTTTGACGACCCCGACTCGAGCCTCGAGGATGCCCAGCTCGCCAAGCTCGAGCGGATCTGCGAGCGGCTCGAGCTCGACCTCGGAGGACCATCTGCTCGAGATCGGGACCGGGTGGGGCGGTCTCGCGATCCACGCGGCGATGACGCGCGGCTGCCGCGTAACGACGACGACCATCTCCCGAGAGCAGCATGCGCTACGCCAGCGATCGCGTTCGCGCCGCCGGCCTCGACGACCGCATCGAGGTGCTGCTCACCGACTATCGCGACCTCACCGGGGTCTACGACAAGCTCGTCTCGATCGAGATGATCGAGGCCGTCGGCTGGCAGTACTTCCCGACATTCTTCGAGAAGTGCGCCGAGCTCACCCGGGCCGGAGGCATCGTCTTCCTGCAGGCGATCGTCATCGACGACGACGCGTACGAGATCGAGAAGGCCTCGCGCAGCTTCGCCAACACCCATGTCTTTCCGGGCGGCTGCCTGCCCGTCGGAGCTGCTGATCGAGCGCCTCGGCGCCGACAACTCACTGCCGGTGCGCTCGAGCGACGACATCACCGCGAGTTACGCGCGCACGCTCGAGCTCTGGCGCGAGCGATTCAACGCGGCGGCACCGCGCCTGCGCGGTCTCGGCTACGACGATCGGTTCGACCGCCTCTGGAACTTCTATCTTGCGTTCTCGGAGGCGGGCTTTCGCGAGCGGCGGATCCGCGACCTGCAGATGGTGCTCGTCAAGGCGGGCAAGGCTTCCAAGCGAAAGAGAGCAGGATCCAACCGATGGCGATCGCGTACTCGCGAGCGGGCTCCGGCCCCTCTCTCGTCCTGATCCACGGGCTCGGCGGGTCGCGCCGAATCTGGGAGCCGGTATCCGAGCGCCTCGCCGCCGAGCGCGACG
Organism: uncultured Solirubrobacterales bacterium; assembly: GCA_963746215.1. Classification (GTDB taxonomy): domain Bacteria; phylum Actinomycetota; class Thermoleophilia; order Solirubrobacterales; family 70-9; genus WHSW01. Next base: position 327,410 of record CAVVAT010000007.1, read on the forward strand.
TGGTCGCGGTCGACATGCCCGGCTTCGGCGAGTCCGACGTGCTCCCCGACGGCGTCGCGCCTACGGCAGCGAACCTCGGCGTGGCGATCGGCGAGCTGTGCGCGGAGCTTGGGCTCGAGAACTACCACCTCGCCGGCAACTCCCTGGGCGCGTGGGCGGCGCTTGAGCTGGCGAAGTCCGGTCGCGCCGCAAGCGTTTGCGCGATCTCCCCCGCCGGTTTGTGGCGGTCCGCTCTCGGACCGCGCCGCTTCAACTCACACGCGTTTGCGCACCGCCTCGGACCACTCTTCAGCGGCTTGCTCGCCTCGCCCGGGCTGCGCGCTCGCTTCCTGCGGACGACGGTTGGCCACCCCGAGCGGCTCACCGCCACAGAGGGGCGTGCCCTGATCCGGGATTGGCTACGAGCCCCTGGCTACGACGCCGCCAACGACGAGATGCGCTCGCACGTTTTCGAGCATCCCGAGCAGGTCACCGTCCCGACGACGATCGCCTGGGGCACGTCTGGATCAACTCGTCTCGCCGCCCAAGCCGGAGCGGATGCCGCCCGGCGCGACGTACGTCGAGCTCCCGGATGTCGGGCACACCCCGACCTGGGACAACCCGGAGATGATCGCGGCGCTGCTGCTCAACGCGAGCGGCGGCTCGGATCAGGCCTCGTCCGGGCGCTCCTCGCCTGGCCAGGCGCCGGTCGCGTTGTAGAAGCTGCGCCGCGCGTAGTGGTCGACGAGTCCGCGGGTCACGGCGAAGATCGCGCCCTGAGCGACCAGCGCACCGGCGAGCTTGCGCATGTCGATCTCGCGGTCGCCGGCTTCCGGCGGCTCCTGGTCGTCGAAGAGGCCCCAGAGGAAGTCGAACAGCTTGCGTCCGGCGAGTCCCGCGATCAGGCCGCTGATGACGCTGACCGGAATAAACATGAGCTTTGCCATCTGCGGTGACCCTACCCGCATCGGAATGCCAAAAACGATGCCTTGGGGGTAGGGGCCGGAAGTTAGGGGTGTCGGGTTCGGGTCAGCCTCGATGGCGGCGGGCGTCTGGCCGCGAATCTGGGGCCATGAAAGAGACGACCGCATCCAACGGCCCTATCCACCCCCCGCTGATCCCGCGTGTGCCGCTGGTGGCCGCGTTCGCGGCGCTGGCCCTGCTCGCCGGCGCCACGAGCGCGAACGCGGCGACCTACAGCTCTTCGGGGCAATCCCGACGCGGGCCCTGGCCCCGATCTCGGTGGACCGGTCGACAGAGTGGCGCCGCGCATCGCGGTGGGCGGGGCCCGCGTCCAGCGCGCGAAGCGCACCGCGACGGTCGCGTTCAGCGCGATTGACGACGCCACGCCTGCGGCGAGCCTCGTCACAACCTGCTCGCTCGACGGCGGCGCATCAACCGCGTGCACCTCGCCCCTGACGCTGCCGAAGCTGAAGCCGGGCAAGCATGCCGTCGAGATCCGTGCGACCGACGCGGCGGGGAACAGGAGCGACGCCGCTGTCGCGACGTTCAAGGTGAAGAAGCGCAAGCGCTGAGTGGGCAGTGTCGGACTCGAACCGACGACCCCTCGCGTGTAAAGCGAGTGCTCTAACCAACTGAGCTAACCGCCCGCGCGCATTGTGGCGGATACGATCGCGAGCGCTGTCGACCTGGGAGTGAGCGGATGAAGATGCGAGCCGCGGTGCTGGAGGAGTTCGGCGAGCCACTCGTCGTGCAGGAGGTCGACCTCGCCGACCCCGGCGAGCGCGAGGTGCTCGTCCGCCTGGTCGCGTGCGGCGTCTGCCACACCGATCTCTACACGGCGTCAGGCGTCGACCCGTCCGGCTACTCCCCCACGGTTCTCGGACACGAGGGAGCCGGCGTCGTCGAGGCGGTGGGCCCCGGGGTTCGCGACCTCGAGGTCGGCGATCACGTCGTCACCCTCTTCAGCCCGCAGTGCGGCGAGTGCATCCACTGCGTCGACGATCGCACCAACCTCTGCATGGCGATCCGCGAGCAGCAGGGCAAGGGCTACCTGCCCGACGGCACCACCCGGCTCAGTCGCGACGGTGACGAGATCCGCCACTTCATGGGCACCTCGACCTTCGCCGAGTACACCGTGATGCCGGAGATCGCGCTCGCGAAGATCAACCCCGAGGCGCCGCTGGATCGGGCGTGCCTGTTCGCCTGCGGCCTGTCGACCGGACTTGGCGCGGCGATGAACACCGCAAAGGTTCGCGAGGGTTCGACGTGCGTCGTCTTCGGCGCCGGCATGGTCGGCCTCGGCGCCGTTGCCGGCTGCCGGCTGCAGGGGGCCGAACGAATCATCTGCGTCGACCTGTCTGAGGAGCGACTCGGGCTCGCAACGGGCCAGGGCGCTACGGACGTCCGTATCGGCGGCGAGGACGTCGTCGACTGGGTCCTGTCGGAGACCGACGGCTTCGGCGCCGACTACACCTTCGAGGCGACCGGCAACGTCAAGGTGATGCGCCAGGCGGTCGAAGTCGGCCCGGATGGGCTGGGGCCTTGCCACGATGGCCGGAGTCGCCGGCAAGGGCGAGACGCTGGACGTCATCCCGCGCTTTTTGATCACCGGCCGCCGGGTGGCCGGCTCCTCCTTCGGCGGCGTCAAGGGGCGCGAGGGCGTTCCGCAGCTCGTCGACCGCTACCTGGCCGGCGACATCGACGTCGATCCGTTCATCTCGCACCGGATCGCGCTGGACGACGTCAACCAAGGCTTCGAGCTGATGGAGGCCCAGGACGGCATCCGCACGCGTCATCGAGTTCAACTAGGAAAAGGCAGACACCATGATCCTTCGAGTCGAGCAATCCGACTGGCTGTCCAACGCGTACCTCGTCTTCGACGAGCCCGGCGGTCAAGCGGCGTCCTCGTCGACTCGAACTCGGTCACCGACCCGCTCGCCGAGGTGGCGGAGCGCGAGGGCATCGAGATCACGCAGCTCCTGCTCACCCACCATCACTACGACCATGTCGTCGGCGCCCGCGCGCTCGCCGACCGCTTCGGCGCCCCGATCGTCGCCCACGAGCTCACCGACGAGCTGATCGACGAGAAGGTCGACGAGACCTTCACCGACGGCGAGGTGATCGAGACGGGCAACCTGCGGATCGAGGTGATCCACACGCCCGGGCACTGCGCCGACCACTGCGCGCTGGCGATCAACGGCACCGACGTACTCACCGCGGACGTGATCTTCAAGGGCACGGTCGGCGGCACCCGCGCGCCGGGCGCGACTGGATTCGCGGACCTCAAGAACTCGATCATGGAGCGGCTGATGAAGCTGCCGCCGGAGACCCGGATCCACCCGGGCCACCGCGAGCCGTCAACGATCGGCGGCGAGTGGGAGACCAATCCGTTCGTGCGGATCTGGCGCGGACTCGACGAGGAGGGCTCCGACCCGGTCTCGATCGGCCCGGCCGACGCCGAGCGAGCGAGACGAGGCGACGATGATCCTCTGGGCGCCCGACTACGACGGCGGCAACAAGGCCTGGGTCCGGTTCCCGGACGGCTCCGACGCGATCGTTGGCGGTAGTCCCAGGTCAAGCGCGAGGGCTAGAGTCTGGGAAGGCGGCGCGCAGGGCACCGTCGCATCGCGGAGGCCGAAGGCCGAAGCGGAGCCCCGCCGCAGTTGAGGCGGCTATTTGGAGGAGAGAGTGGCAGGAAGCTGATCGTCCTGGCGGGATGCGTTGGCGCACTGGTCGCTCCGGCGGCGGCGCAGGCGGCGATTCCAAGCGTGCTGGGCGGCGACGTCACCTGCGCGGCGGAGGCGAGCGGCGTGCGCTTCTGCGGGTCGACTACTCCGCGAAGCACAAGCAAGGCCTTCGACGGCGTCCCCATCGACGTCAACGTCGCCTTCCCGCCCGAGCCCGCAAGCGGACCGACGGCAATTACCCGCTCGTGATGATGTTCCACGGCTACGGCGGGGGCAAGCTCGGCCTCTCCGCGATGCAGCACTGGCTCGACCAGGGCTACGCCACCTTCTCGATGACCGACCGCGGCTTCAGGGAGTCGTGCGGCTCGCCCGCGTCCAAGGCCGCTGACCCGGCCGGGTGCGCGAACGGCTACGTGCGGCTGATCGACAACCGCTACGAGGTGCGCGACGCGCAGGAGTTCGCCGGCAGGCTCGCCGACGAGGGCCTTGTCGATCACGCAGAAGATCGGCGCGATCGGCGGCTCCTACGGCGGCGGCATGTCGATGGCGCTCGGCGCGCTCAAGAACCGGATGGTGATGCCCGACTACAGCGTCGTCCCCTGGATCAGCCCGGGCGGCAAGCCGATGCAGATCGCGGCGTCGGCTCCGAACATCCCCTGGACCGATCTCGCCTACTCGCTCGCGCCGAACGGCAGCACCCTCGACTACGTCGCGGACGCTCCCTATCGCGGGCCGGCTCGGGGTCGAGAAGCAGTCGTTCGTCACCGGTCTGTACGTCTCGGGCCTGGCGGCACCCGGCTTCTACGCGGTGCCCGGCATGGACCCGACCGCCGACCTGATCTCGTGGCAGTCGCGTCTCGAGATGGGCGAGCCCTACGGGGCCGACGTCCAGGCGATCGTCGACGAGCTGACCCAGCACCACTCCTCGTACTACATCGACCATTCGATCCCGCCCGCGCCAATGCTGATGTCGAGCGGCTTCACCGACGACCTCTTCCCGGCCGACGAGACGATCCGGTACTACAACCGGACGAAGACGCAGTACCCCGACTCGGACCTGGCGCTGTTCTTCGGCGACTTCGGCCATCATGCGCGGTCAGAACAAGGACGACGTCACCAACGCGCTGGAGGCTCGCGACGACGCGTGGTTCGCCCACTACATCAAGGGTCAGGGTTCCGAGCCGCAGCAGGGGGTCGAGGCGTTCACCGAAACCTGCCCGGAGACGGCGCCGTCGGGCGGCCCGTACACGTCCTCGAGCTGGGCGACGATCGCCCCGGGCGAGATCCGCTTCGAGTCGGTCGAAGAAGCAGACGATCGCGGCCGACTCCACCACCAACGGCGCCTTCGACCCGATCAGCGGTGGCGGCGCATGCGCGACGACGCCGGCAGCCGACACCCCCGGCGCTGCCGTCTACGAGCTCAAGGCGGCCCCGAACGGGGGCTACACGATGATGGGCTCGGCGACGGTGATCGCCAAGTTCACGCTCGCCGGCGAGACGTCGCAGGTCGCCGCGCGGCTGCTCGACGTCGCCCCCGACGGCACCGAAATGCTCGTCGACCGCGGCCTCTGGCGGCCCGCGAACGGCGGCCCGACCAAGCAGGTGTTCCAGCTGCATCCGAATGGCTGGACGTTCGCCTGCCGGGCACGTGCCAAAGCTCGAGCTGATCGCCTCCGACTCAGGCTCGGGCCCGCTCTCGACCTACGGTCGGCCGTCCGACGGCCAGCAGCCGGTCGAGGTCTCCGATCTCGAGCTGCGGATCCCGGTGGTCGAGAAGCCGGGAGCGCTCGGCGGACTGGTCGGTGCGCCGGAGCCGAAGTTCGTGCCGAAGGGCTATGAGCTCGCCGCCGACTTCGTCGGAATCGAGAACGACTCGGCGAAGCTCGCCAAGCGCAAGCTCAAGGTGAAGGGCTCGAAGCTGCTCGCCGATGATCTCCTGTCCGGAGACCTACGCCGCCTGCGTCGACGGCAAGGTCGTCGTCACGTCCGCAAAGACGAAGAAGGCGTTCAAGGTCGCGAAGGGCAAGTTCAAGTCGATCACCGGCGGCAAGACCAAGAAGGTCAAGTTGAAGCTCACCGGCAAGGGGCGCAAGTACTTCGCCGACAAGCGCAAGCTCGCGGTCTCGGTGGCGGTCAGCACGTCGCAGAACGAGGCGGCGACGACCGCGAACCGGTAAGGCGGTCGGTAAGAAGAGGTAGCTAGCCGAAGTCGGCGCCGACGGCGACCGACTTCGCGACCTCGCCGGCGAGCTCGCGAATCGGGCTCGCCGGGCTTTCGGGACGCTGCGGCACCTCGGAGGCGATCGAAGACGTCGGCGCGGTCGGCGTCGGGGAGGTTGCGGTCGCGTGCGCGGCGCGGCTTTCGAGCCTCCCGAGCCGCACGAGGTGATCGCCTCAGCGAAGAGCTTGGCGCGAAGCGCATAGCCCTCGGGACTCGGATGGACACCGTCGTCGATCAGCAGCGACGGATCTGACTCGGCGCGCGCGTGCCAGTCGACGAGTGAGACGTTGCCGTCAGCTCGTGCGAACGAGGTCACGGCGCGGTTGAGGCCGTCGACAGGGACGCCGTTGAGCGGCGGGCGGTTGAGCGTCGCGATCACCATGCAGCGGGCTGCCGGCGATCGACCGGGCGGCTGCGAGATCCTCGGCGAGCGCATCCGGGTCGCCCGGGTCGTCGTTCGTGCCCAGGTCGAAGACGACGACCTCGTCGTCGGGTGCGATCAGCGATTGGAGGATCGCGACGCCGACGCCGCTCGGTCGGCCGATGTCGCTGTCGTTGTTGATCGCGACGCCGTCGAGCTCATCCTCCAGGTAGGGCCCGGTGCCCACGCCGAGGCTGTCACCGACGTAGACGACCGAGCGCTGCGGCGGAGGCGGGCAGCGCGAGGCTGAGTGCTACGGCGATCCAGAGGAGGCGGCCGGCCATGGTGAAATTGTGGCGGGCGGGCGGCCGAACCTGCGAGCGAGCACGAGCGAGACCTCGAACAGCGCGTAGAGAGGGGCCATCGAGAGCACCATCGTCACCGGGTCGGTGCCGGGCAGAAGCATCGCCGCCACGGCGATCAGCAGCACCGCGTAGCGACGGTTGGCCGCCAGCTGCTCGGGCGTGACGATCGCGAGCCGGGTGACAGCAAGGGTTCCGACGGGGATCTGGAAGAGGATGCCGACTGAGATCAGCGTGAGGATGAAGAAGCCGTAGTACTCGCTACCGCGAACCTGGATGTTGAACTCGTCCGCGTTGAAGCTGAGCAGGAAGTTCAGGGCGGCCGGCATGACCACGAAGTAGGCGAAGACGGCACCGGCGATGAACAGCACGGGAACCATCAGCAGCAGCGGCAGCACGACCTTGCGCTCGCCGGGCTTGAACGCCGGCAGGATGAACGAATACGCCTGGTAGAGCAACACCGGCAGCGCGAGCAGGATCCCCGCGTAGAGGGAGAGCTTCATCGTCGTGAAGAAGGGCTCGGTGACGCCGAAGGTCAGCGGCTCGCGGCCGCTCGGGAAGCGGCGTGTTGGCGACCGCGAGCAGGAGGCCGTTCTGCCAAAAGCAGAGACCGACCGCGACGACGAGCACGCACGCGGAGACGATGATCCGCGTACGCAGCTCGTCGAGGTGGTCGACCACGCTGAGCTCGTCAGCGTGGCCGGTCTTGGTGTGCCTTCAAATGCGGCACGGACTACGAGCGGCTGGCGACGACCTCGCCGTCGACGCGCTCAGCGGCGCCGGAGTCGGTGGTGGTGATCTGCGGCTTCTCGGTCGTCGTCGTGGTCGCCCGTGATCGAGTCCTTGAACTCGCGGAAGCCCTTGCCGGCGGACTTGCCCAGCTCGGGAAGCTTCGAGGGTCCGAAGATCACCAGAGCGATGATCAGAACGATCGCGATCTCCATTGGTCCAATGTTCGGCATTGTCTATCTCGTTTCCGCCGAGGTCCGATCTACTGGACCTCGACCGTCGCTTTCATGATCGGGTGGAACCTGCAGTAGTAGGTGAACTCACCCGTCTCGTTGAAGGTGATGGTCGGCTTCGTCGCCCTTGTCGAGGTCGCCGGTGTCGAACGAGCTGTCGTCCGCCGTCGCCGTGTGCGGCGCGGTGTCGGAGTTCGTCCAGGTGACCTTCGTTCCGGTTGCGACCTCGATCGTCTCGGGTCCGAACTTGAAGTCGGCGATGTCGACCTTGTCGGTCATCTCCGCCGACGGCGCCGATCGCGGTTGTCGTCGAAGTGGATCCGGTCGCATCCGCGCTGTCGTCATCGCCACCGCACCCTGCGATGGCGAGTCCCGCCGCGACGAGCAGCGCGGATGCGAACCGGTACGTCATGACTTGACGAAGGGCTGGACGGCCTTGAGGACCTCGTCCATCGTCAGGGTCGGATCGAACGCGTCCGGTGCGGGGTCCTCACCGGCGGCGAAACGAATCGTCGCCGCGTGACGGGCCTCGACCTGGACGATCCCGCCGGCCGTGGCCAGCAGGTCCTTCGACTCGATCATCGGGGCGGCGCCGTTGTAGGCGCTGACGCCGGTGTCCTCGAACGTGATCGCAAGCGGGATCAGCTTGTCCGCGCTCGAGAACGCGTCGCCGAAGTCGACGCCGGGAGCCGCGACGGGCTTGCCGCCGAGGTCCTTGATCGTCGCCGTCAGTGCGTCGACGTGCTCCTGCTCCTCTTCGCCGAACGTCTTCACGTAGCCGGCGACTTCCGAGCTCAGCCCGGGAGTCTTCGCGGCGCCGTCGTAGAAGGCCGCCTCGAGGTACTCGAGCGTGAGCGCGTAGTTGAGGATGTCGATGTCACCGCTGGATCCCTGCGCGAACGCCTTGCGAACGAGCGGGGAGACTGCGGCGGTTCCGTACAGGGCACCTGCGGCGAGAACGCCGCGCATCAGGAACGTGCTCCGATTGAGGTTCTCGACCTCGATCTTCGCCAGCTCCGGGGCGCCTGCAGTCTTGATCTGCTCTTGCATGATCTGTATTTCCTTTCTGACGTCCCGCGTACCTACGCGATGAACGGCTGGACGCTGTCGAGGACTTCCTGCATGTCGGCCGGCTGTGCGAACGCGCCGTCCGGGGTCGGCTCCTGTCCGGTGAGGACATTGAGCACGGCCGCGTGACGACCTTCGACCGAGTGGATCGACAGCGCTGCGGCGAGGATGTCAGGGCTCTCGATCGCAGCGGCCTGTCCGAGATAGGCAGCGGCGCCGAGGTTCTCGACGGTCGCCGCGAGTTCGAGGACCGACTTCGCGTCGTCGAGCGGGAACTCCGCCTTCGGCGCCTTGGCAACCGGACCGCCCAGCTGCTTCGCCGTCGCGGTGAGCGCGTCGACGTGCTGCTGCTCGGCCTCGCCGATGCCCTTGATCAGAGCGAGGTCATCGCCCTTGAACAGGCCGCTCTTGGCGACGTCGGCATAGAACGCTGCCTCGAGGTACTCGAGCGTGAGCGCGTAGTTGACGATTCCGAGGTCGCCCTCGCCGAACTGCGAGGCCATGTCGGAATCCATTTCCGTGGTGGTGCTGGAACTTGCGGCGGTCGACGAGGTGTCCTCGTCGTCTCCGCATGCCGCCAGGAACGCGGCGGCGGATCCGGTCCCACCGGTGAGGAGGAAGAACTTGCGCCGCGAGACGGGGTCGCGAGTGACCCGCTCGATGGCGCTCGGCTTCCTGCGGGTGGAAGTGCTCATTGTGTGAACTCCCATTGCTTCGGGTCGCGGGGAGGCGGGTCGCTCCCCCGTCGGCCCCTACTAACGCGAGGGAGGTGGCTGCGGATCAGAAAGCGTCCGCAAGCCGCTCAGCGAGCCAGAGATCGCACATCCAGCTGCCCCGGTTGTCCTTGCGCTCGACGACGATGCCCCCCGTCGCCGCCCCGCACGTTGACACCGCGCCAAAGGGGCGACGCGGCCAGCTGACGCGATCACGGTCTCGACCTCAGGCGGGGATCCGGCTCGCCGGTCGCAGCCGCCCTTCGCGGTTGCGAATCTGAAAAGCGGGATAGGTGCCGCCGACCTCGGTCGTGCGTCTTCGTCGCCAGACGCAGGCTGACCGCCTCGACCGTGGCGGTTGCCCTCGTAGACGGCCGTGCCGGTGATCTGCTTCTGCATCCCAGGCCCGGCCGCCCGCGGGCGTCGTCACGATCCTTGGTGCCTCGGTCAGCGCGAGCCCGAGCGGCGTCATGGTCGGCTCGGAGAGCGCGTATAGATCGGCGCCAAGCTTCCGCCCGGGCCCATGACCTGCGAGAGCAGGTAGCCGGCGTAGCCGACGATGATCGGGACGACCACGATCAGCGACCAGTAGAACTGGAATAGCTGCCACGGGATCACCGCGATGGCGATCAGGACCATCAGGATCGCTCCGGAGGAGATCGAGCTGCGGCCCATGCTCCCATGTGCGCGTCGGTCGCCTCGTCGATCGCCTGCGTCGTCGATCGGCCCGACTGCCAGCGCGTGCAAGTAGCGAGGCGGAGTTGGCGAGTGGTTGGGTCGGTGACCGTGGAGACAGGCCCGGTCGCCTCGGCCTTCGCGTGCGATTCGGCGGCGTCGAGGTCGCGGCGCTGGAAGCGCAGCATCAGCCCGACGAATCCGAAGACGAGGATGAAGATGACGATGTAGAGGCCGGTCGGATTCGCGGTGTTCTGACCGAAGAGTGAGCGCGAGGGCGGCGACGACGACCATCAGGACGAGGACGCCGCCGAAACCAAACCAGCGCGAGCGCTTGAAGTCGCGCTTGAGCTGCGTCCTCCGTGTACGGTCACGGTCGGCACGCTACCGTCGAGCTATGGACCTCGGGATCGACGGGAGAGTCGCGCTGGTGCTCGGCGCGAGCAAGGGCATCGGCCGGGGCATCGCCGAGGCGCTCGCGCGCGAGGGGGCGAGGGTCGCGATCGCGAGCCGCTCGCTCGAACAGCTCGAACAGGCCGCTGCTGAGATCGAGGGCGACGTGACCGCGCTTCGAGGCCGACACTGCCGATCTCGACAGGCTGGCGGCGCTGCCAGCGGCGGTCGCCGAGCGGGTTGGGCCCGGTGGAGATCCTGGTCACCAACACCGGCGGCCCGCCCCTGGGGCCGCGCGCTGGACGCCGACCTCGACGAGTGGCGCGATGCGTATGAGTCGCTGCAGCTGGCTCCGCGCGTGTTGGTCGAGGCCGTGCTGCCGGGGATGCGTGAGCGCGGCTGGGGCCGGATCGTCAACGTCGGCTCGAGCTCGACCCGCGAGGCGATCGACGGACTGACGCTCTCGAACTCCCACCGCCCCGGCCTGGTCGGCTTCTTCAAGACGCTCGCTCGCGAGGTCGCGGCCGACGGGATCACGGTCAACGACATTGCCACCGGCCGGTTTGCGACCGATCGGCTCGCCTCGAACTGGGGCGGGCGCGAGCAGATGGGGAAGGGCGCGGTGGAGGGAATCCCGGCCGGTCGTCTCGGTGAGCCCGGCGAGTACGGCGATCTGGTCGCGTTTCTGTGCTCAGACCAGAGCCGGCTACATCACCGGAACGTCGATCCCCATCGACGGCGGGATGCTGCGCGCCGTTTAGGAGCTGTCCGCGCCGCGCCTTGACGGCGATCCAGACGGCGCCCGCGCCGAACATCGCGACGCTCACAAGCTGCGCCTGGGTGAGGCCGAGGGCGACGTCGTCGTTGCGGCGGATGAACTCGATCAGGAACCGCTCGACCCCGGCGAAGACCAGGTAGAGGGCGAACAGCAGGCCGGGCTGGAAACATCGCGCAGGCGCCAGAGCGTGTACGCGACGAGCCCCATCGCGAGCGTCTCGTAGATCGGCGTCGGGTGCACCGGCACGTCGGTCGCAACCGTGCCCTCCGGGATAGGCCATCGCCCACGGCCCGTCCCATGGGATCCCGTAGTCGCCGTCGCCGGAGAGCTGGCAGCCGATCCGCCCGACCGCGTAGCCAATCGCCAGCCCGGGGCGCAGAGGTCGAGCAGCCCGAGGTTGAGCATCTTGCGCCACCGCGCCCAGAGCACGACGCCGATCGCACCCCCGATCGCGCCGCCGTACCAGACCAACCCCGCGCCGGAGAAGAGATTGCCGAGAAGGTCGTCGGAGACCTCGTCGTAGTTCTGGATGATGAAGTCGAGCCGCGAGCCGACGATGCCGCCGACGAGCGCCGCAAAGATCAGCTCGTAGGCCCAGTCGACCGGCTTGTCGAGCTCCTTCAGCCGCTGCGCGATCAGCATGCCCGCGGCGATGAACCCGAGCGCGAACATCAGCCCGAAGGTCTGCAACGTCAGCGGGCCAATGTGGATCTCGGGTTGCATGTGAGTAGCCCCGGCGGGAGTCGAACCCGTGTCGCTCGGCTTGAAAAGCCGGCATCTTTACCATTAGACCACGGGGCCGTGGCGCGCTAAGTCTAGGGCGGCAGCGCAGCAGCGAACTGTGGCTAGCGTCCTCCCTGACGACGCTAGCTGCAGCTCGCGCTTGGGCGGGGTGTCCGAGAGCCCGCCGCGTCGGGTCCGGCTCCCCCGCCCCACGGCGTGCTCCAGCTCACCGACCGCTGTGGCGAAAAGCCGCCGAGCTCGCCCGCGTCAGGCAGCGCAGATGGGTCGACGTAGGCGGAGAAGTGGAGTGTCGACCTCGGCGCCGGCTGCGTACAGCGGGATCCGAGGCCCGGGCACGTTCGAGACCGCGAGGTTGTACATCCGGGGGCTTGCTGCGAGACGCGCCGCGCGCTCCTTGAGGAAGCCGGGCAGCTGCACCATCGAGCGCAGCAGCGCATCCCCACTGCAGCAATCCGCCGGGGGACGACGACGATCTCCCAAAGAGGCTTTGAGCGGTCGAGCTGCTGAGAGAGAAAGCCGCCCATCCAGATGCCGTCCCAGATCGCGCTCGGTGCCGCCCGACCCGGATCCGCCACATCGGCTCACCGAGCGGCACGGGCGCCACCACCTGACGGAAGCGCGGCGCCAGATGAAGACGCGCCGCAATCCGCTCGCTGAGCCTGTCGGGGTCGAGCTCCTCTACCCCGGGGTAGCTCAGATTGCCATCCACCCGACGTGCATATGCGCACTCGGCGTCTCCACCCGGAGGAACGAGGTGTCGAGCGTCGAGAGCCTCTGCATCTGTCACAAGGATGCGGACCGCTGCGGGTCCGATGTCTCGACTCTGGTCCGAAATCGCCCGGCGCGCTTCGCCGCGCGGTCGAACGTCAGACTGGCGACAAGCAGCTCCATCAGCGCCTTCTGAGCGTGCAGCCGGTTCTCCGCCTGGTCCCAGACGGCCGACCGCTCGCCGTAGAGCGCCCCCTCGGAGATCTCCTCGCCCGGGATGCGCCGGCAGGCAGTGCATGAAGATCGCGCGATCCGATGCGACCTCCAGGAGGTCCTCGTTGAGCTGGTAGAAGGCGAGATCGTCGCGGCGGGTCGCAGCCTCGTCCTCGTCGTCGCCCATGCTGACCCAGACGTCCGTGTAGAGCACGTCGGCACCGGTGGCCGCCTCTCTAACGTCGTTCGTGTCGAGTGCGGCGAGCCCGGGTTCGAGCGCGTATCCCGGCGGCGTTGCCACCCGAACCTCCACGCCCGCGGTCCGTCCCACGATCGCCAGCGACCGCGCGACGTTGTTGCCATCGCCGACGTAGGCGACCTTCACGCCCTCGAGCTCGCCGAAGCGCTCGCGAATCGTCAGCAGGTCGGCGAGTGCCTGACACGGGTGATGAAGCGGGGTGAGCGCATTGATCACCGGCACGTCCGCGACGCCGCGAGCTGCTCGACCTGCTCGTGCGAGCGCGCGCGGATGACGATCGCGTGCAGGTAACGGGAGAGCACGCGGGCCGTGTCGGCGATCGACTCGCCGCGGCCGAGCTGCAGCTCGTCGGCGCGCAGCGGCAGCGGATGTCCGCCGAGCTCGGCGACGCCGACTTGAAACGAGACCCGCGTGCGCGTCGACGGCATCTCGAAGAACAGCGCGACGGTCGAACGCCGGCGAGCCTTCGACCCGACACCGCCGGCCCGACCGGCCTTCAGCTCGTCTGCGCGCTCGATCAGCGTCGCGAGCGCGGCCGCATCGAGTTCTTCACCGGTGATCAGGTGTCTCGGCGGGCCGTTCAAGGCGGGCATTCTATGACGCGCATGGAGCTGGGCGCGCTCACTTGGAACCTCTTTCACGGTCGCGACCATCCGCCCGATCCAGCACTCTTCACCTGGCGCTCGCGCCTGCTGCGCACGACCGAGCGCAACGCCACCCACCTGCAGGTCAACCGCGACCTCGAAGACGGAGTTCGCATCGGTGATCGCCGCGGCGAACTGGGACGTCGCCCTTCTGCAGGAGTGCCCGCCGCGCTGGAGCGCGTCGCTCGCCGAGGCATGCAGCGCGTCCGGCCACGCCGTAGCCACCTCCCGCAACTCGCTCGGCTGGCTGCGCGCGACGCTCGCACCGCCTCAACCCGGACCTGATCGCGTCGAACGAGGGCGGCTCGAACCTGACGCTCGTCCGCGGCGAGATCACTCGAGCGCCGCGAGCTCGTGCTGACCGCGGGCCCGCAGCCCGGAGCGGCGCGATGATGGCGTTCACGCGGGCCCTGGTCGGCGATCCGGGCCGATCGAGGTCTGCGTCGCCAACCTTCACGCCAGCGCCGGGCCCGGCCGGCGCGGCGAGGCCGAGCGCGAGGTACTGACCGCCGCCGGCCATGCAATCGATGGGCGGCAGACACGCCGCTCGTGTTCGGCGGCGACCTCAACCTGCGACCCAGCCGAGACCAACATCTACGGCGAGCCTCGAGCGGCGCGACGGACTCGCCGGCGACGACCGCGCCGGACGCGCTCGACCACCTGCTCGTCCGCGGCCTGGACCCGTACGCCAGCGCCTCCGCTGGCCGCCCGAGCGGCGCGAGGTCCGCGAAGGCGCCCGCGCGATCCGCCTCTCGGACCATGCCCCTGTCGAGGCGCGGTTCTCAACGTGAGATAGTCCCTGTGTAGCCCGGCCCCAATACGAGGAGAAGCAAGTGGCGACGAGTTCCGGCGGTTCGAAGAAGTCCAGCTCATCCACGCGCAAGCGGGCTGCTGCAAAGCCGAAGCGCGCGAAGCCAAAGAGCGCCGCGAAGCCCAAGCGCGCCGCGAAACCGAAGACGCTGCAAGGCCCAAGCGTGCCGCATCAGTCGCGCGGGATCGAGCCGCTCGCTGCGAGCCGCCGTCGGCAAGCCGCTCGTCGGGCGGCGTCCGGCGCTCGAGCCGCGCCTCGGCCGGCCGCTCCGACAAGAGCGTCCAGGCGTTCCGCGACGCGCTCGAGCAGACCCGAGGCGCGCTTGAGTCGAACGTCAACCTCTCGCGCGACCGCATCCAGGAGGTCGTCGACGACGCCGTCAAGCGCGGGCGGATGACCCGCGGTGACGCGGACAAGCTCGTCTCGAACCTCGTCAGCCGCGGTCGCAAGGCAACGCGACGACCTGATCAAGGAGCTCGAGAAGACTGCTCGACCAGGCCCGCAAGGAGGTCGACAGCCGCACATCGACGACCCGCAAGCAGGCCAAGGGCGCCGCCGACCGGGTCGGCCGCGCCGCGCGCGACGCCGCCGAGCGGCCGCTCGCCGAGGCCGACAAGCTGCGACGCCGCGCCGGCGTTCCCGGGGCGCCGATCACCGCCTACGAGCAGCTCACGGCGCCGCAGATCAAGTCGCGCCTCAAGGACATGACCAAGGCCGACCTCCGCAAGGTCCGCACCCAGGAGAAGCGGGGCAAGGCCCGCAAGAGCATCCTCGACGAGATCGAGAAGAAGCTCGCGTAACGCCCGGGGCTGACCCGCGACCGTAACCTCGGCGGTCCAGCGATGGACGACCGCCGAGGCAAAACCCAGAACCGGACAGGAGCTCGAGCTCGAGGTCGAGTCGCTCGCGCAGGGCGGCCGCGGAATCGCCCGCGCCAACGGCTACGTCGTCTTCGTCAACGGCGCTCTGCCCGGCGACCGCGTCCGCGTCCGGCTGACCAAGACCAAGCGCGCCTACGCCGAGGGCAGCACGGTCGAGCTGCTCAGCCCGAGCCCGGATCGGATCGCGGACACCTGCGTGCACGACGGCGAGCCTTGCCCGGGCGCGCCTTGGCAGGGACTGCCATACGAGCGCCAGCTTGCCGAGAAGGCTCACCAGGTCGAGGACGCCCTGCGCCGCCTCGGCCATCTCGACGGCTTCGAGATCGAGCCGATCGAGCCCGCGATCGAGCCCTGGCGCTACCGCAACAAGCTCGAGTACTCGTTCGGCGAGCGGCCCGGCGCGATCACGCTCGGCTTCCACCGCCGCGGCAGCTGGTCGGAGATCGTCGACCTCGACGACTGCCATCTCGCGTCCGAGGCCAACAACGCAGCGCGTAACGCGGTCCGGGCATGGGCCCACGGCAGCGGCCTGACCGCTTACGACAGCCGCGGCAGACTCCGGCAGCGCTGCGCAATCTCGTCGTCCGCGAGGGCCGACGGACCGGGCAGATCCAGACCCGTCTCGTCACCTCGGCCGACGAGATCCCGCGGCCACCCGTCGATCTGCACACGGTGATCGAGGGCCTCTCCGGCGGCACCGACGGACCGACCGGCGTCCTCGGCGAAGAGCACCTGATGGAGGAGCTCTGCGGCCTGCGCTTTCGCGTCTCGCACACGGCCTTCATGCAGACCAACACCGAGATGGCCGAGCGCCTCTACTCGATCGCCGGCGACTTCGCCGACCTCGACGGCAGCCAGCGCCTGTTCGACCTCTTCTGCGGCATCGGCACGATCGGGCTCTCGCTCGCCGCGCGCGCGGGCGAGGTCTGGGGCCTCGAGAGCGTGCCCGAGGCGGTTAGCGACGCCGAGGTGAACGCCGCCGCCAACGGGATCGAGAACGCCCAGTTCGTTTGCGCCGACGCCCGGCTCGGGATCGCGCCGCTGATCGAGCGCGCGGGACGGCCTGACACGGTCATCGTCGACCCGCCGCGCTCCGGCCTGTCGAAGAAGATCGTCCGCCGCCTGCTCGAGACCGGCGCGCCGCGGATCGTCTACGTCTCGTGCAACCCCACGACGCTTGCGCCCAACGCAGCGCAGATAGTCGAGGCCGGATATACGCTGCGCCGCGTGAAGCCGGTCGACATGTTCCCGCAGACGCCCCACGTCGAGGCCGTCGCGCTACTTCGAGAAGGTGTGAGCGAGCGCGGATTCGGCGTCGCCGCCGGGCTCGATCCGGACGTCGCCGCACCGCTGGCCGAGCGCTGTGCACAGCTCGGCTTCGGCTCGATGTGGTCGAACGACCACCCCGGCGCGCTCGGACTCGAGACGCTGAAGGTCTTCGGCGAGGCCGCCCCCGATCTCGATCTCGGCGTTGCGGTGATGGCGCTTGACCGGCACTCCCCCGCCGACATCGCGGGGCACATCGACCGCCTCGGGATCGACCGGTCACGGCTGTGGCTCGGCGTGGGCGCCGGCTTTTCCAAGAAGCCGCTGACGACGATGCGCGAGGCGGTCGGCGAGCTGCGGTCTGCACCTCGATGGTGTCCGGATCGTCCTCGCTGCCATGGGCCCGAAGATGTGTCGGCTCGCCGGCTCGCAGTACGACGGGGCCTTCTTCAACTGGATGACGCCGGATTTCGCCGCGTCGGCGCGCGAGAACGTCGAAGCGGGCGATGGCACAACGCCGCCTGTCTTTGGCTACGTCCGCGTCGCGGTCGGCGACGACTCCGCCGGGCGGCTCGCCAAGGAGGAGGCCTTCTACCGCGACCTCCACGACGGCTATCGCAATCACTTCGACCGCCTCGGCGAGCCCAAGGGGACCGTCGGCGTCGCGACCGCCGATCGTGATTCGACTCAGGCAGCCCTGGCCGCCTACACGGCTCTCGACGTCACGGTCGTCCGCGGCCTCGCGAGCGCCAACGTCGAGGCGATGACGGCAGTCGCCGAAGCTGCGGCTCCCTAACACCGTGCGGCGTCCGCTGGCGATCGCCGCGCTCGCCATCGCCCTGCTTGGCGCGATCGGCGCCACCGCCACGGCCAAGCCCGAGCCGCCGCTCGCGCACGAGGGCCGCTGGTTCACGGACCGCACCGGCCGCGTGGTCATGCTCCACGGCCTCAACATGGTCTACAAGGTCGGCTCCTACCGCCCCGCCGACTCCGGCTTCGGCGCCGACGACGCCCGTTGGCTGCGGCGCAACGGCTTCAACACGATCCGGCTCGGGATCATCTTCAAGGGCCTCGAGCCGGCGCCACCGACCGCGAGTGGCCCTTCTTACGACGAGGCCTACCTGCGCAGCATCGCCCGCACCGAGGCGATCCTCGCCAAGCAGCGGATCTTCACCCTGCTGGACTTCCACCAGGACCTCTACAACGAGCGCTATCAGGGTGAGGGTTGGCCGGACTGGCAGACGATCGACGACGGTGTCCCGGCCGAGCCACAGGCCGGCTTTCCCGGCAACTACATTGTCAACCAGGGGCTCAACCGCGCCTTCGACAACTTCTGGGCGAACGTCGTGGTAGAGGGCCGAGGGCTCCAGGACGCCTATGCGGATGCCTGGCGCCACGTCGCCGAGGACTTCCGCGACCTGCCCTACGTGATGGGCTACGACCTCATCAACGAACCATGGCCGGGGTCGGCCTTCGGCACTGACGGCTGCCTCAACACCAGCGGATGCCAGACGTTCGACACGACCACTCTGGCGCCGTTCTTCACCAAGCTCTACGACGCGATCCGCTCGGTTGACACCGAGACCCTGATCTTCAACGAGCCGCTCGTGACGTTCGACTTCGGCGCCGACACGCAGCTGCCCGACACCGGAGATCCCGCGAGTGGCTTCTCGTACCACGTGTACTGCCTGCCCGGATCGCTTGGCGGTCCGGGCTCCGGCCCGGCGTGCGAGCCGCTCGAGGACCTCGCCCTCACCAACGCCGATGAGCACTCAGCTGCGACCGGCGACGTACCGTTCCTCACCGAGTTCGGCGCGACCGACGACCTCGACGCGGTCGAGCGCATCGTGCGCCTTGCCGACGACCACATGGTCTCCTGGCAGGAGTGGCACTACTGCGACTGCGCCGACCCGACGACATCGGGCCCGGGCGTCCAGTCCCTCGTCGTCGATCCGAGCAAGCCGCCACGCGGTGACAACGTCAAGCGCGAGAAGCTGGCCGTGTTGGCGCGGCCCTATCCGCGCGCCGTCGCCGGAACCCCGCAGCGCTTCGGCTTCGACCCCGACACCAAGCGCTTCCATCTCACCTACTCCGCGCGCACGCCCGACGGCAAACGCCTATCGCGGGCGCTGCTGACCGAGGTGTTCCTGCCGCGAATCCAGTATCCGCGTGGCCAGTATGAGGTTCATACCGAGGGCGCCGAGGTTGTCTCGGACCGCCGCTCGAAGGTGCTGCGACTCGAACGCGACCGCGGCGCAAAGACGGTGTCAGTCACCGTCCTTGCGAAGACACGCTGAGACTCAGTAGGGCGGTAGGTCCTCGTACCAGTCGCCGAGCGCGCGGAACGCTCCCCAGAACTCGCGCTTGGACTCCTCGGAGTCGAGCGAGTCGTCGATGTCCGGCACGTAGAGCGCGTCAATCGACGGTGTCAGCTTGCGGATCTCGCCCGGGATGGGCTCGAGCTCGCGGGCGAGCGGAATCTGGAGGTCGTTGATCGTCTCGACCGCCCGCTCTCCCATGACCACGACGCAGCGCGGCTGGACGATCGCGATCTCCTCGATCAGCCGGTCGACGCACTCACCTGCGGCAAGCGCCGGGTCCGATACCGGGCACTTGACGCAAAGGGTCCCGTAAACGGCGAGCGGGTCGATCCCGAGCCGCTTGAAGCTCTTCATCAGCGCATTGCCCGACCGCCCGTAGAAGGCGACGCCCTCCTCGATCTCGGCGGCCGTCGGCGCGAACTTGACCAACATCACGTCGGCCTGCGGGTGACCCGATCCCAGAACGGGCATCAGATTCCCCCGCGGACAGTGGGAGCATTCCTGGAGGCGGTGGGTCAGCGAGTTGAGCTCGCGGATCGCTCGCTCGAGGTACTTCTCCTGGATCTCATCGTCAGTTGTCGGCAAGCTGGCTCCCTCCGGCCCGCTTTCCGAGCCGGATGCCTTCTTTGACGGGTCCAACCGCCCTCCTGCCGCGTCGCCGGCCTGCATCAGCGCTTGCTGACCGGTCCTGAGGCCCTGCGCCCGCCTCGTCCGCCGCCTGTCTGCAGCCATTTCAACGCCTGGACGTAGACGAGGTTCTTGTGCTTGCGGACGATGTCGGCGTCTCGCATCGACTCGAGAAACTCCTCCGGGCCGTCGAAGTCGTGGACCCGAATCATCACGCTGCCGAGGCCTTGGGCCACGTGGCTGTCGGAGCCGGCGCCGGGGACGATCCGGTACTTGGCGGCAAAGCGCTCGGCCTCCTCGTTGAACGCGGTCAGTGCGACCCGCGGGTTGAAGACCTCGAGGATGTCGATCTCCTCGACGATGTCGAGCAGGTGCTCGTAGTCGGGCACGGAGTGCAGGCGGTCGAACGGATGCGGGACGTAGACAAGCCCGCCCTGGCGGCGGATCTCGGCGATCGTCTCGGCCATCGTCATCCCGCGGTCGATCTTCTCTTTGAGAAAGAGCCCGATCACCTCGCCCTGCTCGGCCGTCTTGACCTCCTCGGCAAGGATCACCTTGACCCCGTACTCGTCGGCGACCTCCTGCGCGGCGAAGGCTCCCGACATCTCGTTGTGGTCGGTAATCGCGATCGCGCCGAGTCCCGCCTCTCGCGCCGTCGCGAGCAGGGTCTCGACCGGAGTTGCGCAGTCCGACGAGTGGTCGGTGTGCATGTGCAGGTCGACGTGAATCGGGCGCCGGCGTGAGATGCGCCTGCGGACCTCGGGGTTGCCGCGCGGATCGTGGCGGCGTGCGCACGTGCGCCGATAGATCTCCTCGACCTGATCGGCGACCGCGCTCCAGTCGCGCACCGCGCCACGCGCCTTGCTGCGCAGCTCGCGCCGCAGCGCGGAGCTCTTGAGGAGGCGCTCGAGCTGGCCGGCGAGGGTGATTGCATCGCCCGGCTGAAATAGCAGGCCGATCTCGCCGTCGCGGGTCAGCTCCGTATATAGGGGCAGCTGCGAGCACACCGGCACCGTGCGGCTGGCCAGCGCGGCGCGAATCAGGCCAGGCGCCAGGCGTGGTCCCCCGGATGCGGCGACGAGGACGTCCGCTCCGGCGACCAGCGCCTCCGGCGTGCAGTCGCCTGGACGGACGACGCGAACTCGATCTCTCAGCCGCTGTGCGATCCGCACCTCGTTGCCATCGGGCGCCCACACCGCCGCCTCCCAATCGGACTCGGCCTCAAGCCTGCGGATCGCTCGAAGGAACAGGCGCAGCGCGCCCTTCTCCTCGTCGAGACAGAAGGCGATTCGCACCGGCCCCGCCGCGCCGCCGAGCTCGCCGCCGGACCGGCGGGGCCACCACGGGTCCAGGTCGGCTTCGGCTCCGGGCTCGACCCGCTCGTATTGACCCGGGAAGAAGCGTTCGATCAGCGTCTCGGTGGTTGCGGAGCTCGTCGTCCGCGCGTCCAGACGGCCGAGGAAGATCTCTACCAGGGGCCGCGCGACCTGGGTCGAGAGCGTGCGCTCGCTCGGCTCCTGGAAGGAGCCGACGTTCAGCGACCGCGAATGACGAAGGGCTGCGGAGGCGAGGCTGGGCGCGAACGGGTCGTGTACGTGGACCAGGTCGAAGTCGACGCCGCCAAGGAGGTTCTCGAGGGCGCGACTGACATCCACTGGCAGTGGCGCCGCGCGCGGTCGCGGACCACGTGGCAGGGGAATCCCCGTCCCGAGCGCCAGCACCCGCGGATCGCCGCCCGCGAAGAGGCCGGCGGGTTTGTCGTGAGCCGCGGTGATCGCTCGCCGCGACTCGCGCACGTCGCGGCGCGAGCCCGACGGCGTCGCGATCACGATCCTGTGCCCGCGTCCGGCGAGCTCGGCAGAAACCCGCTCGACAAACTCGTTGACCTCGTTGCGCACGCCCAGGGGGTGCGGCGTCACCTGCGCGATCGTGAGGCGCTCGCTCGACACCGCAGGAGCATAAGAGAGCGCCGCGCGAGAATGGGCCTCCCGTTGCGCTAATGGGGCGCGGCTAGAAACGAATGGATCACGCTCGCGTTGGCCGCCGGCACGGCAATGTTCGGGTCGATCGCGACCGTGAAGATCTGCCCAGCTTCGATCGTGGCGCTCATGCCTCCGCTGTCGCAGTCGCCTTCGGGGTGCGTGATCGTGCAGGTGAGGACGAACTCCACCCCGGTTCCGTTCGCGTTTGCCTTCACCACCGAGACGACCATCGAGCCACCGGCCTGCGGGTCGGCGATCGCGTGGAGCTCGCTGACCTCCAGGTCCACCGGAGCAACCGCGAAGACGTCCGAGCCGGCATCGGGGGGATCGTGACGGCCGGTGGGAAAGAAGGTCTGCCCCGGCCCGTCGACGAGGCTCCTCGCGGTGCCGGCGAAGACGCCGCCGCCGGCCGGGAGAGTGCTCTCGTCGATGTCGGCAGCTGTGAGGGCGTCATCGGCGACGTCGGACGCGCCAATTGCGCCGTCAGCGATTTCGCCGGTGCCGACGGCTTCGTCTGCGATCGCCCCGGGACCGACCGCGTCGTCGACGATCTTCGCCGCACCGATCGCACCGTCATCGATCTTCGCCGCGCCAACCGCTCGCTCCGCGATCTTTGCGTGGCCGATCGCGCCATCGGCGACCTTCGCCGGGCCAATCGCTCCATCTTGGATATCGGACGCCTGCACAGCACCGTCCTTGATGTGCTTTGACTTGATCGCGTTTCGCTCGATAGCCCAGGCAACACCGCCGGTGAGGACCAGAAACAGGGCCAGGGTGGAAACGAGGTTCGCGTACGTCGCGCGCTCTCGCACGGTTCTCAGCATGGACATCACCGTGTGGGCCCTACCTTCCATCTCGCTCTCGCAGGCGTCGCGTCCGTGTTCCCGGCCACATCCCGCGCACGGACCTCGAGAACGTGCTTGCCCGGCTTGATCTTGAACTTCGTGTTGGCAGCGCAGCTTTCGAATCCGCCCTTGTCGAGCTTGCACTCGAACCTCACGCCGGACTCGTCCGACGAGAAGGCGAACTTGGCTTTGCGCTTTGAGGACTTGCGCTTCGGCCCCTTGACGATGGTCGTCTCGGGCGGATCGCTGTCCCCCGCTAGCGGGGGCGGGTCGGGAGCCAGGACGAACTCGCGCGCGGCCGGTGAGCCGTCCACATTGCCGGCCGGGTCGAGCGCGCGGACCTCGAAGGTATGCGCCCCGTCACCCAGCGGCGTGGCCGTGTGCTCCGCCCCCGGGCCGGAACAGGAGGCGAACGCATCGGTGTCGATTCGGCATTCGAAGCTCGACTCAACCTCGGTGGCCGAGAAGCCGAAGCTTGGTGTCGAATCACTCGTAGTGGAACCCACGACCGGGCCGGAATCGATCTGAGTGTCCGGTGAAAGGGTGTCGACGGTGAATACCCGGCTCGCCGGCGTTGCGTCGCTGTTCAAGGCCTGATCTCTGCCGCGCACCTCGAATGTGTGCGTGCCATCCGCGAGCACAGGCGACGTGTGCGTAGGTCCCGGCCCGCTGCAGGGAGCGAAAGCGGCCGTATCGATCCGGCATTGGAAGGTTGAGCCGATCTCACCTGAAGAGAACTCGAACGACGGGGTCGAATCCGCGGTGGCGGCACCGGCCGGCGGGCCGGAGTCGATCTGGGTCTCGGGAGCAACGGCGTCGACGGCCGCCGGGCTCGAGAGCTCGGATGTGCTCAACGCGACTGTCGAGGTTGCCACGAGCCGCTTGCCATGCGGTTGGGAGGTAAAGGAGGCCGCCCAGGCCCCGGCGCCGCTGGCGGTCGCCTGCGTCAAGAAGCCCTCAAGCTCACCCGTCGTTGCATCGGCCTTCGCGAACAGCCGTACGACGGCGTTGGGTGCGGCTGTTCCGGCAGCTTGGTTCGCCGAGACGATCGAGATCACCGGCGCCTGCGCGCCCGCGTTGGGGCCGTTGGGCTCGACCAGGTTGCCGACACCGTCGTCGCCAAGATCCAAGAACAGATCGTCGGCGGCGTTGCCGTTTGCGAATCCTCGGTTGCGGAGGATCTGATTGCCATCGCTGTTGGCGTCGGTGATCACGATCGCGTCGTCGCCGAGGTTCGAGATCAGATTCTCGGCTGAAGCGATGCTGCCGCCCACGGTGTTGTTGTCGGCATCGGTGACCAGCTCGATGCCGTTCAGAAGCGTCCCAGGCGAGCCGTTGGAATCGGTCCCGATCTGGTTCCCGCTCACGACGTTGCCGTCGCTCGCGATCGAGATCCCGGTCCGGACAGTGCTCGCGGTCAGGCCGGATGAGATCGTGTTGCCATCGCCCGCGTCCGAGCCTCCGATCAGGTTGCCGTCGGCGCCCGCCCTGAGCTCGATTCCAAAGTTCCCGCCAATCACCGCGTCGCCGTCTGGGTTCTCGCCGATCCGGTTGCCCTGGATCACGTAGTTGGGAGTTGACGTGTCCTCGAGCAGGATCGCTCCAACCGGGAGGTTCGCTCGGCTCGAGATCACGTTGTTCAGAACCTGGCCGCTTCCCGAGAGGCGAAGCGGGGGAGCCGTCGACCCGCTGCCCGTCGTGCTCACGACGTTGTTCTCGATCAGCAGCTCCGCGGCGTCCTCTCCACTTCGAACTGGAGAGCGGGTGATCAGGTTGCGGTCCGCGTTCTGCGCGGCCGGGCCGCCGATTCGGACGTTGGTTGCGCCCCCCACGGCGATCCCGGTCGCGTTCTGTGCCAACTGGTTGCCGACGATCAGGACGCCGTCGACGGGGGCCTCGCCGCCCGCCGACTCGGCCAGCAGATCGATCCCCGCATTGTCGGGATTGCTCACCGACGCCGCACCGGCGAAGGCGATCAGGTTGCAGGGCCAGTCGCATTCCGGGGTGGCAGCCGAGATGGGGTTTGAACCTCCAATCACGGTTCCGGTTGACGGGTCGGGCCCGGCCAAATCGCCGGTGACTTCGATGTTGGAGCCGTTGGAGGTCACCCCCTCACCGGCGCGGGCGAAACTGCCGTCCGGCAGAACGCCGAACTGGTTGTTGGTGATCACGGTGTTGTCGGCGCCGAGGATGTCGACGGCGGCACCGTGGTGACGTGCAAAGAGGTTTGGCCCGGTCTGCGGGTCGCCGCCAATCTCGGCGCCCTGGGTCTCTGCTCGCAGCAGAACGCCCGTGGTCGGAGCCCCCGCGGTTGGCATCCCGGCGGTATCCATCCCGAACCACGAATTGAGCAGTTTGAACTCGGGCTCCGGCCTGACGCCGACGATGTTGACGTCGATCGCAGTATTGGAGGCACCCGTGAACGCGAGACCCACGATCGTCACCTCGCCGCTGGAGTTGATGTTCAGGGCGCCGAGGCTCGCGCAGGGTTGCGGGGGATCGACGATTATCGGCAGATCCGGGGCGCAGTTACCCGCCGCAATCGTCAGGCCAGCCGTGATCGTCGGAATCGTTCCGCCGAGCGCCACCGTCGCGGCAGGCTTGCCGGTCACAAAGGCGGTGTCGTCGGGATCACCTCCCGAGTCGCTGCTCTTCTGAAAGCCGATCCCGTCCGCGGCGACGGTGGCGTTTGCCTCCTCGACAGCAGCCCTGAGCGTGCAGTCCACGTCGGCCGTCGGGTCCGCATCGCAGACGCCGTCGATTGCGACGTCCGCGCTGCCCGCGTTCGAGTTGACCGTGAAGCCGGCGGCGAACGCACTCGGCGCCACCGCCAGCAGGGCAACGGTGACAACCGACGCCACACCGAACCTGAGCATGCTTGATCCCTTCATCGTTCTCACGGAATCGCAACCTCTCCGACAGGGCGCGCCTCGGCTCGCTCAGCGAGCCAGGGCGGCAGCAGCGCGAGCGCGTGCGCTTCGTCCTCCGCGTCGATCGTCCAGATCAGGAGGTGCTCGCCCGCGTCCGTAACCGGCTGGCGTGCGCAGCTTGCGAGCGCCGAGGAGTGACGAAGCGGGCTTTCGAAGCCCTTCCAAGCAGCGAACGCCGTCCCGCATTGCGACGCGGGGTGGCGATGGCTAAGTACGAACTGCATGGCGCAGACGCTCGCATTCCCACCTGCGAAGCGGTATAGGTGGAAACACCTGATTTCGGGGCGTCGGGCCTGGAGGGGTTCGGATGAGGCCTTTTGTGGGTCGCGACATGGAAGTCGAGCGGATGCTGTCGGTCCTCGAGGGCCTCCACTCGGGTGCCGTCCTCACGATCGAGGGCGAGCCGGGCATCGGCAAGTCACGCCTGCTCGCGGAGCTGGCTGCAGCAGCGGACGAGCGGCGATTCCTTGTGCTGGAGGGGCGTGGCAACGAGGGCGAGGTCGACGTGCCGTTCGGCCCCTTCCTGGACGCTTTGGACGACTACCTCGGGTCCGTCAACCCGCGGACCATTCAGCCATCCGATCCCGACGGACGCGACGAGCTTGCGCGCATCTTCCCGTCGCTCTCGGGGCTCGGCGATCCACGCGCGGCGGCTGTGCAGGAGGAGCGCTATCGGTCGCATCGCGCGGTACGGACCATGCTCGAGGGCCTCGCCGGGCGCAAGCCGCTGCTGCTGGTGATCGACGACGCGCATTGGGCCGACTCCGGCTCGATCGAGCTGCTCTCCCACATGGTTCGCCATCCGCCGCGAGCGCCACTGGTGTTGGCCATCGGGATGCGTCCGGCGCAGGCGCCGGAGCGGCTCCGCGCTGAGCTCAGAACGGCGGTGCGAATCGAGCTCGCTCCGCTACCTGATGAGCAGGCCCTGGCGCTACTCGACGATCTGGGCAGCGAGGACGCCGCCCGTGAGCTTCTTCGTCGTAGCGGCGGCAACCCGTTCTACCTCGAGCAGCTGGCACGTGATTGGGCGGCGACTGGTGGGCTGGGCCCGGTGAAGCCGGACGCCGAGCTCGGGGGTGTTCCGGGCGACGTCGCGGCGGCGATCGCCCGCGAACTCGACCGACTCGACCCACAAGCACGCCAGCTCCTCCAGGGGGCGGCTGTAGTCGGCGAGGGATTCGATCCGGAGCTCGCCGCGACCGCAAGCGCACTCGAGCCGGCCGACGCGCTCGAATCGCTCGATCACCTGCTCGCCGGTGATCTCGTGCGGCCAGGCGACGTGCCGCGTCGCTTTCGGTTCCGACACCCGATCGTCCGCCAGGCTGTCTATGCGTCCGCCCCCGCCGGCTGGACCCTCGGCGCGCACGCGAGGGTGGCCGCAACCCTCAGCGATCGCGGGGCTGCGGCCACCGCGCGGGCAGTCCATCTCGAGCGCTCCGCCGCCCCAGGTGACGAAGCGGCAATTGCGACCCTGACCGAAGCCGGTAATGACGCGTCGGGGCGCGCGCCTGCGGCGGCCGCGCACTGGTACGGAGCCGCGCTACGGCTGGTTGCAGACACCGACGCGCCTTGCCGCCTCGGCCTGCTGGTCCCACGCGCACGAGCGCTCGCTGCGTGCGGCCGCTTCGAGGACAGCCTCACCGATCTCGCCGAAGTCCTCGACCTGATGCCGCCGGAGAATCCGGCGCTACGGGGTCGGGTTATCGCGTCGGCCGCGAAGGTCAAGCAGCTCCTCGGTCGCCACGGCGAGGCGCAGCGGGAGCTTGAGGGCGCTCTCGATGCCCTTGATGATCCAACCTCCCAGGAGGCGTCGACGCTAAAGCTCGAGCTCGCCGCCGACTGCTTTTTCACCGGCGATCAGGACGGCTTCGAGCATTGGGTCAGCGGGGCTCTCGCCGACGCGCGTGCACGTGACGACGAATCGATGACGGCCGCCGCGACCGGCCTGCACTCCGCCGCGCTCTACATGCGCGACGACGTCGCCGCTGCTCGCGTCGAGTTGGATGCCGCCCTCGCGCTGATCGATCAGCTGGACGTGGCCGCACTGACCGCGCACCTCAATGCTCATACGTGGACCGCCCTCGGCGCCATCTGCCTGGAGCGCTTCGACGAAGCCACCGCACTCCTCGACCGGACGATCGATGCCGCTCTGGCCGCCGGTCAGGGACATCTCCCGACCCTGATGCGCACCACTCAGGCGCTCGCGTGGATCAACCAGGGGCGGCTGCGCGATGCGGCGATCCAGCTCGACGCCGCCGTCGAGGCGTCGATCCTCAC
Source organism: uncultured Solirubrobacterales bacterium (assembly GCA_963746215.1). Taxonomy (GTDB): domain Bacteria; phylum Actinomycetota; class Thermoleophilia; order Solirubrobacterales; family 70-9; genus WHSW01. The sequence goes on from CAVVAT010000007.1 coordinate 355,080, forward strand.
CCGCAATCCTGTGTTTCTCGCCTGGGCGCGATCGCTTCAGTGCTGGGCGACGCTGATCGTCGGCGACCTTCCCGGTGCTGTTCG